>CAZYDG010000048.1:0-16648 GCA_964645835.1 uncultured Syntrophaceae bacterium
AATTTTACAGGTCCTGAGCGTTTCGGTATTCGAAAGAACGTCACTTATTCAACTATTTACAAACTACCCTTACAAGCATGAAAATACTACATTTTATAACCAGCTAGATTTATTTGATGAAACGTCCGGACACTAATGATACGATATGAGAATATAGGTCATATTGGCATACACCTGGTTGATAAAAATATTACAATCAGCTGTCAGTCGTGCTGAATATCATGTGAAAGGTTGGATGTCCACAAAAATTACCTGTTTGGGTACCCTGCGAGCTCATTTATTCTCTTCGACATTTGAATTATCTGATTTGGTGTTGAGTTTTTCCATGATCCAAATAAATGGAAAGAACACGACGTAATAAATGATAGAAATCGAGAGACTGATAATAAAAAAACCAATGATGATTACCACAGTCAAAACTATCGGGAACCATGATTTGATTGCGATGGATATTATAATTCCAGCGATCACAACCAACGCAAAAATGGAATAACAGAAATTGGTTACAACCTTGTTGTCTTCCATCTTGTCCCCGTTGCCTAAGAGTTATTATCTGGAATTATGCGACAAAACTGTCTTCCAAACTCTTGCAACTTAAAGATCTGATTTTAAACACATGAAAACAAGTTTTCGCCTGTTAAGGCAGCATTAGCAGGAACAATGATCAAGGATCGTACTATAGCATTAATGGCAGTTAATTGAAATACTTGACTTCAAGGAAGTATGGGCAATACCCAAACTACCCTTCCCCAACAGTTTTATCTCATGGGTCATTGTTTTGATTGACAAGTCACTGATTAACATAAGATATAGCAGTCATGTAACAATATAATGACTTTTTGGTTCATGCAAAGCCCGTGAATGAGGTAGAATCATGAGAAAAATAAGGATTGGTTCAGGAGCCGGTTATTCGGGTGACCGGATAGAACCGGCGGTAGAACTGGCTGAAAAAGGTGACATTGATTATCTCGTTTTTGAATGCCTGGCGGAGAGGACTATTGCCATTGCTCAACATGAGAAAATGAAGGACCCGAAATCAGGGTTTGATTCTCTTCTGGGTGAGCGGATGAAAGCGTGTTTGCCTGAATGCTGGAAGAATAAAGTGAAAATTATCACCAATATGGGGGCTGCCAACCCCATCGCGGGGGCCGGGAAAATCAAGGAGACTGCAATAAAATTGGGAATGAAAGGCTTAAAAATAGCCGCTGTGACGGGCGACGATGTACTGGACATCATTAAGGAAGGTAATTATCTAATCGAAGAGACCATGGAAAGATCTTCGGCGATTAAAGACAAGATGGTCTCCGCTAATGCTTACATGGGGGCGCAATGCGTCGTGGAGGCTCTGAAAAACGGCGCTGACGTGGTTATCACCGGCCGGGTGGCAGATCCGGCTCTCTTTATCGCACCAGCCATATATGAGTTTGGCTGGAATGTGGATGACTGGAATATTATGGGTCAGGTGACCGTCATGGGCCACTTGCTCGAGTGTGCCGGGCAGATCACAGGCGGGTATTTCGCTGATCCGGAGTACAAGAATGTGCCTGAACTTGGCAGGCTTGGGTTCCCCATCGCCGAGATTCAGGAGGACGGCACCTTTGTTGTCACCAAGGTCCCGGACTCAGGCGGGATGGTCACACTGGCTACCTGCAAAGAGCAGCTTTTGTACGAAATCCATGATCCATCTTCGTATATCACTCCAGATGTCGTTGCAGACTTCACTGACGTCCGGATGACCCGGATTGGTAAGGACCAGGTGTATGTCGAGGGTGGAAGAGGAAGGCCTAAAACCGATACCCTTAAGGTTTCCATCGGCTATGTTGACGGCTGCATCGGAGAAGGACAGATCAGCTACGGCGGTCCCGGAGCAGTAGCCCGCGGTAAAGCAGCCTTGGAGATTGTCGAAGAAAGGCTCAAATTAACGGGCGTCAAATGTGATGAGATCCGGTATGATCTCATCGGTGTGAATTCTCTCCATAAGGATAAGCTGTCCGCCGGACATGATCCATACGAGGTCAGGGTAAGGGTTGCCGGCCGGACGAAGAATATGAGGGATGCCATCCGCATCGGAAATGAAGTAGAGACCCTGTATACAAACGGCCCGGCAGGCGGCGCAGGCGCCTGGAAGATTGCCAGGGAAGTGGTCGCGATGGTATCCATACTCATACCTCGCTCCCTGGTAAACTATTCCATAAGCTATGAGGTTATAGAATGAAGCTACGGGAAATAGCTCATTCCCGGACAGGGGATAAAGGCAACACATCGAATATTTCGGTAATTGCCTTTGACCCAGCGAAATATCCGTTGCTGGAAAAGTATGTAACATCTGAACTGGTTAGAGAGTTTTTTTCCGAAATCGTCGGAGGGGATGTCGTCCGTTATACACTTCCCAATATCGGTGCCCTGAACTTTGTCATGTATAAGGCGCTTGGGGGTGGCGTCACGCGCACACTTGCAATCGACATTCATGGAAAATCGCTCAGTTCGGCGATACTTGAAATGGACATTCCTGAGGAATAGCTGATGAGTCAAGAATTCAATATGATTGAAAGGAAGCACCGGTTTGATGAATGATTTTTTCGGCTTTGGAAAACTTCTCCTCATTATTGGCCTGATCATAGCCGGAATCGGCCTGCTTATGATATTTGCCGGGAAGATTCCCTGGATCGGCCGCCTACCCGGCGATATCTTCTACAAGGGTAAGAATTTCACCTTCTATTTTCCCATCACAACAAGCATCGTCATTAGTGTAATCATGACGCTCGTCCTGTGGTTTATAAACAGAAAATAGTATTTTTTACCTTTTTTACACTTATAGTACCTTCTTGAAAAAGAGAAACGGAAGTGCTACGAAAAGAGAAGAGATAAAGACCATGAATGACGAAGTATCTGTGAACAGGCTCTCCGACGATTTCGGCACTCCCGTCGATCGCAGCGGGACTTCCAGCGCCAAATGGGACCGGTACGGAGGGCGTGATGTGATCCCCCTTTGGGTGGCGGATATGGATTTCCGCGCCCCTCAGGCCGTCATCGAAGCGCTTCATGAACGTGTCTCTCATGGAATCTTCGGCTATACGCATACACCGCCGGAACTTGTGGAAGCCGTGCGCATGCACCTGCGGAACGAGTATGGGTGGCCCGTGGAAGCAGATTGGCTCGTTTGGCTTCCCGGCGTCATGGCAGGCGTCCATGGCGCATGCCGTGCCGTCGGTCATAATGGGGATGAGATAATTACATTTCCACCGGTCTATCCACCCTTTCTTAAAGCTCCGGATCTTTCACAACGATCTCTCGGCAAGGTTTTCCTTCGCCTCAGCGAAGGGAAATGGGGGTTGGACATGGACGAACTCACACGAGCGATCACTCCAAGGACGCGGTCGCTTTTGTTTTGCAGCCCTCATAATCCCGTCGGCCGCATCTGGAATGAAGAAGAGCTGCACGCGCTTGCCGATTTGGCGTTACGTCATAATCTCATTATTATCTCCGATGAAATCCACGCCGGTCTCGTCCTCGATGAAAAGATACGACATGTACCCATCGCGACACTTTCCCGGGAGACAGCCCTCCACACCATAACCATCCAGGGACCGAGTAAGACCTTCAACATTCCCGGCTTGGAGTGTGCTTTTGCCGTCATTACCGATCCAATGCTGCGCCGTACATTCCAGCGGGCCATGCGGGGTATTGTCCCGAGTGTAAATCTCCTGGGTTATACAGCCGCCGCTTCTGCCTACCTGCATGGCGAGCCATGGCGACAAAAGCTGATTTGTTATTTGCGCGGCAACCGTGATTTTGTGAAAGAAGAAGTCGGGAAAATGCCCGGCTTGTCCATGACACATGTGGAGGCAACTTACCTTGCCTGGATCGATACCCGGCAGACAGGGATCGAGCTGCCAGCACACTTTTTTGAAAGGGCTGGGGTAGGGCTTTCCGATGGCGCTGATTTTGGCGCCCCCGGCTTTGTCCGGCTCAACTTTGCCTGCCCACGTTCCATCCTCGCTGAGGCGCTACAAAGGATGCGGACGGCGATCACAGATTATTGCACCTGATTCGCGCAGCCATATCACCCCAAATCTTCCACCAAAGCCCAACGACTTTGATGTAAGTCCGACCAATAGGCTACGTCGTAATTTCATTTTGCAAGGAAATGAGGCAACCGGAGCATTTCTCACCTGATTAAAATCATAGAGATTGCCACGTTCTCAGAGGGAACTCCTAAGAAACCTGAAGAGTCATTGCGAACGAAGCGCGGCAATCCTGCTTTTAGATTGCCATGACGCCTGAGAGGCGTCTCGCAATGACAAAACCGGGTTGTGACACAGCTTCCAAGAGAAGTGGGGTATTGGTCTGGAGGTGAATTGGATTTTTCCCGGTTCGTATCAGTGATGTCACTGCATCATGCAAAAATGGGAAAAATCCTTGAGCCGGAAGACCAATGCCCTGCTACCATACGTTCGATTTGGCTGAAATTTGATGGTGTATTATCGGGACACCAAATTTACATTACCTTTCCATGGGACTAATAGAACCAGTTCAAGCCGACTAGCCCGCCAAGCGTATTGACGCCGTTATTGGGCATGGAAATGGCGGAAGAGGAGAGGTGGAGATAGCGGCACTCGATACTGACGGCCAGGTCATCCTTTACAAACCAGTTTAAACCCGCGCCCGCCTGCAGATTGAATTGAAAGGAACCGCCGAGATCGGGAACGCTGATATCCGTCCAGGAGATCCCGGCGCCGACATCGATGAATGGAACCCAACGAGCACCTGTGATAAAATGATATCGGATGTGTGGCGCGATGCCAATGACCCAGGATGTATTTGGTTCAACCTGAACTGCGCCGAATAATTCCCCACGCAATTCCCAATTGCCGCCATACCACCGATTAGCCCCTCTAACGCCACCAATTGTGCGCCCATAAGAAAGACTTCCCAGGGCAAGGTGATGGCGCTCATTGCTGCCGAACATCAACATCCCATACATAGCACCGGCATTTAATCCCAAAACCGTGGCGCCAGCCCTAAAGCCCTCGCCGACACCCGCCTGCCACACACCGGAATCCGCTAATTTTGAAGGGGACGTTGATGGCGTTGTTTCATTCTTAGATGCATTCAGCCATTTGTCCGCGCCTGCAGGCACCGCCATTAATGCATAAATAATTATAACAAAGAGAATATTCTTACCGAAACGGCTCATGATATCTGGAATTCCTTTCAAATATTAACATTCGCAGGGACCGCCATTAGCAGGTTGTTGAAAAACTTGATTTTGGGCAGGCTGTTCAAAAATGTCCAGATGCAAGGCGCGTAAAAGCTGAAGAATGAGGCGTACACAGAAGTACGTCGATTGACAAAGCTTGCGGCGCAACGCAGCAGATGGGCGTTTTTCAACAGCCTGTTAGACTTCCAGAAGATAAACTATGTATACCACAATCAAAATGGAGTGTATTGGTCATTAAATGGACGCCTCATAGTAGGTTAATACTACCATTAATGGGCCATTAGGAGACCCATAAGTAAAAAGGAAGGAATGTATTTTATAAAATTAGCTTTCTTTTGTCATGTAAGATGATTGAACTTCGCCGCTAAAAGATGTATAGGGGTGCTCGTATGATAAACAAAATCCTCATCATCGACGATTCCCCTGTAGCGAGGAAGATCCTCCGCAGTTGCATGCCAAAAGACCGGGCTTTCGAAATCCAGGAAGCAGGCGACGGCTTGAGCGGTTTGCGTCTGTTTGAGACCATCAACCCGGATGTCACCTTTGTCGATCTGACCATGCCCATCATGACCGGAGTGGAGGCGCTCGAAAAAATGAAAGCCCTAAGACCGGAGGCGATCATAGTCGTTTGCAGTGCCGATGTGCAGCCGAGAACGATTGAAATGGTCATGTCCCTGGGGGCCTTCACCTCAATGCGAAAACCCCCGTCTAAGGAGCTGGTGACTGACGTCCTGGCAAAAATTGAATCCCTTACCCTCCGGACGACCTGAGCGAATGAGCGACATCAAGCGACAGATCCTGCTGGAAGAAGAACGGGATGTCCTTCAGGAAATCATGAATATCGGTTTCGGCAGCGCCGCTGCCGATCTCGCCCAGGTTATCGATATCTACGTTACTCTGAGCGTGCCAAAAATCAAGGTTATCAACCGGGCTTCTCTAATCGAAGACATCAAGGCGGAGATTCACGAATACAGTGAGGTCAGTATCGTCGAACAGAACTTCTGGTCAAAATTCAAAGGTGTTGCCCTTCTCGTATTTTCAGGCAACGCCGGCAAGAACCTCTTGTCCATTATCAGCGGTGAAGATCAAGATGCAAAAGCGCTCTTCGAATCCGACCCCATTCGTGTTCTAGAAAAAGAAACCCTCATGGAGGTGGGCAATATTCTCGTCGGAGCATGTGTCGGAAAGGTAGCGGAGCTGCTCGGAGACGTCGTGTCATATTCGCCGCCCCGTGTCGTTGTTGGAAATCTGGCCGATTATGACGTTTCATCGGCAGGTTACATCCCGGAAGACATCGTCATTGTCATGGAGGCGATCTTTCACTTTAATGTTCAGGACGTCAGGGGCTATCTCTTCATCATCACAAACAATGAATCCATTAACTGGCTGAAAGAGGCCATTCGGGCTTTTTTAAAACAATACGAATGATAGCGAATCAAGATGTGTTGGACATGCTGAATATGGGTGTCGTTATTCTTGACACGGATTTGTGCGTCCGATACTGGAACAACTGGATGTCCATGCACACCGCTATCGATCGGGAAAAGATTATCGGCGCCAGGATCACGGAAGTCTTCCCTAACCTTAACAATCCCAAGTTTCTGCGGAGCATAAAATCGGTAGTGACTTTCGGCAATTATTATTTCATCTCGCAAAGACTTCACCGGTATTTGATCCCCATGAAACCTACCGGTGCTTTTCCGACGCAGTTCAAGTTCATGCAGCAGAGCTGCACCGCCTATCCCATCCGCGATGAGCACAACACCGTACACCAGATATGCATCACTATCCAGGATGTGACGGAGATGGCCGCGTACGAGAAGATTTTGGTGGAGATCAACCTGAAGGACAGCCTGACCGGTGCCTACAACCGAAGGTTTCTCACGACGCGCCTTTCGGAGGAGTTCGAGCGCCATCGCCGTTATTCAAGGACACTTAGCCTGCTCATGCTCGATATCGATTACTTCAAGAAGATCAACGATACATACGGCCACCAATGCGGAGATTTCATCCTAAAGGCGATGTGCGAGACAATCGTCCCCATTTTGCGAAAGGTGGATATGCTCGTGCGTTTCGGCGGCGAAGAATTCTGCTGTCTTCTTCCAGAAACGGATATTCAGGCAGCCCTGGTCCTGGCAGAGCGTATAAGACAGTCCATTGAGGAAAAGAAATTTCACTTCGGTGATGCCGTCATCCGGATCACCGTCAGCCTGGGAGTGCATGAATTCAGCGGCAACATCGATTCTCCCGATACACTGTTGCGCATGGCGGATGAAGCCCTTTACAAGGCTAAGGAAGCCGGCCGGAATCGTGTCTTTTCCATCTAACATAATAAAAACCATTGACAACACGGCGCAATAAGCTTATACGCCTTTGCAGGTAATGAAGTAATTGTCCCAAACCGCGTTAGAGTCTTTACGTACCCGCCAAACGTCCTCCTAACACGAAAGCCCTCGGCCGTCATTTCGCTTCAGCTACTGTTTTGCATATTTTGTTTTCCTATGAGGCATGGATCTTCGTAAGGGTTTTCCGATCATCCAACCGCCCGGGCGTACTTTCCCAAAGCGACAGGGGAACAAGACGCTTTCTTAATCATGTCGCAAAGAAAGAAGGTACAATGAGTTTCAGTTCGTTCAATTTTCACCCCCAGATAGCCGCAGGTGTCAATTCCTTAGGCTATACCACCCCCACTCCGATTCAGGCCCAGGCGATCCCACCGGTTTTAGAAGGCCATGATGTAATGGGACTTGCCCAAACCGGCACAGGGAAGACAGCGGCTTTTGTCCTGCCGATGCTGGAGCGCCTGCTTCCGGGTCCCCGCGGTAAGGTTCGCAGCCTGATCATAGCGCCTACGCGTGAACTGGCGGAGCAGATCAATGAAGCCATCAAAATCATGGCCCGCAACACGCGTCTGAAGAGCTGCACCGTCTACGGCGGTGTGAGCGCCACCCCGCAGATCAATAAGCTCCGCGCCGGCGTCGATATCGTCGTGGCCTGCCCCGGTCGGTTGCTCGACCATATGAATCAAAAAACCATCAACCTCACTGGCCTGGACATCCTGGTCATTGACGAGGCGGATAGGATGTTCGATATGGGATTTCTTCCCGACATCCGACGGATCATCAAACAATTGCCCGTAAAGCGTCAGACGCTGATGTTTTCCGCCACTATGGCCGATGATATCCGGAAGTTGACCCGCGACGTCCTGACCAATCCGGTCACCGTTCAGGTCGGCCACAAGGCGCCGCTAAACACCGTATCACACGCCCTTTATCCCGTTGAGCAACACATGAAGACGGGGCTTCTTATGGCACTTCTAAAACAAACCGATATGGAATCCATTCTGATTTTTACTCGGACAAAGCACCGGGCCAAACGCATCGGCCAGCAACTCGAAAGCGCAGGTTACAGGGCAACGTCCCTCCAGGGAAATCTGTCTCAGAACAAACGCCAGGATGCCCTCAACGGATTCCGCGACGGTTCATATCAGATTCTCGTGGCCACGGATATTGCGGCCCGGGGCATTGATGTCTCGACGATCTCGCATGTCATTAACTACGACATCCCGGATACGACGGACGCTTATACGCACCGCATCGGCAGGACCGGACGCGCAGCAAAAACCGGCGATGCCTTGACCTTCGTCAGCCGGGAGGACGAATCACTTATCCGAAGCATCGAGTATGTCATGGGAAAGAAGATCGAACGCCGGAAACTGGCGGATTTCGATTACACGAAAGCCGACCAGGGCCGTGACAACGAATTTGCGCGGCCGCCCCGCGAGCCCCAGCGGCGCCGGCCTCAACCGAAAACAGCGCAGGCCGGTCCTCGGAAAGCCACCCGAACCCGCAGGGATCTATCTTCCTATCCATCGCGCCCATCGGCGTAGGCGTTGAATTTCAGTTTTCCAGCAAGGTCATAATGCACGTTTCTCACGAGCCCTTTTTCTCCTCGATAAAGGGCTCGAAATGAAACCATTCAAACGGCTGTTCACGGACCATTTCTTCGAGCCGGTCGGCATAAAATTGGGCAGCCCGGCGGATGGCATCGTCGCGATCCCCCCTGTCCTTGGCCGTCACAAATTGGGGCGGCAGAACCTTGAAGTGATACCCGTATTTCCCTGTTCGGTATGTAAAGAAGATGAACAAAGGGGCTCCGGAAAGGAGAGCAAAGATAAAGGGTGTCTCGGGGATGGGGGCTTCACGGCCTAAGAAATTAACGGCAATCGATCGTTGATCCCGGCGCCACAGCCGGTCACCCGTAAGGGACACAAGCCCCCCGTTCCTCAAAAATTTAATCCCTTCAACAATATCCGCCGGGGACCCGCCGTCCTGCTCAACAGCGATGATCGTGACACCGTTTTGGACGAGGTCTTCCTTCTGTTTACGCTCAAGCTGCTCCTTGTGTTTTTCCCCCAGATACAGCATAAGCTTCATGCCCGGCGTATGGCCGCTTTTGTCCTGAAGAAGACGGGAAGCTGCTTCCCAGTTTCCTACATGGGACATGACGAGGATACCGCCGGACTTCTTTGCAACGGCCTCTTCCAAATATTCCCATCCCTCATGGGTATAAGTGATCTTATCCTTCTGACTGAGAAGGGATCGGTCGATGAAGACTTGTGTAAAATGATGGAACTGTGTACGCGTGCACCACAAATGATACCAGTGCCCTCTCTCGGGAAATAGGGTCCTGTAAAACTTTACACCGACGGCAACCCGGCCCGGCGAAAAGAGAAAAAACCCCGCTGTGATCCACCATGCCGCAAACCGGAAAATCCAAAGGCCCATGCGCCCGGGAAGGATGGTCAACAGTCGGTAGGTCGCCATTGCCACTTTCATACCGGAGCCCCCTTCATGACGCAATCACTTTCTGAGCAGGTTTCTTCACCGTAGCGATAAACCATCGTTCTTCTTCACCCGGCGCGCTCCATTCCATGTTGGTCACCTGAAACCCACTCGCTTCAAGGGTGGCCAGGATCTCCGTCTCCGACCGGTAGTGGGGGATGCCGCCATCCATTTTGATTCTCATCGTCTCGATCCACCGTTTCCAATGAATCATTTTTCCAGAAGGCACTGTTGCCCGCAAAACCAGTGTCCCGGCAGGGAAGAGTTTTTCGTAAATACCCCGGATGGTTATACGTAATTCGTCATCCGTCAGCATGTGAACCATGTCGAGGACCAGGGCCGTATCGGCGTGCTCGGGAAGGCCCGGCAGATCGGGAGCTGATCCTAAGGTCACGCAACCCCTGGTCCCGATGGCCCGTGAGGCAAAACGGACCCGTTTTCGATCCGGTTCGACACCATAAACACGAGCATTGGGAAAGAGCTCAAGGAGCCACACGGCGGGGACGCCATAGCCGGACCCTACATCGATGATTGTCTCCGGGTTTTTGACGAAATCCGCCAGGCGGGGAAACATGGGATCTAGGAGGATCTTGAAGCGGGCAAAGAGTCTCGGATATCCTTCCATGTGACGATAGCGGGTGACGGCGCGCCGCAAATGGACGGCAGCCCCCGGTGACACGGCCTCATCGGGCAAGATGACAGGGGCAAAGACCCGCTTCAGAAGTGGCGGCGTCAGCATGACAGCTCCCACGTAGGAGTATCCGATCCCCAGGGCCAGGCCGAGGCCCGCGCTTCTGAGCATGGGGTTATCAGCAATGGCCAGAACACCGAACCCCAGGAAGGTCGTGGCAAAGGAAAGAAAAACGGATAGACGGATCAGCCCCAGGGAGGGGTTTTCTTCATCGAAATAACGCTGATAGGCCCGAACAAGGTAGAGGGCGTAATCCGTACCCATGCCGATGACAACGACGGACACCATCAGGACTGGGACACCCAGGGGTTCTCCCAGAAGATTCAGGGTCCCCAGGGTACAGATGATGGCAAACAAGGTCGGTGCGATCCCCAGGACTGTCAGGCGCCAGTCGAGGAAATAAAAAAAAGCCGTAAGGATGGTGATTAGACCTACAATGGCCGCCATCTTAATGAACGCGGACTGTAGGAGAGACCCCAAATGGTTCGAAAACAGGGCCGGATCGAAGACCTTTACCAGGCCCGTCGCAGTGACATGGCGGTAAAAGGAATCCCCCTCATAAGACGGTCCGGGGACAACAGCTACCAACTGGGTTCGTGCCTGCCCGTCGGGTCTGATCTTAATGCCGAAGAGGGGCGCGTACCGATCGGGCGTATCCACAGCCTTCAGGTCTGGCTCGTGCATCAGATTATAAAAGGGATTGAAGGCCCCAGATGCAAAACCCAAGGGCTTGGACGTCTCATCCAGCATTTTCCGAAGCGCCGCGGACCGCTCGGGGTTCCAGAAGTGCTGCCACGCCGCGATATTTCTCCGGGCCAATTCCTCACCGGGAAAGATCATGGAAGGCACGAAGGATTGGGAGATCCGGCCCGACTTCGTCTCCTCAGCGAGAAACGCTGCCAGAGAGTCGCTCTTCTGCCGGAAATCATCCCGGTCCCGCCCTTCGACCAGAAGATAGACCTTGCCAAAGACATCACCCCATGTGTTACGGATCAGTTTCTCCGCGCGAAGCGTATCTTCGCTCACGGCGTTCATGGCGTTGAGATCGATACGAAATTCCGGTTTTGCGAACAAGAGCATGACAAACCCAAATGCCAGGGCAGTGTAAACCTTCCACATCCCGTTACCCGCGGCGATACGTTCGGCAAAATGCGCGAGGGGGATGAAAGATTTCCGCCTGGCCGGGGGCACAACGGGAAAGATCAGCGGAAAGACAGTATGTACCAGGATATAGGTAAATACGACACCCAAGGCCGCAAACTGACCGATTTCCCTAAGAACGGGAAAACCGCTCAGGGAAAGGAAGGCAAAGCTGACCGCTGTTGTCAGCATGGCAAGTAGGCCCAAAGACCACACCTCCTTTGTCGCTTCCATGCCCCGCGTCTCATGGCGCTGATCCAGAAACAGCAGATAGGTAATGCCGTAATCGACGGTAAAGGAGATGATCGCCCCGCCAAAACCTACAGCCATGAGGGAAATTGACGGATGGATCAGGGAATAGACAAAATAAGCCAGCATGGTCCCGGCAAAGGCAGGGAGCAATGATAACAGACCAATCAACGGCCGGGGAAATCCCACAAGGAGAAGCAAGGCGATTGCTCCCGTTGAAAACAGGACTGCTTTCTTTACATTCCGCTTGGCGCTGCGTTCATTGTCCAGAGCGGCCCGATACGCGCCGACGGGCGTCAGTGTAAAGGCGCCGGCCTGGCCGTACTTGTCTTTTAATTCCTTAACGATACTCGCCATCAGGGCTTCCATGCGGACTGCCTCGCGGGTGTCCATGCCCGGCGTCCGGGGTTCCGCGACAATCAGGACATGCCGTCCATTGGCGGAAAGCAGCCGTCCCTGATGGATTCTCGCGCCTTTTGCCGGAGAAAGGGCTGCTAGTCGTGCCAGGACCTGACGGCTCAATCCCAGGGGATCGCCGGTCAGAAAACCCATCTGACCGATACCGCCCAGATCCTGAAGGGTGGCGTATTGATCCGTAATGATTTGACGGACGGCTTCGGGAGCGAGGAGGGGTTTGACAACCGTTTCCAGGTCTGCCTCGCTAAAGAGCATTGGGAGATGATCGGCGACATGACGCATTAATTCCGGGATCAATTGGCCTATCTGTTGAAACCCGACCTCTTTAAACAAACCACTGTTCTTCATCCCCGTCTCGACAAGGGCGGACCCTTCCATCAGGGCATCTAAATTTTCTCCGCTATAAGCCACATCGACGGCCACACGATCATAAATTGGATGATGGCTGATGACATAATGGGCATCGGCCAGTACGGCGTCCTCTTTCGGCAATGAAGCCATGATATCGGCTTCGAATTGGAGGCGATGGTACCCCAGGATGAAAAGACCGGTCACCAATAAAATAATGATCAGCGCCAGGAGCCTGCGCAAAAGATAAGATTGATTCTTCATGGGCAAATAGGCAATTATCCTTAAAAGTCGATTGATTTCAATACACGAAGACCATCACTTCCGCAACGGCTTTTCCGCGGACGCATTACAAAATCCGGATAGTCTTGTTAAATGTAATATAATTGACATAACCCCCTTTATCATGCCATAGGGGTTGTCATCGATAACGTCTAACCATGTGGACCAAAACGACAAAGGTATAATTATGAAACAACCTCAAGAAAAGAAAGCTCCATCCCATGAAGACGATCTTCACGCCATCGATAATTTTTATACGGAAATCGATAAGAAGAAGAGGCAGCGGAAAATCGCGGCCATCGTTTTTTCCATTCTTATTGTTGTGGGGGTGATCTTCGCCCAGAATCTTTTCGATCTATTGAAAACCGACAAGAAGCAACCTTCCAGGCAGATCGAAAAAGAAGCGAAAGAAACGAAGACTCGCATCGGTGATGCTGAATGGAAAGCCATATCTGCTACGGTCAAGACACTCCTTGACGAGGGGAAGGTCGATGAGGCACAAAATCAGCTGTCTAAGATCCTGTCAGGAAATCCCGATATTGCCGAAGCCAATTATCTGGCGGGAACGGCCTATATGCGCCAGGGGCGTATCCAGAGCGCTTACGATAAACTTCGCCAAGCCATCGCCCTCAAGCCGGACTATTATGAAGCCCAGGAGAAGCTGGGCGAGATCTACCTGCTCGCCGGCGATTACAAGGCTGCCAAGGATGTGGCGGCAGCACTGACCAAAGGCGGGGATTATTTTCAGGATGGATTGCTTCTGGAAGCGGAAATAGCCATGGCCCAGGGAAATGTCGATGAAGCCCTCAATAAAGCAGGCGCCGCCGCCACGGGTGACAAAGCGGCAGCCAGAATAAAGGCATCAGCCTACCTGGCCGATCTGCACCTCAAGAAAGGCGAAAAGGCAAAGGCCAACAAGGTAGTCAGAAGCCTTGACACGGTATCCTTGAATTCCGACGGCATCCTCAGCCTGGCCAAGTACTATCTCGGGGCTGGTAATGACGGCCAAGCCGTTGCCTTGTTCAAGCAAGCCCTGGCCCGCTATCCCAACAGCGTCGAGGCCAACTACAACTACGGACAGTATCTTTTTAAAAAAGGTCAGTACCTGGAGGCCATTGATTATTATAAAAAAGCCATGACTGTGGCACCCAGTATCCAGATTATCGCCTACCAATATGCACAGTGCCTTCTGGCAACTGATCGATACAACGAAGCCAAAACCCAGATAGAAGCCATGATGCAAAAATATCCGAATAGTCTCCTGACACTTGGATTGAAGCTCCAATACCATATCCTGACGGGGGACCGCCAGCAGGCAATCGTCGTTCTGAATCAGATCGCCAGGATGATTCCCCTGGCCCCACGCCCTTATACAATTCTGGCCAGCCTCTACTGGCAGGAAGGGATGATCCCCATGGCGGAGAAAAATGCATTAAAGGCGATGTCACTGGGGGAAAAAACCGTCTTGCCCCATCTGGTGGAGGGCGATATCCTTTTCAACAAGAAACAGTTCGCCCAGGCCCTCGCCTACTATGAACGGGTCCTGGAGGTTCAACCCGACAACATCATCGCCTTGCTGCAGACGGGGGACGTCTTCCTGGCGATGGGGCAACCCAAAAAGGCCGAAGAACGATATGCAAAGGCCCTTGCCGCCAATCCAAAGGTCAAGTCTATCCGGACGAAGATCGCATGGGCAAAGGCCCAGGGAGGTGACCTGGCGGGCGCTTTGACTATGAACCGTCAATATTTTCACGATATGCCCAATGATCCCCAAGCCATCACCGCATTCGCCAACACGCTGATAGCCGCGAACCGCCTTGATGAGGCTACGGACCTGGTCCAGAAGAGCCTCCTCAAACAGCCGAAGGCATGGTCTTTGCATTATTTATTGGGTGATATTTATTTCTTGAAAAAGGATTTCAGATTGGCGGCTGCAAGTTATGGTCAGGCATTGTCCCTTAATCCGAACGATGTCAATATGGCTTTAAATGTGGGCGCCAGATATGAAAAGAATGGCGTTGATGTTGAAACGGAAAGATATTACCTTGAAACGAGGAAAAAATTCCGTTACAATGCTTTGGTCGCCAATCAACTGGCTTGGTTCTACATTGACCGGATGGGAACGCCCCAAAAGGCAAAAGAGCTGGTCGAAACCTTGATGGCAGAAAAAAACTGGCCGGAAATGAGCGATACCATTGGCTGGTATTATTACAAGATGGGAGAATATATATCGGCCGAGAATTATTTCCGGCAGGCATTGCTGCTGATGCCGGACCATTCGGAAACAAGGGCACGGTTAGCCTTGACGCTTCTCGCATTGAAGAAAAAACCGGAAGCGGAAGCGGAAGGCCAAAAGGCCTTGGCTCAGTTGGCGCCCGGCTCGCTGAAAAACGCTTTGGCACAGGCCATGGCTCAAGGTAAAAAGTAGGGAGGAATTTTATGTCAGACAATAAGTTTATGAAAAAATTTATCCTCGTCGTTGCCATTCTGGCCATCATGGCCGCTTCACAAGCCTTTGCGGATACATTGAATCTGACGACGCTGCCTGTCGTCCAGGCCAACGGCTATTACGTCGGCGCCATCGGCGGAAATATCAATGGCGGTACAACAGCTAATTATTATTGCGACGATTTCGCAACGGCATCCTATGTTCCCAGTTCGTTTACCGTTCTCGTTTCTACATTGTCGAATATTTCGGGTACCAAATTTATCAGTCAGACAAATGCCCTGCAAAAATACCAACAAGTCGGCTGGCTGATGTATGAAATGTCGATCAATCCGACAAAGGTTGCGGACATTCAGTTTGCCATGTGGAGCGTGTTCACGCCAAATGTGCCCACTTACGGAGATTCGGCGGCTTGGCTTGACGCCTCGACGAAGATCAACGCGTCAAGCTACGACTTCAGCAAGATGCGGATTTATACACCGACGAGTACCACCAATCAAGAATTTGTCGGCGGCAGCGTAACGGCGGCTCCCGAACCGGCGGAATGGGCGTTGATAATCATCGGTCTGGGCCTCATGACCTACTCTCTCTATCGAAACCGGGCGAGGGGTACAATTATGATCCGGGTATAAGTATTTCACCAACCAGCTGAAGATATCTCTTTTCAACCTCCAGCAAAGGCCCTTCTGCAATTAGCGGAAGGGCTTTCTGGTATTTAGACAAAGACACGTAAATCCACCACTAAATTTCAGCCAAAGCGAGTAAAGTGAAGCGGGGCATTGGCCTTCCGGTTCAAGGGATTTCTCCTATATTTCGCCGGAAGATGACAACTGTTGATACGAGTAGGAAAAATCCTATTCACATCCAGACCCACATCTGTCCAAGATAGTTATTAGCAATTGAAAAGGGTGCACAGATTCAGGTAGAAGTTTTCTTCGCCAAAAGAAAAAACAAAACCTGGAAAGGATGCACCCCGATGAATAGATTTAACAGCATTTTCGGTCAAATTC
>CAZYDG010000049.1:0-28348 GCA_964645835.1 uncultured Syntrophaceae bacterium
ATATAATCTGGCTCATGGCGTCACCTCGTGTGTTGATGGGATTTTGTTGGGGAACAAAACTCATATATCACACTTTGTGACGCTATACTACTAATAATTACAATATGTTACAAATATTTCGCCCCTGCGAAAGTTGAGTTAGTTATTAAAGTCTCAAGAAGATAGCAATGAGGGTTAATTGTAGGAAAACTGGTAGCTATAAACATCCAATATGGATTCTCTCATGAACAATATGCTGTGAGTCGCTAAAGAATTGTCATATTTTGACGATTACGTCTGTATTTGGAGATGGTTTCATGCATCTTGGGCATTTCGATTAAAAAGTTGAAAATTGATCTACGCTATATTTCACGGGAAGGAGCTTTTCATGAGCGTATGGCGAAAACATGTTTTGTCTTTAATTATCATCCTCCTTTTATTGTGCGCTAACATTGTAGCTGATTCCCTGGTTCAAGCCTGTACGCTTTGGTCAGCTGCCGGAAGCAAGGTTTCAGGTTCAGGTGTCATTATTGCAAAAAACAGAGATCAAACGATTGCTGCGGGTAAATTGAAGATAATTTCGGCAACCGGACAGAAATACCGTTACTTTGCCGTCATGTACGGTTCATTCCCCTCCATGGGTATCAACGAAAAAGGACTTGCGCTGATCAGTGCAACAGCTCCGGACAAGAGTGAAGATTCAGGGACAGGTGTCAACAGCCACATACTATCCTCTTACAGTTCAGTAGCTGATGTGATAAATAATCTGAGCTCTTTCTCAGGCTACCATCCGCAGTTCTTTGTGATCGCAGACAAGTCTCAGGCTGCCCGCATTGAGATTGCCCCGGATACCGAAACGAACAATGTTATGGCGACCACTATATCCGATGGTGTTTTGGCTCAAACAAACCACTATCTTGAACAATCATTTGTGCATCTGAATTATGACAGCAATGGTAATCTCGTCTACGGAAAGACAGGAAGCAGCAGCGGTGACCGATATGCGAGAATAACCGCACTTTTAGCCGGTCAACTGTCGGAACATGCGCCCCCGTTTAATCTTGGCGATTTTATGACCTTCAGCCAGGATCAGACAAATGGAAACAACAACAGCATTTATCGGACGGCATGCACCAGTAACACTGATGGGGAGTGCACACTTGCAAGCTTTCTCACCTCCATACCTCAAACCGGAAGTCCGACTGTATATGTGGGGTTGAACAATCAATACTCCGGCGGCACGCAACAATCCTGTGGCTTCGTTACGGACGATTCCTTCTGGGCCGACTGGACCGGTAAGGACAGCGTCACATGCGATTACACAATTTCCGGGACGGTGAAAAGTCAGGCTACTGGCGAAGCCATTTCCAATGCGGTAATAGCATTAACAAAGGTAGGTGCGACAGAGTCAACACCGGCTGCAATGACTGATAATTCAGGTAATTATACTGCAAGAATCCCGTCTGCCGGCACATATACCGTTTCTGTCAAAAAGGCCGGATATGCGGATTATACCCAGTCAAATCCCCCGTTTGTCCTTACCGATGCTTCCCGCAGCGCGGTATTGGCGGTAAATATGGCAAATTCCTCGGCGCCCGGCTCGCCGGCGGCAGCTTCAGGGGGTGGCCCCTGTTTCATAGCTACTGCCGCCTATGGGTCGTATTTCCACCCATATGTCGAAGTTTTAAGAATGTTCAGGGACAAGATACTCCTCACCTCCTCATTCGGTGAGTCCTTTGTTGCCTGGTACTACCGCGTATCACCTCCTCTTGCAGATGTCATCGCCAGGCATAGCGCCCTTGGCAGCAGTGTGAGGATCGCCCTCTTTCCTGCCGTTGGCCTCGCATGGCTGTGGCTTGAAGAAGGTATGATCGCTGCACTCCTCTCGCTTCTTTTATTTGGGACAGTTGTCTTCACGGCAGGGAGGATGATAAGGAGAAGATTCCGGACATAGAATACCCCTTTTTAATAAAATGAGGTATCTGTTGTCCCCCCTTGGAAAAGTGGGATCCGGGTGATTTTCCTATAGATAAAAAATAAGTATGAAGGGGGAACTCTGACATTGGAACGACATACTATCACATTTCTTCCCAGCGGGAAAACCGTTCAAGTTATTCCGGAAACCACGTTGGCAGAGGCAGCTATTCGTGCGGGCATTCTTCTTCCCGTTGACTGCGGCGGCTGGGGAACATGCGGAAAATGCCGGGTGCAGCTTGTGTCCGGGAAGGTGTCCCCGATAGACCAAGTAAAGGACGACCATGTTAAATTAAGGCTCATCGATGAAAAAGAATTGCTGGCCTGTCAGTGGCGACCTTTGAATAACGTAACAGTTACTGTGTATCCCGAAACAAAAGTTAAACCATCTATTCAAAGGCTTTAATAGAGAGTATCATAAGTATAAAAAGAGGTCCTCTCTGGGTAATGATGTAATAAAACCGGCAAAGCGGTATAGCAGATGCTGATCATGCAAAGACATATTATTAAAGCTGCCACCCTGGCATACGCTGGGTGGCAGCTTTTGTCTTTGTTTTTCCCCCAGACGGTTAAGGTTCCGTCGGAACATTAGGATCAGCCAGCCATTCCTGGGACGAGCCATCATACACCTTGACATTTTGATAGCCTAGAACTTCCGTCATCACAAAGGCCCAGGATGTTGCTGTCTTGCCCGTATCACAGTAGAGGATATACTCTTTGTTTTTATCGTCACCCACAGCTTTCGCTGCAAGGGATGCCAACTCGGCCTTGTCTTTATAGAAGCCTTCCTTTGTATAAAGCCAGGCTACGGGAAGATTCACGGACCCTTTGATACGACCGGTTTTCGGCACGAAGGGGAGTTTTTCTTTTCCGGCATAGAAGTTCGGTCCGCGCGTGTCCACAATGGTAGCCTTGCCTAATTTGGAGAGCACAAAAGCTTTGTCTACAAAGAGATCCTTCTTCAAATCAGCCTTAAAGGGTTTTGCCTTGGCTTTGACCATATCCTGTGACAAAGACTTCTTTTCCTTGACCCACTGATCCTGTCCACCATTAAGAATGGCCGTATTTTCCACACCGGCATACTTCAATGTCCAGGCAACACGGGTCATGTCGAACTGTTCGGGAATCTTTTCCGTCTTACCCACAAGAACAACCCAGGATTGTTTATCGATCCCGGCGCCGCCAATGACATCCGTCAGATCATCCAATGGCGGTACTTCGTTGAGTAAAGCCCCTTTCTTGACAGCCCATACACCATAAAAGACGTTAACAGCCCCCGGTATATGACCGGCCTTGTATTCCTCAACTTTGCGTAAATCCACAATGACCACCTTCGGGTTTTGCAGGTTTTTCTCCAGCCAGTCTGTAGATACAATGGGGGAAATGTCTCTCGCCAGAACTGTCATCGGCAACAGCAACAGGACCATGACCATGACCCACTTCAAAAATACCATCTTTTTCATAAAAGCCTCCTTTTTAATGACTCCATGATGTTTCGATCCATTAACATTCATTGCTGACGCGCTTATTCAATGCTTCATTGTTTCTTTTGTCAAATTCTTTTTAATGATCATTTCATGACAAGCAGTCTCAGGTCAAACAATCAGATCTCCACAGACAATCCTTTTGACTGCATTGATCATTCATTATGTTATCTTTCCATAGTTTCTACCTTCCAATATCCATATTATTATTTAGGATTGTTGTCAGACCGCTCCCTCAATACAATGTGGACAGTAGTACCATCATCATACATTGCAAGGAAGACGACATGGAAAGGAGTTGATCGTGACCGACCAGGGAAATAGCCATTCCGAAACATCTCCATGGTGGAAACTGGGAGTTATTTTCACTCTTATCATCGGGTTTTCCGTGCTCACTTACATTGCCTATAAGGCTTACCGGGATGCTCCGCCTATACCGACGCATGTAGTCAATGCCTCGGGAGATACCATATTCACCGGGGAAGATATTCTGCAGGGTCAGCAAACCTTCCTGAAGTACGGACTCATGGAGAATGGCTCCATATGGGGGCACGGTGCCTATCTGGGTCCCGACTTCTCTGCCTCTTATCTGCATGATTTGGCAACGGAGGTTTCGGAACAAGAGTCGCAAAAGGTTTATGGCCGTTCATTGCCAGGTCTTACAAGCACCGAACGTGATGCTTTGGCCGGCCGGGTTGGGCATCTGCTCAAAGAGAACCGTTACGATGCCGGTAACGGGAGGCTGCTCTTCACTGAATCTGAGACATCATCTTACCGGAAGCAGATCTCCCGCTGGACCTCCTATTTCGTTGACCCGGAAAAGAACGGCGGTCTGAAGACCGCCTATCTGACCGACCCTGATGAATTGCGGAAACTGACGGCTTTCTTTGCCTGGACCGCCTGGGTTTCGGCGGCACAGCGACCCGGCAGCAACTATTCCTATACCAACAATTTTCCATATGATCCCTCGGCAGGCAATACACCCGATGCAGCAACATACCTATGGAGCGCTCTTAGCCTTATCACTCTCCTGGCGGGAATAGCGGCCACTCTCTTCATCTTTGGTAAGTTCGATTACCTTGGCTGGAAGGGGATTGTTCCCATGGTACGGCCTCTTCTTTTCCCCGGATGTACCTCGATCAGCCAGAGAGCAGCCATCAAATATTTTGTTGTCGTCACACTGCTCTTTTTACTCCAAGTTCTGGTCGGCGCCGCCGCTGCCCATAGCCGGGCAGAACCGGGCAGTTTTTACGGCTTCAACCTTTACGACTTCTTTCCCAGTAATATCCTGAGGACCTGGCACCTGCAAGTCGCCATCTTCTGGATCGCCACTGCCTATGTTGCCGGTGGCTTTATGCTCGCCTTCTCGCTGGGCGGGACTGAACCCAAAAGACAGGTCGCTGGTGTGAACCTGGTGTTCTGGGTGTTGGTCATCGTTGTAGCAGGCAGCCTTCTTGGAGAATTATTGGGAATCAATCAGCTTCTGGGAAGTCTCTGGTTCTGGTTTGGTCACCAGGGTTGGGAATATCTGGACCTGGGGAGGGGCTGGCAGGTTCTGCTGGCTATCGGGCTGATCATGTGGGTCGTCCTGCTTCTGCGTGCCCTCATTCCTGCGTTTAAAGATCCGGAGCGCAAAGAAATTGCCTCTATTTTTATTTTAGCCGCCGTAGCGATTCCCTTGTTTTACTTGCCGGCCTTTTTCTACGGCAGCACAGATAATTTCACAGTAGTGGACAACTGGCGCTTCTGGATCATACATCTCTGGGTGGAGGGATTCTTTGAACTCCTGGTGACCGTCCTGGTGGCCGTCACATTCTTTCTTTTGGGAGTTGTATCACGACAGACGGCGGCCCGGGTGGTCTACCTCGATGCCATTCTGTTTCTGGGAAGCGGCATTATCGGAACAGGCCATCACTGGTACTGGACTGGACAGACTCATCTTAACATGGCCCTTTCATCACTATTTTCCGCTATGGAAGTGGTTCCTCTTACCCTCCTGACACTCGATGCCTGGGATTTCGTGAAAATCACGAGGGGGGAAGGCGGAGAACGTGGTGCAGGTTCGGCCATTCCCCATAAGTGGACTTTTTACTTTCTTATGGCGGTAGGCTTCTGGAATTTTGTGGGTGCGGGCATCTTCGGGTTTCTCATAAACCTTCCAATTATCAGTTATTTTGAGGTAGGCACTATTCTGACTCCTAATCATGGCCATGCAGCTCTGATGGGAGCTTTTGGCATGGAGGCCATGGCACTCGCCGTCATGGCTTTTCGCCAGGTCTTATCCGACGACCAATGGAAAAAGCCGGAAAAATTCATCCGGATCTCCTTCTGGGGTTTGAATGGCGGCCTGGCGCTCATGGTCGTGGGGAGTCTCTTTCCCGGTGGCATCCTTCAGTTTTACGATGTTCTAACCAATGGCTATTGGCATGCACGCAGCCTCGCTTATACTGGACAGCCCCATGTGCGAATGGTGGAATGGTTTCGTATGCCGGGAGATTTGGTTTTTATCTTCCTCGGCGTTCTGCCGATGGTGATCGCTGCCGTCCATACTTATCGTTTGATGATCATTAAGGAGAGATTACAAGCTTAGTGTCGGCTTCTTCAGGATCAAAAATCCGATATGCAAGCAGTTTGATGCGGTCGGTAATGAGAAACCAGGTCAGGGCATAGCCCCACACTACAAGCGCCCAGCCCCATCCGAGGGGCGTCATAAATATCCCATTAACCGCGATCATGGTTGCCAGCAGTTGCGTTCCAAAAACTGCAGCAAGCAGAATCGTTGCGGGACGTATAGACCAGAATGGGCCGCGCGTCCGGGTGGCAAAAATTGTCAGGTGACCGGCCACAGAAAGTTTCAAATACATCAGCGTCTGTATGTATGCGCGGTCAAGGTGAAATACACGCTCGCCAATATAGAACAGACCGAATGAATCGACGACCCCGATGATGCCCAGTACTGTGGAGACCCCCAGCACCATATGCATGTTCCAGGCTTCAGGCCGGTTTTTGTAATGAACGTTGTCGTATGAAACGGACAGGATCGCTCCGTCGTTGAGCAAGGCCAGCATGACAATCATTACTGCCGTGACCGGATAAAAGTTGAACACCAGGATCGATAATGTCATGAACAGCAGCACACGAAGAGTTTCGGAGATGCGGTATATGGCATAGCTATTCATCCGCTGGAAGATCTTGCGGCTTTCCTTGATCGCATCGATTATCGCCGTCAAACCTGACGACAGCAGCACAATGGAAGCCGCAGCGCGTGCCGCATCCGTTGCACCCGAAACGGCAATGCCGCAGTCGGCTTTTTTCAGTGCGGGCGCATCATTTACGCCATCCCCGGTCATGCCGACGATGTGGCCGCGTTGCTGCAGAACGTCCACAATGTGGAACTTGTGTTCGGGGAAAACCTGGGCAAAGCCATCCGCTTTCTCGATAGACTCCGCCAGCCTTGCCGTCTCGTGATGTTTTGTATCGCCGAATCCGCTTGCATCGAGGATATTCGTACCCAGGCCCAACTTGCCGGCTGTTTCCCGGGCAATGGCCATTTGATCCCCGGTTACCATCTTGACATTCACGCCCATCTGCCGGGCAGTCGCGATGGTTGCTTTGGCCTCTTCCCGGGGCGGATCGAAAAGCGGCAATACGCCGAGAAACTGCCATTCCCCTTGCCCGTCCGCCTGGGCGACCCCCAGTGACCGGAAGCCGCGTGCAGCAAATTCATCGACAGCTTTCTCAACGGCCGTTTTGACCTGCCCCGAATTGGCCGACAACTCCATAATCACCTGCGGCGCGCCCTTCGTTACTTTGAACGCTTGTCCATCAGCGGTTTTTATGGTGGCCTCGGTTCGCTTGTGAACAGGGTCGAAGGGCTGGAAATGGATCACCTGATAACCACTCAAAACCTGATCGTTTTTCAGACCGGCGAGCACGGCCAGGTCGATGGTGTCCTTGTTTTCCGCACGTGATGACAGAGCCGCGCCGAGGATGACCTGATCGGCAGAAACACCATCCACGCTGAACGGATCACCCAGCGTCAACTTATTCTGGGTCAGGGTGCCGGTCTTGTCCGAACACAGCACGTCTACGCCTGCTAATTCCTCGATCGCCGCCAGCCGGCTCACAATAGCCTCTTTTTTAGCCAGAATACGTGCGCCGGCTGCCATAGTCACGGACAACACCGTGGGCATAGCAACGGGAATTGCAGCCACCGTCAGCACCAGGGCGAACTGCAGCGTGATGAACATCGGGTCGCCGCGAAACAACGCGACGGTCAGAATCAGCACCACCAGGGCAATGGCGAGAATAATCAGGTAATTTCCGATCTTCAATACCGCCCGTTGGAAATGACTGACGGCTTGCACCCCCTGCACCAACTGCGCAGTCTTGCCGAAATAGGTGTTTGCACCGGTAGCATACACGAGGGCATCGATTTCACCTTGTCGGATAATGGAACCCGAGAACACCGCTTCACCATTTTTGCGTGTGGCCGGCAATGATTCTCCCGTCAGGGCGGACTGATCCACTTCCACCGGGTCGCCTTCAAACAACCGGGCATCGGCCGGCACAATATCGCCCAGACGAACGCGGATGACGTCACCTGGTACGAGTTCACGGGCTTCCGGAGCAGACCATTTCCCATCCCGCCGGACACGGGCATTGATGGCAAGTTTCGCTTTCAGCGCGGCAATGGCATTGCCTGCCTGGTATTCTTCCCAGAATCCGACGACAGCATTGGTGAGAAGCAGAAGGAAGATGATGAAGAAATCAGGCCAGTGCCGCACGATACCCGAAAGGACCATTGCCCCTTCGATCATCCACGGAATCGGTCCCCAGAAATAAGTGAAGAATTTCAGGAATGGATTGGTCTTCTTCTCTCCAATCTCATTAGGACCATACAGGGCCAGGCGTTTCTGCGCCTCGACCTGACTGAGCCCCTCCGGTGACGACCCTAACTTTGCCAGCAGATCGGGCATGGCAATGGATTTGAGATCTTCCTTGACTCCTGATTCTTTTGCTTCCATTTTAATCGCGATGATTCTCTCATGATGATCCGCGGGAATAATCGGCCACTGCCTTATGATCTGTTTTCACAGACCCTCTACCCTTTCAGGGCCTTACTTATCCTGGACAGGACCGCTTTTTGGCGAGCCGACATGGCGGCTTCCAATGAAATGATCTCTTTGGCAACCGCCAGGGCAGCCTTGCGGTCTTCTGGCGCAGGAATCAGCATGGGTAGAGATTTCAGAGCATTCTCTTCATCGGTCTGGAGAATGCGGGCCTGTTCCCGGGCAAGGTGCATAAAATCCTTCTTGGCCAGTTTTTTGAATCCGGCACTCGAGTTCAGAAGCCTTTCATCCCGATACAGAGCATCTCGATCGATCGCATGGTCCGAATCTTCCAGGGCCATGACCATACGGATCAGGCCTTCCTCATACCCGCCTTTTTTCATGGCGTCATAGGACCTCTGCCTGCCTTTTTGAATCTGGACCCCTTCTTTCGACGTTTCTTGTTTCTGACCTTTGGATGATTTTTTTTCCTGTTCCTTTTCCGGATAGACCAGCTTCATCAAGGGGCTTTCGTAGACCGCAAAAAACATGGCTTCATCGAAATGGTCCCGCATATTCTGATAGGCGTCTAGGGCGGTCACAATGTTATTCGAGACTTCCTTTTCCAGGGCCAGCAAGGGGTTGTCCGCGGAAACGGGGCGGCGATTCTTTTTTACAACAGGGGCCAGGGCCTTGAAGATCGCCATGAAAGGGTTCACCCTGTCGGCATAGATATACTTGTTCACCCGGAGGGGATGGAGCTGTTTCATGATCTCGGCAGTGTTTTTCGTGGCAAACATCTTCACCCAGGGACTTACGAAGGAGTTGTACAACGAGTCATTTATCGCCGAAACCGCTGCGACCCGGCGGAAATCCGCGGCTTCCTCTTTCATTTCCTTCTTGTCCTCGTTCATCGCCATAATATCCTTGATATCACGTTCAACGAAGCGGACATCATAATCGGACATGCCTTCCTTCTGCCCTTTATCGTCGATGATCATTTCATAGAGGCCGGGCGGCAGCGCCTCGATGATATCGATGCTCTTTATGATCTCCATATGCTCTTTTTTCGCCGTTTTGCTGCCGACGAATATGCCCAGATGACCTGCATCGGGGTGAATCATGTAGATGATGACTTTTTGCAGCGCCTTGATCTCTGCCACCGATTTGTATGCCTTGATGATCCAGTCCAGGGCCTGCTGGGGTGGCGTTATGGCATCCCCCTCGGATGCGAACAGAAGAATCGGTCTTTCGATGTCTTTCAGGTTGAGGATCTTTTTCCTGTCCAGGGATAACTTGCCATTCTCCAGCTTGTCGCCGATAAAAAGGTCCTCGATAATGGAATGCATTTCATCCTTGGTCATTTCGGAGTACCCATCCCACCATTTCTCGAAGGTGAGATATCGGTCTTCATCGGTATCCACATGGGCATAAAGATTATACGGCTTTGTCCACAAAGTATTGCCGGGGTTGAGGCTTTCAAAGTTTTCTTCAAGCCAGGCCCCGTCGAATTTGCCGTTGCCCAGGTCCGACAAGAACGACGTCATCCAGATTCCGCCGAGAAGTCCGCCCCCGTATCGCATAGGGTTCTTTCCCTGAACACCTGACCAGTACGAAAGAGGTGAGCCGTTAAGGACCAGAGGACCTGTCAAGTCCGGCCGATCAGCGCCAAGGAGCGCCACAGCCCATCCAGCCTGACAATTTCCGATCACTGCCGGCTTTTCGGCATTCGGATGAAGCCGGGCCACTTCCTCGATAAAGCGGATCTCCGCTTTTTCCACATCACCCAGCGTCTGCCCCGGCATGGGTTCCGGATGGAAGAGAATGAAATAGACCGGGTTTCCCTGAGAAAGGGCATCACCGATTTCGGAATCCCGTTTGGAGCCGCCTATCCCCGGACCATTTCCGGCACGGGGATCGATTATGACGATGGGCCGTTTCTCGGGGTCAATGGTGTCCGTGGGTCTGGGTTTGATCACAGCCAGGTCATAATTCACCGGCCTGTCGAAGGTTCGTCCTTCCATGATGACCTCATAGTCAAACACAAGCACCGGCGGTTCGTTCTTTTTGATCGTTTCAAAATAATTATTCCCCCGCTTCCTCATAATATTCATGAACAGTATCCAACGCTGGATGGAATCGAGGGCGTATTCGTAAACTTTATCCATACCGGCGAATGCTAAGACCGTATTTCCGGGATTCATTTTTTCATTCATGGTTTACTCCATTCGATGACAGACCAATGCGGCAACGGCACATGATATCAACCTCGCCCTGGGCGGGTCGGATCGGGAAGTGAGTATGATCGGCACCTTGGTTCCGACCACGAAACCAGCCAGTTGCGCCCCGGCCAGATATTCTAGGTCCTTGCCAAGGATGTTACCCGAAACCAGGTCCGGCACCACCAGGATGTCAACATCGCCTGATACGGGACTGCTGAACCCTTTGACTTTTGCCGATTCCGCTGAAATGGCATTGTCAAAGGCAAGGGGGCCGTCCACGATGGCCCCTTCGATCTGTCCTCTATCTGCCATCTTCGCAAGACATGCCGCATCGATCGTGGAAGGAATGGCGGGATTGACGACCTCCACTGCCGATAATGCGGCAACCTTTGGTTTTTCCACACCCAGCAGACGGGCTAAATCGACGGCATTCTGCACAATATGCATTTTTGTGGTGAGGTCCGGACTGATGTTGATGCCGGCATCGGTGATGTACAGCATTTTGGGGTAAGTCTTCAGGTCCGCCATGAATACATGGGAGATGCGCTTTTTCCCCTGGAGATGATGGGCGAGAATGGGATGAAGAAATTCATCCGTGTGGATATGCCCTTTCATCAAGGCCTTGACCTCACCTTTCTCAAGGAGTTCAACACCTTTCTCCGCCATTGCATCGTCCGTCGGGGCATGGATAATGCGAAAATCTTTTTTGCAGGTCATGGTCCTGAGGATACTCCGGATGCCGCTTTCATCCCCGATGAGAACCGGATCAATATAGCCCGCATCCGCTGCTTCACACGCCCCTTCCAACACCTGCCGCTCATCGGCATCGATGACTGCTATGGGCATGGCGGGCAGGCCGTTGACAGCGTTAAGCATATCCTCAAAATTGGCAAATTCAACGCTCATTTTTTATCTCCTTGCCTGACATTTATTAACTGACGAAGAACTACAATTTGATACACGTGATATGCTGGTTCATGCAGAGGCCCTTTACAGGCCGTCGAAAAACGTACATCCCACGCTTTCGCGGGGACGGCGTCTGTTTCGTTGCACCGCAAGCGGCGCAGATCATTCACTCTTCACCAGAAAAATGGAGCAGGGCATCCTCCTGATTATCTCATCATTACTGCCTCTGACCAGAAAACGTTCAATACGGCTTTCTTCATGGGCGCGTAAGATGACCAGGTCAATTTTTTCTTCTGCAATGCACTTCAGGATTTCTTCAACGGCATCACCTTCCTTGATAAATTTCTTAATCTTTACATCTCCCTTTGTTTCGCTGTCGATAATATTATCCAGCGTAGCCCCGATCCTTTCCAAATCTTTCTGATGCTCTTTTGCGACAGATATTGTGGGCAAATTCCAACTTTGCAGCCATATCGTGTCAATGACATGAATCACGGAAAGTTCAGCGCCATACTTTTTGGCCATTGAAACTGCATAATGAACCGTCCTCCGGCAATATTGAGTCATCCAGCTTACTGCAAGTATTTTTTTAATATCTTCCATTACCAACCTCCTGTTGATATTCAAAACCAAGCAGAACCCTTAGCAAGCTGTTGAAAAACGCCCATCCCACGCTTTTGCGGGGACGGCGTCTGCTGCGTTGCGCTGCAAGCCTCCCCGGCCTTCGCCGGGGCAGGCTACATCGACATACTTCTATGTATGAATCATTCCTCGACCTTTGCACGCCTTGCATATGGACATCCCGGATCAGGTCCGGGACAAGCTTTTGAACAGCCTGTCCAAAATAAAGTTTTTAGACAACATTTAGAACTCTCATTCAATCGTATGGAGACTCTCACGTGTGCTTATGTCAATTTAACTTGGGCAATGTGCAAAGACAATGGTAGTTATTCACGAGAATAATGGGGAGAAGAAACTCAGGTAAAAGATTGCAACAATCATATCCTCGATTTACGATGTACTGCTCATTCCTCAGCTTTTATGCGCCTTGCATCTGAACATCCCGGATCAGGTCCGGGACGAGCTTTTGAACAGCCTGCCCAAAATCGAGCTTTTCAACAACCTATTAAGTCCAAAGATGCAAAAAATTGGTGTATCCAGAACTTTTACCTACGAATAGGTTACAACTTAATTATCATTGTATTCCAATGAGTTTCTTATGAGAATCAAATTTATAAGAAGGAATCCTATGAACCATTACCGGCACACCACTCAGCGTGAAATAATCCTGCTTATCATGATCCTCGCCTTGCCGTTATCTTCAGCGAACTCGGCAGAAAAGGCAGGGCATATAGATATGAGTACGGTTATTATCAAGGTGGCCAAACAGACCATACCAGCTGTGGTGCACATTGAGGTAACGGAGCAGCAAGTAATGGAAAACCCTTACCTGCCTTTCGAGAACGATCCGTTTTTTCGACGATTCTTTAATATTCCCCAGATGCCAAAAAAATTCAAACGAGAGATGAGGGGCCTGGGCTCAGGAATGATCCTCGATACGCAGGGCCATATTCTAACGAACCATCATGTGGCCGGTCATGCAACGAAGATTGATGTGCTCCTGTCAAACGGTGAACGATTCACAGCCAAACGGGTGGGAACTGATGCCAAAACGGATCTGGCCGTGATCAAAATTAGCGCTAAAGGCGCACTGCCCCATATAACATTCGGGGATTCGGATAAGGTTGAGGTGGGAGAGTGGGTTGTAGCAATAGGTGCCCCGCGGGGTTTGGATCAGACTGTAACTCAAGGTATTATCAGCGCAAAGCACCGGCGTGGCATTTCCAACCCCAGTGGCTACCAGGATTTCCTGCAGACCGATGCTGCCATAAATCCGGGGAACAGCGGCGGTCCGCTGCTCAATCTTCAAGGGCAAGTCATCGGCGTCAACGCCGTCATCGTTTCCGAGTCGGGTGGTTTTGAAGGTATTGGTTTCACCATTCCCAGCAATATCGCGTCCCATGTCGCCAAGGCAATCATTGCACACGGCAAGGTGGAGCGTGGCTGGTTGGGCTTGGACATAAGCGATCTGACCATGAAATCGGCAAAAACAGTTCATGTTGAAAGCACGAATGGCGCTCTCGTTTTAGATATCGTCAAAGGAGGTCCCGCGGAGATAGCTGGAATAAAGAAGAATGACGTAATTGTAGCTTTCGGAGGGAAGGCGGTCTCAGACGCTGCCATGCTGCGCAATCAAGTGGCGGATGCTCCCATCGGTCAGGATGTTATAGTTGCCGTCAAGAGAAATGGCCAACAGAACAATTTGACCGTCAAGATAGGAAACCTTGAATCGGCAGGCAAAGTGCTAGCTGTAATGGTAAAGGATCTGTTAGGGATTGAAGTTCGAGCCATTACCCCTCGTGAAAAGAGAAGGTACAGTCTTGATGATAATCAGGGCGTCGCCATTACCAAAGTAGATACCAAAGGCGCCTTGGGAGAGGCAGGATTTGAAGTCGGCGATATCATCCTGGGAATCGACAATCAACCGATCACTGACTTTGAGAATTTCATGGCTTTGGCAAGCGGATTAAAACCGAAGCAGCAGATAACGATCCTTGCGTTAGATCATCGAACAGGAAATATGGGGAACATCCATATAACCATTAAGTAGAATCCAAGATTTCGCTTTCCTGTAAGGTCTCTAAAATGATAAATCAGAATAAAAACACGGTGAGGTGATACAGATGAAATTGTTCAAATATTTATGGATTTGGCTTGCCGTTGTTTTCCTTTGCCAATTGGCCGCCACGGCTGCCGAAAAAAAGGAATTTATAGCTAAAATAGACAAGGATGGCGTTCAACGAATAGAAATGGTGGGAGGATCATATTTCTTCAATCCCAATTACATTGTTGTCTCGGTAAATGTGCCGGTGGAAATAAAGATTCGAAAAGAATCCGGTGTTATACCCCACGACATTGTCCTGAAGGCTCCTGAAGCGGGGATCGACTTTCAACTGGAATTGAAGGATACGCCGCAGACAGTCCGGTTTACGCCCACCAAGGTTGGAACCTACCCCTTTGATTGCAGCAAGAAGGTGCTTTTTTTCGGAAGTCACAAAGACAAAGGGATGGAAGGAACACTTGAGGTACGGGCCAGATGAGAGCGGAATTGGGCGAATAGATGGATTGGCTAAGAATCTTACATGGTTCCTACAATGGTATAATCGCAGCATTCTTCCTGTATCAGGGCTGGTTGGGATTGCGCATCAGACGTGAAAGAAAATCCGGCAAGGAAAGAGATTTCGGCATCGGCAAGCGGCATCGGCAAAGAGGGCCAATGCTGGTAGGACTCGGCCTGTTGGGATATTGTGCAGGTATAATCCTGATTTTGGTTGATAAAGGCCGTCTGTTTGAATATCCTCTCCACAATCTGGCGGGATCGTTGATTGCTTTCCTGCTAGTAGTTACATACTTCATCTCCAGGAGGATAAAGGGCACGGATTCCCCATGGCGGACGGTTCATTATATAATTGGTTCTAGTACCCTCTGCATTTACATCCTCCAAATTTTCCTCGGTTTGGATATCCTGTTTTAGCGATTTTTCAACTGTCCTGGCCTTTGCTTGACTTTACAGGCACTGTCAAAATAAGTCTTGGTCACCTTTTATTACTGGAAGTAAAGATGGTGGGATTGCTATCGTGGAGCAGCTTTGAACCCGTAATGCTCATGAGAAATGGCAATGCTGCCGGTCATTAACAAAATTTACAAAGTCTTTAAAGATGCAGATCTTAAACAACGATGAATCCCGCTTGTAATGGCGCATATACTGCCATCTATTTTTCTACGACATTTCAATCCTGATCCAGCGCCTCCCGCACTTTGGCAGACAAGTCTTTTAAAGAGAATGGCTTCTGGATAAAATGCACGCCATCATCCAATACACCATGATGAACGATGACGTCGGCCGTATAGCCCGACATGAAGAGACGCTTCAGGTTCGGATAAACGGAAAGCAGCTTCATGGCCAGATCTCGGCCGTTCATTTCCGGCATCACAACATCGGTCATGAGTAGTTGGATATCTCCGGAATGCTCTTCGGCCATGTGGATGGCTTCACCTGGTGTTCCTGCGGCTAATACATTATATCCTTGTTTCTCAAGCATGCGCTTGCTCAGATTCAGAATTGCAGGCTCGTCTTCCACCAAAAGCACGGTTTCTTCGCCACGCATGACCGGCCCCTGTGGCGCTCCTCTGAGCATCTTTTTTGCTTTGCCTGCGTGACGAGGCAGATAGATATGGAAGCTTTTTCCTTGATCAAGTTCGCTGTATACGTTGAGGAATCCATTATTTTGTTTGACGATGCCATAAACAGTGGCCAAACCTAAGCCTGTTCCTTTCCCTGTCTCCTTAGTGGTAAAAAAGGGCTCAAAAAGATGTATCAGCGTTTCTTTGTCCATGCCGCTGCCATTGTCACTCACGGCAAGCTGAACGTACTTCCCGGGGTGAAAGCCGGAATGATCGGCGCAATAGGCATCGTCGAAGGAGATATTTCTCGTTTCTACGGTTACCTTGCCAACTCCGGCGATAGCGTCACGGGCATTGACAAAGAGGTTTGCCAAAATTTGCTCAATCTGCGATGCATCAATCTTGACCGGCCACAGGTTGACCCCCGGCAGCCACGATAAATGAATGTCTTCACCAATAAGCCACTGCAACATCGTCAGCATTCCTTCCACCGTCTCGTTTATATCGAGAATCTTGGGAGAAATGGTCTGCTTACGGGCAAAAGCCAGGAGTTGGTGTGTCAGGTCCGATGATCGCTGAGCGGCTTTCTTGATTTCTTGCAGATCAGCATGCAGAGGCTGGGCGGCATCGACCTGCTCCATGGCCATCTCCGTGTGACCGAGAATCACCCCCAGCATATTGTTGAAATCGTGGGCCACACCTCCCGCCAGCCGGCCGATGGATTCCAGTTTCTGAGACTGGAGTAGCTGGTTCTGGAGTTTTTCTCGCTCCTGTTCAGCACGCTTGCGCTCTGTGATGTCACGAATGTTACACTGGATCACCTTACTATGGTCCACTTCATAGACATTGCTGACAAACTCTGTTGCAATAGAGCGTCCATCGCTGGTTTCCAGCGGCAAATCCTCATATCGAATGTATTCGGTATCCTGTAAAGTTTTGAAAGCTTCCTTGGATGCGGCAATATCCTTGAACGTGCCAAGGTCCCAAAGATATTTCCCGTATAAGTCATCATAAGAATAACCGAGCAACTGCAATAGGAAGGGATTGACATCAACCACTTGGCCTGTATCGGCATCGAGAATCAAGACACCATCCTTGGCTGATTCAAAGAGTCGCCGGTAGCGTTTCTCGGAATCTTGCAGCGCCTCTTCCGCCCGCTTGCCTCTGATAGATGCTTCTTCGAGTTCCCGGATTCTTTCTTGAAGTTCTTCATAGGTAGGTTTACTGGTCATAGATGTGCTGTCCTCCAGTTGAAAAAGGACTTAAAGTCGCCCATTTTGTAAGGGTAAAATTATGAAAAGATGTTCAATTATTAACAATTAAATATAGCACAAATCGGAAAGACTGAGCAGTCATTAGGATAATGCAGGAACCTATAAGCACAATAATAATTTATCCGAAGCATTTCGATAGGTTTAACCAGCCAGTTGAGATGGATTATTGCCTCACTTCATCAGGCGATATGTATCCCGCAGATCAAATAGGCGGAAATAACAGATCAATGAATTTCTCTTCTGAATTGTGAAGGAAGTATGAAACGCACATCATCGTACTTCGGCAGATATTAACTAGAAATTAATTGATGGTTAGCGATCCGAAAGCTCGATTATCAAAGGGGAAACTCAGCGCAACTGCTTCTCATGGGGCAGTGTGAAAAAGAAACTTGCACCTTTATCTACTTTCCCTTCTGCCCATATCCTTCCCCCATGCCTAGTGATGATCCGGTGGACAATCGCCAGCCCTACGCCCGTTCCTTCGTACTGTTCCTGACTATGGAGGCGCTGGAAAACGCCGAAGAGTTTATCATAATAAGCCATATCGAAGCCAACTCCATTATCCTTGATAAAATAAACAACATCAAAATTTTCTCTGTAACAACCCACTTCTATGATGCCTGGCTTTCTGGTCTTAGTGAATTTGACGGCATTGGAGAAAAGATTGGTCAGTACTTGCCGGATGAGAGTTGAGTCACCTTTCCCAGGCACTATATTAGCGATCTGGAATTCAAGTTCCCGGTCCGCATTTGCAGCACGTATTTCAGACCACACATCCCTGGCAAGTTTGTCCATGTTTATATCCGATATGAATATGCTACTCTTGACCACTCTTGAAAATGAGAGAAGATCGTCAATCAGGGAGTTCATCTTTTCGGCATTGCTGCGAATGACGTCAAGTTTTCGAATTGTGTCCTCGCTGAGTTTGTCAGCATCCTTCTTCAGCAACATCCTAGAATAACCATCAATGGCTCGAAGGGGTGCTTTAAGGTCGTGAGATACTGAATAACTGAAGCTTTCTAGCTCTTTGTTGGCTTCTTCTAGTTGCTGAGTCCGCTTCATTAATTCCATCTCGGCTTGCTTGCGCTTGGTGATGTCCACTAAAGTAGATAGGACGATTTTTTCACCTTGAAAAGTCAGCAACTGGGCAGATAACTGCGCTATGAAGACCTCGCCGGACTTCCGTCGAAATTCTTGCTCCCATCCATAGAAGAAACCCTTTTCCTCCAATTCACGTCTGAAACGTTTCGCAGCATCATCCGTCGGCCAGATACCCATGCCTCTGACTGAATGGCCTATAACTTCATCTCGACTGTAGCCATTGAGAGCCACCCATGTATTGTTCACTTCCAGAAACAAGCCATCGTCAAAACGGGTTAAAGCAATGGCGGTCGGATTATTGGCAAAGGCGGCAGAAAACTTCTCCTCAGACAGGCGCAGAGCATCCTCGGCCTGCTTACGGTCCGTGATGTCATTGATAATGGCAGCAACCTGTCCGTGTGATGGCGAATATGCCTGAATCTGCAACCAGAGACCGGTGCCGGGCCCATAGCCGTCTACGAATATTGGCTCGCCGGTCATTGCAACATTGGCAAGCTTGGCAATCCATTTCTGGTCCGCGTTTGCCCACAGTTCCCGGTATGTATGGTTGACGAGCTGTTCACGCGTTCGCCCGGTCAGCCGTTCCATAATTTGATTTACAACTAGATACCGAAGATCTGATGGCTTGCCTGACTCGTCCAGCACAGCTTCGGCAACGAAGAACCCTTCCTGCATGGTTTCAAAGAGCCTTCGATACCTCTCCTCGCTCTGTATCAGTGCCTCTTCGGCTTGCTTACGTTCGGTAATGTCACGGAAGACCAGGACAACTCCAAGCGTCTTCCCGTCGGCGTCTCTGATGGGAGCACCACTGTCGTCAATGGGGATGTCGGTTCCATCTTTTCTTATCAGGATCGTGTGGTTAGCCAGACCGACGATCACCCCTTCTTTGAGAACCCTGGTCACGGGGCTCTCCACGACCTGCCGTGTGTACTCATTGATAATATTGAAGACCTCTACCACGGACTTCCCAGTTGCATCCTCCGTGGTCCAGCCCGTCAAGGTCTCCGCAACGGCATTCATGAACGTAACCTTGCCTTCGGCATCCGTAGCAATGACGGCGTCACCGATGCTTGCCAGGGTTGTCGCCCAGCGTTGTTCACTTTGCTTCAGCGCCTCTTCCGCCCGCTTGCGCTTAGTGATGTCATGAGAGATAGCGCCAACGCCGTACACTTGCCCTTCAACATCCACCAGTGGAAACTTGTTCGCCAGGAAGATATGGTGACCACCCGGTAGATCGGCCAGTTCCTCTACCTGGATGGCCTTACCCGTCTCCATTACCTTTTTGTCATGAGTCCGCCAGTAGTCGGCGACCTCCTTGGGGGCGATGTCATAGTCGGTCTTGCCTTTTATTTCTTCCCGGGACATTCCAAGCATTCTCTCCAACGATGCATTGATGGTAATGAACTTTCCATCGAAATCTTTTAGGAAAATAGGCGAAGTACTGCCATCTATGACATCCTGGAAGAGACGTTCCCTGTCTCGCAGCGCCTCTTCGGCCAGCTTCAAATCGTTGATGTCGGTACAGGTACCATACCATTTAATGATCTTTCCGTTCTCGTCTGAAACAGGCACACCGTGAATCAGCCACCATCGATAAATCCCATCGAACCGGCGAAGCCGACACTGAAGCAAGTAAGGGGCGTTGTACAGGACGGCATTCTGCCAGGCATCCCAAGCCCGTTGCTGGTCATCAGGGTGGAAAGGTTTGTTCCAGCCATGGCCGTCGTAGCTTTCTTCCAGTGTGAGTCCCGTATAGTCTACCCACTTTTGATTAAAATAAGTATTCCATCCATCTACCCGAGTGGTCCAGACAATTTGGGGCATCGACTCAGCCAGCAGGCGAAACTCCCTTTCATTCAAGGCAAGTTCCTCTTCTGCCCGCTTGCGTTCACTTAAGTCAGTATTTGTTCCGAACCACTGAGTGACACAACCTTGTCCATCTTTTAAAGGCAGTACCCGCGTCAGGAATGGTCGGAAAACATTGTCAGCGCCCAGCAACGGGAACTCCATATCGAAAGGCTCCCCCATCGCAATTGCCGTCTTCCATCTCTCCATGACCTCCGGCAAAACCTTCGGGTCATGTACGCTTTGCCATCCCCAGCCCTCCATCTGCTCGGGCGTTGTGCCGGTATAATCGTACCAGCGCTTATTGTACCAGAAGATGAAGCCATCGGCTCGGGCAATCCATGCAAGCTGCGGGATGGAATTAGCCATTGTCCGGAACTGCTCCTCACTCTCTCGGAGCGCTTCCTCCGTCTTCTTATGCGCTGCTATCTCCCCTTCCAGCTCCGCAGTCCTAATCTTGACCTTCGCTTCCATGTCTCTGTGGGCTTCACGAAGTTCCTCCTCCGCCTGCTTTCGTGCCCGATGTTCCTCCGCTTCTGCCAGGGCTCTCTTGATGGCAGGGACCAGCCGCTGCTGGAGTCGCTTCTTCAGGACATAATCCTTCGCCCCCTGGGTCAGGATGTCTATAGCGCGGTCTTCGGTAACGGCACCGGTCACGAGAATGAAAGGGGTGTCAGGGCACCTTTTTCTCGCCTCGGCAAGCGCCAGGGCACCGTCGTATTTGGGGAGGTCGTAATCGGAAAGGATAAGGTCGGGTGAGAATTCCTGAATCCCGTTGACAAAATCTTCTTCAGTCATCACCACTTTTGAGGTAAATATCAACCCTGCCTCCTGCATCTCGAATTGAACCAACTCGGCATCAGCGGGGTTATCTTCCAAGATAAGAATACGGAGGGATTCAGCAACCATGATCTAATCTCCAGAGACGAAAGAGCAATGCATCAACAACGATGAGGATTTACATTATTTTAGAGACGGTATCAATAGGAATATTCTGAGCTAATATTGAATAAAATTCGAAAAGGAGTATAGCAGATAAAATTGTCGGCTGTTTAACTTCAGGAAGAGACAAATGGCCTCGGTTCTTCAAAATACTATGGGGGCTAATGTCCGTTTCGACCTGAACCGCCCCGGAACGAAAGAAATATTTTTGGTAAAGCGCGGTTTATGAGGTACAATGGATGCAAATTGAAATTCGATAGAGATATATTGAACATATAAATTCGCTATAGCTTGCAAATTATCAATCTGGAGGGCCAAATGACTTACAAAACGCACATCCCGAACAAAACTACGAATGGTTTTATCACTGTACCCGATAGACTGAAGATCTTAAACGAGAATGAGAACTTTGGTGTTCTGGCAACAAATGATAATGGGCAACCATACACTTCTCTAATATCTTTTGCCATCGCGCCCGATCTGAAAAAGATAATATTTGCCACACCTAAAGACACGAGGAAGTATAAAAACATTCTGAACAAAAAAGAAGTGGCAATCCTCATTGATAACCGGTCAAGCACGAAGAAGAAACTCCTGACTACGGAGGCAGTAACGATCATCGGCACAGCGCGGCATGTACGCAGAGGTAAACTCCGTGATGAACTTGCGGCAATATTTCTTAAGAAACATCCGGATTTTGAAGAATTCATACAATCGGATACTACTGCTCTTATAGTTGTGGAGGCAACCCGGTGCATCCACGTCGGCAAATTTCAGACGATCTCCGTTTGGGATTGCAAGCAGGCATAGTATAGATTCCACTTAAAATGAACCCTGGCTGAATATGAAGAGGCAAGGATTTACATGTGTTTCAAGGTGTATGTTGTTTAAATGGAACAAGAGATCAAGAAACGCCTCCTCTGGATCGATCTTTTTAAGAGCACCATCAACATAAGCACGTTTCAACCCGTTATCATTGATCAGTAGCGAGCAGCCGGCCCCTCGCTGTGAATTTGTAACCAAAGATTTACGGGAATGGTATCTTGTCAATGGAAGCAATGATACCAGATCATCTTTACACCTGCTGTAAAGCAAACTCGGTCCAGCGATTGTTCAACATACTGTATTCAGATGAGTTTTATCAGATAGCTATGCAAGTTCGTTTTCTTCTTGTTCAAGCCTAACTTTTTTCGGATATTATCCCGGTGAAAATCTATTGAGCGGATAGAGCAGTTGAGCATCTGCGCAATCTCTTTGCTTGTCTTTCCTTCCTTGATCATATTGGCGACTTGAATCTCCATACGTGTGAAATTGGCAAAGCAGGCATTAAGATTTTTCAAAAAAGGGGATACTATTTGATGCAGATTCGTAGTTGCCATATTCAGACAATTCGCCTGATCATTATTCAATTTGAAGCTATCAAGCTTTTCTAGATAGGGAAGGACTAATTTCTGAATATTGGCCAGGATAGTGTTTTCAATTTCCTGCTGTTCTTCTTTCATACGCTGAAGGAGTACCCGCAGGGCCACATTTGCCTCCTCGAGTTGGCAAGTCTTAGCGGCCAGTTCCTTTTCCGACCGCTTGCGTTCGGTGATGTCGCGCCCAATTCCGAGCACGCCGATGAGTGTTCCATCGGCATCGAACATGGGCGTCTTAATGGTCTCCAGCAACACATGATTCCCCCCGTCCGCAAAAGTAATCCATTCTTCATTACTCATGGGCTTGCCTGCGGCCATGGCCTTGCGATCATTCTCACGGAAGAAATCGGCCAATTCACGATCTACAAAATCGTAATCAGTTTTCCCCACAATATCTTCTTCCCTGGCTCCGAAAAGACGTTCGAAAATCCTATTACAGGACAGATAGATGCCGTCCACGTCCTTCAACCAGATCAGGTCAGGGATCGTATGCACCAGCGTGTGAAGGCGGCCTTCACTGCAGCGAAGCGCCTTCTCCGCCTGTTTGCGCTCCGTGATATTCTGATGATGCCAAATGCGGCCGTACCGTTTCCCGGCAATCCAGATAGGAATGAAGTCCAGCATGTATGTCCGATCACCTTTGATACCGACTTCTTCACCTCTCAGGGGCTGTCCCCCGGCAACTACTTCCTGGATACGGGCATTAATATGGGGTGGATCGGCATACATACCTATGATTTTTCTAATTATTTCTGTCGGTGACAAGCCGCGAAGGTCTGCCGGCGACTCGTCGAGATCGAAAAGGTCGCAAAACGATTGGTTTACAAATTCGATTTGGTTGTCTTCATTCACCACAATGACACCCGCATAAAAACTTGAAAGGATAATCTGAAAGCGCTCAAGCGTAGTTTTTAAATCCCTCGCCGTCTGCCTGTGTCCAGCTTCTGATTGCTCCATCCTTTTGATTCTCTGCTTCAATAAAGCATTTTCTTTCATCAGTTTCTGATTTATTCCGGATTGATCCTGCATTTGCTCATGCTCCTTTGCAAAAAATAGAAACTGTTAGACGGAAAGAAAATAGACGAAGTCAGTGGAGTGACTAAAATAGCTTTAGTCAAGCTATAAAATGACCCTTGATCTGTCAACAGAAAATAGGGGAACATCAGAAACAAAGTCAGTTGAAATGGTAATATTTGTAGAAACAGGACTAGCAGGCTGTTGAAAAACTTGTTTTGGGGGCAGGATGTGCAAAAGCCTGTCCCGGAACTGATCCGGGATGTTCAGATGCGAGACTTGCAGAGCAACGCAGCAGCGTGTCCCCCTCAGGAAGGGGTCCAGGGGGAGGTTCCCCGCGAAAGCGTGGGATGGAAGTTTTTCAACAGCCTGCCAGGCAAAACTTCCCTACGGTCTCACCTTCTGGAGGGTAATGCCTGCCAATCCGCTTCCAATTTCTCCCCATTGTCTTTGCCTGAGCATCATATTAAATTGTAATATACGATATTCTCTGAAATATTAATTATCTTCAAGAAAGACTGTGCAATGAAAAACGCAAGACTGAAAACTAAATTGATGGGCGGTTTCATAATTGTAAGCGTGGTCACGATGATTGTAGGATTCGTGGGTTGGTATGGTCTTCTGAAATCAACGGAAATTGCAAAGGAATTGAGTATTGCCAAAGAAATGATGCAGAGGGAGATTGATCATTTGACCTGGGCAAGCAAGGTCGGTGAATTTCAGCGAAACGAAGGCTTGACTGAAATCAAAGTAGAACAAGATCCCCACAAATGCAAATTTGGACAGTGGTACTACGGGACAGGCAGGAAAGAGGTTGAAAAGGAATTTCCCCAACTGGCCACTCTGATAAGGAAGATCGAAGAACCCCATACGAAACTGCATCAATCTTCCAGAAAAGTGGAAGATATGCTAAAAAAAGGGAAGGAATTCCGTGCAGATGCTGTCAATATTTATCGAACTGAAACCGTGGAGAACCTCTATGCCGTGCAAGCAATCCTTGGTGAAGTGAGGAACCATATTGAAGAAAACGTCAGAGCAACGGGCAAGTCAGCCGAAGAAACAGTAAAGCATGCAAAGCTCATATCCATGGCGGGCATGGGTATCGGCACACTGATTGCCTTTATCCTTGGTTTATCGCTCACCGGAAACATTGCGAATCCCCTCCGCCGGGTAGTCAACCGCCTGACAGAGGTTACGGATCATCTGGTAGCGTCTACCCATCAGATATCTTCAGCAAGCCAGCAATTAGCGGAGAGATCTTCGGAACAGGCAGCAAGCATCGAGGAGACCTCCTCGTCACTTCATGAGATATCATCCATGATCCGCAAGAATGCCGACAATGCCCGGCAGACAAATGACATCATGAAGGAGACAGGCGAGACCGTCGAAGACGCAGTTCAATCCATGGCGGATCTAACTGAGACCATGAAGAAGATTACCTCAACCAGCAAAGAAACTGCAAAGATCATCAAAACGATTGACGATATCGCTTTTCAGACCAACCTGCTGGCTTTAAACGCATCGGTTGAAGCTGCCAGAGCAGGTGAGTCGGGCGCCGGTTTCGCCGTTGTCGCAGATGAAGTGCGGAACCTCGCCATGAGGGCCGCTGAAGCGTCAAAAAACACGGCAAACCTGATCACGGGAACGATGGACACAATCAGTAAGGGTTCAAATGCCCTTTACGCAACAAGTGACGCCTTTGTCAGAGTTGCTTCGGGCGCTCGCAAAGCGGGAACAATGGTTGCCGAAATTGCATCGGCTATAGAGGAACAGGCGCATGAAGTGGAGCAAATCAATAATAATCTCTCGCAAATGGACATGCTTACGCAGCAGAATGCCGCCAGTGCGGAAGAATCCGCATCAGCATCGGAGGAGATGAACGCTCAGGCGGAAAGCATGAAAGACTTGGTCAGGGATCTTGTTGCCATTGTGGGTGTGAAGGAGAATGCATTATTGACTCCCCAAGTCCAAAGTCAGGAATCAGGAATTCGACTCGAATCCGATTTCTCCGCACTACCTGGATAATACACAATTATTTTCTTGGAACACTTCCTTGCGTGCAAGGCCCTGAAGCTATGTTGCCACCCGTACATGGCCCCCCATATGCAGCACTTCCCACTGTACAGCCAAGTCCAGGAGAACCACCAGTAGTACAATTAATGGCGATACCACTCCCCGTCTTGCATGTGGCAGCCGCATAAGCAACACCGCTGCTCAGATCGAGTATTGTTGGAGGCTCATAAGGTAACTTCATTTTCGCGCTCATATTTTGCTCCTGATTTTTTCCTGTTTTTCGTACTTATTCAGAAGATCCAGTATGGCCTCTTCGGGAAGATCATTTTGACATTTATCAATTTCAATAGAAAGGAACCTCAGTTTTTGATGAGTTCTATGTTCAGGGCATATTGTAAATTTTTCGTTCAGGTTTCGTAAAGAAATAATTATCATCATCGGATGTAGATATCAAATGAAATCAAATTTATGAAAACAATACAAAAAAGGCTACGGGAAAACACCGTAGCCTTCTGTTTTTATTGGTCGGGGCGGCAGGATTTGAACCTGCGACATCTTGCTCCCAAAGCAAGCGCGCTACCAAGCTGCGCTACGCCCCGATATGTGTGGACTATTATGAGGATACCGCTTTCTTTTCAAGATAACGTTTCAACGCCTTTAAGGCTTGCGCCCGATGGCTCAAACGATTCTTTTCCTCCTGTGGCAGCTCAGCTGCGGTCATACCTATTTCAGAAATAAAGAAAACGGGATCATAACCGAATCCGCCGGCGCCCTGCAGGCTGGTGCCGATCCGGCCGAGCCATCGGCCTTCAAAAACATTATAGGAGCCGTCGGGCTCATAAAGGACCATAACACATTTGAAGGCAGCCCCCCGGTCTTCCGCGGGAACCCCCGCCATCTCGAAAAGGAGCTTCCGGTTATTGTCCTCATCCGAGGCATTCTCACCGGCGAAGCGGGCGGAATAAATGCCCGGCGCCCCCTTCAAATAATCAACCTCCAGACCCGAATCATCGGCCAAAGCCGTCTCGCCTGTATATTCCGAAATGCTCCTGGCCTTCTTCAAGGCATTTTCCAAGAAGCTCGCGCCGTCTTCGATCACATCGGGAACATGGGGATATCGGGCAATCGAAACGATCTCCAATGGCAAACCGGAAAGGATTGCCTCGATCTCCCTTACCTTGCCCTGATTCTTCGAGGCAAGGACAATCTTATTAATCATAAAGGTCCCAGAAGACCGCGCTGCCGATCCGTCAACTCAACAATGCCCTTTTCGGCAAGTTCTAGCATTGTATTTAGCTGACCACGATCGAAGGGCTTTTCCTCTGCCGTTCCCTGAACCTCGATAAATCGACCTCTGGCCGTCATTACTACGTTCATATCTACTTCGGCGCGAGAATCTTCACTATAGTCAAGATCCAGAAGGGCTTCACCGTCGACAATACCGATACTGACGGCCGCTACATAGTCGTTGACGGGCAGGACTGAAATCGTGCCCTTTACCATCAGCTTGCGGAACAGCTCAACCAGTGCCACAAAGGCGCCCGTAATGGATGCGGTACGTGTACCGCCATCGGCCTGGATGACATCGCAATCGATATGGATCGTTCTTTCCCCAAAGGCGTTCAGATCCGTGACCGCACGAAGGGATCTGCCGATCAGACGCTGGATCTCATGGGTCCTGCCTCCAACCTTGCCCCGGGATGATTCACGGGGAGAGCGTTTTTCCGTCGCCATGGGCAGCATGGCATATTCCGCGGTCAGCCATCCCCGCCCTGTGTTTCTCAGGAACGGCGGTACCTCATCCAGGATGGTCGCCGTACAAATGACTTTTGTATTGCCTACATCTATCAGAACAGACCCCTCGGGATACTTGAGGTAGTCCCTGATGATCTTTAAATCCCGTAATTCATCCGCCCTGCGGCCGCTGATTCTCATAGCGCTGTCCTTCCAGCCCCTTGCCGGTCCGCCTTTACAGGCTTTCCCGGATGCCCTTGCCCAAGGCCCTGGCGATATCTTGCTGGTATTTCTCTTCGGTGATCTTCTTGCGGTTCTCTACATTGCTGGCAAAGCCGATCTCAACCACCACGGCCGGGATGGATAACCCATCGAGCAATGCCAGAGGCGCTTCACGCAGATCCCGGCTTTCCTTGGGAAATACCAATTCAAGCTGTTTCTGGATATTTTGGGCCAGACGCACGCTTTCGTTGAGGGATTTGTTTTTTGTCATATCGTTTATAATAGCCGTCGATTCGTCCTTTGAGGTTTTGACTGATTTAAAGCCGGGGAAATAAATCTCAAAACCTTTGGCCGATTTATACATGCCGCTGTTGATATGAATGCTGACCATGAGCCGGGGCTTAATCTGCATGATCTTCTTAACCCGATCTTCAGTTGAAAGGGCAACATCTTTGTCACGGGTCAAGACGACCTGTAATTGGCTGCTTTTATCAAATTCCTTCTGCACCAGAAGGGCCAGTTTCAAGGTCAGTTCCTTTTCATAGACCTTATCGGCAATCTTGACCCCAAGATCGGATCCACCGTGGGCTGCATCAACAACGACCACTTTTACAGGCCCGCTTTGAGCGCACACCGACCCGCCAAAGGCCCAACAGCCCATGATGATCATAACAAGCAATATTAAAATGGTTCTTTTTTGTTTCATAACAACCCGAATAGCTTATTCAAAGCAGGTCTTGGACCATAGCTTAAATAGCACGTCTTTGTCAATCCATTAACTGTCTGCGAATTGCCTCAAATTAAATGTTACCGAAGGAGGTGAATAAAAAGGATCGTTGACTCATAATTCGATATTACCGAATACCGCCATTTCTATGGAGGTTGAATATGAGTCCGCAATCGAAAAAAGAATACACCGAAGCC
>CAZYDG010000050.1:0-22071 GCA_964645835.1 uncultured Syntrophaceae bacterium
TCCGAATATACCTCTTCAAATCGCATCCTCCGGATCTCCTGTAGCATCTCCGTCTGTCGCATCGATCACCTCCATAGGTGATCTTAACAAACCGGACAGATTGTGTGCTACAAACCGGACATATCACGTACTCCCAACACCATTTTTAATATTATTTGACCCCATTTGTTTTTCAGTGTACGTTTTATAAATGCATTAAAACGATAGGGTGATGCCCGTTTCCCGAGGGGCGGATTCCAATCAATATCATCCACATAGGAGAGCACACCATGAGTTTGACAGGAGAACCAAGAATAACGGATATCAAAGTCGATCCCAACAATCTATACCGCGAAGAGTCTTTCACGGATCTGACCTTTGCCACGATACGCCGCCTGACCCCCATTAAATTGGACGGATCGGTCGATGAATGTCGAGAACCTATCTTTACGGGGATGACCCAATTGATGTCCCCCAATGGCCCTGTGCCGGTTCAGTGTGTTATCGATGGCGCCAAGACTTTGAGTGACGCGGCAGCTATGTTACCCGATGCTATCGAAAAGGCAGTCCAGGAGATGATCGCCGAAGCCAAGGAAATGCAGCGGGAAGAATCTTCTCGAATCGTCATTCCCGGAAGATAGTTCCGCAGCTGTGAGACCAGCCTCTGTCCTTCCAACTGTTTAATATGACGGGTGTTATTCTTTCAGGCGGCAAAAACAGCCGTATGAGAACCAACAAAGCCTTTCTCCGTTTATGCGGAGAAAGGCTGATCGATCGCACGGTAAGGATTTACCGATCTATCTTTTCCGAGATTATCCTGGTCACCAATGAACCCCTTCTATACCTTGATCAAAATGTCACGATCGTGACGGACCTTGTCAAGAACAAAGGCCCCCTTATGGGAATCTATACGGGACTTTTCCACGCTGCATCGGATAAGGTCTTTGTCGCTGCCGGCGATATGCCGTTCCTGAATTCCGAATTGATCAAATACATGATTAATGATCCGGAAGATGCGGATGTTTTTGTGCCGATCTCAAAAGGCAATCCGGAACCCCTTCATGCCGTTTATTCAAAAAAATGTATGAAGCCCATCAGGCGGCTGTTAGACTCGGATCGCTTGAAAGTAACCGGATTTTTTAAAGATATGAAACAGAAGGTCATCGGGGAAGATGTTTTGGAACGATTTGATTCCGACGGCCGCATGTTTGCCAATATCAATACGCCGGACGAATATAATGTTTTATGCTAGACATCGGGGGGAGGTTATGATAGAAGGCGACACCTTAATATAGTTAGGAGGAATTTTTTTATGGCTGAAGAAAAAACATTTAACAGATGGCTTGTTGTTGTCGGAGCGTTGCTGATTCAGGTCAGCTTGGGCGCCGTGTACATCTACAGTGTTTTCAAACCTGGATTGGGCCTGATATTCCCAACGTGGAGCGCAACGGATCTCGCACTTCCTTCCCAGCTCATTCTCGCTTTCTTTGCCACGGGCGTCATTTTTGCCGGTAGGATCCAGGATAAAATCGGTCCCCGGATTGTGGCCACCGTCGGCGGTATATTGCTTGGCTCAGGACTGGTCATGGCATCCTTTGCCACAAACCTCCTGATGTTTACTTTGGCCTTCAGCGTCGTTGGCGGTATCGGTATCGGTACGGCTTATGTTTGTCCCATCGCCACTTGCGTGAAGTGGTTCCCCGACAAACGCGGCATGATTACAGGTCTCGCTGTTGCCGGTTTCGGCGCTGGCGCTCTTGTCTTCACCCCCATTGCCAAGGCCTTTATTGCTTCTTCCGGAATCATGTCAACGTTCATGTACCTGGGACTCATTTTCCTAGTTGCCGTCGTCGCCGGCGCACAGCTTATGATTGTTCCCCCGGCCGGATTCAAACCAGCCGGCTGGAATCCTCCGGCACCGGCACCGGGCGCAGCGGCAGCAGCATCCGGGGACTTCACCACCATGGAGATGCTTAAGACCCCCCAGTTTTATTTCCTTTGGCTCTCTTATTTTGCCGGTTGTACGGCCGGTCTGATGATTATCATGAACATTACGAATATGTGGCAATCCCCCTCCATGCTTGAACTGGTCAAGGGCATGCCCACCATCAGCCTGGATGCTTTCAAGACAGTCGCTAACCAAGGTGCTCTGGCCGTCATGATCGTTGCCATCTTTAACGCCGCCGGACGGCTGGTCTGGGGTCAGGTATCTGACGTCATCGGCCGGAAAACTACGCTGTATATTCTCTTTGCCGTGTCGGGAGTCATCATGCTGGTTCTCAAGATGCTGGTCAGCTTTCCCCTGTTTCTGTTCGGTGCCTGCACCATCGGCTTCTGCTTCGGCGGTTTCCTGGGTCTTTATCCGGCGGTCACGGCCGACTATTTTGGCACGAAAAACGTGGGCGCCAATTATGGTCTGATGTTTGCGGCATTCGGCGCCGGCGGTTTGTTCGGTCCCTGGCTGGCTCCGAAACTGATGACCATAGTCGGGAAAATCCCCTATGAGGCGATGGATAAGGGCGCCATGACAGTAAAACAGTTCTCCGCCGGCGATTATTCCACATCATTCATTATCTCAGGTATTATGTGCCTTGCCTCGATCGGAATTGTCTGGATGCTCAAGACACCCCAAAAATCGTAGATCCTCTCCGGGTCACGATACAGGAAAGAATAAAACCGAAATCAAGAAAAGCGTCAGCCGGAAACGGCTGGCGCTTTTTTATCTTTGCTAGATGGTTATATACCCTCTTGGCGGCAATTTTTGCAGATAAGTGCCCGTTTGTCCCCTGCCGGCGGGGGACAATAGCACGCCAGAAATGTGTCATGATCATAAAATATCCGAAATCCCAGTCCCAACTTTGCCAAAGGGGACTGGGATTTTCATGCTTTTGGGCCCGCAGCGGGCATGGGGCATATTGGGGATAGTTTTTAGGCGAATGTTCGTGCAAACAATTCTTCGATTGCCTTTTTGCCGTTTTCTTCGAGAAAACGTGTTCCCGTTCCCGCGAAATGGGCATGGCCGATGACCGGTTCGTTGCCCTTGGCGCATTCTTTCCATTGCATTTGATGCCAGTTGAACCAGGCACCACGTTTCTGGTCAAATACAAAAAGCGGTTTGTTGCAGAGTTTAGCGAATTCCGCTCCCCAGCCGGTACCCCCTTTGACTGTATCGTCAGGCAAAATCTCACCGATGACATATATCTCCTGCCCCCGGTTGATCTGAAACCAGATGGTCTGGAGGATGTGCCGGAATGTAGGACTTTCGGTATAGCGCCGGTTCATGAGTTTGGATATGTATTCCAGGCTGACATCTCCCTTCTGTAATTCCTCTTGATTCAGGATGCGCAGTCCGCGGCTGCGTGTGATGTTGTGGCCCACGAAGGAAAAATTCACCTCTTCGATGCCGAAATGTTCCGCTGTTGCGCCGAATTGCGCTTCCGCCCCGTTTGCGCCGCCGCTGAACAGGACACAATTTTCTTTTTTCATGTAACTTCCTTTCTTCGTTGTTTGTAATATGCCTTATATTATTGAGAAAATAAGCATGATGATCGTCTGCAAAAAACAAAAATAGATCCCCCAGCCATGCCGGCGCCGGATCTCAATGCATGAAAAAGAGACGGGCGTCAGTCATGAAAACGATCGTAACCCAATGTACAGGAGCTGGATTTGAAAGGGATTCCCTTGGGTGCAGACACTACACTATATTATCACTATTAATCATATAAGTTTTCCCAGGCCTTGTCCAGTATTTTCGATCAGATGAAATACATAATGATGATGGCAGGTTATTAAGAAAGCGGATGAAGTTCTCTATCGAGTCGGGGTTAACGGGCGTAACCGTATCCAGGTTTGGGAATGGTAAGCAGGGCAGGACCATCCCGCTACCTTCCGAGGATACGGCCATTTTTGTTTTATCCGTTCCCGCCAAGCTTTTGCCTCGGCAGGATAACGGGCCGTACCCTCAGGGGTTTCGTTTATCGAATATAGGAGCAGCAATAATCCGTCAGGATCTTGACCTTCAAGCCGAATTTGGACTTTGCGGGGACCTCGAAGGATTCCCCGCCGGCGATCCGTTTCCACTTATCCGTTCCCGGAAGCAATACGTCCAGGTCTCCGGTGATGATTTCCATGACCTCCTTGTCTTCCGTCCCGAATTCGTAATCTCCGGGAAGAAGGATGCCCAATGTCTTCTTGGAGCCATCCGCAAAGAGGACCGTTCGGCTCGTGACCTTGCCGTCGAAATACACATTGGCTTCTTTGACGACGGTTACATTCTTAAATTCCGACATAATGTTTCCTTTCGCTTTGTTTCGGATCAGTCTTTAAAGATTGCCCCCGTGCTGGCCGATGTGACGAGTTTGGCATAGCGGCTCAGATAGCCGGTTGTAATCCGCGGTGTCCAGGGTTTGAAGGCCTTCTTGCGCTTCTTCAATTCATCGGCAGTGACCTTAAGCGTAATTTTCTTTTTCGGGATGTCGATGGCAATGATATCGCCCTCCTTAACGAGGGCAATGGGTCCGCCTTCGGCCGCCTCCGGCGAGATGTGACCGATTGCGGCGCCCCGGCTGCCGCCACTGAAACGGCCATCGGTCAGGAGGGAAACGCTCGTATCAAGGCCCATTCCGGCCAGGACTGATGTCGGACTCAGCATCTCTCTCATTCCCGGTCCACCTTTGGGCCCTTCGTAACGAATCACTACAATATCGCCCGGCTTGATTTTGCCGCCCATGATGGCCTCGATGGCGTCGTCTTCCGAATCGAAAACGCGGGCCGGACCTTCATTGACGAGCATATTGGGCGCAACCGCAGACTGCTTGACGACAGCGCCGTCGGGGGCCAGATTTCCGCGCAGGATGGCGAGACCACCCTGTTTGCTGTAGGCGTTGTCGAAGGTCCGGATCACGTCATCATTAAGGACGCACGCCGATTTGATATTTTCAGCCACCGTTCTTCCGGTAACTGTAAATGCATCGAGATCCAGGACGCCCAGGGCGGCGATGCGTCCCATAACCGCCTGAATTCCCCCTGCCGCCGCCAGATCTTCGATGTGGTGGTGCCCTGCCGGGCTGAGTTTACAGATATTGGGCGTCTTCGCGCTTAGCTCGTTGAAGAGGTCAAGGTCGAGGGAGATGCCCGCCTCATGGGCGATAGCCGGAATATGGAGGACTGTGTTGGTGGAACATCCCAGGGCCATATCGACGGCCAGAGCGTTTTTGAAGGCTGAAAGCGTGGCTATTTCCCGGGGTTTGATGTCCTTCTTGACAAGGGTCATGATCTGCATACCTGCCGCTTTGGCAAGGCGGCGACGGGCGGCGTCTACAGCGAGAATAGTGCCGTTTCCCGGAAGTCCCATGCCGAGGGCCTCGGTGACGCAGTTCATGGAATTAGCCGTGTACATTCCCGAACAGGAACCGCAACCGGGACAGGCGCAGTCTTCGAGTTTCTTCAATTCCTTCTGAGTGAGACGCCCGGCTTTGACGGCGCCGACGCCTTCGAAGACGGTGATCAGATCGACGGTCTTTCCTTCCATCTTTCCTGCCAGCATGGGGCCGCCACTGATAAAGATCGTTGGAATGTTTAGCCGCATGGCGGCCATCAGCATGCCGGGAATAATCTTGTCGCAGTTTGGGATCATCACAAGACCGTCAAAAGGATGAGCCATGGCCATGGCCTCGATCGAATCGGCGATTAGTTCCCGGCTGGCGAGAGAGTATTTCATTCCCGTATGGCCCATGGCAATGCCGTCGCAGATGCCGATGGCGGGAAATTCCACCGGGGTCCCGCCGGCGATGCGGATGCCCGCTTTGACGTCTTCTGCCAGTATATCAAGGTGGATATGGCCGGGAATGATTTCATTCGCCGCATTGACGACACCGATCATCGACCGCCCGATTTCCTCATCCGTATACCCCATGGCCTTGAAAAGGGAGCGATGGGGTGCCCGTTCATAACCCTTTTTCATCAAATCACTGCGCATATCAGCCTCCTGCATTTATTGATTTAACTCGAAATTTATGGAATCTTACACCTTGATCTGCGGGTAATCCTATACTTTGTAGTGCAGCCCTTTAGGGCTGCTTTTATTCTTTACAGGGCTGAAGCCCTGCACTACATCATAGCCATATTTTTCACAAAGGAGAGGTAAAAACTGAATCAGCCCCTTTTCCAAAATAAGTACCAAAAAACAGGCCCCTCTTCTTTAAAAAAAGGGGCCTGTAATGCAATTAGTATTATTTCTTTCGCCGTTCGGGCCGAAGTGCCCGGAGGGCCGTACCGGCCAGCCACATCTCGCTGTTCTTAATCTCATCGAGTTCTTTCTGAAGCTGATCCCGGTAATTGGGTGCACTGCCCGCCTTGAGGACGATCTCTGTTTCCTTGCCGGAGGCGACGCTGTCATACAGAGCCGTAAAAACCGGGGCAACAGCATCGCGGAAGCGGCCCTTCCAGTCAAGGGCTCCCCGCTGTGCGGTGGTGCTGCAATTGGCGTACATCCAGTCCATACCGTTCTGCGCCACAAGGGGCATGAGACTCTGGGTAAGCTCTTCAACCGTTTCGTTGAATGCCTCGCTGGGACTGTGGCCGCGCTTTCTCAATTCATTGTACTGAGCTTCCAGGACGCCGGCGAGACAGCCCATCAGAACGCCGCGTTCGCCTGTAAGATCGCTGTATACTTCCTGCTCGAAGGTCGTCGGAAAGAGGTAGCCCGATCCGATAGCGACACCTGTCGCCAAGGTCCGTTCACGTGCCCGGCCCGTGGCGTCCTGAAAGATGGCAAAGCTGGAGTTGATGCCGCTGCCGGCAAGGAAATTATCACGGACGGTCCTTCCCGCACCCTTGGGAGCGACGAGGATGACATCGATATCTGCGGGCGGAATGATCCCTGTTTGCTCCTTGTAGACAATAGAGAAGCCATGAGAGAAATAGAGCGCCTTACCCGCTGTCAGATAGGGCTTGAGGTCTGGCCACATGATCTTCTGAGTGGCGTCGTTCATCAGGTACTGGATGATTGTGCCTCGTTTGGCCGCTTCAAGGGGCGGGAACAGTGTTTCTCCGGGGACAAATCCCTCTTCGATGGCCTTGTTCCAGTTGTAGTCGCCTTCGCCGACGATGACGTGGATGCCGTTGTCTTTCATGTTCAGGGCCTGACCCCGGCCCTGGACGCCGTAGCCGACAACCGCCACGACTTCGTTCTTCAAGGCCTCACGGGCCATGTCCAGAGTAAACTCCTCTGCTGTAATCACCTCTTCCATTACACCGCCGATATTTAGTTGAGCCATGCCAATCCTCCTAATATTATGTTTTATTTTTGTTTACGCTCAATGGCCACGATGCCTGTTCGCGCAGAATCTTCAACGCCCAGAGGTCTCAAGCTTTCTATGGCCCTCTCAATAAAGGCCTTTTCTCCCGTAATCTCGATGACGCAATGATCGCCGTTCATGGTTATGATCCTGCCATTGTAAGCATTGATAATCAAGGCAAGATCCACTTTATTCTTATCTGTGAGCGCCATCCGAACCAGAAGCATCTCTCCTGAAACAGCTTCCGTATCCGTAATGTCCGTGACCTTCAGGACATCATGAAGCTTGATAAGTTGTTTTTCGATTTTGCTGATAGTGCCCTTATCTTGAATTGTTGTCAAGACGATCTTAGAAAATTGGGGGTCCATTGTGGCATCGACACAAAGCGTCTCGATGTTGTATCCCCGGCCGCCGAGGACACCGGCAACCCTTGCCAGGACGTCAGGTTTGTTTGCGACCAGCAGTGCCAGTGTATATTCTTTCTTTTCCGTCATTTTTCTTTGCCTCCTGCATATTAATTGGTCATTTCGCGGCTGCCAAGTGTCATTTCATGAATGGGGCCGCCGGGACGCACCATAGGATAAACACATTCCTCTCGATCCACGCGGAAGTCCATCAAAACCGGGCCCGGCGTGGCGAGACCCTTGCGCAGGACATCTTCCACCTCGGAAGGCGTTGTCGCACGTAAGCCGGTCATGCCGTAAGCCTCGGCCACCTTTACGAAATCGGGCTGGTGAATCATATCCGTGTTGGAGTACCGCTTGCCATAGAAAAGTTCCTGCCACTGGCGAACCATGCCCAGGTAGCTGTTGTTAAGGATGATGATCTTTACGGGGATATTGTACTGGACGGCCGTGGCCATTTCCTGGATGTTCATCTGGATACTGCCGTCACCGGCGATGTCGATCACCAAACTGTCGGGGAAGGCGATTTGCGCCCCGATGGCTGCCGGAAAGCCGTAGCCCATGGTCCCCAGACCGCCCGAAGAGATGAACGTGTTGGGCTGATCGTATTTGTAGAACTGGGCCGCCCACATCTGATTCTGACCCACTTCCGTGGTGATGATGGCCTTGCCCTTCGTCAGGTTGTATAGTGTCTCGATGACAAACTGGGGTTTGATAATCTCTTCGCCCTGATTGTATGCTAAGGGATTGGCGGTTTTCCATTCTTCGATCTGCTTGAACCACTCGGCACGCTGTTCGTCCGTGACGGTAAAATTCTGGCCGTCGAGGAGCGTGATGAAACTTTTCAACGCCGTCTTGCAATCGCTCACGATAGGGACATCGACCATAACATTCTTGTTGATGGACGACGGGTCCACATCGACATGGACGATTTTCGCATTGGCGGCGAAATGATCGATCTTTCCCGTAACGCGGTCATCGAACCGGCAGCCGACGGCGATCAACAGATCACACTGGCTCAGGGCCATGTTCGCGTAATAAGTGCCATGCATGCCCGGCATTCCCAGCCAGAGGGGGTCCGTTCCCGGGAAAGCGCCAAGACCCATGAGAGTCGATGTAACGGGGATCTTCGTTTTCCATGCCAGCTCGCGAAGCTCTTCCCAGGCTTTGCCCAGGAGAATCCCGCCTCCGCTCATGATGAGGGGGCGCTTGGCCTCGGCGATAAGATCTCTCACATAAAAAGCCTGCGTCGGTGCCGGTTTCGGCGCCGTATCGGAAGGACTGCTCTTGGGTGGCTCATAGTCCGCTGATGCCTGCATTACGTCTTTGGGAATGTCTACCAGAACCGGTCCCGGCCTTCCCGACCGGGCGATATGAAAGGCCTCGTGAACCGTCTTCGCCAGATCCTCGATACGTTTGACCAAAAAGTTGTGCTTGGTGCAGGGACGGGTAATGCCCACGATATCGACTTCTTGAAAGGCGTCCGTGCCGATGAGCGCTGTAGGGACCTGTCCGGTGATCACGACGATAGGGATGGAGTCGAGATGAGCATTGGCAATGCCGGTGACGGTATTGGATGCTCCGGGGCCTGATGTAACAAGAGCGCAGCCGACCTTCCCGGTGGCCCGGGCATAGCCGTCGGCAGCATGAACGGCGCCTTGTTCATGACGGACCAGGATGTGATTCAGCTCGCCTTTGTAGAGTTCATCGTAGATATCGATGACGCAACCGCCCGGATAGCCGAAAATGGTTTCAATGCCTTCATTTTTCAATGCCTTGATTAAAATTTGAGACCCTTTTAACTGCATGTGAATACCTCCTGATTCTGATGAAAAGAAAAGCCGCATCTCTTTGGAGTATGCGGCTTTTGAAATTAAAAAAAGAGCCGCGGGTCCCAGGGGATCGCGGCTCTTGCTTATGCTGTTACAAGCATGGAGCAGCGGTCCCCGCTCGTACGATGACTACCAATACGCTGCCCAATACATTAATTATTTGATTCTCTTGATAAATACGCATTATTCGGTCCTTCGAAAGTTATGATGGAAATATGATTTTGTCAAGCATTTTTTAATAAGAAATTGGATATTTCTACTTTGGCTTGACACAAAAGATTCCTTTGGTTGACTCCATCAATCGTTTCCCCTATACTCGTCTGCCGTTATAAATCGTAATAATTTCTTCTGAAGGAGGTCATGAATGTCGGAGATACTATATGAAATAAGAGACGCTGTAGCAGTAGTTACCCTGAACAGGCCGGACAAACTGAATTCCGTTACGATGGACCAACTCGACGAATTGATAGTAAAGTTCAATGCTTATGAGCAGGATGATGCTGTCCGGGCGATACTCCTTACCGGGACAGGGCGAGGTTTTTGTACCGGAGCGGATCTGTCCGGAGGCGGTGGGCGCCCTGACATGGCGACACCTTTGGGAATGAAGCTCTCAGCCCATTACTATGGCAGGATCTGCTACACCATCGCCAACATCGATAAGCCCGTCGTGGCCGCCGTCAATGGCATAGCCGCAGGATCCGGGTCAAGTCTGGCCCTTTGTTGCGATGTCATCTTTGCCGCCAAGAGCGCCCGCTTCATACAGATCTTTGTACGCCGCGGTATGATACCCGACGGCGGCGGGTCTTATTTTCTTCCCCGGCTGGTCGGAATGGCCAAGGCGAAGGAATTATTTTTCTCAGGCGATCCCATCGGCGCTGAAGAGGCTCTCGCCATAGGGATGATCAATCGCGTTGTAGAAGACGAATCGCTGATGACGGAGGCCTTCGCTTATGCGGCGAAGCTGGCCAAGGGGCCCACGCGGTCCATCGGCATGATCAAACGGCTCATCAACCGTTCCATCGACTCGGATCTGAGCACCCAGCTTGATATGGAGGCCGCTTATCAAGGTCTGGCAACAGGAACGGCGGATTTTCTGGAAGGCGTGAACTCTTTCCTGGAAAAGCGCGAATCCCGATTTACGGGAAAATAGAGAACAACTGGCCTTGTTGGAGCATGAAAACAGCCATGTGCCGATATGCTCATCTTTAATCTTGAAATCGGCGGTATTAAGGATGGGCGTGTCGGCATCCGAAAGCTTAGCAAGTTATTGAAAAACTCAATTTTGGGCAGGCTGTTCAAAAGCTTGTCCCGTACCTGATACGGGATGCCCAAATGTAAGGTGCGCAAAAGCAGAGGAATACTGCAGCTTCAGTTCTTTTCTTGAAGCAAATGTGTAGCGCAGGGCTTCAGCCCTGTGTTCGTTTATTGCAGCCCTAAAGGACTGGACTACAGGCTAAGCGCAGCAGACGTGTTCTTTTATCAGGCATGATGTCCGAAGAAAAGCTGCTTGCCAAGCTCTTTACCGGGCCCTTCACCGGTGTTAACGGTTCCAGTTACGAAAATCCGCAGTTCCTCCACAAAGATTTCCATTTGTCCCGCCTGGGCCTTCAATGCCTCTGAGGCGCCTGCCGACTCCTCGGTGTTTGCAGCCGACTGCTGGATCACCTTATCCATCTGGGTTACAGCCGAATTTACCTGGATGATCCCACTGGCCTGTTCCTGTGAGGCCGAGGCAACCTCATCCACCAATTGGCCGACCTTTCCGATAATTTCGATATTTTCCTGAAAGGCATCTCGAGTAACCCTGGTAAGTTCGCTTCCATTCTTGACTGCTTTCATCGTATTATCGATGAGGTTGTTTGTACTTTTTGCCGCTTCTGCTGCCCGCATGGCCAAAGACCTCACTTCATCAGCCACGACGGCAAACCCGGCGCCTGCCTCTCCGGCCCGGGCCGCTTCAACGGCTGCATTCAAGGCCAACAGATTGGTTTGGAAGGCAATTTCATCAATCGTTTTGATAATTTTTGACGTTTCCTCACTTGTTTTTGCGATTTCTTCAATTGCCTGATTCATTACTTCCATATGGCCCTGGACGTTTCCGACGATCCGCTGGCTTTCCAGCATCATCTCTTTTGCCTGGTGTGCATGATCGGCATTTTGCCGGGTCATGAATGCAAGTTTTTCCAAGGAGGATGAAGTTTCCTGGAGGGATGAAGCCTGTTCGGATGCCCCCTCCGCCAGTACCTGGCTCGTTGTAGCCACCTGCGCCGAGGCATCTGAAACTTCCTCATATGATAACGCAAGCCCGCTGATCACCCGGTTAAGGTTCCTGACAAGTGAGCGAACGAGCAGCAGACTGGCGCCCACCGACAAAACGGCCATTATTATGGCGGCAATCAGGGTGGGCAAAATTGTGCTGTTCATAGTTTGCTCAATTAATTCGCGGTCCTTGCCGATAAATAACATGCCGACGATTTTGCCGTCCACATTCCTTAAAGGCCAATAGGCGGCATCGTATTTCTTTCCGAGGATCTTGTTTATATCCAGAAAAGTTTCCCCCTTGTGCAGAACCGTTTCAATTACCTTGACGTTGTCCATCTTTGTCCCAATGGCTCGTTTGCCGTCCCGGACAATGGTTGTCGAGACCCGGACATCGCCCTGAAAAATGGTACATTCCACACCATAGCGTTTTTTGACCTCGTCAACCATACTATCCGTAGAAAGATCAAAGCCGGTCGTCATTGATCCGATAACCTGAGATCCGCTGAGAATAGGGTTCCCAGCCCGAAGCGAGAATTTAACGACAGTACCCTCCTCGATTCCCGACGATGCCAAGCCGGTAAGGGCCTTTTTCACATTGACCTGGCCGAGCACACTGTCGCCGTCCTTATCTGAATGGCCGCGGCCCACAACGTTTCCTTCCTTATCGGCAACGGTAACGAAGGCGACTTGTTGGGCCTTCACATAACCGCGAACCATCTCTTTCAAGGCTGCTTTATCCTTTTTATCGACCGCCTGAACTACATCGGGCCTTTCAGCCAAGACAGAGGCCGTAACTATCGCCCGCCGTCCCAGGTCGTTTACATATTCCTGGACGAGAACAGACATTTTCTGGATTTCCGTCTGTCCCTGTTGACTTAGCCCCCTGCTGACCATAATACTGCTGACCCCATATACAACGCCGCCGATAAGAATAATCGTACCAAGGATCAATCCGATGATTTTCCCGAACAATGAGATATCTTTCACTTTTTTAAAACCCATATGTCCTCCTGTTAGTCGGCCAAAAACTAAATCGTTTGATCAACAATCAACTTCTGTGCCAAAATATGGCAGCGATGGCATACAGGTGCGCTGTTACACAACTATTTATTTTGAGGGTGCATTAACCGAAGTGCAGTCAGGGGAAAAACGGGGTTTTATGATTCTGCGGGGAAAAATGTCCGGGATTATCGGACGGAATCTGCTATTAACGGACGGTGTCCGGCATTGCCGGACACTCTTCTTCACGATTTAAGAAACCACCATTTTATTCTTTTACCAGGCTGCTCCCCAGGTCATAGGCCGCCATGTTGATTTTCACCTGCCCGGCGGGGACACGGGCGCTGATTGCGGTGTGGAAGTCTTCCCGGTTTAAGGGGAGGATGTCCAGACCCTGGACGGCACCAAGCATGATAATGTTGACGAGAATGGTGTTGCCCAGTTTCACGGCTGCTTCCGTGGCGTCGATAAACAGGGCCCCCGGCACGAGACGGCGAACAGAAGCCTCCAGTTCGGGAAGGGGCGGATACGCAGCCTCGCCCTTGATGACGCTGACGGGATAGATGGGACGGATATTGCTCAGGAACTGCACGGATGGATTGCCGTACCCGGCAAGAACCCGGACGGCCTCCACCGGCTCGAGAGAAACGATCAGATCGGCTTTGAACCGGGGAATTTGCGGGCTCCAAACGGCTTTTTCAGAGATGCGCAGATGGCTCATGACGGTACCGACCCGTTGGGATGCGTTAAAGGTCTCGCCGATGGTCACTTTGTATCCCTTGTTGACAAACATACTGCCCAGGACGCGGGAGGCCAGGACGTTGCCCTGTCCGCCGACACCGGTGATTATGATGTTGTATGGATCTTTGCTCAAGGGGTTGAGTGTCATGTTCATGCCACCTCCTTTTTCTTTATGGCCCCGACAGGACAGATGTCGGCACAGACACCGCATCCGGCACAGATGATCTCGTCGATACGGCTGACCTGTTTCTCCTTGTCCCAGAGGATGCCGGGGCATCCGAAAACTCTCGTGCAAAGACGATTACAGCCACAGGACTCGCCCAGGCAGATCGTTTCGTCGATGGTGACGTCGAAACGTTTTTTTCTTTTCTTCTCCGGGCTGAGGGCGCAAGCCTGGCGAAGAATGAGAACCTTGGCACCTTCCTTGTGTTCCATCATCCGGTTGAGTTTTTGCCGCGTTTCTTCGAGGAGGAACGGGTCCGAAACCTCGACCAGTGCGCCCATGGCCCGACAGATGGCCTCGATATCGAGGGCCGGCATCTCTTCGCCCATTACATTCACGGGCGTTCCGGGATGGGGCTGGAATCCCGTCATGGCCGTCCCCCGGTTGTCGAGGATGATCATCGTGAACGGCGATTTGTGGTGGACGGCATTGGCCAGGGCAGGCATGGCAGCATGAAAAAATGTCGAATCGCCGCAGACGGACAGGACGGGCTGATCGAGACCGAAGGGGCGAAGCTGGCTGAATCCGCCGGCGAGGCCGCTTCCGGAGCCCATGGCATGGACCGTTTTAACGGTGTTGAATCCGCTCGGAATGGTGCCCATGACATAACAGCCGATATCGCCGCACACAAATCCCTTGCGGCCGTCGAGGGCAAGGGCGTTGTTGACGGACCAGTAGGATGCCCGATGAGGACAGCCGGGGCAAAAGGTCATCCCGCGATTCGGTGCCATTTTCCCGGCCAGGGCAGTCAGTGCCTGCTGATATGACGGATCGACGGTCTCGCAGGTCACACCGAGGATGGCGGCGATGGCGCCCATGACCTTATCGGGATTGAGTTCGCCCACGGACGGGAAATGTCCGGAATACTTGCCGTAAAAGGTCTTGATGCCCGTCTCGTGCGCTATTCCGGCGGCGAGAATCTTGACGTTTTCCTCCAGGGTGGGGTAGACTTCCTCCACGATAAGAATTTGACCTGTCCGGGACAGGTTCTTCTTTAGAAGAGCAGGCGGCAGAGGCCATGTAGTGGCGAGCTTCAGGATACCCACACGCGGTGCGACGCCAAGAATGCTTACGGCCTCCCTCGTATAGAGGTTGCAGGCACTGCTCGTGATGATGAGAAGTTCCGGCGACTCGGGTCCGTCGTAGGTGTTGAAGGGACAGTCCTCAAAGAGGGCGGCAGCTTTCTTGAGTTTTTCCTGCTGAGGTCCGTGCTGCAACTCCGGAGCCCCCAGGGTCATACTGATAATGGGGCCCGTCTCCGGGTCCAACATGGGGCCATCGCATTTGTATTGCGCATGAGCCGCCGTATCGGGCAGGGGACCGTAGACGACATCACCGCTGGCGTGGGACATGCGGGTTACGCTCCTGACCATGACGATGTTCCGGATGGCCTCAGACAAATCGAAGGCCCATTTCATTATATCCTTCGCCTCCTGAAAATCGCCGGGTTCCAGAAGTGGTATCTCCACAAGTTTCGCAAAGAGCCTCGACTCTCCTTCATTAACACTGGAAAGGGCACCCGGATCGTCGCAGGTGATGAGGAGAATCCCTCCGCGGGTCCCTGAACTCGCCAGATGGAGGAGAAAATCAGATGCCACGTTGATGCCGTTTTGCTTCATCACCACGAGGGACCGAAGACCGGCAAAGGATGCGGCAGCAGCCACTTCCATGGCCACCTTTTCATTGATGGACCATTCGGCGTAGATGTTACGACTCCGGGCCACGTGGGAAAAGCATTCGATGATTTCGGATGACGGCGTGCCGGGATAGCCCGTGGTGACATGAACGCCTGCCTCCAGAGCACCCCGGACCATGGCCTCATTTCCCATGAGCAGGTGCCGGGCCCCCTTCCGGGTATCGATCAGGTATGACATGTGTATCCTCCGTTATTTCAACAACTGGTTATTCTTGTAAATTTCTTTAATGCAACCGTGACATCAGCCCTTCTGACGCGATCATCATATGGTGATCTCGTCCAATACCACTTTGTTCAACCGCAGACATGAAAAACCGTCTTGCCCCTGGGGCCGTACCAGCCCGTTGGCAATGCCTTTGACAAGGGCTCTTCGTTTCTTGTTTCCTGCCGCCCACAGGAGGTGATCCAGATTTTCAGCGGGCAGGGCTTCCAAGATGAGCCATCCGTCTTTGGCTGCCTCGTCAACGATTTGCTGTCCCCTTGCCGTCCGGCAGATGATTGTATTCCAGTCCGGACGGCCTTCGACGACACCGACGGATATATCGGAGAATTCCGACGTCATATCGATGCAATACGAACAGGTCTCAGGGATAAGCTTCCGGATGTCGGCCAGGGGAAATTCTACGGTTCCCCCGTCCGTCACGACAACCATCACCTCGGCCGGGGGCGGCGGAATGTCGATCTTCAGTATGGTCGCTCCCGGGAGGCGCTCTTCCAGAAATGCCGTAAAGGCGCGATAATCGAGGGACCACGTGCAGAAGAGTCCGATGACCAGGGCGATGGGATCGGCGAAGGCCTCGACCGCCATGGGGTTCGATCGCATCTGGGCGACGGCGACAGCCTGGCAGGGCGTGGAGACGACCCCCAGACGCTTCCGGCCATCCTTCACGGCCCGGTTCAGCGCGGAGAGGGTGGGGGCGGCGGTGTATTTGGAAGATGCGAAGCTAAGAACATCCTCGGGAATCGTCACTATCTGCGGCACCGGCATCAGATCGTCCCTGGCCGTCAGGATGGTGCCGTCAATAATCTTTCTCTCCAGGGCATACTGCATCAAGGCCGATACAGTGCCGCCTGATTGAAAGGAGGCCTTTCCGGCCCGCTCACCCGCTCGCGCGATACCGATGGACAAATACCGTCCGAGGGGACATGTATCATACGCCTTGTCGTAATATGTTTGGGATAAAGTGTCGAGGTCGACTTCAACCTTGGGGCAGTAGGCGAAGCAGCGCCCCTCATCCTTTGAACAGGCGAAGAGCATCGCCGTTTTGCCCTTATAAGACCGGAAATAGGGGCACAATTCCTGGCAGGCCCCGCATCCGATACAGAGATCCTTGCTGATCACTTCCCCGACAAGTTCCCGAGATCCGAATGGTTTCATGGTCAAATCCTCACTTTATATAGGTATATCTATACGGCACAAACGCCAATCGAAGGCGGTTCGCTTCAGCAGGAGCCGGATCGGCTTACCCTCGTCCTGTTTGATGGTCAAAACAAATTCCGAAGGTGATCCATAGGCCCCGTGGGCGTTCCACAAAACGGCCAGACTTGCCTTGGCTGCATTGACTGAACCCGGCGGTTGCCCTTCTGCCGGGCGTTGACTCATCAGCTTGGCCAGACCTTCGGGGGTTATTATCTGATCCACAACACGATCCAAAACCTGGGTCATCACACCCTGACGGATCTTATCCGCCGGACCTGCCCCTTCCGGGGATACCGTGGCAGCGCGAACCTGTTCTTTGATTCCCTCACGCAACTGGGGAAAATCGCAATAGCGGCCGAGACGCTCCCCATCGTGACTTTCCAGGGCCGTGATAATCTGGAATACCCGGATGTAAGGCAAGACGTATAACGCGCCGGCAATCAGGATAACGGTGCCTATCCCCGCAGCAACGATTTTTTTCTTTGCGGCCATCGAGAGCCCCTTTTCTTTCCTCTTCTTATTTCCTTACCATAACGGCGCCGAAAAACCCATCCGTCCCGTGACGGTGGGGATAGGTCTTGAAATAGCCCTCCTGATCCAGGAGGCCGGACGGAATATCCTCGGGCCGGATCAGTGAAAACGCCTTGTGGGTTTCCAGGAAGGCCCGCACCACCGCCTCATTTTCCGCCGTCAGGAGGCTGCATGTTGCATACACCAGCCAGCCCCTCTTTTTTACGTAGGAAGCGGCTCTTTCCAGGATATTTGCCTGGAGTGCGGCGGCCGGGGCGATATCCCGTGTCTGAAACCGCCACTTGATCTCGGGTGCCCTTCTCAGTGTCCCTGTACCGGAACAGGGCGCATCGACCAAAACCCGGTCGAAACGGCCATGAAATGAAGTTCCCAGCTCTCGCTGGCCGTCACCTGCGAAGGGCTCGACAATCCTGATTCCCAGGTTTGCGGTCAACGCCTTCAGGGCCTCTAGCTTTTTCTTATTGATATCGACCGCAATGATCCGGCCCTGATTTCCCATGATTTCAGCCAGATGGGTTGCCTTGCCTCCCACGCCGGCGCACAGGTCGAGGATTTCATGGCCCCCTTTCGGGGCGACAAGACGGGCAATCATTTGCGATGCCTCATCCTGGATATGGAAGAAGCCGTTTTGATAGCACGTAGTTTCCCGCAAGGGTATGCCCTGCCGTGCCCCAACTTGTAAGCCGTCCGGCGAATACTCCGTTTCCTTTGCCATGAATCCATCCAAGGCGAGGCCGGATATGACCGTTTCCCTGGAAGCGGCCAGGTTATTCACCCGGACAAAGATGGGCGGGATCTGATTATCGGCCCGGCAGAGGGCCATCGTTTCCTGCGGTCCCAACAACTTGCACCAGCGCCGCACCAGCCACAGTGGGTGGGAATAGACGATGGCGATGAACTCCGGTGAAGATTCTTCCATTTCAGGCCGAGGCGGTATGTCATGGCGGCGCATGATGTTCCTAAGGATGGCATTGATCAGGGCGGCCCGCTGGGGCAAGGCTTTCTTGACGAGTTCCACGGCCTCGTTGACGATGGCGAAATCGGGAATCCTTTCCGTAAAGAAACGCTGATAAAGGGCCGTGCGAAGGGTATTTCGTACCAGAGGCTCTAGGGTCCGGATTCCGCCCTGATAATATTGCTCGATAAACCAATCGAGATAGCCCTCCATCCGCAGGGTCCCGTACACCAGCTCCGTCAGGAGCCGCCGGTCCCGTTCATCAGTTACCAAGTTTCGTGAAAGGGTCTGATCAAGGAGGTGTTCCGCGAAGGCGCCGTCCATCTCGACACGATTCAGGATATCCACGGCGAGAGGGCGGGGAAGGGGTAACGGTGGTCGCAAAAGGGCGGGGTTGGGCAGGATTTTCTTCGTCATCTTTATCCCAGACGGGCGCTTTCGGGCAGCCTGAAACCCCGCAGGAATTCCTGAACAGGCATACGCTTCTTTCCTTCCAGTTGGAGGTCCCTAATGTAAACATAACCATCACCGGCACTTACCCGGAGGCCCTTTTCCGACAGGGGCCCAATAGTACCTGCGGCGTCCGCGACGGCCGTCTCGTCCGCCGTGGCCATGAAGATGCGGAGCATTTTCCCATTTAGAAATGTATAAGCCCCCGGCGTGGGTGAAAGACCACGGACCAGACAAGCAATTTTCCGGGCGTTGTCCTGCCAGCGAATAAGGCCGTCCTCCTTTTTCAATCGGGGGGCGAAAGTGGCCAAGGTGTTATCCTGATGCCTCCCTTGTACCCTGCCGGTTTCCATGTCCTGAAGCGTTCGCAGTAGAAGGTCCGCTCCCATTTTTGCCAGACGGTCATGGAGCAGATTGTAGGTCTCATCAGGCGCGACGGGCGTTTCCTGTTGGAGGAGAATATCTCCTGTGTCGACGCCTTCGTTGACGCACATGATCGTAACGCCCGTTATTTCCTCCCCGTTGATCAAGGTCCAGTTCATGGGCGTCGCCCCCCTGTACTTGGGAAGCAGCGAGGGATGGACATTGATGCAACCCCAAGGCGGCTCCTCCAGAATGACTCTGGGCAAGATCTGTCCGAAGGCGGCCACGACGACGACATCAGATCCAATGGTCCGAAATGTTCTAAGAAATGTTTCATCACGGACACGGTCAGGTTGAAACAGGGGCAAACCTTTATCCAGTGCAAGTACCTTGATGGGCGAGGGGCTCAACCGGCGACCCCTGCCTTGAGGCTTATCCGGCTGTGTCACGACACCCGCTATGGGATAGTCGTTTTCTATCAGGATCGAAAGCGATGGGACGGCAAACTCGGGCGTTCCCATGAAAAGTACCTTCGGTTTCGGCATGACTTGGTTACCTCATATTTGTCTTTCCATAAAAAACGTCTCTCTTATAATCAACATCATTAGTGATGTAAAGATAATTTAGGGTTAGTCTGAAGACCGAAGACTGAAGGCCGAAGAAGGTTGAAGGATAAAGGATAAAAGTGCCGCTGGACGGAGGTTTCTTTACAAAGGGCCATTTCATGGAGGGTTAAATATGAGTCAGCACACCGGAGGCGAGATAATCACCGTAAATCTGTGTCGGTGCAAGTGCCGGTTCTCTTCTTAAAATCAAAAAATGGTGAATCACGAGGGACTATACGACAACAAACAATCTGCAGCCATGCCATGATTATGTCTTATGGATCAATAATAGCCGGATACTAAACTGCTATGAATGCGCATGCGTGCTTTCCAGGCGTTCCAGCACCCACATTCTGACAAGGCTTGAAAGGCCCAGGCCTTTCCGGTGAGCTTCCGCTTTAAGTTCCGCAATTGTAGAATCGTCCAGCCTTAATGTGACAACCCGCTCCTTCTTAAGCACAAGGTCTTTCGGTCGCGGCAGAAAATCTTCAACAACCCGGCCCATCTTCATCGGTTCATCGGTGTATTTTATTTGCTTTTTCATATGCTTTCTTTCCCATTCTCCAATAACCAGCACCATATATTCTGATCTTGTTTCCTCGGTAAGTGAACCGGACTGTCATAATCCCGTCCGGCACCATACCGAAACAAAACCAACGCTCTTCGTATTCGCTATGTTCCAAGTCCTCGACAATAAGACGTTTTTCATCCTCAAAAGCCTGCTGTGCTTCATAGAACGATACGCCATGTTTGGCGATATTATCTCTGTTTTTGCTTTCGTCCCACTCGAATGTCGGTTCTTTTACGCTTCAAATGTAATACAAAAGGATCTATTAGTCAATGGAAATTTCCCCTACTCAGCGATGTCAGATCTAGATCAAAATGCCTACGTGAACGTGGGCAATAGAGGTGTCTACTGAAGACGTTCTTGGTGAATATTTCCAGAAGAGGTATGGCATGCAGACGTGTTTGGTTGGATCGTTAGCAATCCTTCGTCTTTGACAAAAATAATGATCACTCTTTATGCAAATTATCAGCACGCCGATATTTCCCATCAACCTGCAACCTGTGTGTTAATTTGTCTCCGGATAAGCTTTCTTTACAGCAGGTGTAAAGACAACCCGGGATCATTACTTCCATTGACAGCACACCATGTCCATAAATCTCTGTTTACAAATATTCAGTACGTTGTGCTGGCTGAAACCATTGAATACGGGGAGAACTGTGAGAGATTGTGTTAACCGATTTTTCGTTTGTCTATGGCTCGGTGTTCTTCCTGAAAGTGAGCTCCTGACGATTTTTTAAGAAATACTTACTTCAGACAGAAATTATGATGACATCCTTCATTACAGTCCATGCTCTAGGAAGCAAGATCTCAACGGATGAAGAACAACGACGAGCTGACAAATTATGCCATAAACAAATCTTGTTTTCCTAACCGACCGCGCCTTTTCTGTTTTGCAGACCTCGCGTAAGATTGTTTCTCACAAATAAAATAAGACAATATCGTATTGCCTTATATCCGAGATTATTCTATCTAGCCTTCAAATTCAAACTTTATGCAGGGAAATGAATATCCGAAGTTTAGTACGGCACCTTTAATTCTTTATCTGTTTTACGGTTTTGAAACTGAAGGGCTGTTTGGTGCTTCTAAAACATATTCGGTCTACCCCACCTGCTTCGTTACAATAACGCAGAAATTTAGGTTCCAATGGGAACAAGTTCTTATCAAACAAATAAAATAGGAGGTTTTATCATGAACGACTTATCTTTCCGCAAGTTTTTAACATGTACTATGGTAGTTGTCTTCTTCTTGACCAGTATACCGTATGGCCGTGCCAACCAATCTGCGCCCCCCATTACTTATGAGCAGGTTAAAATTATGGAAATCTTAAAAGCCCTCAAATTAGATCAGGAGAGTTTATCCCAAACAGACGATAGATCACGATCACTCGCACATGCGCGTGTTGCACTTCTACCCAGCGAATTTGACGATGTGAAGGCTTTTCTCGCCACTAAATTATACTCATCCTGGACGCAAGAGACTTTTGAAACGGCTATCAGGATGACCGCGGACCGCATCAATCCCGCAAAAGCAAAAGAACTGCAACATACGCTGGGAATAACGGACAACGCCCTAGAACTTACCGCAAGCAATATTAAGGCAAATGCACCACCCCGTTGCCTCAGATTAAAATGTTACCGAAAGTGTAGTGACAAGAGGTAACGTTGCCTCATAAAGAAAGTTACCCCGGTTTGATGTGTGAGAAGATCGTTTTGAGTTTCTTTTCCATAGCCTTTCTTAGCAGGAAT
>CAZYDG010000051.1:0-35853 GCA_964645835.1 uncultured Syntrophaceae bacterium
CCCATTCCTGCTAAGAAAGGCTATGGAAAAGAAACTCAAAACGATCTTCTCACACATCAAACCGGGGTAACTTTCTTTATGAGGCAACGTTACCTCTTGTCACTACACTTTCGGTAACATTTTAATCTGAGGCAACGGGCAAGGCGCGCAAAAGCCGAGGCAACCACCCCCTGCACCCCCGCCAGCGGGGGACAGCGTACATAAAGAAGTACGTCGATGTAGCCTGCCCCGGCGAAGGCCGGGGAGGATTGCCGCGCAACGCAGCAGACGCCGTCCCCGCGAAAGCGCGGGATGGACGTTTTTCAACAGCCTGTCAGTACTGCGTTCCCGCAGCCTTGTTGGCCGCGCCGATGGCCTGATGGGCAAGATCGATAGAGGTTCCCAGGGTGTTCAGTACCTGGTCGGGGTTATGGAAGCCCATACTGTTTTCAGCGGCCACCATATCCCAGTACCATTGGGCCTTCCGGATCAATTCCCGCGCCCGGTCCAACTGTGCCTTATCAGCTTTGGCAGCCGCGCTCGCCTTGCCGATGACCTCATGGGCTCGGGCAACCGTTTGTCCTGCAGTCCTTTGCAGTTGCCAGACGTTGTTCTGGATGGTCTTGACGCGTTCCAGAAGCCAGGCGGCGCTCTGTGCGTGGCATGTCTGACATGAAGCTTTTGTGTGTTTCATGGGGCTTGTGACCCAATGGGATGTATATTTTCGGCCATTGTCGCGCATGTAGGGCATATGGCAGTCGGCACAGGAGACTTTCGAGTTTCCATGAACACCGCCTGTCCAGGTTTCGAAGTCAGGGTGCTGAGCCTTGAGCATCTTAGCCTGTGAATCGGGGTGTATCCAGTCCTGTTCGAAACCAGCCGGTTTGGTGCTGTAGTAAACATACATCTGTTCCGGCAGAAATCCCTTATCCCAAGGGAAGATGACCTTTTTGGTTTCCGGTTCGAAATAGTATTCCGAATGGCATTGGCCGCATACGTAACTGCGCATGTCCTCTCGGGATGCCTTCCGGACGTCCACGCCACGGCGTTGCAATGCTTCGATAAAGGCGGGGTTGATGACCCGCAGGTTCATTGTTTCGGGATCATGACAGTTGGCGCAGACAATGGGATGTTTTGCTTTCGGGAATAGTTCGCCGATGGGTGTTTTGGCGTAATTCCACCCCATCTCTTTATATATGTCGATCATGTTGGCCGTTTTACAGGTCATGCAGGCTCCGGGACTAGCGGGTGTGATTCGCTTCGTTTCTTTGATGTCTTCCATGGAGTATGGGTGACCCCGGTCTTCCGTATAATCCTTGCTGAATGGCATTCCCTTGAAGTTGACGAGGATCTCAGGTTCCTTCTCGGATTTTTGATATTTCACGCTGCCGCCGAAACCGGTCGGCGAGGGAGCCATCTCCAGATTCTTCTTATAACTTTCGTATTGGAGGGGGTAGTATTTTCCCCAAATGGCCGGGTCGTATTCTCCGGCAGGGATCTTGGTTAATTTTACGGTTGAGGCAGGTTTCAGGATGAAGGCCTGTACTATGATTACGCCAAAAACGACCACGACGATTCCCAGGATCAAAAGTGCCAGTTTTGTCTTCTTATTCAACTTTAATCCCTCCTTTATCCATGCCCCGTCCATGAACCAGGAAACGGTGACAATGGAGACAGTCGCCGCCAAGATTTGCCATGGGGGTGTTTTCGATAGTTGAGTAGTGGCACCTGACGCAATTACCCTGGGCAATCATTCTTCCTTCAGTTGAGATATTGATGGACGCAGGGTAGGACCGGACAGTTTCATGAAAGAGGTCGTTGAGACCGGCCCGGGCCTTGTATGCCACTTGTGAGACGATATTATCGTCAGGAAGGTGGCATTCGATGCAGGCAAACTGCTTGTGGTGAGATTTTTGCCATGCCTGACCAACATGGGCCATGCTGTGACAGGAGAGGCAAAAGCGGGCGCTTCCAGCCGCATGATAGCCCGCAGCTGCGAATGCCGCTATGAAAACGCCCAGTGTGATGCCGCTAAAAAGAAAAATTCTACCATAATGACGGTAAGGACTCTTCTGTCTCACGTGTTGGCCCCCTCATATGTTGGACGAAATTGAAGGAAACGACCTTATATTTTTAAATCTAAATAAAAATAATATTAAAGTCAACAACAATGGGTGAAATAGCTGAAAAACCTGAATAACATTGACACGGCCGTTATAATTCTTTATAGTATTTTAGTTAGTGGGGAGGATCTTTATCATAAAGAGGACAGTAAAGGACATGGGAAAAGCAGTTAAGGATGAATCTGTTTTAGTGGTGGAAGATGATCCTGATACCAACCGTATCGTGACTGAGTTGGTCACGGCTCTTGGTTTTCAGTGTACGGCGGTTAAGAACAAGATCGATGCCTTGGATATTCTCGTAAACCGGGGAGCCGACATAGTCATCGCTGATATCAATACGATGGAAGGCATCGACATTATTCGCGATGTACGAGCGATCCATTCGGATGTCCCCTTCATGGTCATTACAGGATATGCTCGTGATGTTACGTACGATACAGTTGTATCTGCCGGGGCCAATGATTTTATCAAGAAGCCTTTCACTTCAGTTGAACTGAAGAACAAACTCAACCGTATCATGAAAGAACGTCGTCTGGCCTTTGGAAATCAGTGCCTTTTGTTGGAACAGGTATCGGCCAATATGAAGATCTCCAGCCTTTTGGAGATTGCCCTCGACTTGACCGCTGAAGTGGAATTCGATCATCTCTTCCACCTGATTGTCAGCCGCGTGACCAAGGTCATGAATGCCGAGCGGACCAGTCTTTATTTAATCGATTGGGACCGCAATGAAATCTGGACTAAAGTAGCGGAGCAGGTCAATCATTTTTGTTTGCCGATCGGTGAAGGCATCAGCGGATTGGTTGCCAAAACGGGTGAGACCATCAATGTAGCCGATGCATGGGAATTGTCCTATTTTAAACGCGACTTTGACCTGCAGCAAAATTTTCGTACAAAGGCCGTCTTGTGCATGCCGATCAACAATCGGGCAGGGGAAAGGATTGCCGTCATCCAGGTTCTCAATAAGCAAGGAGGCGGCGCTTTTAACAATGACGATGTCAGTCTTCTCCGCTCTTTGGCGTCCCAAATGGCGATTGCTATTGAAAATGCCCAATTGGTTGAAGAACTGAAACTATCCTTCGAGAGTTCGATCCGGACGCTTTCCGCGACGGTGGATGCAAAGCATCATCTTACGGCGGGCCACTCGGAACGGGTAACGGAATATGCCTTAATCATTGCCCGTCAAATGGGGCTTGGAACGAAGGACCTTGAAATTGTCAAATATGCGGGTTTGCTGCACGATATCGGCAAGATCGGAATCAAGGATGCCGTACTTCTTAAATACGGACCGTTTACGGCAGAGGAACGGGCGGAGATGGAAGTTCATACCGTTAAAACAAAGGAGATACTGGAAAACTTCCGTTTTTCCAAGGCCATGGCCCAGGTTCCGTCTATTGCCGCTCACCATCATGAGCGTTTCGACGGTCGGGGATACCCAGATAAACTCAAGGGAGAGGAAATCCCTCTTTGTTCAAGGGTGCTGGCTGCTGCCGATGTCTTCGATGCTCTGACATCTCAAAGGGATTACCCAAAATATACGGAAACGGAGATCATGAGTTGTGATCCCATGCCGTTGAACAAGGTTGTAGATATTCTCAAAAAGGGTGCCGGCGCCGAATTTGATCCGGTTGTGATTTCCGCATTTCTTCAATGCATGGATGGGGCATTGCTGAAACATCGGGGGAAGCATTTCCCACCCGAGTATGTTGATAAGACGATAGAAAACCTTCGCGGGATCCGATGAACGACCTTCATCAAAGGGAATCTGCCGTGTCGCCCTCTACCGGTGGTTCTTCAGAAGAAACTTCATCACTCCTCTTTGCCTCAGCCTTTCGTTTGGCCTTTTCTTCCTGTTTTTTCTGCCGTGCTATTTCTTTCTGACGTTTCTCAAAGGTGTATTTCGATTTTACCATTTTTTTCTCCTGATAAAAAAAGCCACCATCACTCCAATGAGCATGGCGGCCAACCTTATGGTTTCATATTCCTTTCGACCAGTACTCCAGTCAGCGAAGAAAGTCAAGTTGTAAAAAAATACCTTATTTACGCATCATCTTAAAATCGTCCAATTTCAATGGGTCACAGTAAAGAAAAATGAAGTGGCGCACAGATACTGCCAGCCACAAAAATAATTCAAGTTCTAAATCGAGAATGTTGAGTTGAACCCATCCATTCACAAAGAAATTGTAACCTGTAGCTGACTGTGCTAAATTTAAAAGGATGTTGTATTATGAATACGATTGAGGGGAGATTGATGAAATGGGAGACGAACGAAGGCGAAGAACGCGTGTGCCTGTTCATTTCGAAGTAACGGTTCAGGTAACGGATGCTCCAATCAAAGTGGAAACAAAAAACCTCAGTCTCAACGGTATGTTTTGCAAACCTGATGACCGCCTGCATAAGGAAGATGAAGGTGAGGCGCGAATCATTCTGAGTCCCGACGTCGTCATTGTCGCCAAGGCAAAAATCATTCGGAGTGATGCCGATGGGTTGGCGATTGCTTTTACGGACATTGAGCAGGAAAGTTTTTTCCACCTCAAAAAGCTTGTCCAATATAACACGGAAGATGCCGATGTGATCGATAAAGAACTACGAAAGGCGGGTTTTGAAACCGTCGCATAATCCCGCTCGATGGAAGATATTTAACATGGATTGTTGCAGTCCTCGTAAAGCTTCTGCCATGTTCGTTATACACACCACTCAACCTTAAATCCATAGATGAAAGAAAGCGCCGCATGTCCTGCCGCTAAAGATCCTCTCATATGTTAAAAATTCTGCAAATAAAATATCGTGAACTCTTGTTGTTCATTACCGGCATTGCCTTGATCGGATTTGGCGACAGCATTGTCAATGCCGTGCTTAATAATTTTTTGAATGAATCATTTCAGATTTCAGGTTTGGATCGCACCTTCCTTGAATTTCCGAGGGAGTTGCCGGGATTTCTCGTTGCGTTTGTGTCTGCCGCTCTTTTTTTCCTGCGCAGCCGCCGGCTTGCCGTTGCCGCTGCTTTTCTGGGTAGTCTTGGTTTGGCCATGATGGCCTTCTTTCCCACCTCTTTCCATATCGTTTTTGTATGGATCTTTTTGTTCAGCGCCGGCCAACATCTGCTGTTTCCGCTGGCCACAAGCATCGGTATGGAACTTGCCGTGAAGGGCCAGGATGGACGGCGTCTCGGCCAGATCAACAGCATCCGGAATGTGGCTATTGTTGCAGGCAGCTTCGTTACATTTCTGGGGTTTAAATACTTTAATTTTGATTTCCGGATTTCTTTTCTACTTGCTGCAGTGATTTATCTGGTATCGGCAATTTTCTTCTACGCTATGGACCCGGGACAGTCCCACCCGCCCAAGATGCATCTGAAACTGCATAAAGAATATCGCCTTTATTACTGGTTATCCATTCTGTTCGGTACTCGCAAACAATTATTCCTCACCTTCGCGCCTTGGGTGCTGGTTACCGTGTATAATAAACCGGTTGCCGTAATCGCCACGCTCCTGACCATCGGCGGCATTGCAGGTATCGTCTTTCAGCCGGTCCTGGGCAAGGCAATCGATCGGTTCGGCGAACGGACCATCCTCATGATGGAGGCCGTGATCTTAGTCGTGGTTTGTTTCCTGTATGGGTTCAGCAAAGAATTATTTGTAGAAAACACTGCTTTTATGGTCGTTGCGGCCTGTTTCATCGCGGACCAACTGCTCATGTCCGTCAGCATGGCCCGAGCCACGTATCTGAAAAAGATTGCCGTCAATCCCAGTCATATTGCCCCCACGTTGACCATGGCGGTAACCATTGACCATGTCTTTTCCATCAGCGTGGCCCTACTGGGCGGCGTTCTCTGGTGGAAGGCCGGGTATCAGGCCGTATTTCTTCTCGGCTGCGGAATAGCCCTGTTGAATCTCATATCTGCAGCAAAAATCAGATTGCCATTAAAGAATCCAGATCATTGACAATGATATGCCATTGTGAAACATTACGGGCACTTGCCGTGTATCCTTCTGGAGGTCTTTCATGTTTGATATGATTTTGGTTGTAAATCTCTTTATTTCAGTCGCCGTTATCATCGTGCTGTTAATACTCTTGGGTAAGGTGTCGAAAACCGATGCGGCGGGGATTTTATCGCGTTTTGACGCCTTTGAAAGGACCCAGGAACGGACGGAACGGGTGATAAGGGAAGAATTGGCCCGGAACCGAGATGAACTGAGCCGTTCGGCAAAGGCCCTGCGGGAAGAAGTTGGGGAGACTGTCAAGAGGCTTGCAGATTCCAACGAAAAGAAGCTCGATGCGCTCCGTGTTGCCGTGGAAGACAAGCTCCAGGGGATCCAGGATAATAACGCAAAGCAACTCGAACAGATGCGGCAGACCGTGGATGAGAAACTCCAGGGGACTTTGGAAAAACGCCTGGGTGAATCCTTTCGGCAGGTTAGTGAACGGCTGGAACAGGTTCATAAGGGATTGGGAGAGATGCAAACGCTGGCGACAGGAGTCGGCGACCTGAAGAAGGTCCTCACGAACGTCAAGACCCGCGGAACATGGGGCGAAGTGCAGTTGGGGAACATGCTGGAACAGGCGCTGAATCCTGATCAGTATGCCGCCAATGTGGCCGTGAAGGATAGCAGTGAACGGGTTGAATATGCCGTAAAACTGCCGGGTCAGGGGATCAGCGGAGATGATAGTATTTGGCTCCCGATTGACGCGAAATTTCCCATTGAAGATTATCAACGACTCCTCGATTTGCAGGACAAGGCCGATGCAGAAGGGGCGGAAACGGCGGGCAGGCAGCTTGAGACCCGTGTCAAAGCCTGTGCACGGGATATTTGCGACAAGTACTTGAATGTGCCGAAAACAACGGATTTCGGTATTTTATTTCTTCCAATCGAAGGTCTGTTTGCCGAGGTGATTCGCAGGCCGGGTTTGACCGAGGCGGTCCAGCGGGACAGTCGTGTTGTAATTGCCGGGCCGACGACGCTGTGGTCCATCCTGAACAGCCTGCAGATGGGCTTCCGTACCCTTGCCATTGAAAAACGGTCCAGTGAGGTCTGGAATCTATTGGCGTCGGTTAAGACAGAATGGATGAGGTACGGCGAAGTTTTGGATGGGGTGCAGCGAAAGCTGAATCAAGCGTCGGAGACGATAGAGAAGGCCAAAGTCCGTTCCCGTGCCATCGGGAGAAAACTAAAGGACGTACAGGAGCTTCCACCCGGCGAAAACACAGCCCACCTCGATCTTGATATGGCAGACGATGAAGGAAGCAATGGTGGGGGAAGGCAGCCATGACGATGTCAAATGATCGACCGACCTGGTACCGTGTAACCATTATTTCTTTGTAGTGTGGGACAAGCGAAGCGGTTCCACCGGCAAATGGTGGATGCGCTTCGCTTCATCCACCCTACAGTAGCGCGAAAAATATGATGTTACATGGTAAAAGTAATTTTAAGGATTATATTTCCGGATTCGTCCCACCATGATTCCGTTTCTTGCTTCGCTTTCTTTAAGATACATGCCTAAAGGTTCTTCCGATATGACAACCTTGCCCAGCTTCTTTGAGGCATGAAGAAGATGCACTTTGCCGCCCTCGTATACGGCCAGTCCCGCATGCATCACATCCAGGCCTTTTGTGGCGGAGGTAATACCGATAATATCTCCTTCCCGGATCTTTTGCTCCTGGTCGTCGAATGTGGAAATAGGAGTATAATATAAAGTGCGGCGCTTCAATTTTTTTTCTGCCTCTGCCATCTGCCGGGCAGTCTCGGGATCGGCCAAAGGAGAATATAGTTCGGGATGAGCTGTCATGTAATTGATGTCTTTTGCCAGAGGAATCCCCCCGAGATTTTTGGTCACATCGTTAAGCACCCCCTTCCGGACGTTATCCTGCAGCCAATCTGAAAAATAGTGCAGGCGGGAGGCGTAACCGGTCAGAATGCCGCCGCGATAGCGGATCTTGGTGAGAAGGGCCGTGAATTCAGACCAGGCACCTTTTCGGGAAGTTATGAGGAGGGCCAGGGACAGGCAGCTTTCAACGAAGGTGAAGCAGTCGAAGGTCCGCAGATTGACCACCAGCGTTTCCGGACCGGCCTTTTCGAGGGTGCGGTCGGCATATGACGCCTCCAAAAAATTACGGCCAACGGCTGTCAGGGCCTGAGAGGGAGTTCCGGGGACGTCCTTTTCATCCAGAAAGGTTTCCATGAGCTGTTGGTGGATGAGCATGTCTTCCAATTGGGGATGCACAGCTTGTGTCCTTCTTTTTTACATTAAACCGTATCGTTTGAGTTTCAGGTGCAAGGTTCGCCGGGTGATGCCAAGTCGCCGCGCGGCCTCGCTTTTGTTGCCGCTTACAGCATTCAGTGTGGCAAGGATTGTACTTTTCTCTACCTGTTCCAGTTGGACTCCTTCTGCAGGAATAGATGACGCCGGTGACACAGGCCGTTCCTCTGCTGCTCCCAGGAATATCAGGGACAGTTCCCCTTCATCGAGATATTCGGACCTGGATAGGACGACACCGCGTTCCACAGCATTCATAAGTTCCCTGACGTTTCCAGGCCAGTTGTAGCGGAGCATGCGATCAATAGCCTGAGGCGTATAACCCTTGATGGCCTTATGGTTTTTTTCGGCGAAATATTCCAGAAAATGCTGGGCGAGAATTGGAATGTCCTCTCTGCGTTCCCGGAGAGGCGGAACGTGAAGCGTAACGACATTGAGCCGGTAATAGAGATCCTCGCGGAATTTGCCAATGGCGATTTCCTGCAAGATGTCACGATTCGTGGCGGCAATAACGCGGACATCAACGCTTATGACTTCGTTGCCGCCAACGCGGGTTATTTCCCTTTCCTGGAGGACTCGCAGGAGTTTTACCTGCATGGCAAGAGATGTTTCCGTGATTTCGTCAAGGAAAATAGTGCCCCCGTCAGCTTGGCGGAATTTGCCTTCTTTGCGGCGGTCTGCACCGGTGAAAGCGCCCTTTTCATGGCCGAAAAGCTCCGATTCAAGAAGGGTTTCCGTGATAGCGGCACAGTTGATTTTGATGAAGGGCCCATCTTTGCGCAGGCTGTTGAAATGGACTGCCCCGGCGATCACTTCCTTGCCGGTTCCCGATTCTCCGGTAATGATAATGGTAGCCTCCGAAGGCGCCACCTGGGATACCGTATCCAAAAGTCTTACCATAGCAGTTGAGTTACCTATGAGGTTGCGCCGATCAAAGCGGTTTCCCAGGTTTTCCCGGAGAAGACGGTTTTCTTCTTTGAGGTTCCGGTGCTCCATGGCCCTTTCCATCTTCAGACGCAACTCGTCGAAATCGAGAGGTTTCTGCAGATAGTCGTAGGCGCCGCTTTTAACGGCCTCTACAGCTGTTTCCACGGAGCTGTAAGCTGTCATGATGATCACGGGAATGGCCGGATTGATGGCCTTTATTTTTGGCAGGGCCTCCAGGCCGGACATCTTCAACATACGGATATCCATAAGAACCAGATCGAAAGGCTGCTCCCGGACAAAGGCGACGGCGGTTTCCCCATCGTCTGCTTCGGTAATCCGGTAGCCCCATCCGGAGAGAAGCGTTTTTAGCATGGTTCGGTGGGCCAAATCATCATCAACTACTAAAACAGTGTTCTTCTGCATTATCATAGCTTTCCTTTTAATGCCTCTCTTCTTAACAATCTGACCGTATGGTCATTGGAAAGACAAGCGTTACAATTGTTCCTTTTCCCGGTTCACTCTCAATGCTTATTTCTCCGTTATGGGCCTCCATGATCTTATGGACGACAGCCAAGCCCAAACCTGTCCCTGATGATTTCGTCGTGAAATAGGGGTCGAAAACACGGCTCAGGTCTTCTTTCGGGATGCCTGTTCCCGTATCGCCGATAGTTACTCTCAGGAATCGGTTATCGACAGGGAACGATTTGATCTGCAGTATGCCGCCGTTTTCCATGGCGGCAGCGGCATTTAGAAAAAGATTCAGCAAGACCTGCTTGATCTTGTCGGGATCGATACAGAGTGCCGTATCCGTTACTTCTTCAGCCATGAGGACAATACCTTTTGCCTGAGCCTGATTTTCAATCATCTTAAGGGAATGCCGTATCAGCGGAACCAGGGAAGTCTTCTGATAATTCAGCGCGACAGGCCTGGCGAGTTCCAGAAGTTGGGTGATGACCCTGTTCAGGCGCTCTACCTCATTGACCATAATCTCAGCCGTCTGGCAGTCTTCCGGGATATGCCGATACCGTTCCTTGAAATAGGTGGCAAAACCCTTGATTGAACTTAGGGGGTTCCTGATTTCATGAGCGACACCTGCCGCCAGGTTTCCCACTGCCGCCAGCCGCTGACTGCGGATGACCTCTGCTTTTAATGACCTGATTTCTGTCATGTCCCGGAAAAGAATGACGACCCCCCTTTTGTCTCCTTTTTCTTCGAGCATGGAGGCAATCACTTCAAGAGGAATCATTCTGCCATCATGAATCGGGCAGTCCAGCTCCTTCTCCAAAATTTTTTGATGGCGTTTGATGTTTTCTATCATTTCCATGCAAACGGCAGGTAGGATTTTGGCAACCGATCTGTTGAGGACATCTGAAATGGGTAGCTCCAGGATTGTCGAAGCCGCAGCGTTGAAGGCGATAATACGGCCGTCGTTATCGACGGCGATGAGGCCTATGGGCATATTCTCAACAAGATGATCGGAGAAGGCCTGTACCCTCGACAGGGATACCCGTGTAGCGCGGTAGCGGTAGGCAAGGAAAAGAGAGATAAGGCCGGAACAGCCGATAAGCGCCAGAACAACGGCAATCCAAATGGTATTTTGTTCATCGGTTTTGCGAGCCGTTAGGATCGGCCCCATGTCCATCCCGACGAAGATGACAAGCCCCGTTTTTCTATGGGTGTTTTCAGATCCTCGAAATCCTGAAAACGGCTCTTTCGTGGGGGCAAACTGGCGGTAAACTTCAAATGTGTCGGCTCCGACCGTATTGGGTACCTGCCGCCATCTGATTTCTTTTGTAGTGGATAAATGAGTAAGGTCGAGGTCTGTGCCGTAAATCTCGCCGACTCGGGCAGGATCGCTGTCGGCAAGGATAACGCCATCCGAGTCGATCACAATGATGTAGTCGATCCCGGGCTGCTGGGCGGTTTCGATAAGGAGCTTCTGGAGTTGAAAATCACTCCATCGCAGACCCATGCCGGTACGGGCGCCGGCTTCGAAAGAACGGATCAAAGCATCACCCTTCTCCAGCAATAACTTCGTGGTTTGTTCATTCTGCTTTTCGAGATTCTGCAGGGTCATGACCGTAAACAGAGATGCAACAATCACCACGGCCCCGATGATAAACCATGAAAAGATGCCTGACCATAAATTATTTTTCATGTCTTTTTTCATAACATGTGGATACTTTTTATGCAAATGGATACGGCAAGCGGATACTTATTAGGCATATTTTTGTCCTTAACTTTGAATGGGAATTCCTGAAGCTTGTTTATTACATGATAATGTTAACAATAACAATAGGATATGATTTAGTAATGTTCATGGCACGGCCCTTGCTCTTTACAAAAATAAACAAAACTTTAAGAAAGGAGTAACAAAATGAAGAAGGCAGGTATAGCTCTTTTGATGTCTCTAATGATCATCGGGCTGACAGTTGTGGCCTATGGTTGGGATGGCGGGGGTAGGGGGCCCGGATTTGGCCCCTGTGCGGGAGGTGATATGAAGATGCTTTCCAAGCTGAATCTAACAGCAGAACAGACGGAAAAGATCCGTGATTTAAGGCAAGCAAACCTGAAGGAAACGAAACCTCTGATGGATAAGATGTTTGCCAAAAGGGGAGATCTGAAGATTCTGTGGCTGGAAAAGAACCCCAATCAGGATAAGATCATGGCCGCACAGAAAGAATTGCGGGCATTGAGAGATCAAATGCAAGACAAGATGACCGTACATCGTCTTGCTGTGATGAAGATCCTGACTCCTGAACAGCAGAGCAAGCTCCAATCCTACATGGGCAGGGGTATGGGACGTGGTCATGGTATGGGGATGGGCAGAGGTTCCGGTATGGGAATGGGCGCCGGAAATTGTGGAAGATAGTAAAAAGCCCTTTATATAGAGACGACAAAAAGAACCGGAAGCGAAAGCGACCGGTTCTTTTTGTTCCATCTTAGTTATCATACCAGCCATTATGATTAATATTTTATTGCGATTTTCAACACCTCCGTACTCTTGTCCTCCATGATGTCATAAGCCCTCACGATCTCGCCAAATGGCAGTTCGTGGGTGATGAGAAACCGCGTGCTGATCCTTCCTTCCGTGATAAACTTGAGCAGCTCTTCCATGCAGCTGGTTTCCACCATACCCATCTTCACGGTGATATTCTTCCACCAATATCTGTAGATGGGGAACTGGACCGTCTGGTTGTAGACTCCCAGAAGAGACACCACGCCTCCACGCCTTGCCAGATCGAAGACCATCCCGAACCCCAGGCTGTCGCCTGCGGCATCGATGACGATATCCGCACCCCGGCCTTGGGTAAGCTCCTTTATGACCCGGGTTGGCTTTTCCGCTGCCGGAGAGATAATTGTATCGGCCAGACCTTGGCGGACAATCACCGCTCTTCTGTACTCGTTCTTCTCGATGGCAATCACAGTCCGTGCGCCACGGAGTCTTGCAGCCATCATGGCGCACATGCCTACCGGACCTGCACCCAATACTACGACCGTGTCGCCCTCCTTGACACCACCCTGATCCACGCCAAAAAAACCTGTGGAAAGGATGTCGCCCGCAAACAGGACTTCGTTATCCGACAAATCATCCGGGATTCTGTGCATGCCCCTTTCAGCATAGGGGACCTTAATGAATTCGGCATGGGCTCCATGGTTGGTCCCGTCACCCATGGCGCCGAAGCAGGCCCCGCGTTCACACTGGGAAGGAATCCCCATCCGGCAGAAATAGCATTCGCCGCAACTGTAAGTGCAGGACACGGCCACACGGTCACCACGAGAAAAACTGACTACCCGGCTGCCCACCTCCTCGACAATACCGACAAACTCATGGCCAAGGATGGTGCCCGGTTTGACTTGCATTTGCCTTCCATGGTGCCGGATGTGGATATCGGACGTGCAGATTGAGGACGTGCTAACCCGAACCACCGCGTCCCGTTGGTCCATGAGCCCCGGCTCAGGCGCTGTTTCGAACCTTATATCCTCGTTGTCATAGAAGATGAGTGCATTCATAGTTATTGCGGCTTCTCGTAGTTATAGAACCCTTCACCTGATTTCCTGCCCTTAAGCCCCGCCGTGACCATCTTGCGTAGAAGTGGCCGGGGCCGGTATCTATCTCCGTAGGCATTGAAGAGGACCTCGTGCACCATGAGATTGAGGTCAAGCCCTGTAATGTCAAGAAGCTCAAACGGACCGACGGGGTGTCCCAGACCGAGCTTGCAGGCCGTATCAATATCTTCCTTCGTCGCCACGCCTTCTTCCAGGAGGCGGATTGCTTCGATGAAGAAAATGTTGAGAAGCCTGTTGAGGGCAAATCCGGCCACATCCTTGATTTCGACAGGTGTTTTGCCGATGGACAGGACTGCGGCCTTGGCAAATTCAACAGTCTCGGTTCCTGTCAGGTAACCGGGTATCACTTCGACCAGTTTCATGACTGAGGCCGGCGAAAAGAAGTGCATGCCTACAAAGCGCTCCGCCCTTTTCCTGCTTACAGTGGAGGTGAGCTTCGTTATGGGTATGCTCGATGTATTGCTCGCGATGACGCACCGCTCCCGGCATACCTCGTCCAGGGTTTCAAATATCCTTCTTTTTGCTTCAAAATCTTCCACTACTGCCTCGATAACTAGGTCTGCCTCGGCCATGAGATCCGTTTTGTCACTGGTCCTGATGCGGTTAAGAATCTCCTCTTTGGTCGCTGCATCCATCTTTCCCTTTCTGATGTTCCTGTCCAGGATAATAGCTTGACGGTCTTTGCCGGCGGCAGCCAGGGTTTTTGTGGCATCGCTCATCACCACCTCGCAGCCGGCAACCGCAAAACACAGGCCGATCTCAGCTCCCATCATTCCCGCGCCGATTATCCCCACTTTTTTTAATAATGTTTTTTCCATAAACTCCATATCCTCCTGCCAGATTGATCGCGCTCCTTGCTATTGGCCCCATATAGTGCAGTCCTTGTGCCATTTTGGGCAAAATACTTGCTTGATTTATTATGTTATTGTATTTATTATGATTTAAAACTGGGATGCAAAGCTTGATAATCTATGATTTTAGTTTGTTCGTCCCGATATGGGACAATTTCAGTCCCATATCGGGACATCTTTTCACTCGGCGCGATTTAGGTGTTACAGCGTTGACCTGGTAAGTTTTTGAGGGATGATAGCAGCGACTATGATACGATGGCTGTGTCCGCTATCCTAATAAATGGAAACCATGTGCGCGGATGCTGCCGTTTATCGTTTTGCCGATTGATACTTTCACTCTATCGTTTTTCACGAAGGAGGCATCATTGCCTAAAGAAATTACACATTGGCTTGTTGCAAGGAAGGTGTCGGAATCGGCCCGGGGGACACAATGGGGGGATGTGGCGATGCATTATCCCAATGCCCTTGGTTTCGGTGCGGTATTTCCCGATCTTCTCTATTATATTACGGGACCGACGATAATATCACGCTATCGTTCTATTGCACAGGCCTATCATGGAGCTCATGGTGAAGATACAAATGAACTCCCTCGGAGCATAGCGGCTGTTTTATCGAAATGCCGGCATGTAGAGGCGCTACGGGCTTTTTTGTATGGTCTGGTCTGTCATATTCAAACGGATTTGACCTTTCATCCTCTTGTTTATGCGCTTACAGGAAATGATGAAGACAACGATCCGAATCGGCGGACCCAGTCTGTAAAGGATCACCGTCGCTTCGAATGCCTGATTGATCTGTATTTCTGTGATGGACCGGAGGGCCTGGCGGGGCATTCGCTACAGCGCATGATCAGAAACCTCGAATTACCCCTTTCCTGTTTATGGTCTGTCCTGGAAAAGACCAATACCCGTGTTGCGGACTATCCCGCCATGGCATCGGCCATGAAGTCGGCGCTACTGATTTTTTCCATACTGCAGAATCTCTTCCGACGCAAATTACCCTCCAGGGTTCTCCAAGCCGCCATGCCCCATCTGACGCGGTCCATGCAGGAGGTGGCGGCACTTTTTTACACACAGGACCTTTTAGTCTATATGGATGACATCTCGGGCCCTTTGTCTTTCCGAAATGCATCAGGCATTGTCGAAACGATTACGTTGACCGAACTGTTTAACCGGGCTGTGGCGCAAAGTCTGAAGGTGATCGATGGCATAGATCAGGCATTGGGGAATGGTCTCCCTATCCTTCCGGAAGTGGGTCCTCCGTTGGGTTGTCATCGCATATGTGATTATGAGGCGGGACCACTGGTTTCCCACGCCGCGAGTGCCTTCTTCAGGAGCGATGGATGATGCTTTTCCGTAAATAGATCGGGCGGATGGTGTCCCGCAGCCGTGGCAGAGCCCTGATAAAGAAGAGGGACCCGATAATGCAGAAGCCTCCACCGATCAGGAGTGTATCGGGGACGCCGATCATGCCTGCAAGGGAGCCCGCAACAAGGCTTCCGAAGGGAACGACGCCGATGACTGCAACACCGAAAAAGCTCATGATCCTTCCCCGCTTGTCGTCATCGACGATAGTCTGCAGTAGTGTATTGCCCGCCGCGATCATGACCATAAGACCCATGCCGGTGGTGAACATGAATGCCAGGCTAATCCAAATAATGCGTGAAAATGAAAAGCCGATAAGGCTTGCTCCGAAGAGTCCCGATGATAAACCAAGAATCTTCCCCAAGCCGAGGACTGATCTTTTCGATGCCAGAAAAACTACACCCACGAGGGCGCCTGCTCCAGCTGCCGACATGAGAAAACCCAGAGTTTGTGACCCCCCATGCAGAATATCCTTTGCGAAAGGAGGAAGGAGTACGACATAAGGTACACCCATCATGCTCGTTAATGCCAGGAGCAGCAGGATGGCACGGATTGGTGTGAACCCATAGGCGTACACAAACCCCTCTTTCAACTCCTGGACGATATTTGTATTTTTCTTTTCGGGACGGACGATGGAAATCTTCATGCACATCAGGGCTGCGATAACGGCCAGATAACTTATGGCATTCAAAAGGATACACCAGCCTTCTCCCACCATGGAGATCAGTATTCCCGCTATAGCGGGACCTGCCAGACGTGAGGCATTGAACATGGCTGAGTTCAAGGCGATGGCGTTTCCCAGGTCTTCTTTGTTTTCGATCATGACCATAACGAAGGATTGTCTGGTCGGTAGATCCAAGGCATTCACACATCCCAGAAAGAGGCTGATAACAACAATATGCCAAATCGTAACGGTATGGGACAGGATGAATATGGCAAGTAAAAGCGCTTGCAGCATGGAAAGACTTTGCGTTACCAGAAGGATGCGGTAACGATCCCAGCGGTCGGTCAAAACGCCGGCGAAGGGAGAAAAGACGAACGTCGGGATTTGCGTAGCAAAGCTGACAATGCCCAGGAGGAAGACGGAATTTGTCAGACGGTATACCATCCAGCTTACGGCAATTTGTTGCATCCATGTCCCAATCAGGGAAATACATTGGCCGCCGAAGAAAAGCCTGTAATTTCGTGATCGCAGCGTCCGAAAGGTCCTGTTAAAAGTGGAAAGAGGAGGGGACGGTATTTTATCTGATGGCATGAGACGGATTGAATTCCTTTTCTTGTGGAAAAAAATTTTATCAATCCTATCATTGATCCATTCATTTATCTATACCTGTTGGATGCTTCTATGCTAGGAGATGACATCATACAGGTAGCAATTTTAATGTGTGTTCGATGGGAGTTGAATCATGAAAGATAATTACTCGGACAAACTATTGCTTCATTTGATCAAGCTCTGCCGCGATATTTCCCGGGGAAAATACGGAAAAGAAAAAGAACTCTTCGAATTAACCAAAGAGGGGGTTTATCCCGAACTGATCACAGCGTTAGCTGAGGCGTTCGGTATGATGATGGTTCAAGTGGAATCCAGGCAATACCACTTGGAAGGGGTAATCGATGAGTTGAAGAAGGTCGGCATCGATCTTTTGGCCGCTAAAAATCGTCTTTCACATGAAAATATTCAGCTTCGCCAGACTCTGCGGCAAAACTTCAGTCCTGTTCGTATCTTGGGAAACAGCGCCAAACTACTGGAGCTTCTCGATAAAGTCAGTAAAATCGCCGATACGCCCGTAAATGTCCTGATAACCGGAGAGACGGGAACTGGTAAAGAGCTCATTGCCAAAACAATCCACTATAACAGCTTGCGTAGCGACAAACCCTTCATTGCTCTTAATTGTACTGCCATTCCTGAAAGCATTTTTGAGGCGGAAATGTTTGGTGTAGAGAAAGGGGTGGCCACAGGGGTTGATAAGCGAATCGGCAGGATAGAACAAGCCGATGGCGGGACTCTTTTTTTCGATGAAATAGGGGATATGCCGCTGGCTACTCAAGCCAAGATTCTGAGGGTCATACAAGACCGTCAGTTAGATCGCGTCGGCGGCAGAAAAGCCATTCCCGTCGATGTGCGCATCATTGCCGCTACTCATAAAGATCTAAGGCAGGCCATTTCTGAAAAGACCTTTCGGGAGGATCTCTTCTACCGTCTTAATGTCATTCATCTCCACATACCGCCACTAAGAGACAGAGCGGAAGATATACCCGTCTTGCTTAATTATTTCCTCGAACAATCGATCAAACGTCTCGGTCGTCCGCCAATCCGTTTTTCCAAGGAGGCTATCGAGTTGTTGACCGGCTATTCATGGCCGGGCAATGTTCGCGAGTTGGAAAACGAGATTGAAAGGGCGGTAGCCTTAGCGGCCTCGGATATGATCGATGTAGATGACCTCAGGGCATCTTTGCGTTTATCGAAAAAGGTATCCGAGGGAAATGTGGAAGAGCCCGCATCCCTGAAGACGGCAGAATATGGCCTTATTCTGAAAACGCTTGACTTAACGAAAGGCAATCGATCGGAGGCTGCTCGGCTCCTTTGCCTCAGCCGTGAGGGCCTGCGTAAAAAAATGAAACGCTACGGCATGACGACATAGTGTTGAAGGCCTTGCGATCTGGGCATCCTGTATCAGGCACGGGACAAGCTTTTGAACACCCTGCTCAAAATGACACCCTCTCCAGTCCGTCATTATCCGGCTTGACCGGATAATCCAGTTTCATTTCGGATATATTCTTAATACCTCTGGATTCCCGTTTTCACGGGAATGACAAGGAAATAAGGGAATGACGGGGAAATAAGACCGTAGGATGGATGAAGACTGTAGGGTGGATTAAGCGAAGCGCATCCACCATTCGCCGGTGGAACCGCTTCGCTTGTTCCACCCTACAAAGATTCTATTTTCATAGTAACGACGAGGAAACAAAGATGTACTGATAGTAGATTGTTCAGGGATCTAGTTTTCAGCAACTTGCTAAGCACGGGGTTGTACTTTGTTCTTTGTCGGGAGGATTACTCGGCGCTTTTCCGTATCCGGATGTTCCCGGTAAAAAATAGAGATGTTACCAATGATCCCGACCGTCTCGCAATGTGTCCGGGTTGCTATCTCACTGGCCACTTCCTTCTTTTCTTCCCTGAATTCATTGAATTTGATCTTGATGAGTTCATGGTCATGAAAAATCTGATCTATATGGGCAATGACCTTGTCCGTCAGGCCCCCCTTTCCAATCTGAATGAGCGGTTTCAGATCATGGGCAAGGCCTCTTAAATATTTCTTCTGTGTTCCTGTCAGTTTTTTTTCCATAAAAAATGATTCCTCTTTGTATCGGCGTAAGCGCCTATTATTCGACCTTTTCAAATCCGATGGGAGTGACGGAGGCCTTTGCAACACCTGCAATATCACGGGTGAATATGATCATGAACGGTATTTGACCTTTTGGCGGTATTTTCCCACTCGACAAATCCACACCTGTCGGTGCAGCCAGGGAAGATTTGATGTCTTCCTCACTGAGATTGGCCAGATTGTCGTCAGAAATTATATTACCGCAAAAAGATATCTTTGCGGTAAGCAGGGACTGACGAGTATCGTATAGTTCTCCTAATACCTTGATCTTTGTAATGGTCGTATTTGTCAGATTTTCAGCCATCCCCTCGATGATCCGGATATCCCCTCCTATGGCAGGGTTCTTAATTATCCTCTGTCTGACGTTGAGGAGCCTGATCTGATCGCTGATTGTCGCTTTCGGGGCCTGACCCTCGCCCAAATACTGATCTATGATCGGTACATTGGCTGAAAGCCATTGAACCGCCGGGTTTTCTTTGTCAGGGTAGATCCAGAAAATGGCACCCACTACAGATGCAACGATAAAGATCAAAACGGCCAATACGATCCACAGGGACTTTCGTTTTTTTGGAACTTCCTCCTCCTCCAAATCCACAAGTTCATCATGATCTTCCTGTGGATTAACGTCAGGTTCTGCCGGCATGGGTCTGTCATCAGATACAAGATTCGCCGATGCATCCATTTCGGGTTTTGCCACTTCAGATTCTATTGAGGTTTCAGGTGGAGATATTGGTTCATTCAAAGCCGGGACGGGGTTTTCGTGTAATGACCCATGGGTTTCCGGAAGAGAGGAATAGAGGTTGGCTTCATCTGCCGGTGTGTCTAAGGCATCGATGATTTTTTGCTCAGACCGGATCTCTGAATCATATTCTTCTAAAATGATAGGCGGCCGTTCATCCTTAACGAAACCTGCCTGGGGTATGGGTTCATCATCGGGTGGTTGAGTGAATGTGGATAAAAAAGCATCCAATTCACGTTTCTCGTGGAGTAAAGAAATAAAATCGTTTCTGTTGACCATTAATTAGTCCTTCTTAGGGCTTTACCTTAGGGTAAGAGGTTCAGCGACTTCTTGTTGCGTCAGTTATCGGCCCGCTCGCCAAAGTCTGAGCTCAGTTCTTATGGCGCTGAACTCGGCGCTGATGGTCTTTTTAATATCTTCAAGAGCATAAGCAAAAGCTTCATGGGGAGTTAAATCCTTGATCGCCGATAATGTTTCAGCGACATTGTCCGGCATGACCGGTTGGATTGTTTCATTATTTGTGACGATGACAGTGGGTACTTCCTCCATTTCAGGCGGTTTCATGCCCGTGATTTCTTTTTCCATCGGTTCATCAGGGCGGGATAAGGCGATGGGTTCGGTAACGGCAGGTTGTTCCTTTCCTTCTGATTCCAATTGGAGCAGGGGGGATGGTTTTTCCGGAACCGGCGTCATCATTTCCGTAAACGATATGGGCGTCTCCTCGATCGGTGCGGCAGGTTTTGGCTGCGTCATAAGATCATCAGGAGAGATGTCATTTTCGGAGCCTGCATTGATCGAATCCGGCAAGGGTTGGATGACGCTTGTCTCGACAACCAGTCCCAACCTGGCTTCGAGATCGATTTTTTCAACCCACGCCTTATATCGGCTGATGTTTTTATGTAAAACAGCTTGTTTTCTTTCTTCCGTTATAAATGCGGACAGGAGAATATCCTCCATGTCTTCACAAATGGATGACAGGAGGGCTATGGCATCCTCATGGGATTCTGTGAGATTGATACGGATATATTTCCCCAGAAAACGAAGAATCCTTAAGAAACCAAGAATAATGGGATCACTTGCGAAATCATTGTGAAGGTTTTCGATTTCATTGTCGAAATCTTCAAGGATCTTCTCGTTTGCGTCTAGTTCTATGGCAAGAACGATTCTTCTGAGGTCTATTGGTCCGCTGTCCAAGATTGATGGCCGGGCGTCTGATTCTTTCCCGGTTTGGTTTTGGGCCTCATCGATATCATGATTTGTCTCAATGATCATGGTATTCCTTGGTGGACGGTCCCATGGTTTTCTATTAGACACCGCATCATTTGTTTCGCTGCCGAAGATGATACCCAGCTTTTCTTCAATACCGCCGATAAAAGATAATTTCCCATCGGCGGGCTCTCGTTGTAAAGTCTGGGGTGCCGCCTCGCCAGACATTTCCCTCATCCTGAGGGACTCCTTGGCTGTTGCCTGCTGTTGCACGTCTTTTTTATCATCTTTTCCGGCTTCTTCTCCAAAGAGGTTGTTGAGACGGTCTTCCACGCCTCGAATAAACGATGCCCCTTTATCTTTTCCATTTTCCATGCTTCTGCATCAACTCCTTTTCAAGAGATGTGATTGTTTCAAAAATGATTTTTTTCCAGAGTAAGTTTTTATAATTCGATAAATAGAAATGCAAGGAAAATGATTCAGGAAATGAATCAATAAATAATCAACCGGGAATGATCAAATCATCGACTTGACAGGCTGTTGAAAAACTCGATTTTGGGCAGGCTGTTCAAAAATGTCTGGATGCAAGGCGCACAAAAGCCGAGGAATGAGGCGTACATAGAAGTACGTTGATGTAGCCTGCCCCGGCGAAGGCCGGGGAGACTTGCAGTGCAACGCAGTAGATGGGCGTTTTTCAATAGCCTGTTGGAATAGGATATCAGGAATGGACTATTTAATGCATACCCGATGAACCTGTTGGATATCCGTCAATCCTTGGAAGGCCTTCAGAATACCGTCTTGATACAAAGTAACCATTCCTTCCGAAATTGCTATGTTGCGCAGAGTCTCGATCGTTTCTTTCTTTCGTATGGACTTCTTGATTGCTTCCGAACAGATGAGAAGTTCATATATGCCCAATCTCCCCTTATATCCAGATTTATCGCAAGTTTTGCATCCCCTGGGACGGTATAGCATCAAGTCGTTCGTATAGGGAATATTCTGCATCTGGAACTCATCCGGGCCATAGCTGTTGACCAGTGTTGCATATTCTTCCTTCGATGGATGATAGGCCTCCTTGCATTTGCTGCAAAGTTTTCGTACAAGTCTCTGAGCCAATACGCCGAGAAGGGAGTCTCCGAAATTCAGGGGATCGATACCGATATCCAGTAGCCTGGTGATGGTCTCGGGGGCGCTGTTCGTGTGGAGGGTGCTGAGCACCAAATGACCTGTCAGAGAAGCCTCTATACCTGTCTTGGCCGTCTCGTAGTCACGCATTTCTCCAACCATGATCACATCCGGGTCCGCCCTCAGGAAGGCCCTCATGGCGGCTGCGAAGTCGAAGCCTATTTTGGGCTGCACCTGAACCTGCCGCAGGCCTCGCTGTGTCACTTCAACAGGATCTTCAGCCGTCCAGATTTTCCGATCCGGCGTATTGATGTGACTGAGGATGCCGTGAAGGGTTGTAGTTTTTCCGGAACCGGTCGGTCCGACGACAAGGAACAAACCATGAGGTCTTTCACAAACCTTGATTAATTCATTATAATTCCGGTCAGTCATGCCCATGGCCTCCAGAGGCAAGGTGTTTCCCTTGTCGAAAATGCGCATGACCACATCTTCTACATTGCCTTGAGTAGGAATTGTGGCCACGCGAACCTCGATCTCTCCGTGTCCCGACTTTTTGAAGGTAATTTTCCCGTCTTGGGGGGTTCGTTTTACAGTGATATTGAGGTTGGACATGACCTTGATTCTGGAAACGATAGCGGCCCGGTAGCTGAACGGCAAGGTCTGGTAAAATGAACAATTGCCGTCGACCCGGTAGCGAACGAGGACATTTTTTTCAATGACATCCGGTTCGATATGGATGTCCGAGGCGCCTTTGGCGAAGGCGTCGTTTATGATTCTGTTTACGAGTTGAATGACAGCGCTATCCGATTCTTTAACGGCATCTTCGCCGTCATCGTCGTCTGTATCACCACCGACCTCAAGCTTGCCGAGAATGTCATGAAATGTCAGTTCCTCCGTGTCGGACTGGAAAAAGTAGTTGACGTATTTAATGATATCGTCTTTCAGGGAAACATCATATTTGATGGCTTTTGTTTTGAGGAGGTGTTCAATGGAATCTTTTTTTAGAATATTTTGAGGATCATCGACGATGATATGGATACGGCCATCCACTTTTTCAATGGGGACCCAGAGTTCCCTGATGAGATATTCCCGCTTGAGGTTTTTCAGCAGGTCAAAGGGGATCGGGGTCTTGTTGTTGAACGGAATGAATTTGCACTTGTAAAAATCCTCCAGGGAGCGTCCGATATCGTCCTTTGAAATGTTGTATTTTCGTGAGAGAACCGTTTCAAGCGGTTCCTTAATGACTCTTGATTCTTCCCGCGCCTGGTATAACTCCGCTTCCGTCATCAGATCACGATTTACAAGATAAGCGAATTTCGATTTTCTAATCTTATGGCCTATCCGTTGCCGGCTATGGACGTGGATGGAGGTCGCAATGTCCTGCAATTCAGTTATCTCATCCTGGTTTCCACTCATAGGGTGTTGCCTTGCTTCAACTCAGAGACCATCATTTATGATCCCTTCGCAATTTGAAGGATGCCTCCTTTCCACCTTTGTCGATCTCTGACATCTTGATCCTGAGCCTGAGATCGTTAGGGCTGTCCGAGTAGGCTATGGCATTGTCGTAATTGATGATGCCGGCCTTGTAGAGATCAAAGATATGTTGATCGAATGTCTGCATACCCTCCATATGTGAAGCTGCCATAGTTTCCTTAATCATGGAAACGTTGCCTTTCATGATCAGATCCTGGATCCGGGGACTGTTCAGGAGGATTTCGATGGCGGCTGTCCTCTTCCCTTCGATGGTGGGAATGAGACGTTGAGAGATGATGGCCTTCAAATTGAGAGAAAGTTGCATAAAAATTTGAAGGTGCTTTTCGACAGGGAAAAAATTCAGGACCCTGTCCAAGGCTTGATTTGCATTATTGGCGTGGAGGGTTGTCAGGCAGAGATGACCTGTATCGGCAAAGGTTACGGCGTCTTCCATGGTTTCAGCATCCCGGACTTCGCCGATAAGGATAACGTCCGGAGATTGTCTCAAAGTATTTTTCAGGGCATTGATAAAACTGTGCGTGTCAAGGCCGACTTCCCGTTGGGTAATAACACTCTTTTTATGCTCATGGACGAATTCTACTGGGTCCTCGATCGTGACAATATGGCCGTATTCATTTTCGTTGCGATGATCGATAAGCGTTGCCAGGGTTGTCGATTTTCCGCTTCCCGCTGCACCGACCACAAGGACAAGACCTCGTTTTGTAAGGGCGATATCCTTCATGACCGAAGGAAGGCCCCAGTCATCAATGGATTTTATAAACAGTTTAATTTGCCGTATGATAATACCGGTGAAGTTCTTCTGACGGAAGATATTGATCCTGAATCTGCCGTATTGGGGATTGTAGACGGCCAGGTTCATCTCCAATTCTTCCTCGAATTTTTTCTTTTGGCGGTCGTTCATGATGTCACAGGCAATCCGCTCTGTGTCTTCAGGTACGAGAGGCTTTGCGCTCGGATTGGGAGAAACGATGCCCTCAATCCGGAAGGAAGGCGGTACGCCTACGGTCAGATAGATGTCCGATGCGTCATTTTCGACCATGAATTTTAGGTAAGGAGAGATGCTGTCCATAGCCTCACTTTTTAAGATTGCTTAAGAAGAAGGCCATTTCCTCTGTGGAAACAAGCTTTTTCGCGACTAGTTCCTGGCATGCCGCTTCCATCGTCTGCATACCCATACCTTTGCTTGTCTGAATGGCGGATATGATCTGTTCAACCTTATCTTCCCGAATCAGGTTTCTCACTGCCGGGGTAGCCACCATTATTTCGAAAGCGGCGACTCTTCCACTGCCATCCAGTCTTTTAAAAAGACGCTGTGAAATAACGGCCTGCAAGGAAGAGGATATCATTGACCTCACCTGATTCTGTCTTTCCGCCGGGAAAACATCTATGATACGGTCAATCGTATCAGGGGCGCTGTTGGTGTGGAGTGTCGCGAATACGAGATGACCCGTTTCGGCGGCAGTCAAGGTCAGGGAGATTGTATCAAGATCGCGCATCTCACCGACGAGAATGACGTCGGGGTCTTCGCGCAGGGCGCTTCGCAAGGCTGATGAAAAACTCTTTGTATGAGGCCCCAGTTCACGCTGATTGATCAGGCATTTCTTCGAGACATGGAGAAACTCGATGGGATCCTCGATGGTGATGATATGTTCTTGTTTATTCGTGTTTATGAAATTGATCATCGCGGCCAGGGTCGTTGACTTGCCGCTTCCCGTCGGGCCAGTTACAAGAACGAGGCCTTTTTCACGCATTGCAATATCCCGTAATGGATTGGGGAGATTCAGGTCCTCAAAGGTTGGTATTTTGTTGGGGATGATTCTGAATACGCCTGATTCACCCCGCTGCTGCTTGAAAATATTGACGCGAAACCTTGCTATGTCACCAAGACTTAAAGAAAAATCCAACTCCAGCGTTTCTTCAAAGGTTTTTTTCTGAAAATCGTTCAGTGTATCGTAGATGATAACGTGGACTTCTTCCTTTGTGAGAGGCGCGACATCGATTTTGATCATCTCGCCATGAATTCTGATTACCGGAGGTTCTCCGGCACTGATATGGAGGTCCGATCCCTTGCTTACCAGGACAAATCGGAGTAGTTCGGAGATATCCATGATGAAGTGACATCCTTTAGCAGTCTGTTGAAAAATATTGATTATTTGATTATAACAAAATATAATAACAAGTCAATAGAAAATGAATAGAATGTACAAATCAAATATAACTTAGATACACGGTCATTGCAAGTCTCTTCCGTACATCCAGAAATATAGACAGCCGGCCATCCCGAAGGCAAAGGCCGTGAGGAAGTTTGTGGACGGCGAAATCTGCCAGAGCAGGGCTCCTCCGAAGGCCGCAAGAGAAACAATTGTGTCACGGATCAGGTAGTATAGCCCGAACATCCCCGCTTTCTGGTTTTCCGGTGCGAGGTCCATGATAAGGGCCTTGCGGGTCGGTTCTCCGAATTCCTTAAGACCACGGATAATAAAGGCGAGTACCATCATACCAAAGGATTGGGACAAAAGGATGACAAGAGGAAAAAGGGCGAAGTTGAAAAAAGTGATGACGACAAAGGGCTTCTTGGTGGATCGGTCCGCCAGGTAAGCAACTGGAATATAGACCAAAACGGCGACGGTCATTTCAATGGTAGTCAACAGGCCGAACTGAAATGCCGAAATGCCGTGATTTTTCATACACCAGACGACGACGAAGGCATATGGGATCTGTTCGGAAAAGCGGATAAGAATATCCGATACGAGAAGATTTCTGAGGGCGGGGCTCATTTGACGCCAGAGCCGGGAAGGCATTTTTTCGGCCTTAACCTGCGAGTTGTCGTCTTCGATCATGATCTGCTGCAGGATAAGTGAGACGACAGCCAATACGAAAGCGCCGGCAAAGGCAAGGCGCACGCCTGTCGTCTCACCATAAATCCCGATGAGGAGTCCGCCGAGGACCGGTCCCAGAGCCATGGGAATACGCCGGACGAGAGAATGAACGGATATTCCCATGGTTCGCTTGTCCTGGGGGAGGACTTTTGAAACGAGGCTCATGGTAGCGGGGAGGGATATGGCCGTCCAGGAAAGAAAGAAGGCGGCTCCAATGATGACGGCCTCCCAACGGGGAAAGATGATGACTATGCCGTAACCGGTCAGAGCCATGAGGTTAAAAAGAATGAGGGCTTTTTTGTAGCCCAAGCGGTCGCTCAGGTACCCGCCGGGAAAGGAGTAGAGGGCGGAAAGGAGATTGTTCATGGCACCCAATAGCCCGATGGTCAGTGCGCCGCCGCCCAAGGCGAGGAGATAGATGGGCAGAAAGCGTTCGGCCATCTTCTCTCCGAGACCGACGAGGATCACCATAGCAAGAATAGCCGTGATGCTTTTATTCAGGCCTAGGAATTGAACGATTTTTTCTCGTCGGGATAGGGTCATGCCGATGCCTTTCGTTTCATATAGACAGACTGTTGAAAAACGTTCATCTGCTGCGTTGCGCCGCAAGCTTCGTCAATCGACGTACTTCTATGTACCACTCATTCCTCAGCTTTTGCGCGCCTTGCATCTGGGCATCCCGTATCAGGTACGGGACAAGCTTTTGAACAGTCTTAAATCATGCGGGTATTACAACACAAGTTCTTCGATAAAGGCAATTAATTGATTAACATTTCGGCAGGGACGGACCTCATGACAGTGGTGCGTGTAGGTTTTTATCTCGCTGTCTCCCGTTCCCCAAAGGTGCTCCATCTCTGGATTCAGCCAGATGACTCGGCGGCAGCGTTCGCGCATTTCCCCCAGGATGGCGTCTTCGGGATGCATATAGTTGGAGCGGCCGTCGCCAACGATGATGAGGGTTGTCTTTTTCGACAGGATATCCATGTAATCCTTTTTAAAGTGGCGAAGGGTTTGGCCGTAGTCCGTCGGGGCCTGGTAATGAATATCCGCTTCTTCCAAAACGATGCGGATGGCCGTATTGATGTCATGTTCCTCGAAGATGGCCGTCACATCAGTCAGTTCATCAACAAAGACAAAACTGTTGACCTTATCGAAACAGTCCTGAAGCGAATAGAGGAGATTCAACATGAATCTCGCTGCTGTCCAGACCGATCCGGAAACATCGCAGATCGTAACGATCTTGCTTTTCCTCAGGGCCTTCCTGCGGAACTTGATGTCTACGGGAACGCCGTTGTATCGTGCTGCGGTCCGGATCGTTTTCTTGATATCCAGGTTCCCCCTGTCCCGGACGGCGAAGCGTCGGCTGACGACATTTTTCAGCTTTCGCACGAGTTTGTCGATCGCTTCACGCATTTCATCGAGTTCTTCGCGCGTGAAGGATGAAAATGGCTTTTCCCCGAGATCCTTCAGTCGCTGTTCATAGGTGCGAACCTTTTTCGTGCTGTTATCGCCGGGCCGAGGTTCGTACATCAGCATGGACCGTGCACTTGCCAGACGTTCATCGAAATGGAGCGCCAGGTCCCGACAGGCTGCGTCATCCATCTTCAGGTCTTTTTCCTCAAGCAGGGCTGACACGGCAGCGGCGGTTCTTGTGATCTGGATCAGAACATTGAAACGGCTGGCCAGGGGGCCGAAATTGAAACGCGTTACCGGTGCTTCGGAGTCCGATTCACTATGAATCCGCCGCATTTCCTGGAGAAAGGCCAACGGATTGCCGGATAGGAAGTCCACGACGGCATCGAAAACGGGGTCGTCGTGAGGGACTTCCCGGAGGATGGCCGATGCATCTCTGATTTGGGAGGCCAAGGCTCCCGCTTTAGTCATATCTGTGGCATCGACGCGCATTTCGTGAAAAAAAAGGTGGTACAGACGGTCAAAGTGGGCCGCTTCCCGCATGCTTTTGGCGAAATTGGCCCGGAGGGCGGTACGAAACTCCTGTTCATTGATGACATTGACCAGCTCAAGGTGTTTGAAGCAGTCAAGAACTTCCGATGTGGAGACCCGGAGACCCGCAGCGCGGCAACAGGAGACAAATTGTTGGATGAGATGAACCATAAGTCACCAGCGGAAACAACAGGAAGATCGGTCTGGAATGCTATGCATCTGCACTGCTCATCAGGCTAGGACCTTATGGAGATTTTTTCGCACTTTTTCCATATCGACCTGATACTTGCAAATGACATTCAGAGTTTCGGAGATGACTTCGGGAGAGAGTTCGTGAATTTGCAGGGCCAGGAGGGATTGTGCCCAATCCAGTGTTTCCGAGATGCTGGGGCTTTTCTTTAACTCCAGGGTGCGAATCTTGCGGATGGCGTCCACAAGGGCTGAAGCCAGACGTTCCTCTATGCCGGGGATTTTCAGGCGGACGATTTGTATCTCCGTGTCCCGTTCGGGATATTCGATATAGAGGTGAACGCAACGTCGTTTCAGCGCGTCGCTCATATCCCGGTAATTGTTGGAAGTCAGAAGGACAAAGGGGATATGGACTGCCTTTCGTGTTCCCAGTTCAGGGATGGATACCTGAAAATCGCTCAGCAATTCGAGCAGAAAGGCCTCGAACTCGGGATCGGATTTGTCCACCTCGTCCAGGAGTAGGACGACCGGGCGCTCGGAGCTGATGGCCTGCAGGAGCGGTCTCGGTTGAATAAAACGGTCGGAGAAGAAAGCGTCTTCCTGGGCGGCAATCTGATCGACGGCTTCTGTAAGGGTTGACGCCGCTGTGATGATGTCGTTGATCCGGTCCTTCACCATTTGCGTATAGAGAAGCTGTTTGGCATATTCCCATTCATAGAGGGCTTTGGCTTCGTCCAGGCCTTCATAACACTGGAGCCGGATCAATTCACGGTCAAGGCTTCGGGCCACGGCTTTGGCCAGTTCCGTCTTGCCGACACCCGCCGGCCCCTCAACCAATATGGGTTTGCTGGTCGCTTCCGCCAGGAATACGACGGTGGAAATTTCTCGCGATGGTATATAGCCGGCGTGTTCAAGACGCTTTTGCACATCGTCTACGCTTTTAAAATCCATGAAAAACACCCCTTTCTTCACCTATGTATATAACAATCAGTGAACGATGGTCAAGAAAAATGGGGTGCGGAGAAAGGCGTTGAACAATGGCTAAACCATTTTCCCGTCATTCTGCTTCATTTCTCTGTCATTACTATGAAAATAGAATCTTGTAAGGTGGAACAGGCGAAGTGGTTCCACCAGTGAATGGTGGATGCGCTTCGCTTCATCCACCCTACAGCCTGGATTATCCGGTCAAGCCGGATAATGACGAAGAAAGGAAGATTGTCATTCTGCTTCATTCCCCTTTCATTCCGCTCCATTTTCCTGTCATTCCCGTGAAAACGGGAATCCAGAGGTTTTAGGAATGCGCTACCTGTCAGGTGTTGTCCCGGATGCGTCCAGCCAGACGATTGATATCGTCCATTACCTCTTCGAGAGGAATGGTCGTCAACTTCCTACGCTTCATCAAAATCTTTCCATGGACGATTGTCGTATCCACATCGTCGCCCGTGGCGGCGTAGACCACCTGGGAATAGGGGTTATGCAAGGGTGTAAGCCGCGGTTTGTTCATGCCCACAATAATGATGTCCGCGAACTTTCCCACCTCGATGGAACCAATGAATCGGTCCTGTCCCAAAACCCGGGCGCCGTCAATGGTCGCCATCTTAAGGACGGTTTTTGCGTCCATGACAGTCGGGTCCATGGTGATGAGTTTGTGAACCTTGGCCGCCGTGCCCATCTCACCGAACATGTCGTGGTCGTTGTTGCTGGCGCACCCGTCCGTGCCCAGGCCGACGGCGATGCCGCGGGCCTGGAGTTTCGGGACCGGGCACAGCCCCGCGGCCAGCTTCATGCCACTTTCTGGATTGTGGGAAATCTTGACGCCATGATCGCCGAGAATAGAAATTTCCTCATCGTCTGGCCAATTGCAATGAACAGCGACGGTGCCTTCGTCGAGGACGCCCAGTGACGCCAGATGCCGGATGGGTGTCAGACCGTAGCGTTCCCGGATGGTCCTGAGTTCATCCTGTGTTTCTGCAAGATGGGTGATGAAAGGGATGCCGGCCCGTCTCGCTACAGTCTTGAGTTCCCGCAGGGTTCCGGGAGAACACAAGTAGGGAGAATGGGGGAAGAGGGCGGGCGTGACGAGGGGCGATTTGCCCTGCCACTTTTCAATGTATTGGTCCGCAGTCTGTGTGTGGATGCGGATCTTCTCGGGGTCGCTATCGGGATTGTCCAGGTCGAAGAATCCGACGCTGGGGACGGCGCGCATGCCCGCCGTTACGGCGGCCTTGGCCACCTGGCCCGCGAAGAAATAGCCGTCACAAAAAGTCGTCGTCCCCGACTGGATCATTTCGGCGATAGCAAGCAAGGTGCCCTGATAAACCATGTCCCGGTTGACGTACTTTTTCTCCAGGGGGAACATATAATCGTTGAGCCACTTCATAAGGGGCAGGTCATCGGCAATGCCGCGAAAGCAGACCATAGCGGCGTGGGTGTGGGTGTTGATCAAGCCGGGAAGAATGAGACAACCCGTGGCGTCGATGACTTCTCCGGATTCACGTGTCCTGTCTCCGTTCAATCGGGCGTTTTCGACAAAAGCTATTTTACCTTCGCGGACGCCGATTACAGGGTTTTCCACGACTGTCAAATCGGCATTCATTGTCAAAAGGGTGCCGCCTGTAATCAGAATATCCAGGGGTCTGTGATCGTCGTTCATGATGATTTCACAATTTGATACTGTCTTTGATCCGGACGGCGATGTCCCGGATCTTAGTAATGGCCTCCCTTTCGTTGATCGTAGTAAGGCGGCGGTTTCGCATGACGACCTTGCCGTTGATCAGAACGGTCTCCACATCGGATCCGATGACAGCATAGGCCAGATGGGAATATTCGCTATACATGGGCGTCAGGTGGGGCTTGTTCATGTCGATGATGCAAATATCAGCCTTTTTGCCGACTTCCAGCGTTCCGACAAGCCTCTCCATTCCCAGACCTTTAGCGCCGTTGCTGGTAGCCATCCGGAGGACCGTTTCGGCAGACATGACAGTCGGATCGAGGAGGGCCGACTTTTCCAATTTTGCCGCCGTGTCCATCTCCTGGAACATGTCGAGGTTATTGTTGCTGGCGCAGCCGTCAGTTCCCAGTCCGACAGTGATGCCGCGCTTCAGCATGGCAGTGACGGGTGCGACGCCTGAGGCCAGCTTCATGTTGCTTTCCGGGTTATGGACAACCTTGCAGCCGTGATCGGCAAAGAGGGCCATATCTTCATCGTCCATCATGACGCAATGGAATGCCAGGAACCTTTCATTGAGCAAACCTAGTTCCTTCAGGAATTGTGACGCCCGTTTCCCACATTTTTCCTTCAGTTGTTGGACTTCTCCCTTGTTCTCCAGAAAGTGAGTGGCCAGGGGGACCTGATAACGATCGGCCAGGGCTTTAGCCGCTTTCAGCAGGTCCGGCGAACATGTATAGAGCGAATGGGGTTCCACGACTATATTAATGAGGGGATCGTCAGCCCAAGTCTTGATGAGTTTTTCAGTATAGGCTAGTCCTTCGGTAGGCGTTTTGAAGTTGGGGGATGGAAAATCGAAGAGGACTTCGCCGATAAGGCAGCGCATCCCGGCCTCCTTGGCCGCCCGGGCCGTTTCCTCCTCGAAGATATACATATCGCAGAAGGTCGTCGTTCCCGATTTGATCATCTCCGCACAAGCGAGGACGCTGCCCCAGTAGGCCAGTTCGGGGTTTACATTCCGGGCTTCCGCGGGGAAGATATAATTGTTCAGCCAGTCCATCAGCTCCATGTCGTCGGCAATGCCTCTGAAGCAGGTCATGGCGGCATGGGTATGGGAGTTGATCAGTCCCGGCATGATGATGGCGTCCGTCGCATCGATGGTATCCGCCGCAGTATAATTGCTAAGGATTTCATTTTTTTCACCCAGGGCAATAATCCGGTCGCCCTCAATGGCTAGAGCGCCGTCGACCAGTTTCGTATTGCCCTCATCCACGGTCAGGATGGTCCCACCCGTAATCAGGATATCTGCCGTCGTCATGATATTGCACCTCGCCGAGTCGAATTGATCAGCCCATATCACAACATCGGGAATTCGTCTGCAAATAATTTCCCCTTGCATTTTCTTCTCCGGTTCTTATAGCCTGATAGATCTAACAGATGTGAGACAGGGACAAAAATGAAAGCCGCCGTATTTGATCAGCATCTCAGGTATGTGGAGGACTATCCTCTCCCCGACATGAAGCCGGGATGGGTGAGAATCAAGGTCCGCCTTGCGGGCATCTGCAAGACCGATATGGAAATCATGAAAGGATACAAGGGCTTCCACGGGGTCCTGGGCCATGAATTTGTAGGCATTGTGGATTGCTGTGAAGATGCTGCCTGGCTGGGCAAACGGGTCGTCGGCGAAATCAATGCAGCCTGTGGCCGGTGCAGCTGGTGCAGGCAGGAATTGGGCCGTCATTGTCCCGACCGTACAACCTTGGGAATTGACAACCTTGACGGCTGTATGGCCGAATACTGTATCTTGCCCAAGGAAAATCTTCGAATTATCGATGAAAGCATTACCGACGAACGGGCTGTCCTGACGGAACCCCTGTCGGCGGCTTGTGAAATTCTGGAACAGCATCCCATGGCCGGGACGGAACGGGTTGTGGTCATTGGGGACGGCCGTTTGGGAATCCTCTGCGCGTGGGCACTGGCAACGGTGTTGCCTAATGTGACCCTTATCGGCCACCATGAGGAAAAATTAAATGCTGCCCGTTGGCGGGACATAAAAACCGTTTTAAACGGGGAAGGGGTTAAGTCCGGCGCGGATATCGTCGTCGAGGCCACCGGGACGGGGCATGGAATTGTTGAAGCCATGTCACTATGCCGTCCCAGGGGAACAATTGTCCTCAAATCGACGGTTGTTCACCAAGGAGATGTTAATCTTTCGCCTGTGGTCATCAATGAACTGACGATTCTGGGTTCACGGTGTGGGAGATTTGAAGACGGCCTTCGCATGATGGCGGATTTTCACGATATGCCCCTTGAAAGGCTCATCACCGGCCGTTATACCCTGGAAAATGTGGAAGAAGCCTTTGCCGAGGCGAAACAAGGCCATTCCTTGAAAGTGCTGTTGGATCTTGGGTAACGGCCCAACCCGGTCTTCCCGTAGGGGCAACCCCTTGTAACGTGGCAGTCCTGATGTTTCTGTCTCTCCAGCCGGTCGTCACAATACATTTTCCACATTGCAATTAAAAGCGAATTACGGTAGAAAGCTTCCCATACAGTTGTTCTTCAAACTCTAACAATTCAAGACGTGCCTGGGTGGCGGAACTGGTAGACGCAAGGGACTTAAAATCCCTCACAGCTTGACTGTATGAGGATTCGATTTCCTCCCCAGGCACCAAATAATAGCAAGGGCTTACATGGTTGATAATGACCGGTAGGCCCTTCTTTTCTTCTGAGTAAATTTGATTTTCTCCCCATTCTCTCCCCACTTTTCTTTCCCCGATTCTTATCAAGGTAACATGGCGGCAAATCATGTACTGATCATGCATCTTTCAATATTAACTGATTTGACCATCCCAGCACCCCATACAATTCAGAGAAAGGCAAGATAGCATGACCAATTCGGATCTGATTGATGCATTGTCAAGGAAAGAAGATCTGACGGAAATGGCTGCAACGGATGTCGTCAACCTGGGATAATAATAAGCTGAAGCTGCGCCATTTAGCTATTCCACAGGGAAGCAAGAATCAAAGCGAGAATAAGAAGGATCGACTAAGAACGTTGAATACGGAATGAAGGTGCTAAAACTGACAGACTAATTCTCTGACCAATGAGGCCATTGTGTCTTTCTGAACTCAATGAAATTGATTTCTCCTTCGATATGCAAGCTTTCAATCGCTAATCAATGGTCCGGTTTGATCCGAACGTATATTGACAACCCTCAATCATTATGTGATATTACCCTTGCCTACTACAATAAAAGAGAGTTAGGGTGAAAATAGAATGGTCTGTTTCTTGCCTTTATAGATAATCCCCCTTTTCGGTGGGATGACGGGATGGTTTCGTTTAGACAATAAATGGTTAGAACAAAAGGACAGTTCTATGACATCCAACCGGATCATCTCAAAAAGCTGCTCCGGTTGCTCCTGAATTACCTTGAAAATCTCCGCTACCGCTACTTCCTGTTTCATGGCGCTTTTTCCTTTCGGTTTAGGTTTTTTTGGAAAAACCCTGCTAAAGGAAAGCACCATTTTTCTTTTGAGTTCCTTAAGGATACGGAGTAGGACGAGCCATTTCAAGTGCAAAAGCTTCAGGAGTATAACCACAAACATCGCGATTAAAACGAACAAGAAGATCAACAGCAACCCGCTGGACGGCAGGGATACTCGCAATCGTCGCTGCATAACCTAGTCCACTGGCGATAATACTGCCGGCAGCCACCTTAAATCCTTCGCAAATAGCTTCTCCTGTACTCAATTTATTTTCTGCTTCTGAGCTCATTTTATCGTACGCGTCGTAAAGGTCTGATTTTGTAATAGCCATTATTCATCTCTTTATTAGTATCAATTTTGAAATTTGTCATGCTATACAATAATACCAATGCTATTTGAAGCCCGTTGCCTCATATTAAAATCTTACCGGCTGTGAATGCTGCAAAGCTATCGTTGGATGTGTCTCATTCTCATTGACAAGTTCCGTAAGACGTTTACTCTTTATCGAATTCGATCTCATCCGGAACAGTTGAATGTTTTTTGAAGACCACTTCTCGTGTTAATATATTTGAGCTATTAGTGCATGGTAGTAGAGGATTGTCTTGGTGAGGGGCTTGCACCTCAACAAGATATCGTCCAGGGGCTACAATTTTGCCGTCCTCTAACCAGTGGATACCGACCTGTGACTTATCAAATATACTGGTCAGGTCTGTTTCTTCATAATAGCCTTTGCGCGCTCCAGTCCAGCTTCCCTGGGGGATACCCTCAATACCTTCTGTTTCTATCTTCGTAAATCTGAAATTGACTTTGCGCCACTCGCATGCATGATGAGAGTCTACAAACCCCATCTTTACTTTAAATAATATGTTTTGTCCGGGACGTACCTCATATTCGTTATCGGTGACATCCTTTCCATCTATCAGAATTTCATTCCATTCCACGAAAACGTTGTGACAGCAATATGCAGGTAGACATAGTATCCAAAAAATCCCCAAAACCACAAAAGTCATTACGATAATCCTTTTCATCATGTCATCTACTCCTTGCTTTTATATCGTATTCCATGACCCCGCTTTCTATGTCGCCCCGCATGGCTCTGGAAAAACGGCCTATGCCATTAACGCCTGAATCGTACTCGTAAGACGTAGTCCTGGTTTCGCCCGGCCGGCAGTG
>CAZYDG010000052.1:0-89525 GCA_964645835.1 uncultured Syntrophaceae bacterium
CACTAAATTGGACAGCATCGTAATTGATAGAGAAAAAAAAGAGGCAACCTGATTTTCAAAGAACAAATTTAACCCGTCCAAATACCTGATTTTACAAATGCCAGTGAGGTGTTTTCAGGTTATTTTGGACAGCAATGAGTCAAAAGCTAAAATGATTCAGGATGATGCACAGATCCGCAATGAGCGGGGCGAAGATCAAAATAGGTATGCAGGCATCGGCCCCGGACAAATGCCATCTATTTCAGGAAGAAACGGAGTCAAAACTATAAAATATAAAGTAACTTCCGAAATGTGGGATCCACGCCAAGGTAAGAGCATACCAACCCCGGAGGTTATTCTCCGCAAGATTCGCCGTGTGCTCGATCTATGGCAGTCCGTGTCGGAAGCGGGGCTGAAGTTTGAATATGACGGTTTTGCTGGTCCCGGATACTCAAGCCATGTTGAATTGCCTAAAGATGGTAAACTTTATTTCGTTCTCAACGGCTCTCAGAAATACGGAAATATGTTTTCAGGATCAGGCGGTTATTCCGGTAAGATTCCCGCTGGGTATGAGAAGGGCTATGTTTTTATCAATACAAAAGCCGGACTCTACACATTATCATTGAAAACATTGGTGCATGAAACCGGGCATGCCCTAGGAATCACAAGGCATGCAGCTGACTGTGGCACAGTCATGCATTGCGGAACACCGGCATGGGGTGATCTTGAATTCTTCACGTTGTCCGAACATGATCGTACCAATTTCGTCTATCTATGGAATAGAAACAAAATGCCGGCTATTTCCGGCAAGGTGATCACGAAAAAGTCAAAATTCATGTATGTCTATGCCGTCAATGTCGTTAACGGCCGTGCTTTTTTTGCGGAAACGGATATGAAAGGAAATTACCTTATCCCGATTCTGCAACCAGGGCGCTATAAGGTGTTTGCCAAGGCGAATGAAGCTTCCGTTTTCGGAAATGCAACTGCACAATGGCCCAGTTGGTACATATCGGCTTCTGCCAGCACGAACGACCCGGGCAAAGCAGAAGAATTTGACGTATCCAACCGTGAAATCAAAAATGTCGATATCGTTGTAATCGATAAGCCTTCCCCTTTCAATTTCTGGTGGTCTTCTGCGCTTTATGATTATAAAGAACGCGATTTTGCCCGGCGTGTTCCAAGTTTTCTCCGACCGGGCCACTCGGTCAGCTTTCAACTGGATTTTAACGAGAAGAAAATAAGTTCAGTCGAGACATTCGGCTCCGCTCCTGATTATGTAGTAGTGGGGTTTGACAGAAATAAAAATATGATTTCTGTACAGGCAAAAAATAATGCTCAACCGGGCCACCGTCTTTTCCTGGCCAGGGACAAAAGCGATTTCATTCAGGCGGGAGTTGTTGGTGTGCACATTATTGGCAACCAATTACCGGGATTTGTTCCTGGAAAGGTTGAGGACCAATTTGCAAATAATTTGGATTTCAATCAGTTTGATGTGGAATATTGGAAGAAATAATCTGACAGGATATCAAAAGAACAAAAAAAAGATATACTCGCGCCTGTAATGTTAAACTCTGCTGAAAGGCCCTGATAAATGAGACATACGGAAGACCCATTGCGGCGGGAATCGCCGGTTGAACCTCAGACTACACAACTGCATCGTTCTTTAAAAAACCGACACCTCCAGATGATCGCCATCGGTGGCGCCGTAGGTACAGGCTTGTTCTATGGCTCCGCTCACGTCCTACAGATGACGGGTCCTGCTATCATCATTTCGTACGGCATCGTTGGCGTCGTCATCTATATTATTATGCGCGCCTTGGGTGAGATGTCCGTCCACGAGCCTGTCGCCGGTTCATTCAGCTATTTTGCCTACCGCTACTGGGGTGATTTTGCAGGATTCTTTGCCGGATGGAACTACTGGTTCTGCTTCACAGCCGTCAGCATGGCCGAGCTTGCCGTCATCGGTATCTACATCCAGTTCTGGTGGCCCGACACCCCATTATGGACAAGCGCCCTCGTCTGCTGGGCATTGATTACACTGGTCAATCTGTTCCGTGTGCGTATTTTTGGAGAATTTGAATTCTGGGCCGCCCTCATCAAGGTAACCGCTATCATCCTCATGATCATCATGGGCACATGGCTCATTGTCTCCGGGTATTTTCAGGGCCGGCCTGCGCCTGGCCTTGCTAGCCTTCACTCATTCAGCGACTGGCTCCCGAACGGCATGACCGGTCTTCTTCTTTCCTTTGCCCTGGTGATCTTTTCCTTCGGCGGTGTGGAACTTCTCGGTATGACGGCCGGAGAGGTTGAAGAACCTCAGAAAGTGATCCCTGTGGCCATTCGGACATTGGTTGGGCGCATTCTTTTGTTCTATATTGGTTCATTTACCGTCATGCTCATGTTTTTCCCCTGGCGGGACATTGGCCTGGAGGCAAGCCCCTTCGTCCAGATTTTTGCCAAATCGGGCATCGCAGAGGCAGCGGCGGTCGTCAACCTCGTTGTCATAACAGCAGCCTTATCGGTCTACAACAGCATGCTCTACAGCAACGGCCGCATGCTTTACAATCTGGCTGCCCAAGGAGATGCCCCGTTATGGTTCGCCCGCCTGAACCCATCGGGAATCCCCATGAACGCCATACTCTTTTCGTCATTCATCACCCTTGTCATCGTTGCCTTAAACTTCCTGATTCCTGGAAAGGTCTTCTTTATCATGATGTCCCTGGCCTCCATTTCCATTCTCGTGAGTTGGGGGATCATTCTCGTCACTTCCCTCTATTTTCGCCGCACATTGACCAGGAACGGGTTGTCTCCGGCCTTTCCAACACCTTTTTTCCCCTACTCCGCATATTTCGCTATCTTCTTTCTGGCCATGACGCTGATTCTCATGGCTTTTATCCCCGATATGCGTTCTTCACTGGTGCTGCTGCCTTTCTGGGTTGCAATCCTTGGAATCATCTATGCCGTGAGGCGGAAGAAGGCCTCCATGACAGGAATGTTCAGGGAATACTCAGATGGACAACGCTCAGATTGAGGATAAATAAGGTCAGGAGTTTTTTATAATAAATATTTCTTGACTTCCACTTTCCGTTATGATCTATATTTACAAAATTTTTTATGCGGAGTTCCTTGAGTCATGTCGGGTAAAAGTGCAATAATAAACTTTTGGTTTAGCTATTTTTATTATTTTGCACAGGTCTGCCCAACGCTTAGGAGGACTTAACGGGTCATTAATAAAAAAAACTAAGCCATGGGTAGACCGAAACTGCCCATGGCTTTTTTGTTTCAAAAAAGGGCCGTGGCGGCAGTTTTCGCCATGGCCCTTTTGCATGGGAGGTTATTTCAAATGGTGATTGTTATGAAGCAAGGGGCAACGGAAGCACAAATCGATCATGTTATTGAGTGGGTTCAATCGGTGGGTTATAAAACGCATCCTTCACAAGGCGTAGAACGAACCATTATCGGCGCTGTCGGAGACGACCGGGGAAAGGCCCAGATCAAATCGGCCCAATACCTGCCCGGCGTGGAAAAAGTAGTACCCATCCTCAAGCCCTACAAACTGGCAAGCCGTGAATCCCACGAAGGAGATACGATCATCGACATCGGCGATGTTCGGATCGGCGGGAACAATTTTGTCGTCATGGCCGGTCCTTGCTCCATCGAAAGCGAAGAGCAATTGATGGAGAGTGGCTATGTGGCCAAGAAGGGCGGCGCCCATATTCTGCGTGGCGGGGCCTTCAAACCCAGAACCTCCCCCTACAGCTTCCAGGGAATGGAAGAAGAAGGGCTTAAGCTCTTGAAAAAAGTAAGAGAAAATACGGGAATGCCGGTTATCACGGAGGTCATGAATACCACCGATGTCGACCTCATTGAGTCCTATGTGGACATCCTACAGGTCGGCGCGCGGAACGTCCAGAATTTTGCCTTGCTGAAAAAAGTGGGCCAATCGAAAAAACCCGTTCTCTTAAAGCGCGGTATGATGACAACGATTGAAGAACTCCTCATGTCGGCCGAATACATACTGTCTTCCGGCAACAGCCAGGTGATCCTCTGCGAACGGGGCATTCGCACATTTGAGACGGCGACTCGCAACACACTCGATATCAGCGCCGTCACCGTTCTGAAGGAATTGACCCATCTGCCTGTAATCGTCGACCCGAGTCATGCCGCCGGATACTGGCAGTATGTAACTCCACTTGCCCGTGCGGCTGTCGCTGTCGGCGCTCACGGCCTCATGATCGAAGTACACCCGGAACCGGAGAAGGCCGTTTCGGACGGCCCCCAGTCCCTGAAGCCGGAGAAATTCTACCAATTGATGGACGAAATCAGAATTCTTGACGACATCATGAGAAAGGAGATCTATCACTGGTCATGAACAAGCTTAAAGTAAATCTGGACAAAAAATCAGCTTCCTCTTATGAGATTTATATAGGCAAAGGCATCCTGGACCGTATCGCTACCATGATTGTCAAAGGCAACTGGGGTGCCCGCTACATTGTCGTGACGGACAGCAATGTTGCGCCACTTCATGGAGAGCGGGTCCTGTCGGCCCTCCGGGGACTGGATTTGAAGGTCGACCTGATTTGCTTCCCCGCAGGAGAGGCCTCCAAGACCATGGACACCTGCCTGATGCTGGCGGACCGCCTCATGGAACTCGGCGCCGACCGTACATCGGCACTGATTGCCCTGGGCGGTGGTGTTGTGGGCGACATGACCGGATTTTTGGCTTCCATTTTCATGCGCGGCATTCCTTGCATCCAGATGCCGACATCCCTTCTGGCTCAGGTGGACAGCAGCATCGGCGGTAAAACCGGCGTCGATCTTGCTGCCGGTAAAAACATGCTGGGAACCTTCTACCAGCCCAAGGCAGTTTTCATCGATTTGGCCTTTCTGGAGACGCTCCCTGAAGAAGAGTTCTCAAACGGTCTGGCGGAAATTGTTAAATATGGCGTAATTGAGGACCCGGAACTTCTTCACATTATGGAATCGGAGACCGAAGCTGTTAAGAATCGCGATAAAGGCGTCATGGAGAGGCTGATTACCAAATCCTGCCGGATCAAGAAGGGCATTATTGAAATCGACGTAACGGAAAAAGGCCTTCGACGCATCCTTAATTTCGGGCACACGATCGGCCACGCCATCGAGGCTGAATCGGATTACACTGTTTCTCACGGCCAAGGTGTTTCCATCGGCATGGCCGCTGCCGCCCGCCTTGCCGAATCGCTCGATTACCTGCCCACAAAAGAGCGGTTACGGATCGAGACAATCCTGACACAGGTCGGCCTGCCCCGCCATATTCCCGGCACCCTTGAAAAGGAGCGGATTTTGGCACGGATCAAAACGGACAAGAAAAAGAAGGGAACCGTGACGCCTTTCGTTTTGTTGAAGAAGATCGGCATGCCCTTTGTCAACGGTGAAGTGTCTGAAGAACTGATCGGAAAAACAATTGAGGCCATTCAGTCATGACGGATCAAAATATAGAATCCCTCAGAGACAATTTACAGGATCTGGATGCGGAAATCATCCGGCTTTTGAACAAACGGGCCAATGTATGCCTGGATATCGGCCGGATAAAAAACGATCAAGGGCTGGAAGTCTATGATCCATCACAGGAAGCCAGGGTATACAACCGCCTCCGGGATATCAACCAAGGTCCCTTGCCCAGTCATCATCTCCGGAACATCTTCCGTGAAATCATCTCCACTTCCCGCGCTCTTCAAGCGCCTGTGACTGTTTCATTCCTGGGTCCGGAGGCTTCCTTCAGCCATCTGGCCGTTCTCGCCCATTTCGGCCGCGGGATCTGCATCGCCCCCAAAAACACAATTGCCGACGTCTTTGACGATGTGGAACGCCACAAGGCGCCATGGGGGGTCGTCCCCGTGGAAAACTCGACAGAGGGCCCCATCAAACCGACCCTGGATCGCCTGATCACAACCCCGCTGAATATCCGGGGGGAAATCTTTGTCCGCATCTCTCACAGCCTCGTATCAACGGGAAACAAGAAGAAAGACATCAGGCGCGTTTATTCACATCCCCAGGCCCTTGCCCAGTGCCAGGAATGGCTGCGTCGCAATATGCCTCAGGCAACCCTTATCGACATGGACAGTACGGCCGCCGCTGCTCTCAAAGTGCAGGACAACCCGGAAGACGCCGCCATATGCAGCCGTCTGGCCGCCGAACATTATGGACTCCATATCGTAGAAGATGGCATCGAGGATCATCCCCTTAACACGACACGTTTCCTCGTCATCGGCTATGGAGTAGGGGAACCGACCGGCAACGACAAGACATCCATCCTCTTCGGCACGCCCCATACGCCGGGCGCCCTCTTCCATGCCCTTGAGACCTTTGCCCAGGACAAGATCAACCTGACCCGTATTGCCTCTTATCCGATCCGTGACCGGTTGTGGGAATACCTTTTCTTTGCCGATCTCATGGGTCACGGCGAAGAGGAAAGTATCCGGAAGTGCTTGACGGAAATGGGTGGAAAGACAGCCTTCATCAAAGTGTTAGGCTCTTACCCTCTGGGAGAGGAGCCATGATGGTCAGCGCACCCATCTGTGTTCCCATCAGTATTTCAATTGGTGCCGGAAGCGGCGAAGCAGTGAAAACCGTGATGAACAGGGCCTTTACCTTGGCCGATATGGTGGAACTTCGCATAGACGGCATGAAAAACCCTAATCTGGCGGATCTCTTACATGATCCGCCCGGCCCGGTTCTCGTCACCAATCGCCGCAAAGAAGAAGGCGGCGCTTACACTGGTTCTGAATTGAAAAGGATCGGACTGCTTGAAGACGCCATCGCCCTGGGCGCTCAATACGTCGATGTAGAGGCCTCAACGGACGGAAAACTGATCGACCGGATCAAGGCAAGGATCAACGCTGCAAACCATTCCACCAAATCTATGGATTGCGCTGCCCGGCTGATCCTGTCCTGGCACGATTTCAGAGGCACGCCCACGGAGGCCATGCTACAGGAGCAGTTTCACAAGATGCAGGGCATCGGTGCGGATATCATTAAAATGGTAACCTTTGCCGAATCCATAGAAGACAATCTTCGCCTCCTGAACCTTCTTGCTTACGGACACCGCCAGGGGCAGGAAATGATCGCGTTCTGCATGGGCACTATGGGGCGCCCGAGCCGGATCATGGCGCCACTTTTCGGGTCCTGCATGACATACGCCTCTCTTGAGGCAGGCACGGAATCGGCACCGGGCCAGTTGACCGCAGGCGAGATGAAACAGATATGGGAGATCATGGCGATATGAGCGAGGCGCGGCAAATATTCGCCCTTTTCGGCAATCCTGTCGGGCACAGCCTGTCGCCTGTCATGCACAGGGCGGCTTTGGAGCAGATGAACGTTTCAGGTGATTACGTAGCCTTTTGCGTCGAAAATCTGAAAACAGCTGTCGAAGCAATTCGGGGGTTGAACATCCGCGGCGTCAGCGTCACCATCCCCTTTAAGACGGCTGTCTTGCCTCTTTTGGATGAACTGGATGAAACGGCCCGGCGCATCGGCGCCGTCAATACCATCCGTAATGACGGGGGCTGCCTCACAGGATTCAATACGGATGCGGCGGGCCTCATTAACGATCTGCTGGAGATTATGCCCCTTTCGGGCAGAAGCATCGCCGTATTAGGCGCCGGGGGGGCCGCCCGTTCCATTGTCTTTGGGGCTCAACGGGAAGGGGCAGATGTGATTATCTTAAACCGGACCGTGGAAAACGGGAAAGTTCTGGCCCGAGAATTCGGCTGTTCATTTTATCCCATTTCCGAATTATCCCACGTCGAGGCGGATATCCTGATCAATTCGACCTCCGTCGGCATGTCGCCCGCAGTGGACCGATCGCCGGTGGATTCCCATCTCCTGTCAAGATTCGCCACCGTCGTAGACGTTATATATAATCCATTGCAGACGAAACTCCTGCGGGACGCAAATGCCGCAGGCTGCCGAATCAGAAACGGCATCGGCATGTTCATCCACCAGGGGGCGGAACAGATTCGCCTGTGGACAGGCCAGAATCCCCCAGTCGATCTCATGCGCCAGGTCGTTTTGGAAAGGCTTCAATCACGATGAAAATTATTCATCCCCTGTCCGGACTGGATACCGTTGTTTCTCTTCCGGGTTCAAAAAGCTATACCCAGCGCGCCCTCATCATCGCTGCCCTCGCCGAAGGTCAATCGGTCCTTCGGCACCCCCTTTTGTCGGAGGACACTGAACATCTCATGGGAGCCCTTCGGGCCATGGGAACACAGATCAACATCGAGCCGGACCGGATTGTCGTGAAAGGGACGGGAGGACGTATCCTGACACCGCCTTACCCCATCTACCTGGGAAACAACGGCACTGCAATAAGGCTTCTTACAACCGTTGCCTCCCTGGGTCGCGGCGTTTTTACCCTGACGGGGGATTCTCGGCTTTGTGAACGGCCCATCGGCCCTCTTTTAGAGGCGCTCAAGGTCTTGGGTGTCGAAGCCGATAGCCGTGGCGACGCTGGATTCCCGCCGGTTATTATCAATGCCGACGGCCTGCGGGGCGGATATGTCTGCCTGCGGGATATTGAAAGCAGCCAGTATATTTCATCGCTTCTCATCAGCGCACCATATGCTCAAACTGACGTGGTCATCGACCTTAAAGGCCATATCCCTTCCCTTCCGTATGTGGAAATGACCCTTGACGCCATGGCCGCCTTCGGACAAGTCTTTATGGACGCATCCCCACACCGTTATATCGTCCGGGCGGGCCGACCCTACATCGGCAGGGAATATACCATCGAAGGGGATGTCTCGTCCGCCTCTTATTTCTTCTTGGCCGCAATGCTCCTGAAAGGGCGAATCCGGGTAGAGAACATTAATCCCCGGACACGCCAGGGAGACATGGGCCTCGTCCCGCTAATGGAAGATTTGGGCGCTTCCGTTAAACGGGGCGATGACTGGATCGAAATGACCGGTGGTGCCATGACACCGGGAGAGAGGTACTTCGACCTGGGCGATATGCCCGACATGGTACCCACGTTTGCCATACTTGCGGCACTGCGGCCGGGCCGGACAATGATCACAAACGTGGCCCACTTGCGTCATAAAGAGAGCAATCGGCTGGCTGTCATGGCTACCGAACTGGGCAAAGTCGGCATTGACGCAAAGGAGACCGCAGACGGTCTTGTGATTCATGGAGGAACGCCCCACGGCGCCGAGATCGAGACCTACAATGATCACCGCATCGCCATGAGTTTTGCCGTTCTGGGACTCCTTGCACCGGGAATGGTCATCCGCAACAGCACCTGCGTGAATAAATCCTTTCCCGAATTCTGGGAAACCCTGGATAGTATTTACAAAATAAAGCATAGAAGGTTGTAGCAAGAGAATGAACATTATTCTTATGGGATATCGCTGCACTGGGAAAACCTCCGTTGGCAAACGATTGGCCACCTGCCTGAATTCTGCATTCTACGACACTGATGCCTTAATTCAGGAGGAGACGGGTAAAACTATCCGTCAAATCGTTGATGAAGATGGTTGGAGGGCCTTTCGCACCGAAGAGAAAAAGACCATCGCCCGCCTTGCCTTGCAGGACAACTGTGTGATCGCCCTTGGGGGCGGCGCCGCCCTGGACCCGGAAAATATCGAAGCGCTGAAAGTCAATGGCCGGATTATCTGGATGATGGCAAATATCGAAACCGTCCTCGAGCGAATGACGAAAGACGCTACAACAGACGCCCAACGCCCTCCACTTCTGGGCAGAAACAGTGCTATGGAGGTGATACTGGTCCTTGAGGAACGGACGCCGGTTTACGAGGCGGCCGCCGATGCGGCCCTCGACACAGATGAAAGAAGCATTGACGAGCTTGTTGACAAGCTAATGCATATCGTTAGGACGTTAAACCCCATCCCTCTCCCAACCTCCCCCTTGAAGGTGGAGGGGCCCACAGCCACAGGGGTGAAGGGCACATGTACGACTGAAACATCGGTTACAATCCCTCCCCTTCAAGGGGAGGGTTAGGGTGGGGATGGGGTACGCGATTTATCTTTGCGTATCACATTATTGATTTAACTCAAGAGGTCTACCATGTCAGGAAACACAACAGGCGTCATATTTCGCGTCACAACCTGGGGGGAATCGCACGGACCGGCTATCGGCGCCGTCATCGATGGCTGCCCCCCTCTTATAGAAATTTCGGAAGAAGACCTTCAGCGGGAACTGGATCGGCGCAAGCCGGGAGGCACGCCATCGGCATCTCCCCGTATGGAGCCTGATCGCGTCGAGATCCTCTCCGGGGTATTTGAAGGTCGAACAACGGGCACACCAATCTCCCTTCTCATTCGGAACAAAGACGCCCGTAGCGCTGCCTATGATGACCTGAAATCTCTCTACCGCCCTGGTCATGGAGACATTACCTACGATCGCAAATACGGTATCCGCGATTACCGGGGAGGCGGACGTGCGTCAGGACGGGAAACGGCGGCCCGCGTCGCGGCAGGCGCCATTGCCGGGAAGGTTATAGCGCGTGAAGGGATTCTCGTAAAGGCTATGACCAAGGAACTGGGAGGTATCGTTGCAGAATTGACAGACTTTACCTTTATGGAAAATAACCCTCTCCGCTGTGCCGATCCATTGGTCCTGCCGGCAATGGAAGCCCGCCTGGAAGATGCGCGACGAAGAGGCGACTCCTTGGGCGGCATCGTCGAGATCCGGGTCACAGGATGTCCGCCCGGCTTGGGAGAGCCTGTTTTCGATAAGATAGATGCAGATCTTGCAAAAGCACTCATGGGCATCGGCACAGTAAAGGGTGTTGAGATCGGAGCCGGTTTCGAGGCGGCCCGTATGACGGGTGTCGAAAGCAATGACGTTATCATCCCGGGAGGATTCCGGACAAATAACGCCGGAGGAATCCTGGCAGGCATTACCAACGGCGACGAGTTGATCATTCGTGTGGCCTGCAAGCCCATTCCATCCATCGAAAAGCTTCAGGATACCATCGACGTTCATGGAAATCCGGCCACCATTTCCGTACGGGGGAGACATGACGTCTGCGTCATCCCGAGAATCATCCCTGTGTGCGAGGCCATGGTTCGTCTGGTCCTGGCGGATCACTTGCTCAGGCAGAGGTCAAATAAAGCCGGATTCCCGCTCTCTGAAGGGAAGGTTTGGGATGAATGACATCGTAAGCCCTTTCGAAATCGGCATTATCGGCGGTAACGGCGCCATGGGTAAATGGTTTGCCGCCTTCTTCCGGAAGAACGGCTATACAGTCCATATCGCGGATCAAAAGACGGTTATGACAATTCCCGAGTTGGCCGGACGATGCGCTGTTGTCATCGTCAGTGTCCCCATTGATGTGACGGAAAGTGTCATCCGGGAGGCCGGGACCAACATGGGGCCCGACGGCCTTTTGATGGACCTGACGTCCCTGAAGACCGTTCCCGTGTCCGCAATGCTTCAAGCGACCCCGTCGGAAGTGATCGGCCTCCATCCTCTCTTCGGACCCGATACGGCCTCCATCAGGGATCAGAATATCGTGGTGTGTCCCGCCCGAGGGACGAGATGGCTCTCCTGGCTTACTGCCTTGCTGAAGGACAACGGCGCCCATATCGTAGAAACGACCCCCGAAAGACATGATGAAATGATGTCCGTCATCCAGGGTCTGAATCATCTGAACACGATTATGATGGGGCTTACCATCCAGGATGCGGCCATAGCGCCTGACGAACTCGATCTCTATTCCACTCCGGCCTTTCGCACCAAAAGGGAAATGATCAAAAAGACTTTTCATCAGAATCCGGCCATGTATGCCGAGATCATCGCCAACAACCCCCATATCGGAAAGATTCTTCACATCTATGAAGCCAATCTTGCCCGCTTAAAGAAACTTATCAACGATCAGGATATCGATAGCCTGACGGAACTCATGAAAAGTCAATCATGAAGACCGGCCGTAATCTACCGCCATATTTCAGCCAAATCGAATGATAGAAGTGGGGTATTGGTCTTCCGGTTCAAAGGATTTTTCCTTCTATTCTACTTGCAGATGACATTATTTATACGAGTCGGAAAAATCCTAATTCACCTCCAGACCAATACCCCGCTTCTCTTGTGAACGGCATAATAATTTGACATATTTCGTATAAAAGGTTTAGATACCAGGTTAGTAAATATTAACGGAGGTTTCCATGTACAAATTCGTCACCGCTATTATGACCGTCATCGTCATTTCTCTGTTCAGCTTTGTCAATTACCTGCCCATCGCCATTGCAGCGCCCGTAGAAGTTACCTTCTTCCCATCTTCGGCACGGGTGACGGAACGGACCGCCTTTCGTCTTCAGCCCTCTCAGACGGGATTAAAAAAGGCTGTCTTTGCCATCGCCGGACAGGCGGACCCGGAAACACTCATGGCCCGTGTGACTGGTAAATCATCGGCAGCTATCGAAGATATCTCGTGGCGAAGGATTACAAGCCCCCAGGATGAAGAATTGATCAAATCGTTGAAAAAAAAGCTCGATACTCTCAAAGAGGAGCGGATCAGGTTGCAGTCGGCCATCAAATCCCTGGATACGCAGATTCAATTCTGGCAGATGCAAACCAAGGCCAAATTCAAGACCCTAAACGATGCAGCAAATATGTCCGCCGCCCTCGGGAAGAATATTAAAAGGGCCATGATCGATAAATTATCCCTCGAACCGGAACTGGAAAAGACAGACAAACGCATTGCCCAGCTTCAGGAGGACCTGCAGGCGGCAGGCGGGAAAAAGGAAACAGCCTGGGAATTTACGGTTCTTCTGTCAGGCGCCCAAGGAAATGATGCAACGCTGAACTACACATATACACTCGCTGAATGTGGCTGGACGCCTCTCTACCGCCTTGAAGCCCATCCACTGAAAAAGGAGATCAACTTCACATGGGAAGGTGAAATCTGGCAGAGTTCCGGTCAGGACTGGAACCAGGTCACGGTGAGCCTGGCAAACAGGCAGCCAAGGACAACCCTGCTACCCCATGATCTTCCCCCATGGGTGATTGCCCCTCGATATATCGCACCGGCGCCTGCGGCGTCCTCAGCGAGAAAGGCAAAAGCAAAAAAAGCGCCTGTCATTGCAGAGATGATGGCCGGAGCAGATGCAAATGCTGTGTCCGAACCATCAGCGCCGACTTTGAAAAGTGAAGGCGCCTATACATCATGGTCCTTGGGAAAGCGCTCTATTCCCGCAGGAACCAGACAGAAGATCAAGGTCATGGAAGAGACGTGGCCCGTTGAATTTACGCACCTGAGCCGCCCAAGTCAGGATGAACAGGTATTTGTCCGTGCCGTAGCCAAGTTTGATGAAGCGCGTGAGATTCCTCAGGGCGCGGCTGTCTATCTTATCGATGGGGCCATAATCGGTAAGCGGTCCTTTACGGCTGCAAGCCGCGAGGAGACCATCTTTTTCGGCACGGACCCGATGGTCAAGGCAAAGTCCGTCCTCCTATCCAAGAAGGGCGGGGAAAAGAACCTTTTCAACGAAAAGCAGACCTATTCGTGGGAATGGCGGATCGATATAGACAACAACCGAAATTATCCCATAGCGATGCGTATCGAGGAGCCTATCGCCCAATCCCGGGACGAGCGGATCCAGGTCACCTCAAAGCATGACCCCGAGCCCTCGGCGCACGACGAGATCCGGAACATCTGGCTCATGGACATCCCGGCTAAGGAAAAACGCCGGATCACAACAGGCGTTTTTGTCGAAGCACCGAAAGACCTGAGCATCGACCTGGGTTGGAGACGTTGATCTGTCATTATCCGGCTTGCCCGGGTAATCCGGCATTATTTGGGATGCATTTCTAAAACCCTGGATTCCCGTTTTCACGGGAATGACAGAGAAACACACTGGGAATGATAGAGAAGAAAAAAGCACACACGGGGAACGACAGGGAAAATTCAGACTGTAGGGTGGATGAAGCGAAGCGCATCCATCATTGGCCGGTGGAACCGCTTCGCTTGTTCCACCCTACAAAGATTATATTTTCTTAGTAATGACATGGAAATGAAAAGAGAATGACGGGAAATTACGTAGGAATAACGGCTCTATCTTAACTTAGCAAGCAGGGTGCTGGCGTGTTCGTTTTCTGGATTTAGTTTCAACGCCTCTGACAGGGCTTTCTTGGCTTCCTCCATCTGATTTTTCTTCGTCAATAAAATGGCAAGATTATAATGCAAAACATCGGAGTCAGGTTCTATTTTCAAACACTTTCGATAGATATCTTCAGCATCTTCAAATCTGTTTACCTGACGCAAAGTAACGGCATATTTGTTAAAAACCTGAACCGTTTCCTTGATTGGATCCACAGTTTTCTTTAAATAAATGCCAGCTTTATCTATATCATTATGATCAAGATAGATATTTGCTATATTCACCATATTTAAATCAGTAGGGTTGTTGTTCATGATACTTTTGATTACTCTTTCCCCTTCTTCAATATCATCGTTTGCAAAACAAGCGGCAGCAAGCTCAATTTTCAGATCGTTGTTCAAAGTATTCATATTGACCGCTTGTTCCAGAGCCAGGATGCTCTGGGCGTATTGCCCAACTTTCATATAGATTTGCCCAAGGAGTTTGGCGTGCTGACTGGTTCTCTCTTCCTCACCTACGTCAGCCATAACGGATATGGCCTTATTATATTGCTTCATCTGAAAAAGACATTCACAGGTCATCAATAAAACCCGAGGGTGTTTCTTGATATTGAGTATCTCGGAACCTAATTTCAAGGCCTCCGGATAATTCTTGGATAACTTCAACCGCCTCATCTCAGAAACTTTTTGTTCAATTTCATCTTTAATATGGCATTTTGCCAATGCTGTCTTGATGGTATTCAGCAGATTCAGTTGACTGAAAGGTTTTACCAGGAATCCGTCAACACCTTCTTATGCAGCGTACAATACTTTTGCGGAATCCCTTTCATCGGAGATCATTATGACTGGAAGGGTAAAATAATTGGGATCGCTTTTCAGACGTGAGAGCAATTCAATCCCTGTCATGTTGGGCATTGTCCAGTCCGTAATGACAATGCTCACGGGGTTTGACTCTATCATACGTAATGCCTTGTTACCGCAATCGGCAAGGATAACATTTCCATATCCGTTATCCTTCAGCATGACTCGAATCATTTCGCGCATTTCCGGATAATCGTCTACAACAAGCAGGCTCTTTTGCGCCGACGTCTTTGCCCGTCTGGCTTGGTCTCTGTAAAGATTAATCAACACCGGCTATTCCCCCCCGATCAATAGAAGAGATGCGACATTAAAGAAGCACTGTCGGTATGCTGACGACACCCGTATTTTTCGCATAATTATCATATTATGACATTATAGTATACCATGTTTTTATTGTTTCAGCTTTGGGGTTGACAGGCAGCATAAATTAAGCAAGATGGGACAATCATCATCATGGAGGAATCAAATATGGCTTTACCTCTTGAGGGCATCCGTGTCCTCGACCTTTCGCAACTTCTACCTGGTTCGCTTTGTTCTCAGATGTTGGCTGATTTGGGCGCTGATGTCATTAAGATAGAAAATCCCGGCGGTGGCGACAGTTTTCGCCATACAGAACCGCTTGTCAAGACCCAGGGCTGTTATTTTCATATCGCCAATCGAAATAAAAGAGGCATGACATTGAACCTCAAAGCGCCTGAAGGCCTTGATATTCTAAAAAATATGGCAAAGAGCGCCGACATTCTCCTGGAGAATTTCCGGCCCGGCGCAATCGATAAGATGGGCCTTGGTTATGAAGACATGAAGATCATCAATCCTCGCCTCATTTATTGCTCGCTCACGAGTTTCGGTCAGGATGGTCCCCTCCGTGATCGTGCCGCCCACGATCTGGACGTTATGAGTCTATCCGGAATACTGGACCTCCTTGGCCTGCAGGGGCAACAGCCCATTGTGCCGGTCGTTCAATTCGCCGGGATCAGTGCCTGCATGAATGCTATGATCGGTATTTTAACGGCTCTTTTCATGAGGGAAAAGACCGGCCGCGGCCAGCAAATAGATTCAGCTCTACTTGATAGCCTTGCACCTTTTCTCAGTCTCATTATGGCCAGATACATGACTGATGGCCATCTCCCCGGGCGTGGAGAGGCACCACTGGGTGGAGGCGCGGCCAACTATAACGTGTATAAAACAAAAGACGGGAAATACATTTCCCTTGGATGTGTGGAAGAAAAATTCTGGAAGGGTTTCTGTAAAGCCATAGAACGGGATGACCTGATTCCGGCATGGTCGATGCCGGTCACCGAGCAAAGAGAAGTCATCGCCGAGATGAGGAACATCTTTGTTGGTAGAACCCGACAGGAATGGCTGGATCTGCTGGAAAAGTTTGAAATCTGTTTCGCTCCGGTCAACGACCTGCAGGAAGCCCTAGCCAACCCGCAAATTAAGCACCGAAGGCTATGGTATAAGACAAATCATCCCCGGGAAGGCATTATTCCCCAAGAGGGATTTCCCGTGAAGTTTTCCGAATTTCGCCCCGGGTGGCGCACACACCCGCCGGACCTGGGCGAACATACGGGAGAAATCCTGACCGACATGGGATACTCCGAACAAGAGATAGCCGAACTTTCCTCCAAAGGGATCATCTGACGAGGCGTCAACAACGTGGTGGATTGGAAGTCCAGCCAATCCGCCATCCACCATCAAACCAAAGGCTTTGATGCATGCCTGACCAAGAGAAGGGGGTATTGGTCTGAAGGTGAATAGGATTTTTCCTACTCGTCTCAACAGTTTATCTGCAGGATAAAACAGAGGAAAAATCGCTCTGGCAGGCTGTTCAAAAATGCACAGATGCAAGGCGCGCAAAAGCTGAGGAATGAGTCGTACATAGAAGTACGTCGATTGACGAAGCTTGCAGCGCAACGTAGCAGATGTGTGTTTTTCAACAGCCTGCTGAACCGGAAGGCCAATGCCCTGCTTCTCTTTACTCGATTTGGCTGAAATTTGATGGTGGATTACGGCCATCGACATCACTTTATTCAGCCGGACGGCGTTTTAGTATTTGATTTCACAGAACCGTTTGCACCTTTTCATCACGCTGATTCAGGGTAGTGTATTTGAAACGGACGTTGCCGCGATCAGGCCGGGAAGCCGATGCACGAATCTCAATTACTTCAGCTTCGACATGCAGCGTATCTCCCGGTCTAACGGGTAACATCCACCGTAATTCATCAATTCCCTGTGATCCTAGATTATTGGTTAGCACACCCGTCAGGAGAACAAGACGGAAACTGAGAGCAAAGGTATGCATGCCGCTGGCAATTAGGCCCCCATACAGAGATGTTTTCGCCGCCTCAACGTTCGTATGAAAAGTCTGCGGATCAAAATGCATGGCAAAATCGATAATCATGCTTTCGGTCAAAGTCATACCCGGTGATTCAAAACAATCCCCAACCTCAAAATCTTCAAAATAATATTTTTTCATAGCGTTTCTCATGTTTTTTCGTCAGGCATTTGCTTCTCTGCAAAACCTTTCTTCAGATCGTCACCTGATAAAGTGCCGAAAAGTCCTGATCGCCCAGGCCCTTTGCCAGGGCGCGTTTGAAGGCCTCGTTCGTCGCTGCAGCCGTATACAGCGGTTGTTTCAGGCGATCGCCCAGCAGGACGGCCAGCCGCAGGTCCTTTTGCATGTGCTTCAGCGGAAAGGCGACGGTATAATCCCCCTTGCCGATAAGACCGCCTTTTAAGCGAAACATGGGATTGGCCACGGCCCCGGCATCGATCACCTCAAGGAGCTGTGTAATGTCCAGGCCTGCTTTGCCGCCCAGGGCCAGGCCCTCGCAAAAAACGGACATCATACCGCCCATGATCATATTTACGACAAGCTTCATCATAGCGCCGTTGCCCGTCTCCCCCAAATATAAGATTTTCTTTCCCATCTTTTCAAAGGCCGGCATAGCCTCGTCGTAAAGGGTCCGGTCACCTGCTGCCAAAATAACCAACGTCCCTTCTTCGGCGGGCTTCTTGCTTCCTGAGACGGGCGCCTCGACAAATCGCCCACCCCTTGCGGCAATTGCCTCGCCGATCATCCGGGATGTCTCGCTATCGACGGTGGACATATCCACGTAACCCCGGCCATCGCCGATGCCTGCAAGGACACCGCTGTCGCCGAAACAGACCTCTTTTGCCGCCGCAGGATCGGCAAGCATGGCAAAGGTCACTTGGGCGCTCTTCACAACCTGAGCAGGCGTGTCAGCCTGATTTGCTCCCAATTCAACAATCTCCTTGCATTTTCCCCGGGAACGGTTCCAGATTGTCACATCAAACCCGGCTCGAACAAGATTCCTGGCCATGGCGCCGCCCATAATCCCCAACCCGATAAACCCGACTTTCATCATCTCATTTACCCCTTTCCCGTAAGTTTTTACATTTCGTCACAAGACGCATCCCTTCCTGCACCGCGCCATCCAGACCTACTTCCTGGCCCCATTCATCAAATATGCACCGTTCCGTCCCACGACCGGAAGCTGCCAGTACATGCCGGACAGTCATCCCGGGCAACAACAAAAACGGCACATCATCAATGTACACGACCACTGTTTTCATCATGTTCTATTCTCCCGTCAGTTTTCGGGCATACAGCCCCCCGGCTGCGGATGTAATCACTGACAATATCCCGAACAGCAGGCCCCATACCGGCAGATTCTTTTTCCAAGAAAGGCTTAAGGAAGGTGAAGCCGTCGCCGCCTGCCGCCATAAAATCATTGATGGCGACCGTATACGTTTTTTCCTTGTCCATGGGCATTCCGGCAATACGGACATCCTTCACCCGGTTGCCCGGAGGAAATGCCATATCGTATGTAAACGTCAAACCCGAAACCTGCGGAAAAGAACCCTTACCCTGTCCAGCTTTTGAAACGCCATGTTCCAAGGCCCGTAAGATATCCTGTCCTTTGAGATTCAGTACAATGACATAGTTATCGAAAGGCAATGCACTATAGACATCCTTGAGAGTAATGGCCCCTTTCCTGATATTCTTTCCGATACCCCCGCTGTTGATCAGGACGACGTCGGACCGAACACTCTCCCGGATGGCATCGGCGATCATATCTCCCATATTTGTTTCCTTGTACCGGGCGCTCCGACCGTCGAGGTCGCCGCAGGTTTTTCCGAGAACGATATCCATGGCCTGATTCAACCGATCCGTATATTCAGAGACCAATTTGGCGCTTGCACTATCCGCCGGACCATCTGCAGGACGGATATCTTCCAGCCGTGCTGTTATTGCGGTAACTTTTCCATCCTCCACAACCACGTCGACAACACCCAGGGACTTGGCATGTTCCCAGGCCTGGACGATAACGGTTCCGCCAATGACGGCCGGTTTACTGACTTTTGTATGGGAATGCCCTCCGACAATGACGTTTATCCCTTGCACCTTCTCCGCCAGGCGCCTGTCTTCCCCGAAGCCGATGTGAGACAGGACGACAACGACGTCGGATCGGCCTTTGAGTTCGGCTAAATATTTTTCGCAGATTTTAGCGGGAAGGTCAAAGGAGAGTCCTTTGACATTATCCGGATGGGTAGAATAAGGTGTATCTTCCGTAACGATACCCACAATTGCAACACGAACGCCGCCCAGTGTCTTAATCACATAAAGCTTCAATTCCGCCATTCCGGTAACGTTGGCCCCCAGAATGGGGAAATTGGCCTGGGCAATGCGTGCCTTGAGAACTTCCTGACCGAAATCGAACTCGTGATTGCCCACAACCATGGCATCAAACTTCATCAGATTCATCCAGTCAATGACTGCCTTGCCCTGATTCATGTTTGTCCAGGGATGGCCCTGGATGAAATCTCCTGCTCCAAGGAGAAGCGTTGGAACATTCGGATCGCTCCTAAGCGCTTTCACCCTTTCGGCAAGCCTGGCTGCCCCGCCCAGATACTCCGAAACACCGAAAGGTTTATGAGGCTCTGCATAGCCGTGGAAATCATTGACATGGAGAATCCGGATATGAACAGGCGCTGCCTGTACAACCGCTGCCATGAGCAAAAGGCCGACAGATGCGACACAAAGAAACAATAGATATCGATATTTCAATTTACAGAAATTACGCATGAGAAATGTTTTCCTGTATATATTTAATTCAGCTGTTGCCCTCCGTTTAAGCGCTCGTAAATCCGGATATACTCAGCGATCATATTTCCCAGGTCATAACGCGCACGGGCTTCCGCCATGATCCGCGCCAACTGAGGCTCCCTGATTTCCGGCGGTTTCCTGTGAAAAGCGAGGCTTTTTTCCAGGGCATACCAAAGGCCGCCCGCATCGTAATCTCGAAAGAGGAAACCGTTTCCAACATCCTGTGGCGCCCCGTCGGCCTTAAGCCGCAGTTCGCTTATCTTGTCGTGATACCCGCCCGTGTCACGGTTTGTCGCCGTGGCGCCGAAGAGATTGCCCACCTGGTCGATCTGACCACAAGGTTCATACAGAGACGCACCAAAAACATCATGGGCCGCTGCGTATCCCATCATAGACATACTCTCCGTAAAGGGATGATAAGCGATACGGCCACCTGAGGCATAGGCGATCCGTCCCAGAATATCGACATGAGTCCGGTCATTGCCCACACCGTCGCCAACGACGGCGATCTGTACATCGGGATGGAGATTTACAAAATGCTGGGCGATGGCTTCCAGGAGTTCAACACCTTTCTGGACGGGATCCAGACGGGACGGCCAGTAAAAGAGGATGGCGTCGGGATCGACGTTCAAACCTATCTGTTTCTGAAAGGCGAGAAGATTCTCCCGTTTTGCGTCCAGAATATCGTCTTCGGGCCCGTAAGGCCGGGCCAGATAGTCGCAATACTCGGGGTACATGAGCGATGCAGGGGCATTGATGATGGCCCGCGCCGAATTATGATCATACTTGGCCTTCACCTCCCGCCGGACACCATCCGGCACGAGAGGGCGGTCCATGAAGTAGTCATCCACAACCTCACGTAGAAATCGTTCACCGACAAAGTTGATCATCGTCGCATTCTTGATTGCTGTTGCCTGGGCGTCGATACATATCTGCCCATTGTCCATGGTGTAATAGATATTGCTCTCAATCGTCGGCATGTGGACACCCGTCATAAAACTGACCGGAATATTGGCAGTAAAGACGTTGTGGACCGTATGGAGGATGGGAAGATCAGTTGCCTTGGCATAGGCCGTAATGACCCCTCCGGCCATCCAATCATGGCTGTGGATTATGAGCCGTCCCCTGTGCTGCGCCCGAACGTTTTTGATGGTGCTGTTGACGATCTCTCTCTGGAACTCCGCAGCCGTGCGCAACGGGTCGCCCCCGTAAGCGCTCATTTGATCGGCAAAGATGGCAGAACTGATCAGATGAATCCGGTCGGGATCGACATGATAGCGGATCTCACGCCATGCCGCCTCATCGAGCATGGAATCACGCTGGAAGCGCTTCTTCAGGTTGAGCGTCGCCAGATGCACATCTATGCCCCGCTCGGTCAGGCCTTCACAGATGGCTGAAACGACCTCCCCCAACCCGCCGCTTTTACCCGATATATAGCGCGCAAGAGCCCCCATTTCGAGCGGGAGTTTCCCCGTTTCAGGCGTAATGATCAGAACAGCCGTGCGCTCCGGTCGCTTCAAGACCTCAAAGCGCTGAATGGACATCTGTAGATAATCGATCTTACGGGTCAGTATATAAGCAGGCTGCGCGATGGAGCCGCCGTAGGGATTGAAGTAGGAATGGACGGCATGGTCTTCGCCAACGTTTTCATGCAAAAAATAGACATGGTCGGATGTAGTAAGATAGCGCCATTTCTTCAATAATTCTCCGCCCACACGGCGCGCCTCACTTTCCAGGTTCTCGATGTCATGAAAAAGGTCGTATTGGGTGGGATTTCCCAGCCAGCCGAATGTATCCCGGCCTGCATCGGCCCAGGACGATGTCGACAGCTCATGGATGTCGATGATGGGGCAATCGGCGTCGTGAAACCGCTCCGCAATTTCTGTAGGATTCGCCACGACAATGGCAGGATGTTTCTCCAGGGCCTCAGGCAAACCGTACCAGAACTCAAAGATACCCTTGTCCTCCCAGATGTGTTCACCGATATGTTCATAGTCAAACCCGAGGAGAACAGCTTCGCCGTCGATTTTGGCAATGTTGGCCGCATAGTCGTCCGGTGAAATAGGGGCGTGGGGATAACGGAAAGCGATGTCGTCGCTCAGGTCCCTGTTTCGGGGAAGAACGATAAGGTCTGATCCTTTGGCGCGAAAGACAGCATTGGGAGAAACGGGTCGGTCATCATTTATGAACATGTCGTCCCGTTTCTCGCAGAGGATGGCCTTGTATTTCATGTCGGCAACCACATCGGCGATACTGTTGTTATACATCAACTCCGTATTGCGGAACACCGTCGGAAAGACACCGAAGATACTGCGCATCTTTTCCCGATGGAGGGAGACCTGATCACGAAACTCTTTCTTGGCGGGGTCGGCAAACAGGCTTGCAAGGGAGTGATAGGCCGTCTCATCGAGATACTCGACCCGATCGCCCGGCTTGCCCGCATCGAGGAGATCCTGGAGGGCTCTGATAACGCTGGGCTCATAAAGCTCCGCCTGTTCAAGGAATGTTCCGGACATGCTGAAGGCCACTTTGAATCCCTGATGGCGGTCAACCAGATCGGTAAATAGCCGTGTTGCCGGCAGGTAGCACTTCTCGGCAACCTTCTTGAACACGTCCCGGTTCATGTCCTCCCAGAGGAATTTATCCCGGTCGGGATGGAGGCGAAAGGGTTGATGTAACTGGAAATATAATGTTACCAACGGCATGGCGTATAACCTCAATTCAAAGGCGTGCTGAAGATGCATTACGGGTCAGGAATGTATTTGTAAATATACCCGGACAGATAGCAGTTTGTCAACAATGACTAACACCAATGACCATTGTCGATAGTTTTAACATAGGCACAGCAAGAACAACAAGAATTAATAAGATGAGGACTTCTCACGGAAGGTATCGACAATATTTGCTAATACATGCATATAAGACAACAACACTTTCATAATTGTGATAAAGATGAATACCAGATATTGACATACATATTTCAGAACCCTATATTTTTATAAAGACGAAATGATGATCGCCATTAACCATATTTTCAGACTAAAAAACGGTGACTTCAAACCTTGTCTTCCTCATCCAGGCAGGACCCGATTTCATTGCATATATTTATGAGGAGAATCAAAACGGTGCATCCTGCGTCTGTCAACATCATCGGACGGTAAGGGAAGGATGAAGACTATTAAAATTATAACGATAGCAATCGTCCTGATCTTGGTAACAGCGGGAGTGGCCGTATTATCAACCTACAATTCAAAGCAGAAAGACTCTGAAATCGTCGGGTCCGTCACTCTTGGTATCGCAAAGACGGAAGCCGACGCCGGAGTATATATTGCCGATGAACTTGGCTTGTTTACTGCCAACGGGATAAATGTGATTTTGCGTCCCTTAGGAACGGGTCTTGCCGCGTACAACGCGATGATCAAGGGCGAGGTTGATGTTTCATTCCCCACGGAGTTCATTGTTGTGGGAGGCGCTTACAGACACCATAAGATACATATCCTTTCCACTGTCGTAAAAGGTGATTTCTTCGCCATTATCGGAAGGAAAGATCATGGCATCGGGAAATCATCCGATCTGGCCGGGAAGAGAATCGGCTTGAAGCGAAATACCATAGAGGAATTCTTCTTGGGCAGAATTCTCGACTTGGAGGGAAAAAGCATCAATGACGTCACTCTGGTGGACATGCCCTTTCCCGCCGTTGTCGGAGCCATGAGGGAAGGAGCGGTTGACGCTGTCGTTACCCTTCCTCCATATTCCGATTCGATCAGGAGCTCTTTGGGAGGCAATGCGGTCGAATGGTCCGCGCAAAGCGGCCAATGGCTTTTTGAGGTATTGACTGCCACGGACGCCTGGATTGCAAAGAATTCCGATCTGGCGATCCGTCTCTTGAGAGCGCTCAACCAGGCCGACATGTATATCTATCATAATCCGCAAGAGGCCAAGTTGATCGTTCGGAAACGTCTCAACCTGGACGCTGCATCCGTCGATAGGATCTGGTCGCGGAACTATTTTTCCCTCTCCCTTGACCAATCGCTCATTCATGCCATGGAAGATGAAGCGCGCTGGATGATCAGAAACAACATGACCACTGAAAAAACCGTTCCGGATTTTACAAAATATATCTATTCCGACGGCCTCAAGTCGGTAAAACCGGAAGCGGTGAACATCATTCACTAAAGGGAATTCGGTCATGAGACTTCGTACACAATTCGTAATCACCATGCTTCTGTTTACCGTCGTCCTGGCCATTATTGCAGCCTCGGCAATCATCACCAATCAATGGGTGGCAAAGGTGAGAGAACAGGATAGAATCGCCGTGGATATCGCCAGGGGTGCAAGTGAACTCGGCTACTTGTCCAACGAGTATTTGATTTATCATGAGGGCCAGCAACTCCGGCGATGGCAGGATAAGTTGGCTTTGTTTGCCAAACAAGTAAGCTCTTTGAATGTGGATAAGCCGGAACAGCAGCAACTTGTCGCGAATATAAAAACAAATCATAACCGGATGAAAGAGGTATTTGCCAGTGTGATAGCTTCACAGGAAAGCCGGTCCCGGAAGCAAAATGAAATCATCGATCCGGAGTATCTTCGTGTCTCATGGAGCCGGATGGCAGTCCAGACGCAGGGGCTGATGTCGGATGCGCTGCATCTGTCACACTTGTTGGATCAGCAGGAGAGCCGTCTGAAGCAGGCACGGGAATTTCTTCTCTATTCCCTTGTGGCTTTGTTCGGCCTGTTTATTTTCACTAATTATATGCTGACTTATCGCCGCATCCTGAAATCCATTGCAGCGTTGCGGGCCGGAACCGCCGTCATCGGCGCCGGTAATCTTGATTTTGCCATCAGTGAAACTGAGGATAATGAAATCGGGGATCTCTACCAAGACTTCAACCGTATGACGACCGATCTGAAAACCATAACCGCATCCAAAACGGACCTTGAGAGGGAAATTACGGAACGCAAGCGGGTAGCGGAGGAACTGGAACGGCAGCGCAAATGGCTTAGTGTCACCCTGGCGAGCATCGGTGACGCAGTGATTGCAACAGATACATCAGGGCGGATCACATTCATCAACCCCATAGCCCAGTCTTTAACCGGCTGGCATGATGAAGAGGCCTTGGGCCAACCTATTCAGGGCGTTTTCCGGATCATTAACGAGGCAAGCGGCAAGCCGGGGGAGGATATGGTGGCACGTGTGCTCTCTGAGAAGGCCATTGTCGCCATGGCCAATTACACCGCCCTGATCTCCAGAGAGGGACGGCTGATCCCCATTGAGGACAGCGCTGCACCGATCAAGAAAAGCGATGGCAGCGTCATCGGCGTCGTCATTGTCTTCCATGACGTGACCGAAAAGCGGAAGACTCAGGATGAGTTGCAAAGAAGCGAAGCAATGCTGCGAACCGTGCTGGAACAAATGCCTTCGGGTGTGACCGTCAGAGACGCCATTACGGGTACGCTCATCCTTTCCAACACTCATAGCAAGGAAATCTTAGGGCAACTGGTCGGCACCCCCGGACAATTTGCCGAATACCGGGGTTGCTATCCCGACGGACGTCCATACAAATCAGAAGATTGGCCGCTCAGCCGCTCCATTGCAACCGGCGAAATAGTATACGCGGAAGAGATATGGTGCGAACGGAACGACGGTACTAATATTATCATAAGCGTCAATTCAGCGCCCGTTCGCGATTCGCAAGGACAAATTGTCATTGGCGTCAGCATTTTTCAAGACATCACTGAGCGCAAACTGGCGGAAGATCGACTGGCACAACAGGCGGCACAACTTCAGGAACGCTCCGCCCAACTTGAAGAAATCAATAAGGAGTTGGAGAGTTTCAGCTATTCAGTGTCCCATGATCTCCGTGCTCCGCTTCGCGCTATTGATGGATTTTCACGAATGATACTCAAGCACAAGGGCGCCAACTTTGATGAAGATACCCTGAGAAAATTTAATACCATCAGATCGAATGCCCAGCAAATGGGACAGCTTATTGACGATCTGCTTAATCTTTCGCGCCTGGGTAAGCAGGAAATGGCCCGTGCAAAGCTCAATATGGTTGATCTGGCCAACGAGGTCTGGAACGAGTTGCAGGTGATTAATCCGGACGGGATCATGGAATTGACCGTCGGTGACATGCCATATGCCTATGGAGACAGGACGCTGCTCAAACAGGTGTATATCAATCTTCTGGGAAATGCCGTGAAGTTCACAAAAAGATCCGTCGTCCCGACGATTAATGTTGGGGGCTATTCCACCGGACCCGAGAATGTTTATTATGTAAAGGACAATGGCGCCGGTTTTGATATGGCGCATTATGATAAATTATTTTGTGTGTTTCAGCGTCTGCATTCTACAGACAATTATGAAGGCACGGGCATCGGCCTGGCGATTGTCCAGCGCATTGTCCACCGCCACGGCGGGCGAGTCTGGGCGGAAGGCGAAGTGGGTAAAGGTGCAACCTTTTATTTGACCCTACCGGGAGAATGAAAAGGGTCAATTGACAGAAGGTTGCTCTTTATGAAATATGGAATTTCATGGAGACACCGACCCCACCGAAAAAAATCCTGGCCGCCAAGGCGCAAAGGATTCCACGCATAAGCTACGACGTTAAGCTTCCGATCACAGGCAGGAAGGATGATATAATCCGCTCCATCCGGGATCACCAAGTGACTATTCTAACTGGTGAGACTGGTTCGGGCAAGACAACGCAGCTCCCCAAGATGTGCCTGGAGGCAGGCCGGGGACGGACGGGCCTCATCGGTTGCACCCAACCCCGCCGGGTGGCCGCCGTCACCGTGGCGACGCGCCTTGCCGAAGAGCTTGGCGAGGATATTGGGAGCACGGTCGCCTACAAGATCCGTTTCGATGAGAAAACAGGGCCAAAACCCCTCATCAAGATCATGACGGACGGCATCCTCCTGATCGAAGCCCAATCGGACCGTCTCCTGCGCCGTTATGACACCATCATCGTGGACGAGGCCCATGAGCGAAGCCTCAATATAGACTTCGTCCTGGGCATTCTCAAATTGATCCTTCCCAAGCGTCCAGATCTGAAGATCATCATAACATCAGCCACCCTCGATACGGAAAAGTTCTCTACGGCCTTCAATAAAGCCCCCATCATTGAAGTTTCCGGCCGTATGTATCCCGTCGATGTGAAATGGCAGCCCATGGACCCCGATCTTGAGGAAAGCGGCGAATTTACTTATATCGACGCTGCTGTAGACGCCGCAACAAGCATTCTCGACCGTCGTGAGCGCGGCGATATGCTTATCTTCATGCCGACAGAACAGGATATATGGGAAACCTGCGAAAGCCTCGAAGGCCGGCATGGAAAGGACGCCGTAATCCTGCCCCTGTTTGCCAGACTGCCCTGGCATGAACAAAAAAAGGTTTTTCAATCTGCTGCCTTGTCCAAGATCATCGTTGCCACCAACGTGGCGGAAACATCACTTACTATCCCCAATATCCGCTACGTCATCGACACTGGATTGGCGCGGATTTCCTATTACAATGCCCGGACCCGTACGGCAAGTCTGCCTATTCGCCCCATATCCCGTAGCAGCGCCGATCAGCGCATGGGGCGGTGCGGCCGCGTCCGGCATGGCATCTGCATTCGTCTATACAGCGAAGATGATTATCTGACACGCCCCCTTTATACACCACCGGAGATCCTGCGGTCGAACCTTGCAGGTGTTATCCTTCAGATGCTGTTATTGAAACTGGGAGACATTTTCGATTTTCCATTCATAGACCAGCCTCAAAGAAAGAACATAGCAGATGCCCTGGACATCCTCCAGGAACTGGGGACCATACAGAAGCCAATCCGGAGAGACCTCCGGGAAAACGGTCCTCAACCCTTTGTCCTGACGGAACAGGGCCGGGCCATGGCCCGCCTGCCCATCGACCCCAGGGTATCACGCATCATCCTGGAAGGCAGCCGCCGGGGCTGCCTGGATGAGGCAGCCGTCATCGCCGCCGCTTTAAGTATCGTAGACCCCCGTGAAAGGCCACAGGACAAAAAAGCTCAATCCGATCAGATGCACGCACCCTTCAAGGACCTCACATCGGATTTTATGACCCTCCTTCGGATATGGACCAAATTCCACACCAACCTCGACAACCTCAAAACGCAGAGCAAGATGCGCAAGTTCTGTCACGACCATTTTCTGTCTTACAAGCGCATGCGGGAATGGCGGGACATCTACAAACAGATTACCCAAATCATTGAAGAAGGCCCACAGGACATTGCTTCCCGGGAAACCTCCGCTCAACCAACAGAGGATATGAACACCGCGATTCATAAGTCAATTCTCAGTGGCTTTCTCGGCAATATCGCCCAGAAGAAAGAAAAGAATCTTTATTACGGGGCTAAGGGCCGGGAGCCCATGATCTTCCCCGGCTCGGCCCTCTTCAACCATGGCGGCCCCTGGATCGTAGCGGCGGAGATGGTGGAGACGTCACGCCTGTATGCACGTATTGCCGCCAATATCGAGCCGGACTGGATTGAAGAAATCGGGAAGGTTTTTTGCCGTTCAACTTATTCGGACCCGCACTGGGAGAAGAACCGGGAAGACGTCGTGGCCAGCGAGAAGGTAACCCTCTTCGGCCTCACAATCATTCCCAAGCGGTCCGTCTCCTTCAGCAGGATAAATCCCGAAGAAGCGTCAGCCCTTTTCATCAGGCAAGGTCTCATCCCTGGTGAACTGAAGAGCGCCTTGGCCTTTTTACGCCATAACCTGGCCCTTGTCAAACGCCTGCAGGACATGGAAAACAAGACCCGTCACCACGATGTGATCGATGAAGAGGCCATTTTTCAGTTTTATGCAACGCGTCTTCCCGCCATTGCCAATGTGAGCGGCCTGAAGAAATTAATCCATAAAAGGGGCTCCGATCTCTTTCTTCGGATGACCGAAGAGGATATTATCCTGCAGTCGCCCGATCATGAGATCTTGGCCACTTACCCCGATCAGGCCCTTGTCGACGGGGTTCCCCTCCGTCTGTCCTACCGGTTCGAACCGGGTAAAATTCACGACGGCGTGACGATGACAATCCCCTCGGCCCTGCTTCCCGATCTCTCACCTAATGATCTCGACTGGGCAGTTCCCGGCATTCTGAAAGACAAGATTCACGGCCTTCTGAAAGGGCTGCCGAAGGAATACCGGAAAAAGCTGCCTCCCCTGCCGTCCCTTTGCGATCTTGTGCTCAAAGAGATGAAGCGGGGCGACAACTCGCTCCTGACCAATATGGGGCGATTTATCCACGACCGGTTCGGTATTTCCATCCCCGCCGCCGCATGGCCGACAGATCAACTGCCCGATCACCTGCGGATGCGCCTGGAGGTCATTGACGAAAAGGCCCATGTCTTGTCCGCAAGCCGCGATATTTCAGCCCTGCAAAAGACCATCCTTACCGGCGAGGAATCATCAGCTTTTGAAACGGCACGCCGTTTATGGGAGAGAGAAGGATTTACATCATGGGATGTGGACGAAATTCCCGAATCCATCCCTCTGAAGGCGGGGAATATCACCGCAGGATACGCCTTTCCGGCCCTTGAGGCCCATGAGGGTGGAGTAAGACTTCATCTTTTCAAAAACAGATCCGACGCCCTCCGGCACCACCGGGCAGGAGTTCTGAGGCTTTATGAAATTCTGTATCAGGAAGACCTGCGCCACCTTAAAAAGGCCCTCGCCATTACCGGTAACTGGAAGATATGGGCTCCCGCCTTCGGCGGCGTCAAGGCCATCGAAAAGAGGCTCTATGAAAAGGTAATGGAGGATCTTTTTTCTGCCTCTGTGCGTACCAGGACCGACTTCGAACGCCATGGCGGCGAATCCCGCAAAAAAATGCTGATCCGGGCAACCGAAATTATTCGCTTGGCCGCCCCCGTCGTGGAGGCCTATGCCGGAACCGTCGCCGTCCTTGACCGTCTGGAAAAGGCCAACGCCAAAAGCGTCACGGTCAGGCAGTTTATATCTGATCTTCGGCGCGAGCTTTCTTCCCTGGTACCCATCCCATTTCTCCAGATATACACTGAAGACCGCCTGAACGATGTGATCCGTTATCTCAGGGCTTTGACGATCCGGGCAGAACGGGGTCTTGTCCACCTCGAAAAAGACGCCATCAAGTGGGCGGAGGTTAAGGTCTATGTGGATAAACTAAAAGATATCCGCAGTGAAGTACATGATGGGTCGTCACCGGACAGGAAGGAGGCCGTGGAGGCTCTGGCCTGGATGATTGAGGAATTCAAAGTCTCCATATTTGCCCAAGAGTTGAAGACGCCCTACCCCATCTCGAAAAAACGCTTGAACGAAAAGATCACGGACATTGAAATGATGGAATAGCAAAGACTTTGGACTCTCAGGATAACGATTGACCTGTTGGCAAATCGGCTTATCTGTAAATATATCGAAGCATTCCCCATGGAAGATTTCGGAAAGCTACTTTCCGTCGCCATTGCACATGGTAGTCCAGACAGACACATAAGGACTCCATTAGGCTGTTCACTTCTATTAAACTATCCCACAACATGATGAGGTTCCACCAGATACGGAGGGCAAACATGTCGTTTTATGCTTCTCCTACACTTGTTCCTATTACCATAAATACATGTTATTATATAGTTAATTAATAATTCTGATGCTCATTCATCTGTTGGCAGAGTCTTTGCTCTGGTTACTCACTATAATCAGACAAAAGTATTTTTCTGATAATAAATTGAGGGTAAAAAAATGACCAGGCAAGAGATTCTAAAAGAAAAAGAAATCATATCATATATGATATTGGAAAAAATTCAAAATGCGCTAAAACCATACCAACTTGATGACTTGTTGGCACGACAAGCATGGTTAAGTTCAGAAATCAAATGAGAAAGCAATAACATAAAAATGGCCAGCTTTAATATCAGAGACTTGCGGGCTAGTGATTGATATTATCTTTTTATTCTTCGCCTTGGACAGGAGTTTGCTCCAAACAGTTGAAGTCATTGGAAATCAACTGTGATGCCTTCCAATTGTTCTATACCACGCCGCACATGATAACACCCACGGAGACACAAGTATGAAACACGTTATCCATACGTATCCAGGGGAAATGCACCGAAGCGGGCGTGCAGGCTGGTTACGTGCCGCCGTGCTCGGGTCAGACGATGCAATCGTATCAACCGCGAGCCTTATGATAGGTGTCACAGCATCATCCGCTTCAATGGAAGTCATCCTGACCGCCGGCGTAGCGGGTCTTGTTGCAGGATCACTGTCGATGGCTGTTGGTGAATATGTTTCGGTTAGCTCGCAGCGCGATGCAGAACAGGCGGACGTCGAGCGGGAAAAGCGGGAGCTTACAGGCCATCCACAAGCTGAACTACAGGAACTTGCAAAAATCTATGTGAAGCGAGGCCTTGATGATGATCTCGCGATAAAAGTCGCTGAGCAACTCAGCACACATGATCGGCTTGGCGCACATATGCTGGATGAGCTCAGGATCGACCAAACATTCCTCTCGCGTCCTATACAAGCTGCTTGGATATCAGCTGCGAGTTTTGCGTTCTTCGCCTTGGTTCCAATTGTGGCTGTTCTCGTAGCACCAGCGGCTCTTCGCATCTTCGTGATCGCAGCTATCTCGTTGGTGTGCCTCGCGGCTCTCGGTGCGTTTGGCGGCTATCTCGGCGGCGCACCACTCGGTCGTGCATCGTTGCGCGTCATCCTCGGAGGCACTCTTGCAATGGCTGTGACCGCTGTAATCGGTAAAATCCTCGGCGTGTCCATAGGATAAAAGGATTGCTAGTTTCATTCATCAATTGTCAGAGGATAACGTAACCGAGTCCCTGACCGACTGGAACAATGAATTTTTATTCATTCGTTTATCTGAAGTTTTAAGATCTTTTTCACCCCCCTTGACAACAAAAAAACCATGATTATTTTTCTGCCAAAAACATGTAATGCCTCATAATATCAGCATGGTAGGCGGTATATTTATCAATAATAAATAGAGGAGGTTTTTGATATGTTTGGATCATCTATTGGGAGTTTCAGAATAGGGCCGTTTAGGGAACTGCAGCGTTTGCAGCGTGATATTAATCGTGCTTTCTCAGGACTTGATCCCTACCTTTCAGTACAGGAATATCCCGTGCTAAATATATGGGGGAGTTCTGATAACATCATTGTTACGGCCGAATTACCAGGTGTTAACCCCGATAAAATAAATATTGCCGTAGTCAATGATAACCTGACTTTGAGCGGATCAAGGGATCCGGAGGTCTTAAAAGAAGATGAGGCAAGTCATAGGAATGAGCGTAATTTCGGCAAGTTTTCAAGAAACATAAATCTTCCATTCGGCGTGGATGCAGACAAAGTTGATGCCACTTATGAGAAAGGCATATTAACAATTTTTCTGCCGAGAGCAGAGAAAGAAAAGCCCAGGAAAATAAGCATTAAAGCATCGTAGAAAGGAGGTAATCAATATGTCAACCGAATCAAATGAGATGACTAAACGGGAAGTCCTTAACCCTGTTGAAACGGAAAGGACAAGAACACAAAAAGTCTATTCACCGCGAGTGGATATTTATGAGACTAAGGATACCATAGTTCTGATTGCCGATATGCCTGGTATTGACGAAAATACTGTGGATGTCACACTTGAAAAGAATATTTTGACGATAACGGGCGGTGTTCCGAACCCAAATTATGAAGGGTACTCAATTATTTACTCGGAATATGAAACCGGTGATTATCAAAGGGCGTTTACAATTTCTGATGATGTGAATCAAGATAAGATTAACGCTACGGTAAAGAACGGCGTTTTAAAGGTAACCCTGCCTAAAGCAGAAAAAGTTAAAGCAAAGAAGATTGCTATTAAGGCAGCTTAATATCGTTTTAACTGAAAGGAGAAAAAAATGGCTATTAGAGATTTTTTGCCTTCGGTCTGGAAGAAGGGCGATCTAATTTCGAACAGGACAGAAGACCATCCTCTTTACTCCCTTCAGAAGGAAATGAACAGCATATTTGACAATTTTTTCAGGGGGTTTGATCCGATATTTCTCGGAAGAGAATATGACGGTTTTGGAAATTTTTCTCCGTCAATTGATGTTAAAGAGAATAACAACGATGTTATAATCAAGGTGGAACTTCCTGGAATGGATGAAAAAGATGTAGATGTATCGCTTACTCAAAATATCCTGACAGTCAAGGGGGAAAAGAAGGAAGAAAAAGAAGATAAAAACAAGGATTTTTATCGTATGGAAAGACGATATGGCTCTTTCAGTCGTTCCATACCACTTCCGACAGGAATAAAGTCGGAGAAGGCTGAGGCGGTATTCAAGAAAGGCGTCTTAACGATAACCGTCCCAAAATCGGATGAAGCCAAATCGAAAGTGAAGAAGATTGAGGTAAAAACACAATAACTTATAAATTTCCGAACGGATCGTATTCCTGCCGTTCTCAGGAGCGGCAGGAGTACTGTTGTCGTTTCCGAAAGCTCAATAGTAAGAGTCTTTGGTACCGGAGAGATTGTTTCAGAAATTATACCAGAGATTTGGCTGCTATTACGTTATAGTCTACACATGGAAGGTCATTATTCTGAACGCACCAATGACCGTTGAACAGTTATCAGCAAGGATAAATAGATTTGACCAATTATCCATGAGATGGAGGATAAGAACCTAAAGACATATTACCATAACGCCCAGATTGGCAGCATTCCAAAGGCCGTTGCTAACCGAATGACAATATCCCGTTAAGTCACTTTCGGCAAAGAGTCATGATCTACTGGAAGACGCTACGCCCGATGCATGGCCAGGTGTTTTTCTATATAGGCCCGGACGCGGTCTTTGGGTTGAAAAATGCCGAAATGACCTTCACAGAGAATATCGGCCTCCAGATCGAGGAGTTTATGCATTGATTCACGCCACTGCCCGATGTCCGATCCGAAAGCGGGCATAAATGGACCATGGATGTCCTGCCCGAAGAGGATGCGACGGCCGGCCCGATCCAGATAAAGTGAAATGGATCCCGGCGTGTGTCCCGGCGTATGGAGCCAGTGTATCTCTTCGGGCCCAAACTGTAATGTATCCAGTTCCCCCGTAAGCTTCATATCAACCCGTGTCGGCGGGAAATCGGTCTGATACCAGTTAGCTGCCGTCCGCACAGGATCGCCTTCTTCGATGGCCCGGGCATCGGCTTCGTGGATGACGATCCGGCAGTTGAAACGGTCGCGAAATTCGGAGGCTGACCCGATATGATCGATGTGGCAATGGGTAAGAATGAGGTGGGAAATCTTGTTCGGATCGAGGCCCGCCCCTTCGATGTTGCGGATCAATAACTTAGTACTTCCCCCGGCGCCGGAATCGATCATGACCAATTCACCACCAAAATCAATTACAAAGACTGTGGCATCATCGGAACGGGAGATGCCCGAACCTCCGACCAAATAAATTCCCTGAGCTATCTGCTCTGCTTTTCCCATTGTTTATATCGCCTTTTACTTATCTGAGAGGTTGCATTCCCCCGTGTTGACCACTGCCTGGCGCCCATCCCGAAGGGTCCCGACCAATTCGGAAACAGCGGCGTAATCGTGGCGCCGTAAATAATCCGACAGCCCATCGATGATATGCATTGTTGCCATGGGGTTGATGAAATTCGCCGTACCGACCTGAATGGCCTGGGCTCCGGCGATGAGGAATTCCAAGGCGTCGGCGGCGGTCATTATCCCGCCCATGCCGATTACGGGGATAGCAACCCGGTTTGCCACCTGCCAGACCATCCGCAGGGCTATGGGCTTGATCGCCGGACCCGAAAGACCACCCGTGATATTTTTCAGATGAGGAAGTCGCGTTTCAATGTCGATGGACATCCCCGTCAGTGTGTTGATAAGGGATACGGCATCCGCGCCGGCATTTTCAACGCTCTGTGCGATGAGAGCGATATCGGTCACATTCGGTGTAAGCTTGATGATGACGGGCAGGTTCGTTACAGACTTTACCTTCGACGTAACTTCCGCCGCCATATCGGGATCCGTACCGAAAGAGACACCGCCTTTTTTAACATTGGGACACGAGATATTGATTTCCAGGGCATCCACGCCGCCGTCGTTGCTCAGTATCTCGCAGACCTGCTGATATTCTTCCAGGGTTTCGCCATAGACATTGGCAATGACCGGAACATCGAACTGACGTATCCAGGGAAGCTTTTCCAGGACAAAGGCCGTCACACCGATGTTCTGCAGGCCGATTGCATTTAGCATGCCCGATGCTGTCTCAATGACACGCGGGGGGGGATTACCCGCACGGGGCTCCGCCGAGATGCCCTTGACGACGATGGCGCCCAGACGACTCAGATCGAAATAACGGGCGTATTCCTCACCATACCCGAATGTCCCGGAAGCGGTCATGACGGGATTTTTCAACTCCAACTGCCCAATCCGGCAGTTGAGATCGGGTAGTCTCATGTGATCAGCCATTTTTTCATTCATCATATTCATTAATCCCAATTAATCCGGCTTATATCGAAACATGGGCCATCTTTGCAGACCCGTCCGTAATAACTTTGCCCTGTCTCTTTCTTCAAGGACACGGCACAGCCCAAACAGGCACCGATACCGCAGGCCATACGCTCCTCCAGGGAGACCTGGCATATTATCTCTCTTCCATCAATGCTCTCCGCAAGGCATTTCATCATTTCATAAGGGCCGCAGGCATAGATGCGTGTATCTTCCCCTCCCATGTAGTCGAGATCGCGGAAAAACAAATCCGTCACAAAACCGCATGTCCCCATGGTGCCGTCGTCTGTGGTGACGATAACCTCCGTACAGAAATCCTGAAGCTTTTCAAGGCCGAAGACGCAGTCCGCCGACTTTGACCCTAAATAGCAGGTAATCTTCAGAAATGGAGAAACATGACGGAAATGAGAGGCCAGGAAGGTGATGGGCGCCACACCCATACCGCCGGCCACGAGAACGACATGGGCCAGGGAAGAGGGCGTTTGAAACCCCGTCCCCAAGGGGCCATGGACATCCAGCCCATCTCCTTCACGAAGATGGGACAGGAGCGAAGTTCCCCTCCCCTGGACGCGATAAAGGACCTCGAAGATATTTACGTCACTTTGGCGCTCAAAGCCGTAAACACACAGAGGCCTGCCCAGAAAGGGGTCCAGATGGCCGGGAAACCGGAGCATAACAAACTGACCCGGCGCCGGCACATCGAAATCTTCGGGAACGGAGATGGACATGATAAAATGGCCGGGTGCAATTTCCCGGTTAAACATGACATTGCCTGAATGCATATAATCTTCCTACGGATGATTTGGATAGGCCCACATGATCAGGGCGTCTTCTCCGGTACTGCTGTAATAATTCTTTCGGCACCCCTCTATCACAAAACCGGACTTTTCGTACAGCTGAATCGCCGTTTGATTGGAACTTCGGACCTCAAGCGTCAGGGCGTTGATCCCCAGGGAAACCGCCACCTCCATCATCCGACGCATGAGCATTCGCCCTATCCCTTCCCGCCGGTTATTTTTCCGTACGGCAACATGGTTGAGTTGTATTTCACCTGCCACATTCACAAAATTGATATAACCGACAATTGCCGGATTGCCGCCTTCGTTATGCTTGGCCACGTAGTTATACGTATTCTCTTTGCCAAGTTCTTCGATCCATGAACAGACAACCTCCGGTGGCACGAATGATTCCTTTTCTATTTCCATCACGCCGCCAACATCATCCGGGATCATAGGCAAAATGCTTATCATTTTCTGATTAAAGTCCGTATGCAAATTCAAAGACAATGAAAGCGACGACAAAAAGGGCGCAAAAAGCGGGGATATCGCCACGCTGTTTGATTGTGTTGAGAGCAATGGCCGCCATGAGAACCGGGAAACCGATATAGACCATGCCGAGAGCCTTGAGTATCGATGGCGACAACATGGGAAACAGGATGTTCAGAAGGGCCGTGCCTGCCAGGATGAAAATGAAATTAAAGAGGACGAAGGCTAAAAAAGTCCTGAACAGGGCAAAGAGATGCTTCTTCTCAATGGCGGTGCCATCGCCCCGTCTCGCATCGTCAAATGCGGCATCTGAATACTTATCATTACTGGTGATAAGCCATATGTCCATCTTCTGAGACACACCGGACAGGGGCAACATGACAAGAAGGGCAAGAACAATCAACTCTCGCGATACTGGAGCGTTTCCATGCCCGGAAAGGATCAAGGCACTTGTAATAACAACTGTTAGAAGGGAATCGTTCGGGGGAATGTAATTGCCCAAGGCAGGCTTATCGACCCAAAGAAGTTCGAGAAAGGCACCGACGAGCAGACCGGTCCGGATATCCCCCAGGACTAAACCAATGACCGGACCCGTCACAACTGGCCTCGAAATCATCAGTTGAAAGCAAAGGCGATCCAGACATAAGACGGCGCCAAGAAAAGCAATGGATATTGTTTTCAGCAACAGCATGGAAACCCCTTCCACAGTATATGGAAGAATCAGAGATTCAAGGCGTCCGGCATAGACAGGACATTAGATGGTTTTTCACGGGGGACGCGCCGCAACTCGATCTGAACGTTATTCTGCAAAAACTTATTGATACTTTCCATGTCCTGATCGCTCAACAAAACACAGGAGGACAATTGCCGTCGGCAATCCTCGTTGTACACGTTGCCGACATTAAGTTTTCTGAACTTGAACCCGAGATTAAAAGCCCGCAGGGCATCTGAAATATTAGAGAACAATACGATAGCATGTTTGCCCGATCCCTGCTTGAAAGGCACCGATGCTGCGAAGGCATCAACGCTGTAAACAAGGACCTCCACTTCTCTGGGAACGGCCATTTTGATGACCGTTTCCCTGAAAAAATCGTTGGCCACATCATCATCGACCACAAAGATAATCCCGGCATTGACATATGGCACCCAAGCCTCAATAATCTGACCATGAACCAAACGATTATCTACACGGACAAGGGCAATATCCATAGGCTTTAATCAGTTTAACGGTTTATGCAAGTTTCTTGTTGAGGATTTCACTCGCCACGTAAATGTTCTTTATCCCGTAATCCTTGATATAATGTGCAAATTCACCCAGCTTCATTTTCTCCCGGACATCATTTACCTTAAGGATCATAGGTAGATTGACGCCAGTCACAACCTCCACCTTCCCTTCTTTCATGAAAGAAAGTGAGACATTCGAAGGCGTTCCACCGAAAAGATCCGTCAGAATCAGAACACCTTTCCCCTGATCCAGCTTCTTGATGGCCGCACTGATCTCTTTTTTTATATCCTCAAGGCCTTTTGTCTGATCAACGGAAATATGAAGTATCCCCTTCATTTCGCCTTTGATCAATTCCGCCGCCCTGATCAACTCCGTCCCCAGTTCGCCGTGGGTTGTAATCAGTACGCCAATCATGTTTCTTCCTCGCTGTCCATCGGAAATGAGCGACACCCGCAATCACAGACGGTGTCCGTCAGAACCGTCATTTTAGAGGCGTACGCTAATTTAATAAGTCCCAATTGTCAAGACATTATCAACATCATAGGTGTCCGGAATTATCGGACTTATTCCGGGATAACCGGACACTGTCCGGAAATACAAGACAAAAAAAGCTTGACGTCAAATATCATTCACCGCTATCTATGCAAAATTATATACAATCATAAATCTTCGGTGTCAGGCATGTTTAATGTAATACAAACCCATTGTACTTCAAAAGACGCCTTTCAAAATATCTGATAATTTCGTGATGATGGGCGGCCAAGGGGATAAAAACATGTCGACATATGCTATCGTTTCGACCCAGTCTAAGTGCCAGACGGGAGAAAGGACATGAGGGTTTCGTTATCGAAGATTCTGAACCCTCGTTCGTCGTTTATTCTCCTGTCATTGCTTTGCGGTTGGCTCTTCATTTCTTATATTGCCGTTTCGTGGTTTATCAATAAAAAACTTGCGATTGATCTTCAACGTTATTCGATGGAGTTGGATCAGTCCATGTCGGCTGTTACATACCATTTTGATCGATCCCTGGCATTCCTGAATGTAATGCCGGCATTCGTCGCCAATGATAAAGCGGTCTTAACCGTACTCAATTCATTCGACAAGCAATCATCATTGAAAAGAAATGCTCTTCCGGACAAACGCTCATATCTCAATTCAAGTAAAGACCTTAAGGCGCTAAACCGCCATCTGGCAAATCAAACGAAGGATTTGGATGTCGATGTCATCTGGATAGTGGCTGCAAACGGCGACTGCATTGCAAGCAGCAATTATGATCGGCCCGAATCATTTGTCGGAATCAACTATGCGGATCGCACCTACTTTACAAGCGCAATGGCCGGATTACGGGGCAGGCAATATGCAGTTGGACGTAGAACAAACATCCCCGGTTTGTTCTCCTCAGCGCCCATATATAACGAATCTGAAGTTATCGGCGTGGTAGTCATTAAAATCGATATTGATAAACTCTCGCAGTGGTTTAACCGATTCAACTGTTTTGTAACGGATTCCGCGGGCGTCATCATTCTTGCTAATGACAAGGCGCTTGAATATAGGGCTCTTGCCGATGCCCCGGTCTTCCGTATGTCTGTTTCCGCTCGGAATAATCAATATAAGCGAAGCGATTTTCCCATATTGAAAATCGGCAATTTTGGAAATCAATTCCCCTCTTACCCGGCAATCACTATGCCGGGAAGCAACAACCGCTACATGCTGGCGAGAAGCCGGCAAAACAAGGATGGCTATACAATCTTTACTTACTCGAAGGTACCGGAGTTCGAACAGCTACGCACAGTCCAGTTGCAGTTCACTATATTGGTTTTTATTTCCGGCGCAGCCCTCATTCTTCTTATATCCAGCATTCGCCGCTATCTGCGCGACATGCGGGACGCCATTGCCGTGGCCGAGAGAGCCAACAGTGCCAAGAGCGAATTTCTCGCCACCATGAGTCATGAGATCCGTACCCCGATGAACGGTGTAATCGGCATGACCGGTATGCTGCTCGAAACCGAGATGACAACCGAACAGCGGGAATATGCCGAAATTATCCGAAAAAGCGGCGATGATCTGTTGACTCTGATCAATAACATTCTGGATTTCTCAAAAATCGAGGCTCGCAAGCTGGATATGGAGTTGCTGGATTTCGACCTACGAGTAACCGTGGAAGACGCCGTCGAATCTCTGGCAGTGCGGGCAAGTGATGCAGGGTTGGAACTGATCTGCCGGATCGATCCCGACGTCCCTTCGCATTTGAAGGGAGATCCGGGACGGTTGCGTCAAGTTATCACCAATCTGGCGGGTAATGCCATCAAGTTCACTCAGGCAGGCGAAGTGGTCATCAGTGTCTCGCTCGTATCGGATCACGATGGTCATGCGGAAATCCTTTTTGAAATCCATGACACCGGTATCGGCATTCCGGAGGACCGGCGTGCCGCTATCTTTGAACCATTCACCCAGGTTGATGGGACGACTACACGTAAATTCGGCGGTACCGGCCTTGGTCTTGCCATATGCCGGCAATTGGCGGAGTTGATGGGAGGTAGAATCGGCGTTAAGAGCGAAGAGGGCAAGGGTTCCACTTTCTGGTTTACCGCCCTGCTCGAAAAGCAGCCTGTCGATATTTCATCTCAGCCTGGCATTGATGGCAAAAACCCCGAGTCTTTAGCGCGTGCAGATATAATGGGTGCGCGGATTCTTGTGGTCGACGATAACGAAACCAACCGGAAACTGATGGCGGCCCTGCTGAACAGATGGGGGTTCCGGCATGAAAGCGCAAGCAATGATGAAACAGCTCTAAAGCTTCTATATGAAGCTGTACAGAAAAATGATCCCTTTCGCATCGCCCTTCTTGATCAGATGATGCCTGGTATGGACGGCACCGCGCTTGGTCGCCGTATCAAAGCCGATCCACTCCTTGAATCAACGCTGCTTGTTATGATCACATCACTTGGCCGTCGCGGAGATGCCGCTATTTTGGAACAGATCGGCTTTGCCGGTTATCTGGCAAAGCCGGTGCGGCAATCACAGCTATTTGACTGCATCATGCTTGTTCTAGGCAGGGCGGCGGATAATTTGCTGGAAACAGGTATTATCACGAGGCATACTGTGAAAGAAGCCGTTAAGTGCAACGCCCGTATCCTGCTGGCCGAAGATAACATCATAAACCAAAAAGTTGCACAAAGCATCCTGAGCAAACTGGGCTGCAAGGCTGATATAGTTGCCAACGGCTTTGAGGCAGTCCGGGCGCTTGAGTTGGTAAACTATGACCTTGTGCTCATGGATTGCCAGATGCCGGAAATGGACGGCTTTGAGGCAACTGCAGTAATCCGTGATCCGGCGTCGAAAATCATCAATCACAAAGTACCTATTATCGCCATGACTGCTAATGCCATGAAAGGCGATCGCGAATCATGCTTAGGAGCCGGGATGGATGATTATCTGTCCAAGCCGGTAAAAAAAGAAGATCTAATGGAAATATTAAAGAAGTGGCTGTAAGAGACAAATGCAGGCATACCAAAACTTGACACGGGAACTGTCAAATATCAAATAACCGATGATAAGGAGAATTATTATGAAAATACTCCGTATTGTATGTCTTACAGCGCTCATGGCACTATCAGCCGGTATTGCTTCGGCTAAGGACACCTTCGTCATCGGCGTGGCGCCCCATACCAGCGCAAGGGTTATTCTGGAAATGTACCAACCCTTGCGCGGATATATGGAAAAGGTCCTGAGTATGCCGGTGGCAGTGACTACGGCTCCAGATTTCGATACGTTTGCCCGGCGAGCACTGGCGCAGGAATTCGATCTGGCAATTACCACGGGCCAGCAAGCCCGGCTCCTCCAGATTGATAAAGGATATATCCCGCTTCTGACCTACAAGGCTGAATTCAAGGCAATCGCTTTGGTTGCATCACGCGGTACCATAAAGAAGCCCGCCGACCTGAATGGAAAGCTAATCCTAGGGTTGAGCCCGACTTCACAGGTAACACTCTGGGGTCAGCATTGGCTGAAGGAAAAAAAGGTGAATGCCCCCATCAAGTATGTCAGTGCTTCCGACAGTGTGGCGCAGTTGGTTATCAAGGACGAGGCTGCCGCCGGATTCACGTCACTAGCCAACTATCAGAAGCTTGCGCCTGATGTGCGCGGGAAGTTGCGGATTTTTGCAGAAAGCAAGCCGATGGCCGGGCGTGTGTATATGCTGAACAGCCGCAACGCAGCCCTGAAGAAGAAGATTGACGCCGCCTTGTGGACCTTTGCGGCAACACCCGAAGCAAAAAAATATTTTGAGGTCAATAAGTTGGAAGGATATCGCAAACTACGCGCCAACGAGCTGAAAGCAATGGATTCCTATGCCGATGAAGTCAGAAAAGTTCTGAACAGTGGTGCCAAATGAAACGGTTCTCTCCCTGGAACACTGTCCGTGGCCGTCTGCTGATTCTTGCCATCGGGATAGAAATGCTGATGCTTACAGTGCTGGTATTTAACAGCCTGCGACTGCAGCATGACGCCATGACCAGCCAGGCCCGCGCTCAGGCGGCACAATATCACCCGGTACTGGCAGCGGCCCTGACCGCCCCGCTGGCCCAGCATGATTATGCCACGGTACAGGCCGTTATTAATGAAAGCCGGACGGCCGGTGATGTTTTGTATATCGTTGTTATCGATCCGACCGGCAAATGGGCGGGGTCCAGCGGGTGGCCAGCCAACCAGCCGTTACCGGAACCCAGCAAGGATTTTCCGCTGTTCAAATCTGAAAAGGACCTGCGCTATGACGTAGTCGTCCCGATAGACGTGTACGATCAGTCGTTGGGGACACTCCATTTTGGACTGAATCTTTCGCAGATTGTCTCGGCAAGACAGACTTTGCTTTTCCAAGGAATAAGCATCGCAGCAGTCGAACTTATTCTATCAACCGTCATCCTGCTGCTGATCGGATACTGGCTAACGCGTCACCTGACAGCACTGACCAAAGCCAGTCTGCAGGTTGCCGGAGGCAACCTCACTCCCCCTCCCGTTCCCGAGGGGCAAGACGATGTGGGGCAACTGGGGGTAGCCTTCAATACCATGTCGCGGATCATCGCGGAACGGGTCAAGGAACTGACCACGGCCAAGGCCGCTGCCGAGGCGGCTAATATTGCCAAAAGTGAATTTCTGGCCACCATGAGTCATGAGATCCGCACCCCGATGAACGGTGTGATCGGTATGACTGAGATCCTGATGGATTCGGAACTGACCGCTGAACAGCGAAAATGCGCCGAACTAATTAAAAACAGCGGTGAAAAATTGCTCGCATTGATTAACGACATTTTGGATTTCTCCAAAATTGAAGCTTGCAAGCTTAGACTGGAAGCCCGATATTTTGACCTGCGCGCTCTTCTGGACGATGTTATAAAATTGATGGCTGTAAAAGCGTCAGGGAAAGGTCTGAAACTACACTGCCAAACCGCTCCAAATGTGCCGCCCTGTGTGAAGGGGGACTCTGATAGATTAACCCAGATCATTGTCAATCTTGTGGACAATGCCGTAAAATTTACCCACCAGGGCGAAATCAGAGTCAATGTATCACTGGTTAATGAATTGGAGGAGTTCGCCGTTATCCGCTTCGAGATTCTCGATACCGGCATCGGTATACCCGCAGCCCAGCGTGCTGTTATCTTTGAACCATTTACCCAAGGCGATGGAACGGCTACCCGCAAATACGGCGGCACGGGGTTGGGACTGGCGATATGCAAACAGCTGACCGAGATGATGGACGGTGAGATCGGTGTGGAAAGCAAGGAAGGAATCGGCTCTACATTCTGGTTTACCGTAAAGTTCGAGAAACAGAATCCCCAGACCTCCAATGTTCCATTCTGGTCCGATAATGGGATTAATAGCTCTGGCGTTTTATCTTCGCCGGCTGACAAAGTATCGAATAAAGCAATGATATTGGTGGCCGAGGATAATGCCATCAATCAAAAGGTGGCACAAAGCATTCTTGGCAAGTTAGGTTTTAAAGTCGATATAGCCGCCAATGGCCTTGAGGCTGTCCGTGCGCTTGAGCTGATAAACTACGACCTTGTACTAATGGATTGCCAGATGCCGGAAATGGACGGCTTTGAAGCCACCGCAGTGATCCGCGATCCATCATCGAAAGTCCTTAATCATGAAGTTTCGATTATCGCCATGACCGCCAACGCCATGAAGGGCGATCGCGAAGCATGCCTGAAAGCCGGGATGGACGATTATCTGTCTAAGCCCGTAAAAAAGGAGAATATATCTATGGTTTTAGAAAAATGGCTGAAACCGGACGTTTCAGTGCAAAGTGCAGTCGAAACACCGGCTGAGCCGCCGACCGCAAAGGCGATTGATCAACAGGATATGCGCTTGTTGTTTAATGAAGCGGAACTACTCGATAACATTGACGGCGATATGGAAGTCGCAAAAATTATCCTGGGTGATGCTTTGATCGAAATACCTATCGAAGTTGATAATTTACGGAAATTTTGCATAGAGGGTGATATTGAGGCAATTCGGCGGCAGGCGCACAGCCTCAAAGGAATGGCTGCAAATTTATGGACTCCTGCATTGCGGGATGTTGCCTTCAGAATAGAGACAACAGCAAAAAATAATGATGTGGCTTCTGCTCGGCAGTTGTTGTCCGAGTTGGAACATACTGCGCAAATGACAATGGAAGCAATCAGCATGTGGGGCATAAAAACATAGGAATGAAAATCCCGTGATAATAGAAAACAAGGTCGATTACAAACAACACAGCGAGATGCCCTTCACTGACAGCCTGACCGGTCTTTTTCACCATGGCTTTTTTCTGAATGTCCTGGCGCGGGAAATTAAGCGCTCGCTACGATACAGGGAATCGCTTTCCCTGGCCTTGATCGAAATCGACGCTTTTTCCGTTTATAACAAGCAGCATGGTCCTCTGCAAGCGGATCGGGACTTGAAAGAAGTCGCCTCGATCATCAGTAAATGTATCAGAGATGTCGATCTGGCAGCGCGCTTTGGAGGCGATATTTTCGCCGTTATATTGACCGAAGTCGACGCTTCGTCATCCATCAAAGCACTCGAGCGGATCCAAACCTCACTCCGCGAGCGTTACAGCGGCGCTTTGACGGTCGGTATCGGCGCCGCCAACTGTCCGGAAGATGCCGATAACATGGACGACTTGATCAGCCGGGCCTGGGATGCTCTGAATCGTGCAAAAATTAAAGGAAGAGACATGCTCTTTTTCTTTCCGAGAGCTGAAGTAATTGCCAAAACCGATGAACCCCGAGTGTTGGTTGTCGACGATAATCCTGTGAACGTCAAGATCCTTGAAGCGATGCTTAAACCCTTTAAGTATGTTGTGTCAAAAGCCTTTAGCGGGCTGGAAGCCCTCACCATGATTGAGAGGGAAGATATCGATCTTGTTTTGTTGGATATCGTGATGCCCGGAATCGATGGCATCGAGGTCTGCCGAAGGATAAAGAGAGGTGAACAGACCCGGATAATACCGGTCGTCATGGTGACGTCCCTGGATGAAATCGAGGCCAAAGTTCAATCTATAGAAGCCGGAGCGGACGACTTTATTTCCAAACCCATCAATAAACTGGAACTTCTTGCCCGTACCCGCTCGCTTATCGCCGTCAAGCGTCTAAACGAAAATATGATCGGCTTTGAAAATGCGTTGATTTCGCTTGCCAACGCCGTCGAAGCCAAGGATGTCTACACTCAGGGCCATATCAAACGCGTTTCTTCTATGGCCATACTGTTAGGTAAACGCATGTCTCTCTCCTCACGAGAGGTGGAAGCCCTGCGCATCGGCGGCATCCTGCACGATATCGGCAAGATCGGAATTCCTGATGCAATTCTGAAAAAGGCCGGTACTCTCGATCCGGATGAATGGGAAATGATGAAGAGGCACCCGGAAATGGGCTACCAGGTAGTTTATCCATTAAAACGGACTTTGCAGCAGGCTCTGGATATTATTCGCTACCATCATGAAAGAATGGATGGTTCCGGCTATCCGGACGGATTAAAAGGGGAGGCAATTTGCATGGTTGCCCGGATCATGGCCGTGGCCGATTATTATGATGCCCTGATCACGGATCGGCCCTACCGGAAGGCATTGGCGCAAGAAGATGTCCTGCGGCTGATGCGTCAAGAAGCCATTGAAGGCAAACTGGATGAGCAGGTTGTGGATACTCTGATTACCATTTTGAACAATCCGCCCCAAGAAGAAGAGCCCGTGGCCAGTGAGATGTTCGGGAGGGAAAACAACGATCCGTCATCCACGGACACCCATACACTTTGGAAGGACAGTTCGATTGCCGTCCGGGACATGTGCGCGACGGTTTCCGTCGCGGAACCGGTTCCGGCTATAAAACCGGAAATCTTACCCATCCAGCCGATGTCGGAACTGGATATGGCGGAGGGGCTTGCACGGCTTAACGGCAACCGGGAGCTCTATCTGCGGTTGCTTAGCGATTTCATAGCCGGAAACAGGGATATGCCGGCACGAGTGCAACAGGAACTGCGGGCAAACCGTCTGCATAAGGCAGTTGAACTGGTCCACGCCATCCGGGGCGTTGCGGGAAATCTCGGCGGCAAGAAGTTGGAAGCCGCTGCCGGGGAGTTGGAAAAGGTTTGTCGAGCCGCAGGGAATTTTGCCCCTTTTGCACCTGGAGAACCACTGCGCAAATTTATCGAACACCACGAGGCCTTGATCATCGCGATCAATAACGTCATTGCAAAGGAGTGCGTTATATCACCGGTCAAATCGGAAAATCCGTCGGGAAACGTTGCAGAACTGTATCCGTTGTTGGAACAAATGAAGAAAGCCTTAGCGAATGACGAACCACGGCCCTGCAAACAAATACTTGGGACTTTGCTGCAAAAGAAATGGCCCGGAGATATGGAGGCTGCTCTGCTGGAACTAAATCGCCTGGTCCAGAACTATCGCTTTGGGGAAGCTCTCACATTTCTTAGTAATGAATTTGATAATATCGTGGAAAAAACTAATGAAAAAACTAATGAAAAAACCAAGGTCAACTCTGCTGGTGGTAGATGACGAGACCATCAATATCGACATCCTCATCGAAGCCCTGGGTGACGAATATACCGTGCGTGCAGCAACGAGCGGCGCCGCTGCCCTGGACAGCGTGGCAAAAGCCCTGCCCGATCTTATCCTCATGGATGTAATGATGCCCGACATGGACGGCTTCGAGGTCTGTCGCCGGCTAAAGGATAATCCAACCACAAGGGAAGTACCGGTCATCTTTCTTACCGCTCTGAACGAAACAACGAACAAGGTCAAAGCTTTTTCCATCGGCGGTGTGGATTATGTGACAAAACCATTCCAGTTCGAGGAGATCCATGCGCGTGTGGAAGCACACATGGAAATCCAGCGTCAAAAACGCGAGCTTCAGCAATCCTACGATAAACTCCGCGAGTTGGAGTCATTACGCGATAGCCTCGTGCACATGATTATCCATGATCTGCGCTCGCCGTTGTCTGTAGTTCTCGGATACCTTGATCTGGCAGCATCGGAACAGCTGCCGAAGCAGGCGGCTGCTTACATCGGCAAGGCGACAAACAGCACGGAAACAATCCTGGCGATGGTTTCCACCCTCCTGGATATAAACAAGATGGAGGATGAACAGATAAAACCGGATTTTTCGGCCGTCGATTTAATAAATCTGGTGAGTGAGACAATTCGGATGGTCGAACCTCTCAAAGGCAAACGCAAGATCAGTATCGCATCGCCCGAGAAAATAGAGACCCTCACGTGTGATTCGCAGCTGATTCGCCGTGTCCTCCAGAACCTCATCGGCAATGCGATCAAATTTACCGACAAGGAAAAGGGCATCATCAGCGTCAGCATTGAGAGCGCAGAACAGGACATGATACGCATATCAGTTGTGGATAACGGTTATGGAATTCCTGTGGAATATCACGATAAGGTTTTTGACAAGTTTTGGCAGGCGAAAGCGCACAAACAGGGTCAAATGTATTCAACAGGTCTTGGCCTGACGTTCTGCAAATTGGCCGTTGAAGCCCATGGCGGCAGGATCGAATTGGAAAGCGAAGTGAGCAAAGGGAGTTCGTTTTGGTTTGAATTGCCCATAAGATAATCTGTGATGTCATTGGGAATAACGGAGAAATAACCAGTGTAGCCAGATACCGGAAATACTGCAACACACCTTTTTCAATACATTCTCTTACGATCGTTAAGAATACATCCGGATCGGCCATGCAAAGCCATGCTTTTTGAGATTATGCTGTGAAAGGCGTGTCCTTCAATTACTCTGATGCACCCTCACCATCCATTACACTTTACCTACCCCGTAGCATATTACCAACACAAAAAAGGGTTTCTTAAGAGAACCCCATTACTTCAGTAATATGATCCTTGTAAAAACATACCGTCTTTGTTAATTATAGAAACTCTCAAATTATTATTATTTATAAACGAAATAGTAAAATAGATAATGGGTAATTATGAAAGGAGAAGTTGAGATGGATCCGAAAAAAATGATGAAGATAATGTTAGATTTCAACAAAACAGCGGTTGAGAAAAGCTTCAAGACCATGGCGGTCATGCAGGATCAGGCTGATAAAATGTTCGACCTGTGGCTTAATCAGAACAAGTGGTTCCCCGAGGAAGGGAAAAAAGCCGTTGCCGAATGTGTAAAGACCCGCAAGAACGGTCTTGAAGAGTTTAAGGCAAAAATCGATGAAGGCTACAAGAAAATGGAGGAATTTCTGGGAACCTCAGAAAAATAAGTCATAAACTCCAAACATCCTTTTCTATGCAAGATGTGGTTTTGTTAAGGCTTCACAGTGGTGGAATAATCAATCCGATGTCTGTCAACCGCGAGAGGAGTTTCATACGGATCATATTCTTAATTCGGTTCTTGACCTCGACCTTACTTTTTGGATTAAAAGAAAAAGTCATGTTTTTCATCGGTGTTACTAGTGTGGTCTGGCCATTCACTTCCACCTCCACTTCCTGTTTGCCGAAAACGGACAGCAATACCTTGGGAACGGAGGCAAGCACCAGCCTGGTATCGAGGAGCAATTCGAAATTTTCATTGCCGCTTATGTTCAGTGTCCCCTGAATACGGGAAGCACCCAAAGGCATGCCGTCGATAAACGTGTCGAAAATAATGTTTTCCATGTTGCAACCGAAGGCATTGGGATTATGAAAAAGGGTCCTGACTCGAACAGTGACATTGTCTCTGTTGATATCCAGCAGTTCAACATCCGTGATCTTGATAAATTCCGGCTGCTGGATCATTTGTTGAGGAGAGCAGGCAACCATCCCCCATAAAAGGAGCCACCAAACAACGAATCGCAGCGTTTTTTTCATGTAATTTTGATTTTCTTTCCTCATTGTTGACTGCTCTTTATATGATTGCCCGATGTGTGTCAAGACGTGACGATCTTAAAACAGTTCTTTCATAGCGGCAGCAATAGCTTACCTTTTTGAACGATTTTACAATAACGACAAGGGAGGTAACAAATATGAAGGCTTGTGAATCAATCATCACGGAAGAAAAAGATGGCATAATGAAGATCACGCTCAACAATCCCGACGCGTTAAATTCAATGACGCCGGCACTTCTAAATGAAACCTACGACGCACTGATGGAGGCGGAAGAAAACTCTCATGTTCGGGTAGTAATTATCACGGGGACAGGACGGGCCTATTGCGCCGGAGGTGACCTGCCCTACATCCTGACGCTGGACAGCACACAAAAATCCCGCCGATACATCCAAGATATCGCGCGTATCGTAACCGCCATAACGGGAATGCCCAAGCCTGTAATCGCCATGGTCAATGGTGTTGCAGCAGGTGCAGGCTTTAGTGTCGCCCTCTCGTGCGATCTAATTTTCTGTTCCAGATCGGCCCGCTTTTCGCAAAGCTTCGTCCGCATCGGTCTTATCCCTGATGCCAGCGGCACATATTTTCTTCCCCGGGCAATAGGTTTATACCGGGCAAAAGAGCTGATGTTTATGGGTGATGTGATTGATTCAGAAACCGCCAGAAAGATCGGTCTAGTCAACCGGATCGTCGATGACGACAAACTTGAGGATTATACATGGACCTTCGCTGAAAAACTGGCAAAAAACGCTCCCATCGCCCTGGGTTTGATGAAAAAAATACTCAATCAATCTGACAAACTGGATCTTCAAGCCAGTATTGAGATGGAAACAGGTATCCAACTTCTCTGCCTGGGAACGGAAGACCACAAGGAAGGAGTAAAAGCTTTCATGGAAAAGCGTAAGCCATTATTTAAGGGTTTATAGGCAATTATTTTACAGCGTAACACATCAGAAGTGTCCGCATCTGAAGGTGGTTGCAAGGAAGATTCCTGCGAAAGCGTGGGATGGGCGATTTTCAACAGCCGCCTAAATCGTTTTGCGGCTGCTGCGGTTTTGGTACCGGGCCGTCTGATTTACCATGAGAATTTGTCCTACAAAGATCACCGGTTTGTTGAGTTTATTCTTGCTCATCAGATTGCGGACAGGCACGCCGAAGCGTTGAGCGATATCAGACAGTGTGTCGCCATTCTGAACTTTGTATCTGACGGTAACAACAGGTGTTGCGCCCTTTGCCGGAGTTTTAACCAGTTTGGCCGACGGTTTTGATGCTCTCATGGCGACTGGGCCTTTGTCAGTTGACGAGTCTGGCTTTTCAAGCTTGAGGTCTCCAAAATACTGCGGATAGTTTTTGTACACTTCAACTGCGGCAAGAAATTCGGCATAGTAATTCATCGAAGCATATCCGAAGACCCGGCCGCGGTATCCGCTAATAATTGTCGGCAGGTCTGAGCCATGAAGTTTTTGAGCATTCAACATTCCACCACGTCCATGATTGTATGCGGTAATGGCCAGTGGCCATGTGCCCAGCGCCCTGTAATTGTCGCGCAAGAAACTTGCAGCCGCTTCACATGACCGGACGGTATTGAGACGCTCATCCACCTTGCTGTTGATTTTCATGTAACGCTTTCCGGTGCCTGACGTGAACTGCCATACACCCACCGCGCCTGCTTTGGACTTGGCATTTTGAAATGCCGACTCGACGAGTGGGAGCAATGCCAGTTCTGAAGGCAGGCCATGGTCTGTCATGATTTCGCTGAACTTGTCAACATGGCGTCCGGCTCGGACGACACCATCGCGAAACCGTTCTTTTATCCCATTTTGCTTGTGGATGTTGATTAACAGGTGATCGATAAGACTTGAAGTCAGCGGGAGGCCTTGAGCAGCGATGGCTTCATAAATTGGAAATGCAGTTGAACTGAGGTTTTCCGGCGCTTCTAGATTGCATTGGATTTCCCGGAGAGCATTCGAAATCTCTGTGATTTTCGCGTCCTGAGTCGCTTTAGTGGCCACGGTATAGATCAGGTTTACATAAAACCGATCATGAATTATGACGTCATCGCCTCCATACTGTACATAAACCTTTTTCCAAAAATCAATGCGTTGTTCCAGTCCCTGACTGCTTAATGCAGAATCACCTGCGCCTGCGGGGGAAGCGACAGCCAACAAGAATAAAAGGATTGATATCACTCGTAATCTCATATTCCCCTTTTCGATTGCGGCAGTGTCTAACAGCTCTGTTGAAAAACGCCCATCCCCCGCTTCCGCGAGGGCAGGCTAACATCGACGTACTTCTTTATGTACGCTGTCCCCCGCTGGCGGGGGTGCAGGGGGTGGTTGCCTCAGCTTCTGCGCGCCCTGCATCCGGACACCCCATACCAGGTACGGGACAAGCTTTTGAACAGAATGCACAAGATCGAGGATTTCAACAACCTGCTAAATCTCTTGGAGATATACCATACAATCTTCAAAATTACAATGCTATTGCTGTTGTTTATCCAACTATACTTCTTCAGATTACGGAATGAAATGGCCCGCCTCTTTTCCCATTTTACCTTCATCCAGGACATCCCGTACTATTTTGAGCAGCAAACTCTTTCTTATGGGTTTTGCGATGAAGTGACGGATACCCAATGCAGCCTGTTTTCTTAAATCCTCATGATTCTGAAATCCGGAGCAAAAGATTACAGGGATATCCGGCCGGATTTTTTTGACCTCATGGACCAGATCGAAACCTGTCATGTGCGGCATAGTTTTGTCCGTGATCAACAGGTCGTAGGCGTCGGGATGTATTCTGATGGATTCCAATGCTTCAACAGGATTAATAAAGGCAGTTACCCGGTAGCCTAGCGACTCCAGGATACGGACGGCAATATCCACCAACGGACGTTCGTCATCAACAAAGAGAATTGATTCTTTACCTCGCAGCAATTCAGGGAAAGTTATTATTCGCTTGTCTTCAGGGACTAGTTTCACGAGGGGCAGGTAAACGTGGAAAATCGTGCCACGCCCCATTTCGCTGTAAACCTTGATCAAGCCGCCGTGGTCCTCGACGATTCCATGAACAACGGCAAGACCAAGGCCTGTCCCTTCCCCCTTCTTCTTAGTTGTAAAATAAGGATCGAATATCCTTTCCAGATGGTCCGGCCGGATGCCGAGACCGTTATCTCCAACCATAATGTCAAGATACTGGCCTTCAGACAAACCCGGATACCGGGCGAGGTCTTCCTTGTCAATGAAGATGCTTTCCAAGAAAAGCTGCAGGACGCCCCCGGTATCCTTCATGGCATGACCGGCGTTGGTGCAAAGATTCATCAGGATCTGATGTATTTGCGTCGGGTCGGCCATGACAACATCGGAGTCGGTTTTCATGGATTGTTGAATCTCGATGGTTGTCGGCAGAGATGCTCTTATAAACTTGGCGACCTCCTTCGCGATGGGGACAATTTTCGTAGGCTTCATCTCATGCTCTGCCTGGCGGCTGAAGGTCAGGATCTGCTGTACCAGATCCTTTGCTCTGTTTGCAGCGAGAAGAACATGTTCCATGCTGGAATAGATCTTTGGCCGGTCGCGAACCTGATCTTGATACAACTCCGTGTAACCCATAATGGCCCCAAGGATATTGTTGAAGTCATGGGCTATGCCGGCGGCAAGGGTGCCGATGGCCTCCATTTTCTGGGCCTGAGAGAGACGCTCCTGAAGTTTCTTCCTGTCGGTTACATCACGGGCGATGCTCTGAAAACCAACCTTTACTCCATGGTCATTCTTGATGATGGATACGGATGATTCTATCAGGCGCCTGGAGCCATCTTTCCGGATTAGTTCCCAGTCATATAAATTGGCCGGCTGGCCTGATACATACACCTTGTGAAAGATGGTGAAAGCCTTGTCTGCATTATTTTTATCCGTGAGATCCCGATAGTTCTTGCCCATCATCTCATCGGGCTCATAACCGGTTATCTTGCATGCCACTTTGTTAAAGAAAGTAACGCTACCTTTCAGGTCCACCTCATAATAGCCATCCTCTATTTCCTCAAGGATTTCGCTGTACCTCCTTTCACTCTTAATCAGGGCGTCTTCCTTGAGCTTGAGTTCCGTGATATCTCTAATAACTTCTATGGCGCCGAAACGATTTCCGTCTTTATCATACAAAGCCGCTGCAACCGCCCATAGATGCGCCCCCCGTCCACCGTAAAGGCGGGGAATGTGACATTCGGCAATGATCTTGCTGTCTTTTTTCGTGATATAATTATACAGGGATTCGACTTCAGCATCGGGCTCATCAAAGAGATCGATAAGGATCGGCCTCCTTTCCCCGTAAAACGGCAATGCATATTCATATCGTCCCCGGTAAAGCATGGCCTCTTTATTTGCTCCCGTCATCTCTTCTATGGCACGGTTCCAGGCGATGACATTCTTTTCCTGATCGATAACGAAGATGGCGTCGGGGATGAAACTCGATGATGTTATTTAATCTCCTGGTAAGGGCTAGCAGTTCTTCTTTTGCCTGTTTTCGTTCCGTGCTATCCGAAAAGAAACCCACATTGTATTTTTCCCCGTCAAGAGTCATGACAGATGTGTTGATATCTGCAAAAAAGACCCTCCCATCCTTTCTTTTGCAGGGGACCTCGACCGCCGTTTTGATTTCTCTTCGGGCGAGTGCTTTAAATTGTAATATGACATCGGGTAGGGCTTCAATCGGGTGTATATCACTGACGGACAATTGAGTCAGTTCCTCAACGCTGTAGCCGAGCATGGCACAGATGGCAGGATTTGCATCGATGAACCGTCTGGTCTCCAAATCCGCAATTAGGATACCTTCCACAGCATTTTCAAAGATATTGCGATACTTATCCTCTGCCAACTGCATGGCTGCCTCTGCATGGATGCGTTCGATCTCTTCCCTGTTTTTTTCCCGGCTAACCGCAAGGAGATCTTTTTCTAGATCATTAAGCCGTTGCACTTTCTTTTCCAGTTTTTGCAACAATCGTTTATTGTGAATAAGAAGATATTCGGCATTGTCTGCTAACTGTGGCAGTGTCGCATGGATTTTGCCGTCTTCGTGTTCCTGAAGAACATTTTCTACAACGGCGAGAAAAATGTCCGGCTCTTCAGGCTTCACGATGAAACGGGAGGCGCCGAGACTAAGTGCAAACTCCCTGTCTTTGTCCTCAGTGTAGGTCGCTGTATAAATAATGACGGGAATCCCCCGAAATTCTTCTCTCTTCTTGACCTCCCGACAAAGCTGGAACCCATCCATAACCGGCATGAGGATATCGGTTATGATGAGGTCGAAGGGTTCTTTCTCCAGATGGTTGAGGGCCTCCAGTCCATTCATGACTGACGTAACTTCATATCCTTTGCTTTTCAGCAGGGATTCAACTAGATACAGATTCGATGGATTGTCGTCAGCGTTCAGGATTTTCATGGATTTGTTCCCTCTGTTATGGCAATAGAATATATTTTTTGATTTGACCGATAAACGTTTCCGTATCAATGGGTTTCTCTATATAATCGTTAACGCCCACTTCCAGGGCTTTTTCACGATCTCCGACCATGGCATAAGAGCTGACGGCGATAATTGGTATATGGTCAAATTCCCTGCTGCGCCTCAATTCCCGTGCCACGGAGTAGCCATCCATCTCCGGAAGTTGGATGTCCAGAAGAATCAGTTGGGGACTTATCTCCTTTACCATTTCGATTCCTTTACGGCCGTCTTTTGCTTCCGCGACGGTAAATCCATGTATCTCCAAAAGAAAGCGCATGAGGTAAAGATTCTGTTCATTGTCTTCAATAATAAGGACGACTGCATTCATGTTATTTTTCCTTCTGCTGCAGGAATGGAAACGGTAAAGGTGCTCCCCTTCCCCCACTCACTTTGGGCATAAATCGTTCCCCCCATCATTTCCACAAGCTTTCGCGTAATGGTAAGGCCAAGCCCGGTTCCCTCCTGCACCCGAGAGATACCAATATCTACCTGATGGAAAGGATCGAAGATAGCCTCGATATTCTCAGCCTTGATGCCGATGCCCGAATCCGCGACAGAAAGGATGACAGTTTCAATATCATGGCTGCATTTTAAGTAAATATCCCCATGATCGGTAAATTTGACAGCATTAGTGAGAAGATTCATGACCGCCTGTTCCATGCGTCGCTGGTCTCCACGGATTATACTTATCTCTTCACCGATTTCAAAATGCAGATGGAGTCCTTTCTTATCTACCAAGGGAGTTACTATGTGAATAACTTTCTCAATGGCTTTCCTCAAATCGAAAGCTTCGTATGATATCTTGAGCTGTCCCGCTTCAATCTTCGAGATGTCGAGGATGTCATTGATCAGCTCCAAAAGATGCCTGGCGCTGGCGCGGACCATCCCCAGTTGTTTGGTCTGTTCCTCGCTTAGCGGACCTGTCAGTCCCTGGAGGATTATCCCTGTAAATCCTATGATCGAGTTGAGGAGGGTCCGAAGTTCATGGGACATAGTGGCCAAAAAAGCCGATTTGATCTTGTCCGCCGCTTCAGCCCGTTCCTTGGCCTGCAATAGTTCAGCGGTGCGTTCGATCACACGTTTTTCCAGCTCGGCCCTTTCCCTCTCCAGCGCGTTGATCGCCTCTGACCGTTCTGCACGGGCTCTTAAGGCGAGGATGCCATGGGTGAGATTATCGGCCAGTTCCTTGAGAAGGGCCACTTCTTCACTGTGAAAGGCTTGTGGGTCGTTTGCATAGATGTTCAGGGCGCCAAACGGCAGATCATCCATGTTGAGCGGCAGGGCAATGGAAGATGCGTAACCCCGCTTTATCGCCCCGACACGCCAGGGGCCATAGGCCGTATCCTTCATGATGTTGTTTATCCTTTGGGGTTTTCCCGTCCGTATGGCGGTACCCGTCGGCCCGCGACCGAATTCAGTTTCATCATAGGTAATGGTGACGGAATCAAGATAGCCATCTTCAAAACCGTGCTGAGCAACAAGACGGACGAGTTTGGCCGGGCCCTCTTCGGCATATCCCACCCAAGCCATCGAATAACCGGCCGTCAGGACGATTATGCGACAGATTTCCCGGAGGAGGGCGCGCTCTTCCCTGGCTTGAATGACGGCGACATTGCATTGTGACAAAAGACGCAAAGCTCGGACCGTTCGCTGTAAAGTTTCCTCCTGGCCCTTCATTTCGGAGACATCGCGAATTGCTTCTATGGCCCCGCATCGATTTCCTGCTCCATCATAGAGCGGAACCGCAACGCCCCAAAGATGGGCTCCCCTCCCCTGATGAAGCGATGGGATATAGGATTCTGCAAATATCTTTTGGCCTTCCCGCTTTACATATTTATACGTTTTCTCTATTTCCGAAGAGTGCATGTCGAGCAGATCAATGAGAATAGGGCGTCTGGAACCGAATAAGGGTAAAGCGTATTCATAATCTCCTTTTCCGAGCATCTGCTCCTTCTCCACGCCGGTCATGATTTCAATGGCCCGGTTCCAGGCTGAAATTTTCTTGTCTCCATCAACGACAAATACCGCATCGGGGAAGAATTCGATGATATCTTGTAGTTTCCTGTGTTCCTGTCGCAGGGCTTCTTCGATGGATTGCCTCTTTTCCTGCTCCCTAATGACCACAAGAGCCCGGATGAGGAAATACGTCAGAACGGCACAAAAAATGAACAGGATCAAGATCATAAGAAGAAGCTTTTCCCTGAATCCCTCCATCAGGGTAGTCACCTCATTCTCTGGAGTGGCAACGGCGATGGACCAGAAAGTATCGCCTATGGAAATCGGCATGTACACGGCATGTTTGAGGATCGTTCCAACTTCGGAACCGCTGATCTGGTTGAAGTGATACTTTGTGACCCCTTCTTTGCCTTTCAACATTTCCCCGGCCAGAGCAAGGAGGTCAGGGTATTCCTTGCCGACTTCCAAGATACTTTTGCCGACGACGCCCGGAACCGGGTCGTAGAGCTCGATTCCATCCCGGCTGAGAACCCAGGCATACCCATCTTTCCCGATATGGATGTCCTCAAGATACATTTTGGCCAATGCATCAAAGGAAATGAGGAAGGCAATCGTTCCAACAAAGGCCCCTTGACTAAAGACAGGCATGTGAACGGCAACGCTGCGATAACCCTGAACGGCTTTGAATACATCGCTGATCACAAGGGCGCGGGTCCTCATAGCCTTCCGGATGTGTTCCTGCCGGGATATATCCATACCTATCGTTGCGGCAGTATAGGGAACCGTATAGATGATTCGCCCCTGTGAATCCATCCGCGTCACACCTTTGATATCGGATGAGTATGCATTCCGGATATCGGCCATTATCTTTTTGCCTTCTTCATCCATACGGATGATGTGATCCTGGGAAGACAGCATCCTCAGTGTATCGATGTAATGACGGAAGTGATCCTGTATCCCTTTTACTGCTTGGCGGGCATGGGAAAGTTGGCGGTTGTTCAGGTCAACGATAGTCTGTTTCTTGACGGCGGAGTAGATCATCAGGAAGGCTATGATGCAGCAGACGGTGATAACCACCAGGATCGCAACGTATTTATGATATTTCTGCATTTCTAAACTTTAGTCCACATCGCGCAGGAAATCTTTTATTACGGCGGCAAATATTTCCGGCCGTTCGATTTGATGCAGATGAGAAGCCTTTGGAATAACAGCCATTCGAGCATTGGGAAAACACTGCTGAAAATCCTTCACCGTTTTGACGCCTGCTTCATCGCGATCACCGCAAGTCAACAAAATGGGATGGACTATGTCCGGAAGCCGCGGCGTAAGATCGAAATCTTTCAGCTTCCCGGTTATAGTGAATTCACTGGGACCCCACATCGTATTGTAGACATCCATATTCAGTCTGGGAAAAGCCTCCTGCAGGGATGCAGGCCATGGGGATAAAAGGCAGACATGCTTCTCATAATAGGCCATCATCGCTGCCTGGTATGCGCCGCCAAAATCGCCTGTCGCTTCGCCAGTTTCGATCGCAACCCGGAGTTCCGGCAGCATCAGGGCAATATTCCGGCGCTGGTCAGCATCCCAGGATGGGGAGGATAGGTAGGGAGCGCACAATATGATTCCTTTTATTCCGCTTGGCCGGGTATCCAGCATATAGGCAGTGGCCAGCGCACAACCCCACGAAAATCCCATCAGGTACACTTCGTCAAGTTTTAGCGCTGAGCGCACCCATGCAAGTTCAGCGACATAGTTTTCCACAGAATAAAAACTCTTATCGGCGGCACGGTCACTGTTACCACAACCCAATTGATCATAAAGAATTACCGGGCGTTCTTCCCACAAGGGTTCGAGTCCATCGCTCATGCTGAGAAAGCCGGGGCCGCCATGCAACACGAGAATCGGTGTCTTTGGTCGATTCTCGCCGTATATCGAATACCAAATCTTACCATTTGGGCTTTCAAGAGTCGCTTCACGCATGCGTGAAACCTCCTTACAATTTAGGTGAACGGTATTGGCCGATTCAGTTATCAGATCCTGTTGCACTTGATCGACGCGGGGATTTTCATATGAACGCGCTTCAGGATCATACCTCCTGTTAAGGCGCCTGTTCGAGAGATTCAAGGAGCTTGCGTTTTTGTTCAATGACCGTGCGCTGTTCTTCAACCCGTTTTTCCCATTGCGAAGCAGCAGTGAAATCTCCAATCGATTGATTCTTGTTAAACTGATACCGTTGAAGTTCTTCCTGTGCTTTCTCATAATCGGCCTTTGCCGCCTGGATGCTTTCAGCTCTGGCTTTTTGCTTGGCATCGGCCTCTGTGGATAATGTCTTTTGTTTGTCAAGCGCCTGCATTTCGCTTGCCGAAAGAGCCCGCGGCACTTTTTGGGGTTGAGCCTTAATACCGGGAGGCGGATTATCCGTATAGACAACCGATCCATCCTTATCGATATACTTGTAAATTGTGCCGGCCTGAAGAGGTTGACAAGGTAAGCTCAGACATGCCATCATAATACATGATGCTGCAAATACAGATATCCTCAAGAGACGTTGCCTTTCTTAGCAATTATTGTAAGGGCTCTTTGTATGAAAAAATTAGCCCCAATTAAGGTCCATGTCAAGGGAAATGGAATCTTACTCTGAATATCCATTGACACTGGTATGGCGTGAATAGTAGAGAATATAATTATGGACCATAATAAAATCGAAAACATATCAAGAGGCAAATCCGGGGATCATCAGCTCAGTCATAGAGGAGCATTGGGCAGTAAAGGCCGGCTCTTTTTCTCAATACTATTTCTATTCCTGCTATTATCCAATTCTTCAATGGCTGCAGGCCTTACTTGCAGCCGCCTGCCCATCCTGATGGAAGGCTTCCTGACTAATCACTATGCGATGAAGGACATGACTGAAGAGATCGAGACACACGCTGTCGATCAAATGATCAAGAGTCTCGACCCTTCCAAAACGCTCCTGTACGAGTCTGATCTGGAAAGGCTCAAACCGGTTCTTTACGATCTGTTTATGAGCATGCAAAAAGGCGATTGCATAGTGCTGCGGCAGGTATACGACGTCCTTGTTGCGCGGGCTCAGGAAAACGAGGCCATTGTCAAAAAAATCCTGGGGCCGGACTACCGGCTCGACGAGACAGTGGAGATGAATATCAACGTGAACAAACGTTCCTATGTGAAGACGGCAGAGGAAAAGCAAGAGCTCCTGAGGAAGCTTGTGCAATTTCAGATTGAAAACTCCCTGCTGGCAGGTGTCGACTTGGCCGAAGCCAAGAAGCGGCAGATTCACCGTTACGAACTGCAGACAAAGCGTGTAGTTGAGCGTAGTCCCGAAAAGCTGATTACCAGCTTTGCTGAGGCCTTTGCCCTGGCACTGGATCCGCATACAATCTATCTATCCTCCGAAAAACTCGAGGACTTCCGGATTCAAATGGAGCTTTCCCTGGAGGGTATCGGGGCAAGCCTGAGTAGCGATAATGGTTTTACCGTCGTTGAGGAGTTGATTGCCGGTGGAGGCGCAGAGCGCTCCGGCTTGCTGCGTCCGAAAGACAAGATCATCGCCGTAGCCCAGGAAGGGGAAAAACCCGTTGACATAATCGACATGGACTTGCGCGATGTTATCAAGATGATCCGCGGGAAGAAAGGCACGAAGGTAACCCTGACCATCCTGAGGCAGGGGGAGAAGACCAAGCGCTTCAGAGTCACCATTACACGCGACAAAATCAACATCACTGAGCAGGAGGCCAAGATCACCTACGAAACCAGGAGCACAAACGGCAGGCAGTATCGTTTCGGTGTGATCGATCTTCCTTCTTTCTATGGCGACGAGAAAAAAAGCAAGTCCTCCTTCGAAGACGTGAAGAGACTCCTTGTGGAGGCCAAGCGGCAGCGTGTTGATGGGATTGTGCTTGATCTTTCGCACAATGGAGGGGGACTTCTCACGGAAGCAGTTCGCTTGACCGGACTGTTCCTTGGTAACGGCAAGGTAGTTGCGGCCAAAAGCAGCCAAGGCCAGGTGACGATTTTTGCCAATGGACCAGGCCCATCCGGGGTTGAAGGCGATAAGCGCAAGGTCGTTGCCCTACCTGCAGAACCTTCCGGTGCGGTTTATTCCGGCCCTCTCGTAGTGCTGACAAGCCGCTTAAGTGCATCTGCCAGCGAGATTGTGGCGGGTGTCCTTAAAGACTACCATCGCGCAGTTATTGTTGGGTCGGATCATACCTTCGGTAAAGGTTCAGTGCAGAGTGTAATACCGCTGCGATGGGATCTTGGCGCCATGACAGTCACCACAGGGCTCTACTTTCTACCAGGCGGCAAATCAACGCAGAAGATGGGCGTAGAAGCGGACGTGCAGCTTCCCTTCTGGTTCAGTCTCGAAGACATCGGTGAAACGGCACTTGACTACCCGCTTCCGGTCCAGTCGATTACACCTTTTATCGGCATGCTCGGAAAAACCACACCCCGATGGAAACGTCTGGATCAGCCCATGCTCGACGAGTTGGCGGCAAGATCCAGGACCCGCGTCGCAAAAGATGCAAAGTTTGCTGAGATAATCAAGAACAACAAAGAAGCCGCCAGCCGGAAGGGTGTCATACGGCTAGCCGATTTACGAAAAGAGATGGAAAAGGAAACCGAAGGCAAGAAGAACGAGACAGCCGCCGAACTCAGGAAGAAATCCCGTGATCAGTATGTTCCTTTCGTGAACGAGAGCGTCAATGTTCTCCTCGATATGGTAACACTGGGAACCCAATAAAATCATGGCAGCCTGTGAAGGGTTCAATCATTATCACTGCGGAGGGCGCATCTTGAAGGGATCTTTCTTTGGCTCTACAACTGATCCTTCCGGAATGTCAAACTGGAAAAAGATAAAAGGTGCTCAGTGCGCCTATTTCTTATCCAAAGGCCGGTAGCGTACTATAATTGCTGAAGCTTGTGACTCTACCGATGCAAGCGCTTCAATCATCAGTTTTGTGGCATCTTCCTCTTTAAAACCGCCCGTTCCCGCACCAATGACGGGAAACGCGACTGACATAAAAGAATTCTCGTTGACCAGCCGCATAGCAGACGTGACAGATCCCTGAATGGACCTGCGTGACGACCTCCAAAACATACTGATCCCTGCAACATGTATAATTGCTTTATAGGGCAGCGTGCCTGCTGTAGTAAGCACCGCACCACCGAGAGGAATAGGACCAAAGCGCTGCAATTCTCTAAAAGGCCTGTAACCACCTCTCCTTTTGATAGCGCCGGAAACCCCTTGTGGAAGCAGTAACCACCAGGGAATGATATTTCGGTTCCACGCATTGACTATGACATCAACGTTTTGGTTAAGTAAATCGCCGTCTATTACGAGCGGAATAACCATGATGCAAACCTATTACGAGCATCATCACGAGACCCGATGGTCGTGATGATGTCGTGATTAGAGATCCGTTGCCATGGGGATACGCGACTCGCATGGAACCCCCGTCTGACAGAGACCGCAGCCGTAGCTAGCGATCCCGAATTGAGATTTTGCATAGGGGGCAACTGTTTCAAAGAGATAGGACTTGCATTTCGATTTGTCGTGCCCATCTTCAGTTATGGCGCCGCATGGGCATCGCGAAATGCATTTTCTGCAGGTGCCCTTTGTGTAAAACAGGCAATAGGCATGCGGTTCATTGTATGGACGCTCTGTGGGAGAGACATCAATGCGCGCGATGACTGAGCCGCACCGCATGGCTTTTCCCTTCCGTGTAATCAGCCCGTCGCAGAGGCCGAACGTCCCAAGGCCCGACGTATAAGCCGCGTGGCGCTCCGACCAGTTGGACGCAAACCCGTATTTTTTCGACTCCTGCCATGACCACTTTGGAGACTGGGCAGGTACGAGGGACTGGATGCCTCTATCCAGCAGATGACTCACCACATGCCGGGCCAGTTTCATACTGAAGTCTTCTCCGTAATTCCGCGAACGAACCCACCGCTCCGCAGGCAGGCTCGATTCACGGCGATTATCAGCCTTAGTGGATTCTGTCTGCGGTAGAACCCAGCTGATGACTGTCAGCTCTTCAACTTTCACTTTCGTATCCGGGAAGGAAAGAGAAAATATCTCCTCAGGCGTCCAGAAGAATGACCCGATATCTGACTTGAAAAATGAGTAGAGCGGATCATCGCCGCGGGAAAATCCGACAAGCGCGTCTTCCCAAGCCTTGTCGCCATTACCCTTAAGGGAATTATCCTCGGAATCCGCGACGTAATCCCTGATGATATTCTCAATCCATATCGCCGATGTTTCTTTCATTTCAGGTAATTCCATTGGAACCTCCTCTGCTCTTTATGATTCATCCGGCTGACTTTCGTCAACAATAATTTTTACGGGGGTTTTTATCCAAGTTACAGCAATCCGGCAAATTCTGTCAGGATGCAGAGTTGACAGAAATAATCATGGACTTCAGAGACAAACAGATGCAGATTATTGAGAGTATATTCAGATGAGATGGTTCAGCTATTAACGATTGTCTCTGTAGGTCTACTCTTGTGATCACCTATATCGAGGCGGACAGCCACGAAGATACGGTAGAGCACTGTCAGGATGAGAAAGCCGCCTGCCCAGATGCCCAGGGTGATGGCTATTTCGGGGATTGTGGGCACATATTCTGTGATCTTCTGGAGGGGTGAGGGTATGAAGCCCGTGACCACCAGGCCCAGACCCTTTTCAATCCAGAGGGAGACAAATACGGCCCCGCAGGCCATGGCCAGTATGGGCTCATTTTTACGCGTCTGCGGCAAAATCAGGAGCACCAGGGCTGCAATGGCGAAGATTGCCGAAGTCCACATCCAGGGGACGAGATTCACGTGACCTTCGAGACCGGTAAAGAGATAGGCAAAATGTTCCATCTCCTCAGGTATCCGGCTGTAAAAAGCCGTGAAAATCTCCACCAGGACGAAGAAAATGCTCGTGGCCAGTGCATAGGCTACGATCTTTGCCAGGGTCTGGATCGCCTTTTCCCCGGCATCGAAGCTGCCGGCCCGCTTCAGGATCAGACAGAACAGGATCAGGAGGGCCGGTCCGGAGGCAAAAGCGGAAGCAAGAAAACGGGGCGCCATGATCGCTGTGAGCCAGAACGTCCTGCCCGGCAGGCCCGCATAGATGAAGGCCGTTACCGTGTGGATGCTGATAGCCCAGGGGATGGACAGGTATATCAGGGGCTTCACCCAGGCCGGGGGCGGTATCTCTTTGCGTTCGCAGGAAAGCACGACCCAGCCGGTGACTATGTTAATAAGCAGATAGCCGTTTAAGACGATCATATCCCAGAAGAGGATGGAAGTCGGCGATGGATAAAGGAGGACGTTCATCACACGCGTGGGCTGGCCGAGATCGACGAAGATGAAAACGACGCACATGATCACGGCTGACACAGCCAGAAACTCGCCCAGAACGGTTATTCTGCCGAAGGCCTTGTAGTCGTGGAGGTAGTAGGGGAGCACGAGCATGACGGCAGAGGCTGCGATGCCGACAAGAAAAGTGAACTGGGCAATATAGAGGCCCCATGACACATCGCGGCTCATACCAGTGATACCCAGGCCGTATTCCAGTTGCTTTAGGTAGCAGATGAAGCCGGTACCCATTATGGCAAGGAGAATTATCACCCATGTCCAGTATCCGCGATTCCCCCTCAGGGCTTTCTCAAGCATGGCAGCCTTACCTCATAATAAATAATATACATGTGGTTGGGTTCCCAGGATAGCGTGCCGGCGGAGGGCCAGGCGGTTCCTGAGAACCAGGCTGACATCCGAACCGGGATCGTCCAGATCGCCGAAGATCAGGGCCTTTTCCTTGCAAGCAGTGACACAGGCGGGAAGTAGGCCCCGCGCGAGGCGTTCCTCGCAGAAATGGCATTTTTCCACCACGCCCCTGGTACGCGTAGGATAATCGAGATTGATCTTCGGGATAAAGGGACGAGGATTCCGGTAGTTCATGCTCCGTGCTCCATAAGGACATGCGGCCATGCAGAAGCGGCAGCCAATACACCGGTGGTAATCCATCATCACTATGCCATCGGGTCGCTGATAAGTCGCCTTCGTAGGGCAGACCCGGACGCAAGGCGGGTTTGCGCACTGGTTGCAAAGTACGGGAAGGCGGAGCTGCTGGATGGACTGCGGCATGCGGGCATAATTCTCACCAGGGAAGGCATGGACGAAATCGCTCTGCCAGATCCACTTTATCTCGTCCTTGGAGTTATCCATGGCAGGCACATTATGCACTGTATGGCAGGCGTGGATGCAGTCTTTGCAATCTGAAGGGCACTTTGCCGGGATTACCGCCATGGCCCATCTTTTGGCGGTGAGGGCCTTGGGTCCGGGCTTAAGCATGCGCTCCGGCGATGAGAGCCCGGTTGTAGGCAGCAAAAGGGAGATTGTGGTAATTCCTGCCATTTTGAGGAAATCCCTGCGGCTCTGTTCCATCATTTCACCTCCCCGGGAACGATATGGCAGTTCCAGCATGTGGGTTTGGCTCCCAGGGCGTCGTGGCAGCGGTCACAGAACTTGTCTTTGTTGCTGTAGCATCCCAGGCATGTGCCAGTGAGGCTCGCCTCCATGATCTTCCCGTTTTTCGCCGTATAAAAGCGCTTCCCTTCACGCACCACCTGGTCCCGCCAGGAGACAAGAAGTTTCATGTGATGGGCTCGCATGAATACCGTGTCCTCCACGCAACTCTTCTCCGAGAGCACAGCAATGGCCGGTGTATCAAGGCTTGGCTCGGGAACAGGCGTCTTTTTGCCAAACCAGAAGGGTATCGTGACCAGGATAACAAATAACACGATGCCAGCAATTATCACTTTCTTGTCATAGAGTTTCATCATTCGGGACCTGTATTACTCCTACATAATCCATTGGGAACACATTAACCATCAGCCAGGGAACTGATTAGTTCTCTTCAATCATCGGAAAATCAAGACTTATGATTGCGGTCAATCCTCCAGAAATGCGGGAGCCCTCCGTGCGCTGGATCTTTTTTCGACCCTTGCAGTCCTTCGCTGCACTGCAAAGACAAAACTCGCGCTATGCGCTCAAACAGTTGTCTTTGCGATCGTTCCGCTTCAGGAGCAGGGTACCCCGAAAAAACATCCAATGCGCGCTTCCGGGCCCCCGATTCCCTCGGTACGCCCGGTTACCTTCATAAAGTTCAGTAACCATGCCAATCTCGTCATTGCCTCAAAAACGGAGGCATAGTCGCTAAAAAGCTATTGGTACTTCGTTTACCTTCAGTGCGTGAGGCAGAAGGTGCCTCGCGTCGGGACGCATTGAAGGTTTTTCGTGCACCGGACCTGCAAAGCGAAGCAGCAGGAGGGACACATGTCTGAGCGCCAAGCGCGAGTTTGTGTCCTGACTGCGGAGCGCGCCGTTGTCCGGTCCGAAAAAGTTTCAGCGGCCAGCGAGGCCCTTTGCCCGTAGCACGGCCCCTTCTCCTGCACGTTACCGTTGCTCCTCTTATGTCCCTGCCCACGCCAAAGAACTTCTCACTGAGGACTCCCACATCCCTCGTCAGTGCTCCTGCGTCCCACCTGCCAGCGGCTCTCCACGCAGGTCCGTGTCCCTTTCCCTTTCTCCCTTCATTACCAGGGCATTGGCCAGGAGCTCGTGTACACCCATGACCGACACCTCGGGCACCCAGTATTCCATGAGGGCCGTCAGCGTGGCCCGGTCAATTGCGCACATGCACGCCAGGCGGTTGACCCCATACTTTTCGACCACAGCCTTCACCGCCATGGCCCGGGGCATTCCTCCCCGCATTCGCATTTCGAAATTTTCCTCGTTTCCCAGACCCGCGCCGGAACCACAACAGAGCGTCTTCTCACGAATCGTGTCCTCCGCCATCTCATAGAAATGGTTGCATGCGTGTTTAATTATGTATCGCGGCTCTTCCAGAAGCCCCATGGCCCGGGCCGGATTGCATGAATCATGGTACGTGACGCGAAGGTGGTCGTTTCTTCCGGGATCCAGTTTCAGCTTGCCGTGCTTGATCAGGTCCGCCGTGAATTCTGCGATATGGACCATCTTTGTCGATTTGGCGTTTTCGAAGCGCGTGCCTGTTACAGGTGAGACCGGTACTTCCAGAAACTCCGCCGGCCCGGTCATAGTGTCCATGTACTGGTGAATCACCCGCCACACATGCCCACACTCCCCGCCCAGTATCCATTTCACTCCCAGACGCTTGGCCTCGGCATACATTTTAGAGTTGAGGCGCTTGACCATCTCGTGGGAGGTGAACAGTCCGAAATTTCCCCCTTCCGAGGCATAGGTGCTGAAGGTATAGTTGAGGCCGATCTCATGGAAGAGCATCATATAGCCCATGCAGGTGTATGTACCCGGATCGGCAAAGAGATCTCCCGACGGGGTTATAAAGAGGATATCGGCCCCCTTCTTGTTGATGGGGACCTCTACCCGGACGCCGGTGCGATCCTCAATATCATCGGCCATGAATTCAAGCATGTCCTTGATGCCGCCGGGCAGTATACCCAGATGGTTTCCTGTACAGAAATAATTGGCCGCAGGCTCGATGACCCAGTTGATGTTGCAGCCCACCAGGTTGAGAAGCTCCCGCCCGATCATGGTGATCTCCGCCTGGTCGATGCCGTAGGGACAGAAGACGGAGCAGCGCCGGCATTCGGTGCACTGGAAGAAGTAGTAGAACCACTCCTTGAGCACTTCCTCCGTCAGTTCCCTGGCACCGGCGAGCTTTCCCAGACGCTTGCCCGTCTTGGTAAAGTAGTAGCGGTAGACCGATCGGATAAGCTCGGCCCGCATGACGGGCATGTTCTTGGGATCGCCCGTGCCGATATAGAAATGGCATTTATCCGCGCAGGCGCCACAGCGCACGCAAATGTCCATGAACAGACGGAAGGAACGGTATTTCTCCAGACGCTCCTTCATCCCCTCGATGATGATCTCCTTCCAGTTCGAAGGCAGCTTCCAGTCTTCATCCGGGGGCTGCCATTGCCGGGGATTGGGGAGATCAAGGGCCGTCAGGTTCTTCGCCGCCCCGCTGTAGCTCCAGGTGCCGGACCGGAATTCGACGGGTGTCTCCATCCAGCCCTTCTTCGGCGGTTTGTGCCGCACCTGAATTAAATCTTCTTTCGTTTGTTTCTTTTCCGCTGACACTCTTACTCCTTTTCCACGGGCAGGTCGGCTGCCTTCATCTTGTCATGGAATTCATCCTCGTACTCCTCGTAGGTATGCACCTTGACCGGGCAATCCCATGGGTTGATGTGACGCCGCATCCGGCTGTCGTTGGCCAGATTGCGCGTCGGGCTGAGAAAGATTCCGGGCATGTGCATGAGTTTACTGAATGGGAACCAGGCGAAAAGGATGCAGACGAGAAACAGGTGTACGTGGAAGACTGGACCGGCATCCTTCGGAACAACAGGAGAAAGAGCCGGCCAACTCATGACCAGGGTTTTGATTTGCAGCAGGTCCACAGGAGCGATGTGACGCATCCAGAGACCCGTGACGGCGATGCCCATGATTAATAATAGTGCAAAATAGTCCGCCATGTAGCTGATATAGCGCCACAAGGGTATGGTAATCCGCCGCAGGAAAAGAAAAGATGCAGAAACAAGGAGCGCTGCATCGGTGAGGTATAATGTGGGGACCCCGATCTCGAAGAACCCGTCCACTAAGGAAAGGCCGTTAATCAGGCCCGGGACCGGCTCCAGGAAGAACCGCAGATGCCTGACGACGATGAAAAAAAGGGACCAGTGAAACATGAGGCCGAACAACCACAGCCACTTGGCGCTGCCGTAGACTGGCCGCTCATCAGTCATGTCCATGCGGATATTGCGGAACAGTGAACGAAAAAAGAAAAGCTCCAGAAACATGCGGGCCGCCACACCCATGGTGGTCGTGGGGTTGTCCAGGGGGCTCGCCTTGATCCAGGGGAGGGATTCCTCCTGGCCGCAGGTCGTGGGTATACGGAAGGGCACGGGTGATTTAGCCCACACGACTACGCGGTAGATGAAACCGCCCAGGAAGACGGCAAAAGCCGCGTAGGGCAGGATACCGGCCATGATTGCAGGGATCGTGGTACGTGACCGGGTCGGGATTCTTGCCCGGGTCAAAGCGAAGCCGGCCGTCCTTCATGAATTGGTGGCTCACCTGAAGGATGCTCTTGATACCGATCTTCCGATATTCCTTTTTGCCGTAGACGTTCTGGAACAGGAGGCCCGCCTTGGTGGCATGGCCGCATTCCCCGATAACCAGGGTCTTGCACCCCAGGTCATAGGCTGTGACCAGGAGGCGGTTTAGGACCTTGTCGAGGACCTCATCACTGTAGAACAGGCCGTAATTTATGGCATCATAGTTTTCCGTGCTCACGGTCCAACTGGCGCCGGCGGCATGGAAGACCTTGGCGATACCCATCAGGGTATCCGCCTCCATGATATAGTCGCTTACGGGCGCGGCAAACATGTACTCGGCATTGCGCACATCACGGGGAATGGGGATGTCTACGCCTGTTTCATCCTTCAGTTCTTCCTCAAGGAAATCGAGGGTGTCGATGAAGGCGGCCTTGGGAACGGAAGAGGTGTTGCCGATCTCACCAAGTTGGGCACGAACACTCACCGTCATATTTTTTGGAACAAAGCCCAACTCACCCAGGAGTACCCGGCCGATGCGTGTGATCAGTGCGTTATCAATGGCCAGGGGACAGTTGACCGCACAGCGCCGGCACATCATGCAGTGATAGAAGCCTTCCACCATGGCGTCTATGTCCTCCGCCGTCGCTTCCTTGGCGCCCACAAGACCGCCCAGGATCTTACCCGAAGGCGTAAAATACTTCCGGTAAATCCGCCGCAAAAGGTCGGACCGCCACGCCGGCAGGTCCCGTACATCCCCCGTGGTCTGGTAGACCTGGCACTGCTCGGCACAGTTGCTGCACTTGGCGCACGTATCCAGATAAAGCTCAAGGGGCTGCGCATAGGGGTCGGCCCGGAGCAGTTCGGCAAAGGCGCTGACCAACCGCGCGGCCCGCTCTTCCCTGGGCAGGGGCGCTTCGCTCCGGTAAGTATAAGCCGGATCCCCGGTTCTTTTCTTTTCTGCCTGATCAGTCATTCCGTCCCCCTGTCAGTGGCTCTGCCAGTTGATCCTGTGATAGGTGAAATATTTGGCCACGTAATGGATCATCTTGCTCCAGGGCAGGTAGATGAAGAACAGCCCACCGAGGAAGATGACCACAAGCTGGGCCCTGGAGATGAATGCTGTGTCGGGCGCAAACGTGATCAGACTCATGATGTAATAGCGCGGGGGGAAATATCCTTCCAGAAACTGGGTAAAAAAAGCCGCGGCGGCAACCACGGCGATGAAGGCCAAGTTGAAAAACTCCTCACCCGATGAGAGTGCCCGCAAATTCCTGTCCACCAGACGCAGCCAGATGATGTAGCAGGCGGCCACAAGCATGAGAAGGAGAAAAAATTTGGCCGCGGTGCTGGGAAGCATTCCCGCCACATAGGCCAGGCTGAATATCACAAACCCGGCCATGGCCATGTGCAGACTGTACGTGCCGATCCAGAGACGGCGATTGAATTGATACACAGTGCCAAAGGTGAGGATCTCCTTCAGCATGTAGGTAAGCTGCTCCGTAACATTCACGGGTACTGGATAGAGGGTCCATTTCACATGCGCCGGCTGGCGGAGCCAGTGGATAATCCGCAATGCCGTGCCCAGTATGAACAGGCTGCCGCTTACATAGGGAAAGACCGCCATGATATAATCCATGTCGTTCATGATTCATTCCTCACCGAATGTGGATGATCCCCACTGAACTCCTTATCCTGCTACCCTTTGCCTATGCGACTAGACGCACCCCGTAGGCTTCGAAAGCCCTGCGAGCTTGCAAGCGCCCTTTGCCGGTCCGGTAGGGAAGAGCTCGTAGAGCTTCTTCATATCGATACCATTGTCTTTGCAAACCTTGCGTACCATGGGGGCTATGCCGAATTTATGGAAATAGTCCCGCAGATAGTTGATAATCTTCCAGTGTTCTTCGGTCAGAGGCCCTTCTATATCCTCCGTGCTTGCATAGGCCTGGGCAAATTCCTCGCTCCACTTGTCCAGTTCCTGGAGGAAACCGTCTTCATCCACTTCGTATGTTTTTCCTGCCAATTCTATTTGCGGCATATGTTAAAACCTCCCTTTATATTGTTAAAATAAATAATATTCTTTATGGCGTACTGCGTCACCCACGAAAAGAGGGAAACTGTACCGTAATTCATTTTTCCTGTCATTTCGAGTAACTGACCCCAGTGACAGGCAATGGTGTTTTTCATGAAAGAAACTTGGTGTCATTGCGAGACGCCTCTCAGGCGTCGTGGCAATCTATCTATAATGAGTAAAAGAAAGATTGCCGCGCTTCGCTCGCAATGACTCTTCATGTTTCTTTCGAGGGCAGGCGAGAAATCTTAGTACTCGGAATCACCTAATAATACCTCACATACGTTCGGAATGACTATTTGCATCAAAGTCTCATGCTGACAGGAGTGAAAACTCTGCTCTGCCTTCCACCTCCGGCCTGCCGCCAACATACCCGAAGCCCATTTCGGAGCGCCAAGGGCGTGGAGGTGTATGAAGCCTGCCAAGATATTCTTATGGATGATTCCATCCCGGCCGCCACCCATCCCGGTTCCCCGGATGATATTATAAACCGTCTCGCACCCTTCTCCCGGCCGCCCGATGAGGCGCGAGTAATGGAACTCATGGCCGCGGAGCCTAGTGCCCACAGGGAAGAACGGGTTCTGCCGATCGACCTCGACCACCGTATAGCCATGCCCCTGGGGCCGCCGTTCCATAGCAAAACTTACGGGGAGCGCGCCCACCATGGGATAGATCAGATCGCCCACGGTAAGGGTCTCCCCCAGGTACATGAGCCCGCCGCACTCAGCGTATATAGGCAGACCATTTTCCGTCGCCCTTTTCACCGAATCTCGAAATCCCACATTTTCCGAAAGAGCCTTGGCCTGCGTTTCCGGAAAACCGCCGCCGATGTACAGGCAATCGATTACGGGCAGTTCCCTGTCATCCAGTGCGTTGATGAAGATAATATCTGCCCCGGCATCCGTCAAGGCCTCCAGATTGTCATGATAATAAAATTGAAATGCCCTGTCCCGGATAACCCCCACCCTTACGGGGTCGAGTCCGGATTCGACTGCCGCAGGTTTGTGGGGGAAGACGTCAATAGTCCAGGCCGGCGCGCTTCTGGCAATCCGGATCAGACCATCCAGGTCCAGGAAGTCCCGGGCGATGCCCCTGATCCCGTCAATGGCGGTCATGATACTCCCGTGCTCCTGGGGGGGAACCAGACCTAGATGCCTTTCACAGAGGGGCATGTCCGGAAGCCGCGGGATGGTCCCCAGAACCGGCAGGTTACAGTATTCTTCCACGGACTGCCTGATCACGTTCGCGTGACGTTTGCCGCTGACACGGCTCAGGATGACGCCCCGGATGTCGAGATCCGCATCGAGATGGCAGCAGCCCAGGACCATGGCCGCAGCAGTCCGCGTCACCTTGTCACAGTCTACCACAAGAACCACCGGCGCATGGAGGAGCTTGGCGAGCTCGGCAGTGCTGAATTCGCCCTCCACATTCATTCCGTCGAAAAGTCCCCGGTTCCCCTCGATAATAGCAATGGAGCCGTCCCTGGTATGCCGGGAAAAGCATCGCGTAACCTGTTCCGATCCCATGATGAAGGCATCCAGGTTGTAACAGGGCGTCCCTGCTGCCAGGGAAAGCCAGGCCGCGTCTATATAGTCTGGTCCCTTCTTGAAGGGAACCACTGCCATACCTTCTTCACACAGTGCCGCTGCCAGGGCCACAGAAACCGTGGTCTTTCCTGCTCCACCTCGAAGAGCGGCAATGACGATACGCGCCGCTTGATTATCCATATCCGCTCAACACTCTTTCGGGAAAAATTCCTTGAGCATGATATAGGTCGTACTCCCGCTCGACCAGTAGACAAGTATCTCTTCATTCAGAAGAGATTTCACCGCTTCCTGGACCGCGTGTCGGTCCTCATCCGGGAGCCATTTCGTAACGTCACGGATGTAGAACATCTTCTTGTCGCCTTTAGACTTCTCACAGAATAGCTGGGTGATCTTCTTCTTCAGTTCTTCACTCATCTTCAACTCCACTTGAACTGGATAGAGGTCCGGAATGTTTCCGTGGCCAAGGTGAAATCATCGATATGCTTGTCCGTAAACGGGATACCTGTGAGGGTAAAGAACCGTTCCCACCCGATACGGTCGATCCACTCGCTAACCCGTTCATGCTTCTTCGCGTGGCTGGCGTACACTTCCACGATATTCTTCACCGCGTCAACCACTTCCGGCCAGCGTGGAGGATTGTTCGGCAGGTACGGGATGGCGAGCTTCGAAAACGTGGGAGGGGTGCGGGCATTGGATACCTTACCACCCACCCAGATAGAAATACCGTCGTTCTCCGGGTCCGCGATGGGCATGGCCGGGCAGACAGTGTAGCAGTTGCCGCAATACATACACTTGTCGTTGTTGACAGAGACGGTCTTGTTTTTCATATCGCCGCGGATGGCGCCCGTGGGACACGATGCCACTGTGGAAGGGATCTCGCACAGATTCGGGACCCGCGTGTTGTCCGGTTTCGGAACGGTCCTGTGGATACCCAGGATGGCGATGTCGGAGCAATGGACGGCGCCGCACATATTCAGACAGCAGGCCAGGGCAATGCGGACATGATTGGGAAGCTTCATGGACACGAAGTATTCATATATCTCGTCCATAAGGGCCTTGACCGGTCCCGAGGCATCCGTGGCCGGTGTGTGGCAATGGACCCATCCCTGGGTATGGACGATGTTCGAGATGGCGTGCCCGGTGCCTCCGATGGGATAGTTCCGGCTGGTCAGCTCCGCGATCAGCGGTTCCACCTGGTCCTTATCGTCCGTCAGGAATTCGATGTTATGACGGCTAGTGAAGCGCAGGTAGCCGTTGCAGTATTTGTCGGCGATCTCGCAGATCTCACGGATGTGGTCCGTGGAAAGGAGACGCGGCGACCCTGCGCGCACAGTATAAAGAGCCTCTCCCGAGGCGCCAACGTGCATGAGCACGCCGGGCTTAAGAATTTCGTGATATAGCCATTTTCCGTAATTGCGCTGAATTACGGGGGGTATCATGGCCCTGTAGTCAGGGGGGCCGATATCGGTTGCCATATTACTCCACCTCCTTTGCAGTTGCATCTGACGCGGGCTTGTTTATTTCCTCTGGCCAGAAGAAAACATAGGGGTTGGTCCGGGGATTCTTCACCATCTGTGGCAATGCCTGCAAGCCCACAGCCCTGAGAAAGACCCTCATCCCCAGGCGTTTGACGAGTTCTCCCAGCCTTTCCCTTGATTTGCCGTGCTCGTCCCACCAGTCGAGGATGCGTTCGAGGAGATCCTTGAGCTCCGTGTAGGGCGGCTCCATTTTCATGAAGGGCACAATGACCCAGGAAAGGAGGGCGCCTTCCACGATGGGGGCCTTGCCGCCGATCAGGAGGGTGGCACCCTTCTCTTCACCCGGGCGCAGGGCTTTGGGCATCAGATTGATGCAGTGCATGCAACGATTGCAGTCTTCGTTGTAAATCTTAAGTTCCTTCCCATCCCACTCCATGCATCGCGTCGGACAGAGGTCACATACCTCTTTCTGGATGTTCAGATCCGACGCTGCATAGGCGGTCACGGCCTGCGGATCGATACGTATATCACCTTTCCACGTTCCGATGACCGCCAGGTCCGAACGGGCAATGGAGGCGACGCAGTCATTGGCACAGGCAGCCACCTTGATCTTGAATTTATAGGGGAACATGGGCCGGTGGATCTGGTCCTGATACGTCATGGTCAGGTTGTAACAGATGTCGAGACTGTCCACGCACGCATACTCGCATCGTCCCGGACCCACACAGGCGCTCGGCGTCCGGAGGGCGGAACCCGACCCGCCGAGGTCGAAGCCGGCCTCTGTCAGATCGTCAAAACAGGCCTGGAGGTGTTCTGTTGTCGTTCCCAGCAGTATCGCATCTCCCGTGGAGCCGTGGAGGTTGGTGAGCCCGCTGCCGTGCTTGTCCCAGACATCACATAGACGTCGCAGGGCATCCGTCTTGTAAAACCAGCCCGTGGGATGATTGACACGCATTGTGTGGAAGGCCTGCACGTTAGGAAAGAGGTCGGGCCGGTCCGAATAGCGCCCGATCACGCCGGCCCCATATCCTTTCACGCCGACAATCCCTCCATGTTTCCAGTGGCCGATCTTGTCCTTGTACGAAAGCTCCAGCTGGTTTACCAGATCCCTGGCCATGGGATTCTTCTTTGCTGCCTGCTTCATGTCCGTAACGAAGCTTGGCCATTTCCCACCTTCCAGTTCATCAAGGAGCGGCGTTTCTGACTTTGCCATGATTTTGCCTCCTTTTGAGAAAATTTGTATGTTCGCTCAGTCAAATAGGCATATGCATAGAATAACCATGCCTGGTTCTCTAATTCAGCAATATGCAAGAAAAACTCGTCTCATATCTTCATCCAGAAATCCGCGAAGACCATCGTTGACAGGATGATACCAAGGGGGACGTTGACCACGACACCGACCGTGAATGCCCAGAAGGGCTTCATTCCGAAAGTGAACAGTTCCTTGAAGCGCGTGGAAAGGCCGATGCACAGGAAGCACAGGACGAAAGCCCATGAGCGTAGCTTTTTGATCGGGGCAATCACATCGGGTTCCAGGACGCTGGTTTCCCAATTCGAGCTTGCGGCCAGCTGATTGATAGCCGCTGCCTACCCAGGATCGGTAATCTTTGCCTTAAGTGCCTTTAATTCGTCACCTGTCAGGATGCCTTTGAAAGTCAAAGTTTTCTTTTCCGCGTCAATCTTCAGGCGATCGGCAAACTCTGGCGGCACCTGAAACTGTGAGAAATCCGCCTTGTACTCTTTGCCTTTGAATTTTCCCTCCCACTTGGCTTTGCCCTGATAACCGGCCGGAGCCATTGTGCCGATGATGCTGACGATGATGGACGCCGCTAGAAAACCGAGAACGAACTTAGGGAAACGTTCCCAGATGATTCCGGCCCCGACTTCTGCCCGCTTCCCATCTTCACATGTTTCCCAGTACATGCAGGAGACAAAGGCCAGAATCAGACACCAGATCCCGATCCAGATATCACGCCCGATTACCTTCATCAGGGTGAATGTCTGGATGGGCGCATCGCCGAAGCGGGTGGCAAGTTCGGCCGCCACGGCAAAACCCGCTGCATCCGCAAATTCAGATGAACCAATGATAGCGCCCGCGACCCCCGGCGAAATGCTATTGGGTACGAGTTGCTTCAAGGCAAACGAAAGGACGAAGATCATGACGATGGCCCAGATGGTTACGATAGCGATCGTAATGGAGATATGCTCATTTTTGGCCTTCACCGAACCGCCCACGGCAATAGCGGCGGATACGCCACAAATGGCTCCGCCGCTGCCCAAGACCGCACCGAACTGTGGTTCCAGCTTGAAAATTTTCGTTGCGGCCCAGTATATCGCCAGCCACGTAGAGACGGATATAATTGTGGCCTGCATCAGGGCTGCTGGTCCGGCCTTGAGGATGAGGGTAACCGGAAGGGTTGCTCCCAGCAGGACGATACCTGTTTTGATGTAATACTCCGTGCGCAGGGAGACTTTGAGCCAGGCGGGTATCTTTCCGACATTCGAGATGATCAGCCCGATGATGAGCGCCAGCAGAGGAGCTTCAATGTTGAAATCAATCATGATCTGCAGGCTGGAGAGGTAAAAGATAATAACAGCGCCGACAAACAGGATGATGAATCCGGGGATGAAATGGCTCAGCTTGTGGCCCATGAGTTTCATGGAAAAGCTGAAGACCACGCCTAAGACAATGAAGATTGTAACATAACCGCCAAAATTTTTAGCCAGATCGGCCCAGGCCTTTCCCATATCCGTCACCTTGCCGGGCAAGACGGCCCACCCCTTTATGGACGTTCCCATCCACAGGGCAATAATGGCTACCAAAACAATGCCAAGGCCAAGCCACACAGACCACCAATCTTCCGTTTTCCATAGTTTCTCAAAACCGCCGTTAGCCATTTGCATCTCCTTTCCAGACAATAAAAATAAACAGTTATTCGTTGAAAATTAAATGCCGAGTTAAAGGGTTTTAATATCTTAGGTATAATTCCCCGCTGCAGTGGCGGGGTAGTTCATTGCAAGGTTGGGATTAAATGTTGGCCGCTTATGATTATACTCGAATAATATAATGTGTTGTTTTTCAAAAAACAAGGTTTTTGAAGTAACATAATCTTCTGTTGGAAAAAACCTGTTAAAGTCGATATAAAAGAACATGGTTTATTAAATGTTCATAAAAGAAAGCGGATCAAGGATATGGAAAGCATACCACTGCATCAGCACCGAAAAATATCTTCGTTCAGACCATGTGCCATGCTCTGGGATGAATCCCTGACCTGGGGAATCATGGCCCGACAGACCCTTATGGGAGCATCGCTGCCTTTTGACTTACTTACGTCGGAAGATGTTCGCCAAGGTGCTCTTTCCAGTTACCGCATGATCTTTGTTCCAGGTGGGTGGGCATCCAATAAATTGGAGGCGCTGGGAAAGGAAGGTCAGGAAGAAATCCGCAGGTTTGTTGAAAAAGGCGGAAGCTACTTCGGAATTTGCGGTGGCGCCGGAATGGCTACCGAAGAAGGAATCGGACTTCTGCCGGTGGTCCGCAAACCTAAGTCTGAAAGAGTCCCCAGTTTCAGTGGAGGCATTCGCCTGGTTTGTAAGAATCATACAATTTGGGATGGAATTGACAGCCATGAATTTTCTGTCTGGTGGCCGTCGCAGTTCCAGATTGACATCAACAATATCAACATTCTGGCAAAATATGAAAATCCTTTGTGTGACGCCTTCAGTGCAGATATCAACATGGAGGAAGGGGAAGCAATCGGGTGGTCGGAGCTGGAACTAAGATACGGTATCCTTTTGAATCCGGCGCGCCTGCGTGGGGAACCGGCAGTGCTGGAAGGATGTTATGGCCAGGGGAAGGTAATCCTTTCTCTCATCCATTTTGACACCCCAAACGATCCCAACGACGCCATCGTACTGAGAAATATCTGGAAATATCTGGCTTCATATGTCCCTGGTCAAAATCAAATAAGAAAAGAGCTGCTGAAAGGCCAATCCATAATACATCATTTGCCGCCTGAGATACCTCGATTGATTGAAGAAATAGATGGCGCCATAGATGATTTATTCAACGCGGGGGAGAGAAATTTCCTTTGGTATTGGAGGAATCCACTACTACTTCATTGGCGTCGCGGTGTCAGGGGAATGGAATATACGACACTGATAACGATGATAAAGGAAACCTTGAAATATATCGATGCCTTACATTCAGATTATACTTGTACGTCGAATGGGCGAACAGGTAATATTACTGAATTACAGCTGGAAAATGATCTTGTAAGCATAAAAGAACGGCTGCTCGCCTTCATTGAAAAAGCAAAAAGGCTTCTCAGCAGAGAACGATTTTACTTGACCTCCTCTTTACTGTCTCCACTGGATAGCGGAGATGAGGAGATCAATCGTCTAAGACGAATTCTCTTCGCATCGGAAATGAGGCATGGAGGCGATTTTAAATGCCTTATCGATATGGTTGACCGGCTGCTATTCAGACTAATAAAATAAAGTGGTACGGATACAAATATAAATTGGTAGTTGATTGCTGTCAGCCACAAGCTTTGCCCTCCACTTGAGAGATCCGGACATAATAACGGAACTAACTATTAACTAGAGGCTTTTCTAAAGGAAAAAAGTGGATGCTTCCACCCCGCTCATGGTCTTCGATTGCCGAGTACTCTTCGCAATGCTCAGCCAAGACAATGAAATAGGTCAAGAAGATGAGAAAACATCATCTTTACGAGGTCGGGAGCGTGAAGTAGAACGTCGCACCCTTGTCCACCTCGTCGCCAATTGTGTCATCTTCCACAATGTATTCTAGATTGCTACACTTTTCCCGCATCGTGTCAATATTATGCCAATCCTGCGCCACACCATTAATACCCGGACTGACAAAATGATTTTTTAATTATAGCACTTGTAATGAATTGAGGAAATCTTCATTTATGGCATAATATATGCGATATACTTATTAGGGCTACTCCATCGTTGGAAAGATTTCTCCCCCATAGCTTCGTAACCATAGAGCCTTACGCTTGGTCTTATCCTCCGCGCCGATGATAAGAAGAAAGATGATAATCATTAACACTTGACATGAAATAGGTAGTATGGCACAGCCAAGACTGGTTAATAGGTAGGATAACGTATGAAATACAATTTCGCAAATTCAAAATTCATGCTTCTTCCCATTCTTCTCACTGTTTTTTCATTTTTGGGTTGTGCGGGCGATCTTGTGTGTCGCCACCATGCCCTTGAGCTTGCATCTTATGGCGTTGAAAAAAACCTGGAAACCCGCATCTCCATATATAAGATAAATGATCTGGCGTGGGACTCACATGCGCAAGCGCAGGTGAAAGTTGACGGTAAATGGAAATGGATGGCAGACTGGTTTGGATATGTCGTCATTGAAGATGGTCCAACATTTAAGCCAACAGGTTATATGCTCTTCCTCACCATACCCGAGTATCTCGAAGTCCTGAAAAAAGGTACCTATTCGACAACGACCGGGAATAAGCAGTGAAGACAGGACATGGCTCTACTCACGCTACCTTGATAAATAATCGCTCTTCCCGCCAAAGAATTGTCACAGGAAATTCAACAATAGATAAATATGATAAGTGGGGCTGCCGTGCCACAGGTCCAAAATTACAGGCCGTCTTTGATAGCTTTCTTCTGATCGTCTGACAGGCCATTGTAAAGGGTCTCGAAGACAGGGATGAACTTCTTGATGCTATTGGCATGTGCTTCGGCAAGCTGACCATAGAATTTGATTTCATCAACAGGGGTCCCGGCATTTGATTCACGTGACTTAATCCTGGCGAAGAGTGTTGCCATTGTTTGCGCATTCTGCCGCATCACCTCGGTCATGTTATTCCACAGTCCCTCCTGTTCCTGCGTGATCTTGAGCTTCTTATGAAGAGCTTCAATGCGTACCTCTAGAGATTTGAGGTCCGTCTCCTTAATACTAATTAAAGGCGCATCAATGCCTTCCGCTTTCAAAATGCCGGCAAGACCGATTATCACAAGGAACGCTGCCGCCACTCCCGCAAAAGCAGTTTTATTAGCAAACCTATGGGCAATTCTTTTCACAGTCTCTCTTTTTTCCATGTTTAGTTCCCCAAATAGCATTTGCGATACGATTCATAAGCGGGGAGTTACTTTTGTGATGTTGATCATATACTCTTTTAATTTGTTATTATAGAACTTGGACACCATTCACAATCAGGGATACTCTGACTTATGGATTCGAAAAGCCTGATGATAAACTTTAAAAATGCTGATTGATGTGATCGGAACTTCCTTATATAAGGCAGATAAGAAGGGAAATCTTCATGAGGCAGGTTTTTGTCCGGATGGTCTGGACGATGTCCGGATATCCCGGATTTTGTCCGGCATATCCGGAATGATCTCTTCGATAAGGAGTGTTACAATGGTTCATTTTTGGACCATGACCTTAGCCAGCAATTGAAAGAACAACGTAGTCGCCCTCATTGACTGCATCATACTCTTGAACGGGTTTATCCAGACTCTGGTTACTTGTCTTGATCGTCAACACACCGCCATCGGGCATGGCCTCCATGGCGTTGGCAACTAAATTGATAATCGTCTTGGTAAGATGCATGGGTGACCCCATGATGTTCAGAAGGTCTGTGTCGAGGTCATTCTTTGTCTTTAGTTTTGGATTAAATGACGAGATCTTTTAGTAAATGGCAATGCTGCCGGTCATTATCTGTCATCAACTGACATCAGAAATCCGGAAAAGAACGGTTAAATGTATATTCCGGATTCCAAATTTCTCCAATGGAATCATAACCACATGATCTACTTGTAGTCCTGGCGGAATGGCAACAGAAATTGGAACCTCTCCGACAATAGCACCCTCACCGGCGCACCGAAAACAATCATAGGGACCAACGCCACCATAGCCTCTGCACGTTGGACAAATGGATCTCACAGGAATCATGATTCTTGCATTTCCGCCATATACAGTTTGTTCTTGTGTCAAATTGACTTCAACTGTGAGATTCTGGAAGCGTCCTGATTTCGGCTGGGCAATGCTGGAGAAGTTAGACCAGAGCCAATCAAAGATTTCATCGAATGACGGAGTGAAGCTATTAAATGACCTTACCATGGAAATATCGCCAAAATCGTTTCCTCGCGTTTTCGGTATTAGAGGTTCCGGTTCCGGACGAGATGAGCGCTTTAAAGCAGGTTCAGACTTTACTTTAACTAAACTCTTTTCGTATTCACGCCGTCCATCGCGATTGCTTAGGACTGAATAGGCTTCCTGGATCTGCTGAAATGTATCTCTTTCACCAGAGTAATAATCCGGATGGAACTCTTTTACCAGACGACGGTAAGCTGCCTTAATTTCTTCAGCATTTGCGCCAGGGGCAATGCCGAGAATCGCATAATAACTCTTGGCCATAGTTAACCTCCTCGTCTTTATAATGTTTTAAGTTTTTATGCCGATGGACAATACCTAAATCTATGTATCCTTACTAACTACTGTCAAATGATCACCGCTTCGTTCAGAATAATGCCCTTCCATGTGAAGGCTATAACGTGATAGCAGCCAAATTTCGGGAATAATCTCTGAAATTATTTCCCCGTTATCAAAGACTCTTACTATTGAACTCTCGGAAACAACAACGGCGACAGCATCTGTTTCACGGGTTATTGAAGCAGCAGCCATGTGACGACTTCCAAGGCCCATGGGCAATGCAACGTTTTTTGACGTTGCGTTCAAATATCGACAAGCAGAAAGAAACTTTCCTTGGTCAGATACAATGAAGGCGCCATCGAGTTGAGCAAGTTCTTTAACCGTTTCTCGCAAATTGTGATCATCTATATTTAGAGATTCTTCAGAATGACCAATCAGCGGATCAAGAATCATGCACCTAGAATCTTGAAGGACCCGATCAGAATCTGAAACGACAAAGATTGTTCCAATTTTTCTTCCCTCTCTTTCTTCTCTAGCAATTTCAAGGGCAAGCAAAATGACCTTTGCCAGGGTGTCTAAATTGACAAGGCGATCAGCTGTTAGAATGCCTGCAAGTAAATAGCAGGTTGAATCCTTGATCATTTCAGCATCAGTTGCAACTGAAGAATATTTAGTTACCATCAGATGCCTCTTTATCTTTCAATTTGCATAAATCAGTATTCCCATCGTTCTTACTAATAGCCATATTTTTTCTCCTTTCATTTATACTTTATTAAGCTGCCTTTATAGCAATCCTTTTTGCTTTCGCTTTTTCCGCTTTAGGCAGGGTTACTTTTAAAACGCCATTCTTTACCGTAGCATTAATCTTATCTCGATTCACATCATCAGAAATTGTAAATGCCCTTTGATAATCACCGGTTTCATATTCCGAGTAAATAACTGAATACCCTTCATAATTATGTTTCGGAACATCACCCGTTATCGTCAGAATGTTTTTTTCAAGTGTTACATCCACACTATTTTCGTCAATACCAGGCATATCGGCAATCAGAACCATGGTATCCTTAGTCTCGTAAATATCCACTCTCGGAGCATAGACTTTACGTGCTCTTGTCCGTTCCGTTTCAACAGGATTCTGTACTTCCCGTTTGGTCATCTCATTTGATTCATTTGACATATCGATTACCTCCTTCTACGATGCTTTAATGCTTATTTTCCTGGGCTTTTCTTTCTCTGCTCGCGGCAGAATGATCGTTAATATGCCTTTCTCATAAGTAGCAGTTACTTTTTCTGCATCCACAGCGAACGGAAGATTAACGCTTCGTGAAAACTTACCGAAATTACGCTCATTCCTATGATTAACCTCACCTTCTTTTAAAACCTCCGGATCTCTTGATCCGCTTAAAGTCAGGTTATCATTGACCACGGCGATATTTATAATATCGGGGTCGACGCCTGGCAATTCAGCCGTAACAATGACATTATCAGTGCTTCCCCATATATTCAGCGCTGGATATTCCTGTACTGAGAGATAGGAATCAAGTCCTGAGAAAGCACGATTAATATCACGCTGCAAACGTTGCAGCTCCCTGAAAGGGCCAATTCTGAAACTCCCAATAGATGGTCCAAACATATCAAACACCTCCTCAATTTATTATTTATTTAGCGACAAAAATACATCTACCATGCTGATATTATACAGTATTACCCGTTTTCGGGAGAAAAATAATCATGGTTTTTTTGTTGTCAAGAGGGGATGAAGAAGATCTTTTAAATTTTAGATTTTGAGACCAGAAGATCCCGTCTGCTAATGTTGGATTGTTATTTCAAAGATATCACAGGATCACGAGCACATACATAGCCTGTGATTTCTTTACCAAAGGGGGATGCGCATTGGATCAACCCGTAATCGTGGCGTTGGTTATTCAGATATTGAAGGATCAGCCAGTCCTTGTATGCATGGCCGGGAGTTATACCGGAAAAAATAAACACATGTCCTCAATTTGACATGACAACAAATCTTTTCGATCATTTCACGATGATGGGCAGGCGAATAATATGGTTTCTTGGGCGAAGTATCGAAAAGCAAAACCATATTAGACAGGGATTCACAGCAAACGCTATGACCTGTGATGGCCTGGAAGATTAATGGCGGTATCCAAATTCTAAAGGGACTGTTCTGCGCCTTCCTCATCGATATGCTTGAGGTTCGTAATGTCAATCATGACTATGTGGCATTCCTTTTTATCATTGGATGATCGGGCCTGTAGCCGTACAAAGATTGATGGACGATACTCGTTCGGAAGCATAACATCGCAGTTCTGGATGAGATCGCTGTTAAATGCTTTTCTCAAAAATGCGTTGAAGACAGGATAATATTCCTGTGAAACATGTAGCTGGAACCGCTGGCCGGTAAGGGGGTATCCCCCCCCCAAGGAACTCGGCAGCGGCCTGGTTGAACCGTACGATGTTCCCTTCGGGGTCTAGGGAGAGGTAACAAATCGGGGCGAAATCATAGATATCACGGTACATATCCATGATCGCATTGGTCTTTTGGTGGCACTGTGCAAGTTCTTCGTTTTGCAACTCTAGCTCGATCTGGTACGTATGCAACTATTGTAAAAGTTCCTGAGTATCCGCTCCTAATTCGCGCGACCATGAGGCCGCCTCGATCACTTTCAGGTGTTCTTGTGCCCGTCGCCGCAGTTCGGCGTTTCGCTCGCTGTCCCTATCTTCTCTCTCTCGGAGCATTTTGACCAGCTTCTTGCGCGCATCAACCTCCGCTTTCCGCTCCGCAGTTCTGACCTTGTCCTTCTCTTTCAGGGCTCTATGAGCTTCCCGAAGTTTCTCTTCCGCTTCCTTGCATTGTCTATGCTCCTCTGCTTCCAACAGGGCTCTCTTGACGGCGGGCACAAGCCGCTGCTGGAGTCGGGTTTTCAGGACATAATCTTTCGCCCCGTGAGTCAGGATGTCGATGGCACGGTCTTCCGTGACCGCTCCGGTGACCAAAATGAAAGGGGTCTCGGGGCATCTTCGTTTCGCTTCGGTAAGGGCCAAGGCGCCATTATACTTAGGCAGGTCATAGTCGGACAGGATAATATTAGGGCAAAAGTTCAGAAGCGCCTGAACATATTCTTCTTCAGTCTCCACCACTTTCAGGGTTAAGGCCAACCCTGCCTCTTCCAGTTCAAATTGAACCAACTCAGCATCAGCGGGGTTATCTTCCAGAATAAGGGCACGAATGGGCTCCATCACGATCTAATCTCCTGAAAGGTTCGGCTCACGAAAAACGTTTCTCAAAATATATACCCAATGATATCTTACGTCAAAGTCATTTATTAATAAACGTTCGAAAACTTGCACGTCGAAGCAGATATCAATTCTATTGTTTTCAGCTTGCCGCATACCCCCCAAAATACCCCCATAAATTAAAGCATAGGCAAAAAAGGGGCATATGACCCCCCTAAAAAATGCGAATTTTCTCACACCTGCCCGTGCATTTTTCAACTGCCCTTAGGTAACGCCCCAAAAATCGCCGTTGCGGTAATCCTCAAGGCTTTTTCCATATTCATTGATGGGGGAGCGGATGGAAAGGCTCTTTCTGCTGGATGCTGTTGACATTGATAATGTGTATTTTGGGGAGGGATTGCTCCCTCCCCAATCAAATACAGTCTATTGATTTACAGTTGTTTAGAGGATACGTGAAAGACCCTCAATCCTTAGAAGGCTGCCACAATTGTTGTCGGACTGGTCACATCGATTTGACTCCATGTAGTACCGTCCCATTTCGAGAGACCGGTTGCCCCATAATTCGCATACAATATCGAACCTGAGGCTTGCATGCTTGTCGGAACAGCGGCGTTGATCTTAGTCCATGCAGTGCCATTCCACTGCCAGAGTCCGGACGCTCCGTAGTCCGCATACATCATGGATCCCGAGGCCACCATACTAACCGGTGCAACCGTATTGATCTTGCTCCAGGCAAAACCATCCCATTTCCAGAGCCCGGCAGTCCCGAAGTCCGTATACAACACCGAATCTGTGGCCAGCATGCTCGTCGGTCCGGCAATGTTAATCTTACTCCAAGCATTACCGTCCCATTTCCAGAGTCCGCTTGCCCCATAGTTCGCATACAGGGTAGAACCTGCAGTCAACATGCTGGTTGGTGCGGCCGTATTTATCTGACTCCAGGTTCCCAGATCCCATTGCCAGAGGGCTCCTGCCTTAACCGCATAGAGCAGACTGTTCACATTGAAGACAATCGGCCGCATCAGGTCATACTCCTCATGGCCCAGGATGTGGCAATGCCATGCATATTCATGACCGAAATTGGTCATCGCATTGACCGTGGAAGTGGGTACACCTGTCACCGGGTCAATCAGCATGATTGTGGCATTCACCGGGGCAGTCGGATCCAGGGGACGAACGCTCTCGGGCATTTCAAAAGGAACTACAGGAAGTGTCGGTCTCATGCAACAATCACATCCTGCAAACGATTCATCTGGACTGTTTCCTTCCAGCCCATTTCGTCGGGATCGGGCGGTAGGATCTGCCCGGTCCAGTCGATACGGTTGACTACCTGCACATCAGTCAGGTGAAAATGGATAGGATGGGTGTCAATACCGTTGTGAGTAATCTTCCAGAGCTGGACCTGGTCGTTACGAAGATTTTCCGTTGATTTTGAGGCATACTCCAAGGGGATTGAAGGCGTCAATCCATTCGGCGCCTGGGTGCCGAGCATGGCATTGATCCTGCCATAGGTGGCATCAAAGCCCTCATTGACCGATTTTCCCTGGAGGGGTATGGAAATGCCGTTTACCGTCATCGCCGTATCCGTAAGTTTCGCAAAAACATTGGCCGGGACTATGTGCGCGGGCTGTGACGCGTTGTAGGCGGTTGTCAGCGCCGTCGTCAACGCAGGCAGGGTGACAGGGGTGATCGTACCGGGTGTTGCTGCCACCACGCGGAACTGCATCATGGTCCGGGTATTCGGGCCGAATCCGGCCAGGGTCGAAGGTGCGCCGCCGATGGGCGTTTGATCCGGGATGCCCGTGAAATAGTCATAACGAGGATCGCCTCCCGGCAGGGCCGCGGGTGCGTCGTTGTAAAGGATGATGTTCGTACCGGGAACCACTCCGGTGAAATCGATGATAACGTCCGCCCGTTCCGCCGGCTGAAGCAGAAGAGTTTTGCTGGCAATGTTACCAACGCCGTCAAAGTTGATCGGAGTGTTGGGATACACGACAGGCGACGGCAGGAAACCGCTTTCGGTACCGATTCGGATCATCTGGGGGCCTACCTTGGTCGGATCAGGGACACCCCCTATCCTGCCGTCCGTCGGCCAGGTCTCGGGCCAGCACCCTATCGCGGGGTTTGTTACCTGTGTTGCCGGTGGAGCAGGCGGCACACCGGCCGGCGTTATATAGTTGGGAGTGCCCACCGTAACACCGGCGGCGCAGATGGGTAGGGTCGATAATGCATCATGGGGGATCGCGGGGAGCATGGCGACTTCCGTACCTGTAACCAAATTGACGGTGGGAGCCGTCGTATATCCGCTGCCTGCGTATACAAGCGTTACGCCCGTAACGGCGCCGGCGGCGTTAATCGTTGCTGTCGCCTTGGCCGCTGTTCCTCCAGCTCCTAAGACGCCCCCCGTGAAGACCACGGCAGGAGCCACCGTATAACCGGAGCCCGCAACCCCAAGCGTGACCGTAAGGGCACCGGTGCCGGCGACGAGTGCGGCTGTTGCCGTGGCGCCGGTGCCGCCATTGGCTTGATACAATTGCAGGTCTAAAGACCGGTCATTGGCGGCGTTCAGGACGCGGAAACGATAGGCCTTGGCCTCCACAGTCAGATAAGGATAGGCAGCACCGTTGACGACAGGTGTATCCATGAAAGCTTCCGGTGTGATGGATAATACCGGCAATGCCAGGGTAGCGGGCGATGGGGGCCAGACCCAGGGACCATAATCCCATCTTCCGGCCGGGTTCAATCCATTGGCCGCTGTAATTTCCTGGCTCGGCTCATAGACATGGGGCATCCATAGATCTCCGGTTGCACCCATCCCTAGGGGAACAGCGCCACTCCACAGGGTATCCTGCCCGGTCGTGCTGACCGGAGTACCCACATTCGCAGGGACAAAGGTCTTATCCTGAATGACAAGAGGAATTCCGTATTTATATACCGCCGGCATCAAAGCCCCGGGAATGCTCCCTGTGGCTCCCGTGCCGATCAATGTATCCTCTGCCGGCTCCACAATCAGATAGCCCGCTGCTTCACCCGCATAGACGTTGAGTCGGGTGATTCCGTGAGTATGATCGTGGTAGAACATGAGTCGGCTGCTCTGCTCGTTGCTCCAGAAATATGTCGCCAACCCATCTGTGGCAGCCGGCGCAGGGATCGACTTGCCCGTACCGACCATGTCCGGCACATTTTGAAAACTTAAGCCTTTTCTTGGACCAGTCGTTGTGTCTGTTGCGGGGGTAATCCACTGGTGAGGTGTCCCGTCGCTGATCCAGGGCGTATGACCACCGTGAAGATGAATGGCTGCACGCATCTGTGAGTACATTCCTGTCGGAGCAGCTCCTGACCCCATTACCGTGGTATCTATGGGCAGGAAGAGTGTAGAAGTTAATGTGTTCTGAAACAGGATGCGTGTCGGCTTCCCGTTCAGGCCACCCGTCGGCAGAGCAGCTCCGGGTGCATAGGCCGGATCATACTTGGTGGCGATTATTAAGGGCCCCAGATAATGCTGCGGTTGGGCCACCGCGCCGACCATTTGCACGTAACCCCTCAGTTGGGTAGCCTTTGGCAGGTCCTGATGCATCTGCTGTGTATAGTCCTTCAGTGCGATTGTATAGAAATCCGACCCCGGGTAAGTGGCCACATCAGGAGTGGCAACAGGAATGTACGATCCCAGGTTGTTCTGGTTACACGTGCCACCGGTAACGTTAGGTGATACACCGGTACCAAGTGTGCATCCCGTTGAACCAAGACCAGGCAACGAGTCGACAAACTTCCGCAGGGCAGCACCGCTATCGGTTGCTGACAGCGCCCCCGTTGCAATAAGATTTGTCGGGTAGGCGGCTCCTGCCGGGCTGTTTGCGTAATAGGTGCGTACTACTCTGGTACCCGGTGCATTGACGGTATCCACAACTGCCCCCGGTCCCGCATGAGCGAGGTTGGCTCCGCAGAAGAAGAAACTTGTTGCCAGCAGCACAGATGCTGCATTTAAAAAACTACGCTTATACATTTTTTTCTCCTTTCAAAGACTGTTTGAATGTTTAACTGGTCTAGGTATCAGAAACGGGCTGTCCGCTTCTGCGGGTCCGTGTTTGGCGCATCTGCCTTATTTAAATCAACAGACCATCTCTCTGATAACTCTCTCACGAATTCATAACGCCTTATTCTCATATCATGATCATGAATATAATATATTCATTGAATATCATTTACAATCGGTGGTCTCCTGATTTATAACTGATTATATTCTCAGAAGGAACTGCTCATAATATTGGACGGGAGGGAACATTGGAGGGCTGAATCTAAGGCGCTATTACCTATGACAAGTGCTGTGCACTGTTATGTAGCGGTAAAAAGGTCTGAAGGAATTATTATGGCAAGGAAAAGCATGGCCAGGGCCATTCTAGCCGCCAGGTGGTGCATAGAATACACCCGTTCAGAGATTGATATTCCATTTACTAAAATCATTAGTTAAAGGCAATCGCCATCTATTGATAACCATTTGAATAGTTACATAAATGGGAAAATGTCCGCATATTTTGTTACAGGAAGATGTGCGTAAAAATGAGCGAGTGAAAACCCTTAGTTTCATCATCGCATATTTAAACCAGTACTCAATAGGTATTAATCTTAAATACTCAACTTTCGCAGGGGCGAAATATTTGTAACATATTGTAATTATTAGTAGTATAGCGTCACAAAGTGTGATATATGAGTTTTGTTCCCCAACAAAATCCCATCAACACACGAGGTGACGCCATGAGCCAGATTAT
>CAZYDG010000053.1:0-16637 GCA_964645835.1 uncultured Syntrophaceae bacterium
ATCTTGTCGATTTCCGGACCGGCGAAGTCAGATCCGATGCGACGGTTCCGGGAATGACCCTTGAGCAGATTAAGTTTAAAAACGCTCAACTAAAACTGGAGCTTACTGCCCAGGAAAAGGCCTTACATGTCTGATTTGCCACACGATCATCATTGACGTTGCAAAAGCTGTTCTCCGAGATTACATTAATGCGACAATAACATTTCCCGTGTTGGCTCAGGAGCTGAACAGATCAAGCAAGAGCGTTCACAGAATGCTTGGTCCAAACGGTTATCCTCGGATGGACAGTATTGTCGGTATCTTAAAAGTCTTGCAGAGCAAGCAATGTATTAAATTGAAGGCAGGTACTTTGGGGTAAGGCGCCCTACATAGTCGGCACTTGCGCTCCTGAACGTGATTCACCCACGTACTTCGGTGTGGATTGCCAAATGTGTTGACCAACCAAACATATATAGTGCGGCAAAAGATCTCCGCACTTCAATAGATGATACTGGAGTCCATGCGTATGCTACGACAATGGCTTTCGGCTCTTTCGCATTTCATATTGTAAGCATTAAAACGCCTGAAACAATCCCTGAAAATGTCTCTATTACATATGATGTTACTGAGGGGCCTTGGGATAAAACCTTACTTCAGATATGGCCAATCATTCAAGAATCATTGGTGTGGCCTGCAGGATATGGTCTTAACAGTGAACTTGGGCTGGTAGCGCTCACTGAACGGTTAAGTCCTCAAAAACGTTGAGTTGGAAGGCCATTTGGCCGTTTAACACTCTGTGGCAGGGACGCGCAAACTTCCGCGCGCCCGACAGCAGCCCATAACTAGATTACGATCCATAATGCTCAGGCCAAATGATGTGTCTACACTCACCCTTAGGTAGATGGAGATAATAGCCAGCCAGTTACATTTTTTTGCCCTTGCCCTGAACTTTACGGGTTCAAAACTGCTACACGATAACAATCTACCATTTTGGTTTTCAATAATAAATGGTGACAAAGACTTATTTTGACATTACCTGTAAAGTCAAGAACAGATCAGAACATTTGATTTCCTGAGCGAGATACTGAATACCATGAAATGTGTGCGGCAAGGTGGCTTGCCTACTCCTCACTTTGGGTGATGCTATCGCCTTTGAGCTTTCATCGGCCTCGTTGGCGAATAATTAAATACTTTCAACTGGTAATGACCGTTTTCCAGTCAAATAATCCTTGACCTGAAAGATCGCTTTGCACTATAGTTCCGGCGCTAAAAGGAATTCCGATCAGATAATTTGTGCTGAAATAAAGGATATACATGCCTCTATCGGAAGCCGACACATCCAGAAAATTCATCATCCCCAAACTGCAGGCTGTAGGCTGGGAAGATGATCCCCATTCCATCGCCGAACAACGCTCGATCACCGATGGGCGCATCATTCCCGCCGGTAAAAGGTTCATCCGCAGGCCACCCCGCCGTGTTGATTTTTTACTTCGTTATGAGCGTAATTTCCCCCTGGCCGTGGTTGAAGCCAAGGCCGCCTGGAAATCTGCCGGCGACGGGATGCAACAGGCCAAGGACTATGCCGAAATGTTGGGTTTGAAATTCGCCTATGCAACCAACGGCGAGGAGATCGTCGAGTTCGACTACTTCACGGGCCAGGAAACGTTCCTTCAAACGTACCCGACACCCGATGAGTTGTGGGCAAGATATAGGAAAGGGAACGGCCTCATAGATGATATGGCTGCGGCACGTCTCCTCACGCCCATGAATCATATTGCCGGCAATGGCGAACGTTACTACCAGGAGATCGCTGTCAACCGGACGGTGGAGGGCATTTTGACGGGCCAGAGAAAGCAACTGCTCACCATGGCGACAGGCACCGGTAAGACGACCGTGGCATTCCAGATCTGCTGGAAGTTGTGGAATGCCCGCTGGAATCGTACCGGGGATTACAGGCGGCCAAAAATACTCTATCTGGCTGACCGAAATATACTCATCGATCAGCCAAAGGATGGCATCTTTGCAGCCTTCGGAGACGCTCGCTGGAAGATCGAGGGCGGGATCGTCAACCTTGGGCGGGAAATGTATTTTGCCATCTACCAGGCCATTGCTCGCGACGACAACCGTCCGGGCCTCTATCGGGAATTCCCCCAGAATTTTTTCGACCTTATCATCGTGGATGAATGCCACAGGGGTAGCGCCCGCGACGACTCTAACTGGCGGGAGATCCTCACATGGTTCGAGCCGGCTTACCAACTGGGAATGACCGCCACGCCCCTGCGGGATGACAACCGGGATACGTATCGTTATTTCGGTAATCCCATCTATGAGTACAGCCTCCGCCAGGGTATTGAAGACGGATTCCTGGCCCCCTATCGCGTCCATCGTGTCATTACGGAATGGGACGCCGCCGGGTGGCGGCCATCTCTGGACGACCTCGACCGTTACGGCCGCGTCATTCCCGATGAGGAATACCAGACCGCGGATTTTGAACGGGCCGTGGCTTTGCGCGCCCGTACTGAGGCTATCGCCCGGCACTTGACGGATTTCTTCAAGAAGACGGACCGCTTCGCCAAGACCATCGTCTTCTGCGTGGACCAGGAGCATGCCGACGAAATGCGCCACGCTTTGGGAAACCTTAACGCCGATCTGGTCAAGGAGCATCCGGATTTTGTCTGCCGTGTCACATCAATTGAAGGGGATATCGGACGGGGTCACCTCGGCCGCTTTCAGGATGTGGAATCACAAGCCCCTGTTATTCTGACTACCTCCCAGTTGCTCACAACAGGCGTAGATGTCCCGACCTGCAAGAACATCGTTCTGGCGCGCGTGGTCGGATCGGTGTGCGAATTCAAACAGATCATTGGGCGCGGCACCCGCGTCCGGGACGATTACGGCAAACTCTGGTTCAACATCATCGATTATACCGGCTCCGCGTCGCAGAGGTTTGCCGATCCGGATTTCGACGGTGATCCGGTCAGGCTGACCGAAGAGGAGTTGGACCGGTACGAAAGACCGGATGAAATCACCATAGACGAATTGCCAGAGTCATCGATTGTCACGCCCGCAGGAGAGATCATCGAACCACCTCCTGAAAATCGGCGTAAATTCTACTTCGACGGCGGCCACGTGGAGATTGCTGCGCACCTCGTTTATGAACTCGACCCGGATGGAAGGCAGCTTCGCGTCGTGCGCTATACGGATTATGCAGCGGAAAAGGTGCGGACCCTCTGCCCGACCGCGCCGGAACTGAGGGCTAAATGGGCCGATCCCGTTCAGCGGGCGGAGATCATTGAACGATTGGCCGAACGGGGTGTGATTTTCGAAGAGCTTGCTGATGCCGCCAGTCAGCCGGATGCGGACCCTTTCGACCTGCTCTGTCATTTTGCCTTCAATGCCCCCTTGCGGACACGTCGCGAACGCGCCCAGCGGCTGAAAAGCGAGAAGCAGGATTTCCTGGAAAGCTTTGGCACTGAAACCCGTGCTATCCTGGAAGAACTGCTGGAAAAATATGCCGAACATAGCGACGCCCAGTTCGTCCTGCCCGATGTGCTCAAAGTGCCGCCCATCTCCCACCACGGTCAGCCTGCGGAAATCATACGCTTATTCGGAGGCCCGGATCAACTCCGCCAAGCCGTGGCTGAACTTCAGAGCTTACTTTATGCAGCATGATCTCAACACTGTTCTTGGTATCGATGCAGCATGGACGGATAAGGAACCGAGCGGGATAGCTTTGTTGGAGAAACAGGGCGGCAGTTGGCTATGCAGGAGACTCGCCCCAAGTTATGAAGCCTTCTGCAGGGATTTTGAATGGTCCGAAAAGGTACAAGGATCGGAAATCGACGTTTCGGCGCTGTTGGATATGTGCCGAAAACTGTCAGGGGTTTGGCCAGGCGTTGTCGCTGTCGATATGCCTTTGTCCAATGATCAGATTGACAAAAGACGTAATGCTGATAATGAAGTCTCGCGACAGTTCGGACACTGTAGATGTTCTGTGCACAGCCCGACAAGTGCGCGGCCCGGTGCAACGGGAAGATTGCTGCAAGACGGTTTCCGCCAAGACGGGTACTCCCTGGTAACGCAGAAGATGGAGCCTCTGCCCGCATTGCTTGAAGTGTACCCTCATGTGGCGCTCCTCGGCCTTACGGACCAAGATGCACGACTGCCTTATAAAGTTGGTAGAACAAGAACCTACTGGCCGGCATTGCCGTTCTTTTTCCGAAGAGAACGAGTGTTCCAGGAATGGAAATTTATTCTTGGGCATCTCCGAAACCATATTAAAGCGGTACCAGACTTTCTGCCCGACAAGGTTGAAGGGCTGTCATTCCAACACTTGAAGCGTTACGAGGATGCAATCGATGCCCTTGTATGCGCATGGGTAGCTATAGAGTTTGTCAAGGGCAACGCGTGTCCGATGGGTGATGAGGATGCCGCCATATGGATACCGGCCACGTCAATGAAATACGCAAAGAGAGATAATGAAAAAAAATAACAAAAATAACGTTAGCAATGGGCAAACCACGGCCCAGTCCCTGGGTAGTCTACTCAAGTCTGCCCGCGACACCATGCGAAAGGACAAAGGCTTGAACGGCGATCTCGACCGCCTGCCCATGCTCACCTGGATCATGTTTCTCAAGTTCCTCGATGACTTGGAAATGCAGCGGGATGAAGAAGCGGCCCTGGCCGGGAAAAAATTCCGCCCGGCCATCGAACCGCCATACCGATGGCGAGACTGGGCAGCTATTCCCCAAGGAGTCACCGGCGACGAATTACTTGCCTTTATCAACCAGGATGAGTGCACACGCTCCGACGGGAGCCGCGGGCCGGGACTCTTCGCATACCTGCGCAAACTCACTAGTTCTAACGGCGATGACCGCCGCGACGTGATCGCTGCCGTCTTTGGCGGGGTCCAGAATCGCATGATCAGCGGCTATCTCCTTCGTGACGTCATCAACAAAGTGGCGGGCATTCATTTCACTGCAACCGACGAGTTGCATACCCTGGGTGCCCTCTACGAAACCCTGCTTCGGGAAATGCGCGATGCCGCCGGCGACTCGGGTGAATTTTATACCCCCCGCACGGTGGTCCGTTTCATGGTTGCTGTGACGGACCCGCAGCTCGGCGAAACCGTCCTTGATCCTGCGTCCGGTACCGGAGGTTTCCTCGTCGAAGCCTTCAATCATCTTTCGACGCAAGTGAAAACCGTCGCCGATCACCGGCGCTTACAGAATGAATCCCTCTTTGGCTGTGAGCCAAAATCCCTTCCCTATCTCCTATGCCAGATGAATCTCCTCCTCCACGGTCTCGATGCCCCGCAGATCGACCCAGGAAATGCCCTGCGCTTTAAGTTGACCGAGATCGGAGAGAAGGACCGGGTGGACGTGATTGTGACCAACCCGCCCTTCGGCGGCGAAGAAGAGAAGGGCATTCAAGGAAATTTCCCCGATGACAAGCAAACCTCCGAGACCGCGCTTCTTTTCCTGCAGCTGATCATGCGGAAACTGCATCGCCGCCCCACATCGGTGGGGAGACCCGCCCGGGCCGCCGTTGTCGTGCCCAACGGCACCCTTTTCGGCGACGGCGTCTGCGCCCGCATCAAAGAGGAGCTCCTTAAGAAATTCAATCTCCACACAATCGTCCGCCTTCCCAACGGTGTCTTTGCACCTTACACGAGCATTCCGACCAACCTCCTCTTCTTTGACCGCTCCGGGCCAACGAAAGAGGTCTGGTATTACGAGCATCCTCTGCCGGAAGGCCGGAAGAACTACACCAAGACCCAGCCGCTCAAGTACGAGGAATTCCAACCCTGCCTAGAATGGTGGACTAAGCGCGAGGAGAACGACCGGTCCTGGAGGGTACCGGCGGAAGAACTACTGGCAAAGAATTGCAACCTTGACCGCAAGAACCCCAAAGCTAAAGACGACGTGATCCACCGTCCCCCGGAAGAACTTGTTGCTTCGATCCTTGAAAAAGAACAGCGAATCATCGATATTGTCGGACGGATCAAGGCCCTTTTGGAGAAACAGCCATGAAAAGGAAGGCGGTAAGTCCGCAGATGGTGCAGGAACCCCCGGCGAGTTACAACAAATCGGCTATTGTCATCTATGAAACGACCGACGGTGTCCACGTGGATGTCAAACTGGAGAAGGAAACCGTCTGGCTGAACCTTAATCAGATGACGATACTTTTCGACCGGGACAAGTCCGTCATTTCACGCCATTTGCGTAATATCTTCCTAGAAAAAGAACTCGACCGACATTCAACTGTTGCATTTTTTGCAACAGTTCAAAACGAGGGAGGGCGCACTGTCGAACGGCAAGTTGAATATTACAACCTCGATGCCGTCATCTCTGTCGGCTATCGGGTGAACTCGAAACGGGGCACCCAGTTCCGCATCTGGGCAACCTCAGTCCTACGAGACCATCTATTAAAGGGTTATAGCATCAACGAACGCCGCCTTAGGGAACTCAATCAAACGATTCGCTTGATTGCTGATGTAGCAGACCGTCGGGAGTTGTCCAGTGACGAGGCCAAGGCCCTGCTCTCCGTCGTGGCTGACTATTCTTTTGCCCTCGATCTTTTGGACGACTACGACCATCAGCTCGTTGCCGTCAGCGGGACGACGCCGGGGGCCGTAAAGCCACTCGACTATGAAGAAGCCAGACGGATGGTGAACCGCCTTACAGAAAAATTCGGCAGTTCCGGCCTCTTCGGAAGAGAAAAGGACGAGAGCCTGAGAGGCGCCCTTGGGGCGGTCATGCAGACCTTCGGTGGAAAGGACGTCTACCCCAGTATCGAGGAGAAAGCCGCAAATCTTCTCTATTTCCTTATTAAAGACCACCCGTTTGTGGACGGCAATAAGCGGATCGGCGCCGCTCTCTTCCTGTGGTTCCTGGAAAAGAACGAGGCCCTCTACCGCCCCGATGGAACCAAGCGCATCGTCGATACGGCCCTCGTTGCCATGACCCTCCTCATCGCCGAGAGCAAACCAGCGGAAAAGGATATCCTGACCCGCGTCCTCATCAACCTCATCAGCCGGAGGGAGCCGTGAGTAAAGAATGGCCTAAAGTCAAGCTGGGGGAGGTCATGATTCCCGTGGAACGCCTGGAAACGCCGATTATGGGTCGAACCTATCGACAAATAGGTGTGAGGCTCTGGGGCGAGGGTGCTTACGAGCGTGAGACCATAGATGGAGGAGCAACGAAATACGCTAAATTATGCCGCGTTGAAGAAGACGACATCATAGTAAACAAAATATGGGCACGTAATGGCAGCGTAGGAGTTGTTCCTCGTGCGCTATCTGGATGCTACGGGTCAACTGAATTTCCGTTGTTTGCCCCAAAACGAGACAAACTTGAGGCTCGTTGGATTCACTGGTTAACGAAGACGAAGAATTTTTGGGCACAATGCGACGAAAAGTCACAAGGAACAAGTGGTAAAAACCGTATTCGGCCTGAACGGTTCCTTGATATTGAAGTTCCTCTGCCGCCGCTGTCGGAACAGCGCCGGATTGTGGCGCGGATCGAGAAATTGGCTGCCCAGATTCACGAAGCTCGCGCCTTGCGGCAGCAGGCTATTGCAGAAGTGGACGTATTAGTGGCACACGCCCTCGAGAGTAGATTTGATAAAGGTCTAGCTCTGGGATGGAAGCAGAGTCTGCTGAAAGATTATGTAATCGATGACTGTTATGGCTCCTCAGAAAAAACAACCGATGACGATACAGGCATTCCCGTTCTTCGCATGGGCAATATTCAGAATGGACGCCTCGACCTAAGAGATTTAAAATATTTACACATCAGAAAGCAGGACCGTGCGAAACTTCTTCTCCGCAGAGGGGACTTACTTGTCAATCGAACCAACAGTGCTGAGCTTGTTGGAAAATGTGCGGTCTTTGATTTAGAAGATGACTTTGGTTTCGCATCGTATCTCATCCGTCTTCGACTCAATCTTGACCTAGTCGAACCCAGGCTCATTGCCGCGTATATCAATTCACCAGTCGGGCGATCGTATATGTTTGCAGAGCGGAAACAGATGACTGGCCAAGCAAATATCAACGCCAAGAAGCTAAAAGCGCTCCCAATTGCCTTGCCGTGTCTTGCCGAACAACGGGGCATTGTAACCGTATTGGAATCATTGCAGTCAGATGTCGATAGGCTCAGACGTGTCCAGGACCAAGCAACCGCCGAATTCGATGCCCTGCTCCCCGCCATTCTCGACCAAGCTTTTAAAGGAGAGTTGTGAAATTTGTAGCTACTTGACGGACATAAACCCAGGGCGACCAATTCTAGTGCGCATGCCCACGCCGGAGGGATAATGCCTATAAACGATGGCAGCACTCAAGAAACGTGTGGACCCCGATTTCAAATTCTATCGTTAGATGGTGGGGGCATCAAAGGCCTGTTCTCTGCTGCAATTTTAGCAGCCATTGAAGAGGATCTTGGAATTAGAGTCATAGACCATTTCGATTTGATTGCAGGCACTTCAACGGGGGGCATCATCGCTATAGGCCTTGGTTTGGGTATGAGCCCCCGAGAAATTGTGGATTTCTATCTGAGGGAGGGTCCGAAGATATTTCCAAGATGGCTTGGCGTTAAATGGTTTCAACATTGGGCATATAGAAAATATTCGTCAAGGCCGTTGTCACTTGCGTTACGATCATGCTTCAAAGAGAAATTATTTGGTGAAAGCAAAAAAAGACTGGTCATTCCCTCCTATAACTTGGGAGAAGATGATGTTTATATTTTCCGAACGCCTCACGCAGATCGCTTGAGACGGGATTATAGAGTCCCGGCCTGGAAAGTGGCATTAGCAACAAGCGCAGCTCCGACCTTTTTTCCGTGCACACGCGAAATAGGAAGCATCCGACTTATCGATGGTGGAGTATGGGCAAACAACCCCGCAATGGTAGCCATTATAGAGGCGGTTGGGACACTAAACAGGCAACTGAGTTCAATATGGGCACTGAGCATCGGCACTTCTGACGCCATATCAAGGAGAAGAAAGCGGCTTAACGGAGGGGGCATTATCTCCTGGGGGTTGGGAAATGCGGCGATAGATGTCATTATGCGGGGGCAGAGCATTGGAACCAATAATCAAGCCCGTTTCTTGCTAGAAGGTGAGCGGTTGGAAAGATTGAATCCTAAGGTTGCAGCCGATGAGTTTTCGCTAGATGGCATTAGCAAGGCCGACGACCTGATTGGCAAGGCAGCCCATCATAGTCGTATGTTCGCACCAGTATTTGAAGAGAAGTTTGCCCAACATGCGGCGGCACCTTATGTGCCTCTTCACAGATAAAGATTGGAGGGGAAAGAATGGCCACATCAATGCTTAAACCTAGCGCAGATCTTAACACCATGCTTTCAAGAGCAGCATCGATATTAGACATACCTGAACACGTATATGAAGACGCAACATTGAAATATGAGGATGTCGGCGAGTGGCTCGGTGCCCAAGATTCAAACCTTCAGCGCTACAATCCAGAAATATATGTTCAAGGATCTTTTCGACTTGGCACTGTGGTACGACCAATAACCGATGAAGACCAATATGACATTGATTTGGTGTGTCATCTAACGATGAACAAGGAGGAAATAACGCAGCAAGCACTTAAACAAATGGTTGGAGCACGACTTAAAGAACGCGAAGACCTAAAGAGGATTCTGGAGCAATCCCGCCGATGCTGGACACTTGACTATTCGTCAGAGAGTCAATTGCCGCGCTTTCATATGGATGTTTTACCAGCGATACCAAACAGCGAACGCCCCCCAACCGGCATATTTCTTACAGATACTGAACTCAAGCTGTGGCAGAAGAGTAATCCTAAGGCCTATGCGGATTGGTTCCGCAAACAGATGGAAGTCTTATTTCAAAGCAGACGAGCCGCTTTCGCGGAATCCATCAAGGCAAATGTAGAGGATGTCCCCGATTGGCAGGTTAAAACACCACTTCAGATAGCTATACAAATCCTTAAGAGGCATCGCGACATCCACTTTCAACGAAGACCAGACATAAAACCGATCTCGATCATCATCACTACGCTTGCCGCTCGTGCTTACGACAATCAAGAAGATGTTTACGATGCCTTAAGTAGCATTATTACAACTATTGGCTCTAATTGGGGAAAGCAAGGATTCGCAGAATATCGGAATGGCAAATGGTGGGTCGCTAATCCCGTCGATGACGGAGAAAATTTCGCAAATAAATGGAATGAGTATCCAGAACGTCGCGAGGCGTTTGTTGCATGGATGAAGAAGGTTCAGAGCGATTTGTCATCTGCGGCCTCAAAACGCACTCTCAACGAATCTCTGGATACCCTAACCCCGATACTTGGAAGAGCGACCATGGCAAGGGCAGCACAGGATTTAGGAATATCAGGTGGCCCAATGCTGCCCGTTCCAACGAGAGTGCAGGTGCAAGTACCCGCGCTAGGAGATACGGCTCATTGCCAACCACTTCAATGGCCTCAAAAACTAAACTATAGAGCGAGCCTAAGCGGTTCAGTGTACCTGAAACGATACGCCAAAAAAAACCTTTGGGATCTAGCGGATCGCCCTGTTCCGAAGAACATATGGCTCCGATTTGCGGTAACTACCAACGTACCAATTCCTTACAATGTTCAGTGGCAGGTCGTGAACACCGGGAAGGAAGCATTCGACGCTCAGCAATTAAGGGGAGATTTTTATGACAGCGACCAAGGAAACGGGACGGTGCGATGGGAAACGACATCCTATAAAGGAACGCACTGGATCGAAGCGCTTATCATTAAAGATGGCATATGTGTAGCAAGAACAGGCAGAAAATATGTCAAGATAAGATAATGATGAAGCACAAAGTCCCATTCAAGTCGGAAACAATTGATCTGATGATGATTTGAGGTGAATCGCAGGACTCAGTGTCTATGAAAGAAGAACAATCAGGTGACTTTCTCTTTCCACTGGCGATTGGGTGATCGACCGGAACAACCCAGATTAACCCGGTCAATACAAGGGGAAGTGGCGGCAGGCTGGACCGCTTCGACGAGGCCCATTACATGCGGAATCCGGCGACGACCACCGGCAGCGCCTTCAAAGGATGGACCAAGGGCAGCAACAGGAATGGGATTTCCCCGGCTGTCTACATTCTTCAAAGCGCCTCTTGCTTACATTTCACAGTCACTTGCTCGTTTGTGTTAAAATGAATGATGGCCTTCCGGAGGACTCACCGATTTCAGCAACGATTTCTGCCCGAAACGCCCGCAACTCGCCGAGCTGGGCCTGGCTATATGTGATGGTCTTTGTACCGATGCTAACGCTAACGGTTCGCCTACCTATGACCAGAGCCATGATGTCATTATCGATGTTTGTTAAATCGGTCGCCGTCCAGGCCATTTGATTCCTATTTTCTATTTCGGTCCCGCTGCCGTGAAGGAGTCGACAACCGGGACCTCTACAGGAGATTTCTATGAACGGCGAAAGAATCGCAGAAAAAAAAATAACGGTTCAAGGTGCTCCAGACAGTTCCAGACAGCTCGGTGGGGAAAATCTTTAGGGGGTGATTAATTTTTTGAAAGAAAATTCTTACCGGATGGTCAAAAAGAAAAGGCCCCGGAAGGGGCCTTTGAAGGAAGACGGAAAACCGATATTACATTTCCGGAACGATTATAATGTAGGCTCAATAAATGATAACGAAAGAGAATTTCTTGACTAACAAATAGAATTCAATCGGATGCGAGAGGATGTTCAATCCAACCCTTATTAGCGAGAATATTGACTGCGAGATTGATTTGACGTTTTGAAAACTGCTTTTTCCGATTATTCCATGCATAGACCTGATCAACTATATCGTCCATGTTTCTCGTATGTTCCATGCAAACAATCCAATGAACTGTAGAAAGCAACTCTAACCCAAAAGACGATTCAAAACCATTAACAAGATCAGAGACCTTTGCGATATGCTTTTTAGTTTCTATATTATCCTTCAAAAAAGAAGATGCATCATCCAGAGCTCCGGGAACTAATTTCAATGGAGTATCAGGTATATCACCTCGGTCAGTGTAACCAGATATTTGATATCCCTCCATTGCTTTCAGAACATGCCTAAGATTTTCAGCATACGGTCCATATGGCCCCTTTTTGTAATCCAGACGTAAAGGTTCACCTGCCTGTTGCATGAAATACATAAGTTTATGCACTTCGAGCAATGTAATGTAAGGATCAAGTAAGCCATTAAGATAATGCTCTATCAATCCTATCAAAGCTGCCCGACCAGGCGTCATTTTGGGGATATCGGAGGAAAAATGGGTTTGTACGTTCGTCTTGCTGGCAAAAGGTTCGAATATGATAATATTGCAATCATTTAATTCGTTGAGTGTTGATTCGATACGCGCTCGTACATCAGACCAATTCAGACCGCCAAGACCACTCCCCAATGGAGGGATGGCAATCGACCGTATATTATAATTATGAATCACCTCAGATAGGGATCTAAGGCCCGAATCTATATCTTCAATACGGCTCTTGCCACGCCAATGACGTTTTGTAGGGAAATTAATGATAACACGTGGGTTCATTAGCTTGCCCGTTTCGAATACAAACATTCGGCCCGGTTGAACATTTTGATGTTTGCAAGCTTCAGCATAAGCTTTGAAGTTATCCGGGAAAGCATCCTTGAATTGAAGAGCTACGCCACGTCCCATTATGCCCACACAATTCACCGTATTGACCAGGGCTTCAACGTCTTCTCGAATGATATTTCCAGTTTTATATGTAATCATATCGCACCTTGAATTTACTCAATAATACCATTCTCGTTCTATTGCAATAGGCGGTTTATGTTTTGAGCTTGCTAAACATTGAGATACTTTACTGTATAAATTTGGTGATATTACTCCAATGCGAGAAATCATTGTCCAATGGAAATTGTTTTCAATCAATAATTCTGCTTGTTTGGGTTCCTTACAATGGCTCCACGATCTTTCTTGAACAGCTTGCCAATTTATTTCTTTGAGTTTCTTAAGATCGCAACGATCCTCGAAATAATATGATCCAGCGTTTGATAAGGTAAAAGCCCAGCGAAGATTATTTCTTTCTGCCCATTTGATCGAATCACCAAGATCCGCTTCAAGATGAATAATCGGGCCTTGACCGCCCTTATATTCAAGATCAGGATGATTACCCTGGTATATTAAATATAACATTACGGAACGAGGACAGAAATAAAAAGGTACACATTGACCTACATATAAATCAGGATGTGATGATAATGTCAATTCATAAAGACGACGGCTTTTTATCGCATTCATACCTATGGGCGTTCCGGTTCCAGGGCGATTAACCATAATATCGTCGCACCATAAATAATCATCTGCAATAACTGAGGGTAATCGATCAATATGAATGATGTGATATATTTTAAGGTTAGCAGGTACCATTTCAATATTGTCCCGTCATTGTTGAATGATTAAATATTTAGCTTTATTATAATGATTATGTCGCATTAGTCAAGTTAATAATTAAATAAATTCAATCAGATACAATATTATGTTTGTCATGGATTGAACCATGCTTAAAGTTCTGGAACTTTCACCCCCAGTGATGATTCTATCCATTCAGCGACTAGGCGGCGGTGGCAATCTTCACCGGGAACTTCCCAGCAGCAGAGGATGGCGTCGGATAGATCAGCGTGGACCCGGACCGGATCAAGTTTATCTAGGACGGTTTCCTTGTACTCTTTGACGTATTCGGGCCAGGGAAGGCCGTCTTTTGCTCGTTTCAAGAGAACGGCAGATGGAGCAAGGAGGGTGTATCTACGGCCTGCGCCCCACCAGCGAGGAGGATATCTGGCTATGCTGACGGCTTTGGGGTCCTTTGCGGCGGTCTTGTTTCCAAAATAGGATGTTTTCATGCATTACCTCCAGTCTTTTCTTATCAGAAATCAGTTATTTTACATAATATACTTCATGTCCCCGTTTTTATCCTGCTGCTATGGTTGTTTGTTCAAAGACTTCCCGCTTACTATCCGCCTGCAGGAGGGCTTTCTTGATTTTGTTCAGGTGAAGGATGATCATGTCGATCCTCTCAATGTTCTGTGGTACGGATGATGAAAGCACCTTGGAGAGGACGGACAGATCTTCCCGGTCAAAAGATTGATTGAGCATGTAGACGATCCGCTCCATCATGCGATCATACTTGCTGAAAGTATTCCGCTCTTCCCCTGTCGGCTCCGGCAGAAAGCTGGTTTGCTCCTGGGCGAAGAGGACGGCGTTGACCAGGGAGCGGAGCTTGTTGTAAGTGCCGGCCTGGCCTGATGCTATCTTGTCAAAGACGGTGCCTTGCAGTTCTTTAGGCAGGCGGCTCAACTCCTGGGCCTGGGAAGGGGATAATATCCCCTTCATCGTGTAATCCTGGAATACCGGCGATAGCTTCAGAATATTGAGGCGCTCCTTTATCCGCCAGGGCTGCTTGATGCCCATCTTGGTAGCGATCTCTTCCTGGGTCATCCCCATGTAGATCAGGCCCTGGTACGCGCGGGCCTCTTCGACAATGCTCAGGTCCTCGCGCTGGAGATTTTCCAAAAGAGCCAGCTCGGCCACTGTTTGGTCGTCAGCTTCCAGAATCCGGACGGGTACTTTTTTTATCCCCGCGATGCCGCATGCACGCCACCTGCGCTCACCGGCGATGATCATGTATTTGTCTTCACGCTTGACCACAATGACGGGCTCGAGGAGGCCGTTCATTGTTATGGACTGTGCCAGCTCTTCAAGCTTTGCCTGGTCAAAGTGTTTTCTTGGTTGGTCCGGGTTGGGATAAATCTGGTCATGGTCGATGGTTTTCATGACATCATCCCCTCTTCCCGGAAACTGAAAAAGCGGTTATCTGAACCAATGATGATATGATCATGGACTACGATATCGAGATACTGTGCCGCTTCCCGGATCGTTTTTGTCAGCCGTATGTCGGCATCCGACGGCTTTGTATATCCTGAAGGATGATTGTGCATCAGGATGATCGCACTTGAGCCGACCAGCAAGGCGTGGCGTATGATCTCCCTGGGATAGACGACGGCCTGGTTGACAGTGCCCGTCGCGATCTGGATGCACATGATGCGATTTTGAGCATCCAGGTAAAGGGCAAGCATTTTTTCGATGTCCGAATCGCGTAATGAACAGGCAAAGTCCAGCAGTTCCGAAGTGCAGGAAATCTGCCGACCGTCATATGGAAAATCCGGCTCTTTCACCCTTGATGTTTTGATGCTGTAAGCATATTGAGTTGCAAATATTGACCGCCTCTTGTTTGAATAAATAGGGGAGGGCGTCTGATCCATCCCTAGTGCTAGATGGCCTTGGGAGGGGCCTTGCTGTATGAATTCAAAACTATCTTGCATGGTCATCCTCCTTTCCTCAATCTTCATTGGGCATCATGATGGTGATGACCGGTGCCCAATCATCACCGGGGCCGCATATGGCTCTCAGATGGACAAAATCGGCATGGCGGTTATTGTTGCGGACATAGAGGGGATAGAGAATATTGCTGCCGCCCTGGCCGGTTTTGATGGCATGGTGAAGCATCCAGAGGATGTCCCAAAGGCGGCCCGACTCATCCTGGCCCTGAACACCCTGGGGAATTTCAACATATTGATTCCATACATTGCGGGTAAGGGCGGTCGGGAATTTTATGCCGGCTTCTAAAGCTGTTTCAGAGACATCGATAAGGGTGCCATCCTCGATTGCTTGCGCCCTGCTATAGCTGCTGATGACCGGGCCGAAGGTTTGTTCCGTGCTTGACTTTGATTCTTGATTTGCTATCATTGACTTGACTCCTTTCTTAATCGGTTGGGGTTATAGGTTTTGTCCCTTCCAGGGGTGCCAGCCCTTGGAAGGGATTTTATTATTCAATACCTTTCGTTTTTATATGCCTGCCATGATTCATTCATTCGTCTTTGATAATAATCGCCGATTCCCTTTTTACCGACCAGATTAGCCATGATGGCGGCGGCAAGAAAAGTGGCTGTTTCCAATTCCTTCCCGGTCATTCCGGTTGTCTTGTTTATTGCTTTGGCGAGATCTAAGATTTCCATTTTCTGCCCCCCTGTTTTGTTTAACTTTATGACTTTATTATACTTATTATTAGGCGGTTGTCAAGGAAAATATGCAATAATATCGCGCAATTAGCCAAATTTTTATGGTTGATGGGGATGTATGAAGAGTTAATATTTGTTGAATAAAGAGGGGATTTAAGGAACTAAAGTCAGTTAATCCGGCTGGCACGGATTATTCGTGATCAAATAGGATGTGGGCCTTAGTAATCTACCAAGTCATCAGTTGGATGCTCATTGTTTTTCTTAGCAAAAGTTTTCATATACTTGGACGGTGACTGGGCTCGAATTTCTCGTTTGTTCAGAAAGTCGTCAACAATAGTTATGTTGGCAATATGATTAATATAATACTCATCCTCGTCCTGCTTCTTAAGGTGTGCTTTGGGGAAAAAATGATGATAGTTTTTACTATTTGCCTGCTTAAGCCAATCATTGCTGATACGTACTCATTAGTGTCCGGACGTTTCATCAAATAAATCTAGCTGGTTATAAAATGTAGTATTTTCATGCTTGTAAGGGTAGTTTGTAAATAGTTGAATAAGTGACGTTCTTTCGAATACCGAAACGCTCAGGACCTGTAAAATTGT
>CAZYDG010000054.1:0-20223 GCA_964645835.1 uncultured Syntrophaceae bacterium
TGCTTTCGCACAGGCTGCAAAAGAAGCAAAGCCCGCTGCAGAGCCCGCAAAGGCTGAGGAAAAAGCCCCTGCAAAGGAAAAGAAGGCAAAGAAAGCAAAGGCAAAGAAGGCAAAGGCAGAGAAGAAGGCTGAGAAGGCCGACGAGAAGGCTCCGGCACCCGAGAAGAAATAACTTTCTTTACGCTCTCAATAAAAAGGGCTCCCAAATCATTTGGGGGCCTTTTTTATTGTTCGAGAGACCTTACCTTGCCCTCCATTCGTTAAATATGTTAATATAAACAAGTCGACAGTATGTCGTATCCATAGTAGACGGGAGGTTGTCATGGTCGATTTTAAGATTGAAGGTCACAAGCTCTATTGCTTATTCAAGGGGTCGCTGGATACGCCAACGGCCATGAAAATTGAAAATCCTGTTGATATTAAGATAATCCAGACAAAAATGCCTACCGTATTTGATTTGCGGGATGTCACTTATGTCTGTTCCGGTTTCTTGCGAATCTGTATGCGCGCTGTCAAAGCAGTCGGCAAGGAAAACTTCTCCGTCATTCATGCCGATCCCTTCGTGAAGAAGGTATTTAAGGTTGCCGGACTTGAACAATTCCTTATCCCGGAAGGCCCTTAATCTAAAAAGTCATGGACAACAGACGCCATGCGACCACAAGAAATGCAACTGAGGATACATCCATCATGGATGAAGACGATAAATCTATTGAACGCCTGCTGGAAGTACTGAGAACACGCCATCAAGAGGTCACGGACGTCCACAGTTCGGAGACCGATCTGAAAAATATCCTCGACAGCTTAAGACATAAAGATGAGTTATATCGTCTAATTGCGGAATTATCCAGTGATGCGATCGTCGTCATGGGGAACGACGGTCTTCTTTTCTTTAATCAAACCTATCTAGATTTACTTGGTTACAGCGGTCCTGAAGACTTGGCCCATCAGCCTCTTATGTTCAACATTCATCCTGAAGACCGTTCCATGGTGGCAGATAATGCACGGCGAAGGCTTGAAGGAGAATCTATCCCGCCGCGCTATGAGTTCCGTATGTTACGGAAAGACGGCTCGGTTATCGATGTCGAGATTTCCGCTGCCATCATTACCTACCGGAACAAACGGGCAACCCTCATTTTTCTGCGGGATATAACGGAACGAAAGCAGACGGAAGCAAAACTAAAGGACCGCGAGGAACAATACCGTCTGGTTGTTGAAAATGCGGGAGAAGCAATCAACGTTGCCCAAAACGGCTATCTGGTGTTTGTGAACCGCGCAACGATTGAAATCCTGATGTATCCCGAAGAGGTGCTCATGTCCCGGCCGTTTACGGATTTCATCCATCCCGAAGACCGCGATACCGTATACGAACGCCATTACAAACGTCTGAACGGCGAGATTTATCCCCACATATATCCGTTCAGAATCATCACACAAGACGGTGTAATCAAATGGGTTGAGATCCACGCGGTCGTCATTACCTGGCGGGGGCAGGCGGCGACTCTCAACTTCCTAAGCGATATAACGGAACGTCGCAAGCTGGAATCACAACTTCAGCAGGCCCAGAAGATGGAGGCCATCGGAACCCTGGCCGGCGGTATTGCCCATGATTTTAACAATCTCCTCATGGGTATCCAGGGGTATGTCTCCCTGATGTTGCTCCATATCGAAACTACGCACCCGCATTATGAGAAACTCAAGTCCATTGAAGCTCAAGTGCAATCCGGCGCCAATCTGACCAGACAACTCCTCGGCTTTGCCCGTGGCGGCCGCTACGAGGTCAGGCCGACGAATTTAAATGAATTGATCGTCAAAACGGTTGCCCTCTTCGCCAGGACGAAGAAAGAAATACATATCCATGAAACATATGAGGAATCTCTTTTGCCGGCTGAGATGGATCGCGGACAGATCGAACAAGTTATCCTGAACCTCTTGGTCAATGCCTGGCAGGCCATGCCGGGTGGCGGCTCGATATATATCAAGACGGAAAATATCTTCATGGATAAAAACAAGTGCAGGCCTTTTGATATCATCCCCGGACCCTACGTCAAAGTATGTGTAACGGACACAGGCATGGGTATGGATGAGAAAACACAGGAAAGAGTGTTCGATCCCTTCTTCACAACCAAGGAAATGGGCCGGGGAACGGGATTGGGATTAGCCTCCGCTTATGGCATTATCAATGGACATGGTGGAATCATCAACGTTTACAGCGAAAAAGGTCACGGGACGACCTTTTCCTTCTATTTACCTGCCTTGGATGTTAAGGTGGAAGAACATGAAAACCAGCGAACCGGCCTCATCGCCGGTGAAGAAACTATCCTCCTCGTCGATGATGAACCGACAATATTAGAAGTGACAAAGGCCCTCCTCGAAAGCCTGGGGTACCTTGTATTGACAGCCCGATCAGGACTGGACGCCATAAATGTTTATGAGAACCGGTCGCAAGAGATTGATCTGGTGATCCTGGATATGATCATGCCCGATATGGGCGGCGGTGAAACCTTCGACCGGATGAAGGCTATCAATCCGGCAGTGAAGGTGATTTTATCAAGCGGCTACAGTATGGCCGATCAGGCCAAATCGATAATGGCGCTGGGGATAAGGGCCTTCATCCAGAAACCCTTCCAACTTGCAGAACTTTCACAAAGGATCAGGACGGTTTTGGATGGTGCTTCATAGTATCCTGTAACGCTTTTTTTGCGCCTAGGCAATGAGACTTTCTTAATAATATCTTACTTTTATGCCCCAGGCATACTACCCGACCAACATTTCTGGGAGGCCACGCTGCCCGATTGACACTTTCCGCCATAGGCCGTACTGCCTGACTGGCAATGATTTCCCGGCGAGCCGCCTGCCTGGCATTGTTCCTTTCCCGCCGTCGAACCACTTTTGCATTGATTCTGACTGGCGACGCTCCCATTCATGCACTGCTGAATAGCGACGCTCCCACTTCGGCAGTTTTTCCCATCATCAGCGCTATCGGCGCTGCTTCCATCCGTACTGATCGTTTGGGCATGGGCCGTCCCTCCTGCCAAATCGATAATTCGCGGCGGCTCATAGGGTATCTTGAATTTTGAATCCAAAACCATTTAGGCCGGCACCTCCCTTATAATCCATGATAAGTCGTCCAGCAAAAAAGGCTTCCGCAGGAACACCCGGGCCTCACTTTCACTAATATCCTTTGCCAATCCATTCATGCTGTCGCAGCTTCATAAAATCCCCTTGTAGGCACTCTCTTATGATCCCGGTACACTGCCCGACCAGCATTTCTGGGAGGCCACGCTGCCCGAATTACATCTTCCGCCATAGGCCGTACTACCTGACTGGCATTGACTGCCCGGCGATCCGCCTGCCTGGCATTGGTCATTTCCCGCTGTCGAGCCGCTCTTGCACTGATTCTGGCTGGCGACGCTGCCACTGGTGCACTGCTGAATGGCCACACTCCCGCTTAGGCAGTTATTGCCGCTAGAGCTACTGCTTCCGTCAGTACTGCTCGTCTGGGCATGAGCCGTTCCTCCTGCCAAATCGATAATTCTCGGCGGCTCATAGGGTATCTTGAACTTTGAATCCGAAGCCATTTATGCCAGCACCTCACTTATACTCCGCGATAATTCATCCATCAGGAAAGGCTTCTGCAGGAACGCCCGGGCCCCACTTTCAATAATATCTTTTGCCAGTTCGTTCATGCTGTAGCCGCTTGACAAAATCACCTTCACTGCCGGATTGATCTTCTTCATCCGATCGAAGGCCTCACCGCCGCCCATATCGGGCATGATCATGTCCAGGATCACCAGATCAATATCGGGACCATGATCCCGATATATATCAAAAGCCTGTTTACCACTGTTGGCAATGAAGACGCGATATCCCAGTCCTCGCAGAAGCTCTCCTGTGACGTCTGTAATGATCTCTTCATCATCGACGATAAGTATGGTTACCGGAGCATTTGCAGGTTTCTTCTCAAATCCCAGCCCTAGCCCGCCCTCTTCTTTCCGAGATGTAGGCAGACAAATGCTGAAGGTCGTTCCGTGGCCTTTTTCGCTGTAAACGTTGATGATCCCTTTGTGTCCCTTGACAACCCCATAAACGGAAGCCAGCCCCAGACCGGCCCCGCGACCCATCTCCTTTGTTGTGAAGAAGGGATCGAAGATCCTTTCCCGTGTTTTCTCGTCCATGCCCATACCCGTATCTGTTATACAGACCTTGACGTAGGACCCGGCTTCTACATCATGGGGTTTAACATATGATTCATCAAGCATGACATTCTTCGTTTCCAGGTAAAGATTGCCACCTGTGGGCATCGCCTGCCAAGCGTTTACAAATAATTTCAAAAAAACCTGTTCCATCTGCCCCTGGTCAGCATCAACATACCACGGATTCGCGGCAAATTCTTCAAATATGCGGATCTCTTTTCTTGTCCGGCTGAACATAGCAGCTGTCTTACCGAGCATGTCATTGAGATTTGTGGGTTTCACTTCATAACGCCCGCCACGAGCAAAGCCAAGGAGTTGCTTCGTCAGATCGGCGCCGCTTTGAACCTGATGTTCGATGGCTTTTAGTTTATTATAATGTCCATTGGTTGGACCCATGTTCAACAGCATGAGCGACACGTAGCCCTGAATCCCCATCAGGAGGTTATTGAAATCATGGGCGATGCCTCCAGCAAGTGTTCCAATGGCCTCCAGTTTCCTGGCCTGTTGGAGTTGCTGCATTAATCGTTCCTTCTCTTCCTCGATGGATTTTCGTTCTGTGACATCGCGTGCAAATCCTCGAAACCCAATAACCATTCCCGACGGATCGCATATGGGTGAGCAAGAGACATCCAAATGCCGAATCTCCCCATCCTTTCGGACAGCTTGATATCCTATTGTTTTAATGGGTTGCCCAGTCCGGAGCATCTCGCTGAATACATTATGAATCATTATCGCCGTGTCGGGCGTGGCATATTCCCTGTTGTCCATATGCATCAATTCGTTCCCATTGTAACCGAAAATATCGAGCAGGGCTGTATTGAAGAAAGTAAATCGTCCATCAAGACCAACCTCGAAGTATCCATCCTCTACTTTTTCAATAATGTTACGGTACTTTTCCTCGCTTGCCCTAAGTGCGTCTTCCGCATGCTTGCGTTCCGTAACATCGCGGAAGCTCCAGACACGGCCGATAATCTCATCCCCCATCCACTGGGGCTTTGAGTACCGTTCAAAGATCCTTCCGTCTTTAAATTTGAGAACATCGAAACTCTCCTTCTCGGGCCGCGTATAAACATACCTTACCTTTTCAATGAAATCGGCAGGGTCCTCCAACTGGTCGGCTACAAAGGCCAGAAGGGTCTCATCATCCAAAGCGCCAGTAACGGGATCGAAGAGAGTTTCCTTGACAGACCATAATTTAAGGAAATTACGGTTATAATTAAAAATCTTCTGTCCATCTCTACCCACAACCAGGATGCCGTCCGCCGTTGACTCCAACGTAGCTGATAAAATGGACAGAGAGCGTTTGAGTTCTTCTTCGACTTTTTTCCGGGCTGTCATATCGACGGCAATTGACCGGCTCATGACATAGCCTCCTGCTTCATCGTGGATAATGGAGGCGCTGAGGAGGACGGGCAAAACAGTTCCGTCCTTGCGGATCATGTCATTCGGAAGATCATGAATCCCGCCACGTTCCTTGGCTACCGGGAAATCTTCTATGAAATACTCCCGGCTCGCCGGTGAAAGGATTTGGGCCAGGTTTTTCCCGAGAATTTCTCCCCGTTCGTAACCCAGCCAGGTCAACAGAGTATCATTTATCCTTATAATCCGGCCTTCCGAATCCAGGGAATAGTAACCGCATGGAGCATTATCATACAGGTCTCTCACCTCTTCCGCCGAACGCAGGAGGGCTTCTTCGGCCTCTCGTCGTTTCTTCTGCTCCTTGATGACGCCGGCGGTTCTTGCTGTAAAATAGGCAAAGCAAATGAAGGCCGTAAACATGATCCCGATGATGATCAAAAGACGGTTCTTGAGGCCTTTTCGGGAGGCGAGGACCTCTTCTTCCGGCGTTGCCACAACGATGGACCAGAATGTATTCCCGACTTTAATGGGAACAAAGACAGCTTGTTTTCGAACCGTCTCTATCGTTTCGCCTCGTATTCTGTTAAACGCATAGGTTGCCTCTCCTTCCTCACCGGACATCATCCGTCGGGCCATCGCGAGGATATCGGGATAGTCCTTACAGTTTTCAAATACAGAATTTCCCGTATGGCCGGGCACAGGACAATATATTTCCGTCCCCTGAGCATTAATGAGCCAGGCATAACTGTCCTGTCCTATCCTGATGTCTTCCAGGTATCTTTTTGCCAGTTGATCAAAAGAGATTAAAAAGCCGATGGTCCCATCAAAGGTTCCGTTGCGGAATACCGGCACATGAACGGCCACTGCCTTGGCACCCTGTACGGGAAGAAATACATCGCTGATGACCGGTTTTTGGGTCCGGAAAATTTCCTTGATATGATCCTGTTTGCTGACATCAGCGCCGATGACGTTACCTGCATGAGGGACGGTATAAACGATCCGTCCCCGGGCATCAATGCGGGTTACACCTTTGATATCTCCGCCAGATGTACCATAAAGAGAATGCAACCATTCCCTGCCCTGGACATCGAGACGGATGACATGATTATTCTTCGCCAGAATCTCGAGCGCACTGAGGTTATCTGCAAAATCGGCTTCGATTCCCTTTGCCGCCTGCCTGGCATGAACTGTCTGTCGATAGTTCAGCTCCTGAAGGGTGCCCTTTTTTATCTCCTCTGAGGTATTATAGAAGGCAATTCCGCAGATGCAAACGATAACGATGAACAAAAGAAGCTGCTTCCTGTAGGATATCATTAGCGCCTCATCGGCCACATCTCCTCTGAAGATGCCTCACCCTCGGGGAATAATTTACACTCGGAAGGTTTCAAAACGAAGGGTTCATGACTAACGGATGCTCTTAATCATTTGGCAATAGGCATAACATGGCATTACGATGCCAGAATAATCAGGGCGTCCACGGCAACAGGTCGTCCATCCGGCCTAATTTTCAATGGGTTGATATCGATTTCAGCAATGGCCTCGAAGTTCATCCCAATTTCCCCCACGGAAATAAGGACCTTGGCCAAAACGTCAAGATCGACCGCCTTTTCACCACGAAACGCATCGAGAATCTTTTTCGCCTTAATTTCCGTCATCATGTCCCGGGCATCATACATTGTCAAAGGGGCGATACGGAACACCGTATCCTTCAGTATCTCCGTGAATATTCCTCCCAAACCGAACATGACGGCAGGTCCAAAGTGGGGATCACGCGTGAGACCGCATACGAGTTCCCGTGCGCCCGTGACCATTTCCTGTACGGAAAGGGCTTCGCAACCGGGAATGGAAAGCAAACGCCGGCCTTCCGTTCGCACTTCCTCTTCATTCTTGACGTTGAGGACCACACCTCCGGCCTCTGTTTTGTGGGTCAGTTTTTCGCCAGACGCCTTAAGGACAATGGGAAATCCCATGATTGCAGCTTCTGCTGCAGCGTCATCAGCTGATGACGCTAGAACTTCATGACATACAGGGACGCCAAAGGCGGCCAGAAAGGATTTTGCTTCGTATTCATTCAAGGCCTTACGGCCTTCCGCCAAGGCCTTCGCGATCAGGGCATTCGGATCAATCATAGACGGCACCTCGATTTGTTGGATAATTTATCTTTTCTATTTGAAATACCGTCAGGCTGTCAACCTATTTATTGCATTTCCCCCTTCGGCGCCCGTCCGCGTTCAATGGTCTCTTTTTATGGCCGATGCATGGCTTTATAGCAGGCCGGTCAGAAGAATTTTCCCGGATTCATCAGGCCTTCAGGATCGAAAAGTTGTTTGACCTGTTTCATGTAAGCAATGCTCTCACCGTGCTCACAACTCATGAAACGGCATTTTCCGATACCAATGCCGTGCTCGCCGGTACAAGTCCCCTCACAGGCCAGGGCCTCCATGACGATCCGTTCGTGGGCCTCATCAACACGAGCCCAGCGTCCAATATCTCGTGGATCATCCATGACGACGACATGGATATTGCCGTCACCGGCATGACCGAAGACATAGGCCGCGAGGTCTTTCACCTCGTCTTTTATGAAGGCGACCATATCGCTGTACCGCGACAAGGGAACCGCCACATCCATGATCAATGGCAGGCGCCCCGGATGGGATCGTTTGATCGATTCCAGCGTCTGATACCGCATCTCCCACAAACGGGTTCGTTCTGAAGAACCCATCCCTCGATCTATGGTTTCGGCGCCGTTTTCTCCGCAGATAGTATCGACAAATTCCATCTCCGCCTTCAGTCCCTCTTCGCTGTATCCGTGAAACTCCATCAGTAGTGTTGGCATTTCCGCCAGTGTCAGTTGGCGATCCCGGTTGAGAACGATCATTACATTACCGTCCAGGAATTCCATTGCCGACGGAGACAATCCCGAATTCATGATCTGTTGCACCGTTCGGGTGGCTTGAGAGGCTTCCGGAAAGGCGGCGCGGACCGCCATGACACACACCGGCAGACCGGCAAGGCGCAATGTGGCCTCTGTGACAATACCCAGTGTTCCCTCGGAGCCGATCATGAGGGAAAGAAGGGAATATCCGGACGAACTCTTTCGCGCCCGGTTCCCCAGATGGATCACATCGCCACCCGCCATAACAACGGTGAGCTTCATGATGTTATCCTTTGTCGCTCCATACCTGACGGTCCTTATACCGCTGGCGTTATTGCCGATCATACCGCCGATCGTCGCCGCCGCACCCGGGTCGGGTGGAAAGAATAAACCGTCCCGGCTCAGTGCCTGATTCAACTCCTTGTAAATGACACCGGCCTGGACATCGACCTGAAAATCATCTTTTCTTAAAGACAGTATACGGTTCATTTCCTGGAAATCGATCACCATGCCGCCCTTGACGGGGATGGGATTACCTTCCAGGCTCGTACCCGCCCCCCATGCAGTAACAGGCATCTTCCTTTCATAGGCCCATCGTACAAGCCTGGATACCTCTTCCGTCGTATGAGGCCAAACGACTACATCGGGCAGAACAGGTCGGTGATAGGATTCGTCACTTGCGTGAAGCCTCCGGACGGACTCGCCCGCTGAAACGCGGCGGTCATCAAGGATAGTCTTCAAATAGTCTATGTCTGAATGACTCAGCATGATGAAATGCTCCTTAATGGGATGTATTGAGAAACTGTAGGGCAAACGACTCCTTTTGTCAATTTGCTCTTTTTTCGTAATCCTTCACCAAAACCCAAAGACCCGAGTGCACATCTGCCCAACTGACTGTGTCATAACCCCGTTTTGTCATTGCGAGTTCCCATAGCGAACCAGACAATCTAAATAATATCCATTAGTTGAGAGATTGCTTCGGTAACTCTATTTCCTCCATTAGATACATTAAGACGCAGTCTCTAAAAGAAGCGTGACATTGACCGTCCGGTTCAGATGATTTTTCCACAATTTCACCAGCAAACGACACTACTGATACGATTTGGAAAGATCCTATTCACCTCCAGACCATTACCCCGCTTCTTTTGAACTGCGATCCTGTAACAGCATGACCGGATACACTGAAGACAACAGATGGCTTTACAGGGTAAATAAATTGTGAAGTCGATATTATATAACAACAATAAGTGCAATGGGTTGAATTAATGAACGCACATTTTTTGAATTTTATCTTAATTTGATATTGACAGATTATTCAAATTCATAGTAGTGGGTGGCACTTTAGTGAGCAAGTATAAAAAGCATGGGAGATGCAACATCATGATAGAGATTAGATGGCATGGAAGAGGTGGCCAAGGCGCCGTTACCTCCGTAGAATTGCTCGCCCTGGCGGCAATTGAGGAAAAGAAATATGCTCAGGGGTTCCCCGCATTCGGTCCCGAACGGCGCGGTGCTCCGGTCATGGCATATAACAGGATCTCCGAAAAGCCGATCAAGATCCGCTCCGGTATCTACAAACCCGATGTGGTCGTAGTCCTTGATCCGAGTCTGATGGCTCTGGTCAACGTAATCGATGGATTGAAGCCCGATGGAATGTTGATCGTGAATACAGCCAAACCGGCCGCGGCGATCCGCGAACAGCTTAAATACAAGGGAAAGCTCGCCACGGTGGACGCGACCCATATCGCCCGCGAGGAACTCGGTCTCCCCATCGCCAACACGACGATGATCGGCGCCGTCCTCAAGGTAACCAAAGCTTTGAAGTTTGATTCCCTGAACGCTCCCATCGATGAGCGGTTCGGCAAGATTGCGGCAAAAAACAAAAATGCACTGAAACGGGCATTTGAAGAAGTTAAAACGGCAAAGTAAATAACATAGTCGAGGTGTTTCGATGAAACAAAAAGTATGGCCGGAAACCTGGCAGGAAGTGACCCCCGGATGTATCGTCTTTGAGCCGGGAAGCGCCAGTACGTATAAAACGGGCAGTTGGCGTGCACAGCGTCCCGTTTTGGATAAAACGAAATGTATTAAATGCGGTGTCTGTTATCTCTTCTGTCCCGAAGGCTGCATCCATGAAACGGCCGACGGCTATTTCGAAGCGGATTTGGACTTCTGCAAAGGTTGTGGCATATGCCCCCATGAATGTTGGCCACAGGCCATCGTCATGGTTGATGAGGAGGTGTAACATGGGCAAACGAGTCGGAATGGAAGTAGGAATTGCCGCAGCGGAAGCGGTGGGACTTTGCAATATCGATGTCGCCGCCGTTTATCCCATTACGCCCCAGTCCCACATCGCCGAGCACCTGTCGGACATCGTTCATGACGGCCGAATAGACGCCGAGTTCATCACGGTCGAGTCCGAACATTCCTCGATCAGCGCCTGCGCCGGCGCTTCCGGGACGGGCGCCCGGGTCTATACGGCCACAAGTTCCCAGGGACTCATGTACATGCATGAAATCCTTCCCATAGTATCTGCCATGCGCCTTCCCGTTGTAATGGGAAATGCCAATCGTTCCGTTTCGGGTCCGCTCAATATCTGGAACGATCATACGGATATCATGTCCCAAAGGGATTGCGGCTGGATTCAATTTCATGCTGAGAACGGCCAGGAGGTCATCGATATGACCATCCAGTCTTTCAAGATTGCCGAACATCCGGACGTCATGCTGCCTGTCATCCTGAACATGGATGGTTTCCAGTTGACACACATGATCGAGCCCCTGGAATTTCCGACACAGGAAGAGGTAAACCGATTCCTGCCGGACCGCGTACCTTACGCAACCTTGCACCCGGATAAACCAATATCCATGGGGTGTTTCAATATGCCCGACATTTTTACGGAAACCATGAAGGCCAAAGATACGGCTCTTATGAATTCCAAGAAAACGATCGTCAAGATATGGAATGAATGGGGCAAAATGTTCGGCCGCGAGTACAAGCCTGTGGAAACCTACAAGGCCAAGGGAGCAGAGACATTGTTACTTACCATGGGTTCCATGGGAGAAACAGCCTCGGTCGCCGTGGACGAACTACGGAAAGCCGGCAAGAATGTAGGTCTAATCAAGCTGAGGCTATGGAGACCGTTCCCCACGGATGAGCTACGGGCCGCCATTAAAGGCTGCAAAACGCTTATTATCATGGATCGCGCTATCTGTTTCGGTACATGCGGTGGACCGGTCGCCACGGAAATAAAATCCCAGTTGTTCCACGATAAGGAAAAGCCGAGAATAATCGATTTTCTTATGGGTATGGGCGGCCGGGATGTCACTGTTGGAGACTTCATTGCCATGGTGGATCTGGCAGGCAAAAAGAAAGACGAATCCTACGAATTTTATGGGGTGAGGGAATGATGAATACCGTACAGAACTTTGATATATACGCACCGAAATTGGTGGAAAGGGAAGAGTTCCTCAGTCCCGGTCACCGCGCCTGTCAGGGTTGCGGTGAGGTCCTGGCTCTACGCCAGCTTTTGAAAGGACTCGGGCCTGACACCGTCGTGGCCAATGCCACGGGCTGCATGGAGATCATATCCTCCTGCTACCCCACCACGGCATGGAAAGTGCCTTATATCCACGTGGCTTTTGAAAATGCTGCCGCCGTGGGTTCCGGTGTTGAAGCCGGTTTAAAGGCTTTGCGCCGCAAAGGGAAAATAGCTGATCGTGATGTGCAGGTTGTGTCTATAGCCGGTGACGGCGGGACTTGTGACATCGGTCTTCAAGCCCTTTCGGGCGCCATGGAACGGGGCCACAATCTGATCTTCTTCTGCCTGGACAACGAAGCCTACATGAACACTGGTATCCAGCGTTCCAGTGCAACACCCTTTATGGCGTCCACGACAACATCCCCGGCGGGGGCGGTCATTAAGGGCCAGCGGACGGGTAAAAAAAATATGGCGGAAATCATGGTGGCCCACAATGTGCCCTATGTGGCCACGGCTTGCCCAAGTTACCCTCTGGACCTTATTGAAAAGGTTCACAAGGCCAAAGCCGTCAAAGGACCAGCCTATATTCACATTTTCACTGTCTGCCCGACAGGGTGGCGATCCCCTTCCAACGAACCGGTCAAGTTGGGCCGTTTGGCTGTTGAAACGGGTATATTTCCCCTTTATGAAGTTGAAAACGGGAAATATAGAATCACCATAGAACGGGAAGAGAAACGGAAGCCGATCACCGATTATATCAAGTCGCAGGGTCGTTATCGCCATTTGGATCCGTCGGATATCGCCAAGGTTCAGGCCCTGGTCGACAAGGAATATCGGAAACTGATGCACAAGGTGGAAACCTCAGTGCCGTGGTCATAACAGGTTTGTTGAAATACTCGATCTTGAACCCAAATTAATGATGATAAGGTGGCCTAAGTATGAATACAGTGGCATTTAGTAGTTGGAACGGTAAGATCATCGATAACAGGAAGGCTCCTGCTAAAAAAACCAAGACGGAAGGCGCATTACCTGTCGAACTGGACGGCCGGGCATTCGGCGCCCTAATGGGATGGAACGGTTTGGTCGTAGTCGATCCCAAGACCGATATTGTTGCCCTGACCATCGGATACCTCAAGGAAGCCCGAAAGCTTTCGTGCGGTGAATGTTCCGTTTGCATGAACGGAATCGACCGAGTCCAGGATATTTTAGCAAAAATGGCTGACGGTAAAGGCTCTCCCAGAGATATCTCGGATATCGAACGGATAGTCGCCGGCGTATCTGTAAACAGCAAATGTAATTTCGGACGAGCGACAGCCCTTGTGCCTGTTGGGGATGTCCTGAAATACTTCAAGTCCGATTTCCAGGGCCTTGGCAAAGGCGAAAATAAAGCAGCAGCGAAAACATACAACGCCGCCGTTTCGGCTCCGTGCATGAAGGCCTGCCCGGCAACACTCGACATTCCGGGCTACATCGAGCTGATCCGGAACAACAAGTTCAAGGAATCCCTCGACTTGGTCCGGGAACGCTGCATTCTGCCCGGCGTTATCGGTCGCGCCTGCACGCACCCATGTGAAGATGCCTGTGTCCGCAAGGATATGGAAGGGCCTCTTGCCATTCGCCTCCTGAAAAAAGCGGCAGCCGACCAGGATCTTTTGGAAGGAGCAACTGCCCTGCCCGCCCCAAAGATAGAGAAGAAAGAAAAGATTGCCGTGATCGGGGCCGGTCCCGCAGGCTTGGCGGCTGCCTATCACCTGCGCGCCATGGGCTACCAGGTTACGGTGTTTGAAGCCCTGCCCAAGGCAGGCGGCATGGCAGCCGTCGGCATCCCCGACTACCGTCTCCCGAAAGACATCATGAATCACGAAATCGACCTCATCAAGCGGATGGGCGTCGAGATCAAATTGAACCAGAAAATCGAAAAACTCAATTGGTCCAATATGGCCAAAGACGGCTTTTCCGCCGTATTCGTCGCCATAGGCGCCCATGTAGGCACAAAGATCGGCTGCAAAGGTGAAGAGGTAATCTCCGATGACCTCGTCCAGGGTGCCGATTTCCTTCGCAGGCTCAGCCTGGGCGAAAAGATCGCCCCCAAGGGCAAGGCCTCCATCATCGGAGGCGGCAACGTGGCCCTCGATTGCGCACGTAATTGTATACGCCTCGGTTTCAAGAATGTCGAGATCGTCTACCGCCGTTCCAGGGTTGAAATGCCCGGAAGCAAAGAGGAGATTGAAGAAGCCATCCATGAGGGCGTCAAGTTCACATACCTAACGGCTCCGGTCGGCATCGTCCGCAAGAATGGAAAGGTAACGGCCATCGAATGCACAAAGATGAAGCTCGGAGAACCGGATGAAAGTGGGCGTAAACGGCCCATCGCCATTAAGGGGTCGGAATTTTCCTTGAAGACGGACATGGTCATCGCCGCAACGGGCCAGAAACCCGATATAGCCCTGCTTGACGGTAAGGAAAAAACCAGTATGTCCTCAGCATGGGGGACCATCAAGATCGATCCCACGAGTTACAGCACACCGGTTGCGCGTATTTTCGCCGGCGGCGACTGCGTCAGCGGACCGGCAACACTTATTGAAGCTCTGAACATGGGAAACAAGGCGGCAAGGAGCATTGACGCTTACCTACAAGGCAAGACTTTCACAGATGAATTGTCTTTCGAAGGCATCAATACACAGCAGCAGCGCGATATGGGTCTTGTACCGAAAGCAGAGGTAAACAAAGTGAAATTCCTGGATGCGGCAGAACGTGTAAAGAGTTTCGCCGAGGTCGAAGGAGGTTTCAGCGCCGATGAGGCCATGAAAGAAGCCGGGCGCTGCCTGCGATGCTATCGCCTTGTCGTTTGGGAATAGGAGGAAGGAACATGGTAAACATTACAATTGATGGACGTCAGGTAAAGGCCAAAGAAGGTTCGACTATTCTGCAGAACGCACAGGCACTGAGAATCGATATTCCGACCCTATGCAACCACAAGGAACTCAGCTCTTTCGGCGCCTGCCGCCTTTGTACCGTTGAGGTCAAAGAAAAAGGTAAATGGAAGCTTGTCGCCTCATGTCAGGTTGATGTTGCGCAGGATATGGAAGTCAAGACGGACACGGACAAGGTAAAGGAAAGCCGGAAACTTGCGGCGGCCCTGATGTATTATAAATACCCCGCGACGAAAGCGGTACGCGACATGGCGGTAAAGCTTGGCGTCGAAGTAAATGAAGAAACATCCGATGCAAAAGAATGCATCCTTTGCGGTCTTTGTACACGCACTTGCCAGGAAATCGTTGGCGTCAAGGCCCTGAGATTCCAGGATCGCGGCTTGGGCCGCGATGTTGCCGAACCGAAGATAGAGTTCGTTTCGTCATCCTGTATAGGATGCGGCTCATGCGCCTATGTATGTCCCACCGGTTACGTCAAGATGGAAGCTGTTGACGGTAAGCGGATCATATGGGACAAGGTCTTCAAGATGGCAACCTGCAGAGTCTGCGGTCAGTATTTTGCACCTATTGAACAGTTGGAAGCAATCAGCAAAAAGACCGGCGTGGCCATGGATAATCTCATGACGTGCGTCAGTTGCCGCTGAGAGAATATTTATCATTGACAAATGATCCGCTTTGGTCTAATAGGCGGACTCGCTTTTCGACGATAAAATGTTCCTCAGTAGCTCAGTCGGTAGAGCAGCTGGCTGTTAACCAGCGGGTCCGTGGTTCGAGTCCGCGCTGAGGAGCCAATTAATAAAAGGGGTTAGGCAAAGAAAGCTTAACCCCTTTTTCTTTGTCCGGGTAGATTTTAACGCGCCCCCGCTGGTCCATGTAAGCACCGTTGGAAAACCAGGTATGAAAGAGAAAAAGAAATAGATTACTCTCCGCGTTTCATTGCCTTAGCGCACCGGTAAAGGATGGAGAGTATTTCAAAAGGCTGCTCGATTTCGGGGAACGTAGGAACACCAAGCGGTTCAAGATAATTCTTGCACTCATCCATATATTTCTTGTCGGCGCTGAAAGTGACAATAAGAGGTTTGTCGGGATACCTGTTTTTCAAATCCAGGATAAAGTCGTAGGAAGGGATTCCCGTATCCTCCGTCAGCATGAGGATGGGGACCACTGCATCAATGTTTGTATCTTTCAGCACTGCTTCCATTCCTTCCCTGTATCCGAATTCTACACCGCGGACCGAGGCAGAGGCCCAGATGTCCACCGGATTTCGCATTTGGATAAAAGGAGGACTGATATCCTGAAGCCGCCGGACGGTGTCCGGCTCAATGTTGGGAACATCCAGGCCCAACCCGGGCGCATAGATCCGATAGCACCACTAACATGGCCCCTGAAGGGGCGAGGAAGCTTACCCGGTTGCCCTTGGGAAGAGGAAGCATGGACAGCGCCTTCCCGGCCAGAATCAGATGGGTATAATCCCATATTCTTACAACCCCTGCCTGGCGGAGCATCGAGTCAATGAGCCGATCCTCGGCGGCCATGGCCGCCGTATGGGCGACGGCGGCATGTTTGCCTGCTTCAGTAGAGCCACTCTTCAGCATAACCACCGGCTTGCGGCGCGTTAGCTCCCGGGCAATCTCCATAAATATTCTCGGACGCTTGATGCTCTCGAGGTACATGACGACGGCGCTTGTCTCAGGGTCGTCTGCCAGATATTCCAGGGCGTCGCTCTCGTCCATGTCAATCTTATTGCCCAGCCCGATGACGCGGGATACTCCGAAATGCTCGCCGGTCAGCATGTATTTCATAGTGTGGGTGGCGAAATTGCCCGTCTGTGCTATGTAGGACACATTCCCACGCCGGATCTTTCCCAGGGGGAAAAAGGTGGATGTGAAATTATTGGGCGTGGAGGTATGACCGGAGGTGTTAGGTCCCATTACTCGGAGTTTTTTCTCTCTTACAATTTCGATTAATTCCTCCTGGATCTTTATCCCCTGCTCGACCTCGGCAAAGCCACCAGCAGAAAGGACTGCATGTCGGATGCCCTTATCCGCGCAGGCGCGTAGTGCAAAGGGAGTGTCTTTGGCGGAAAGAATGATGATTGCGAGATCAACACCATCTGGCAGATTCGCGATGGATGGCAGCACCGGAATCCCCAAAATTTCTCCCCCCTTCGGATTTACGAGATAAATTGCTCCCCGGTATTCGTTGGCAAGAATATTTCTTATGACATCGTTGCCAGGACGACCTGGTGTGGCTGATGCGCCAATGATCACTACACTTTTGGGCTCAAAGAAAGGACCAAATTCATTTTTCATCATCGCTCTCTCCTTCGGTCAACAAGGACGTCTTTAAAAATGACTGACCTCCAAGAAGCCATCACTCTTGGATGCTATTTAAACCTATCTTGCATCAATTCAGCAAGATGTTTAACTTTGATCTTCGACCCTGATTTATCGAGCCCTCCCCTGAGCTGTATCAAACAGCCGGGACACTCAGTAGACGCGTATTCTGCACCGGTATCTTCTATATTCTTCAGTTTGCGTTTGAGCATCTGCATCGAAATTTCGGGTTGTTTTACGGTATATGACCCTCCCATGCCGCAGCAGGTGTCGCACTCAAACATCTCCTTCAACTCGTAACCGGCCGCGACAAACGCTGCCCGTGGTTCTTCATATATCTGCATATGCCGTTTGGCATGGCAAGAATCATGGTAAGTAATGGTCTTGAGCCTAAGTCCGTCTTTCGGGGTCAGTTTCTTTTCATCGATGAGTTTATTCACCAACTCCGAAAACATGACCGTTTTTGACGCAACCCTTTTGGCATCAGGGACCAGACCAACCATGTTCTGATCTTCCAGCAGATTGGGCCATTCCTTTTTCAAGGCCGTGGCGCACGTTGCACACCCTACAACTATATATTTTACGTCACCTTCGAGAAGTGGCTCGATATTGTGTGCAGCAGCAGCGGCAGCCATATCAAAGGAGCCGCTACCCCAATGCGGTATTCCACAGCAGGACTGTCCTTCGGGAAATACAACTTCAACGCCTGCCTTATTTAAAACGTTTACGATAGCCTCTCCAATTCCGGGAAATACAAATTCAATTGCACAGCCTGCAAAAACCGAGACCTTTGTATTGCTCTTCGGTTGCCTGATCTTTCTAAATATATCACGGAATGGAACGGGTGCAATCGTCGTCAAGCCCCGATACTCCGCAAGATCGGACAGGAACATGGGCAAATGGCGTATGAACCCTTCTTTGGCAAAAGGCTTTTGCGCGATGGAACCGGCCCTCAACATGGCATGGAAGAGCTTCCGGTTGTTGATTACCGACAGGGCGGTCTTGTAGATGAAGGGCAGTCCTCCATTTGATGCCACACGGCGCCGGAGTTCCAGAATCAGTGCCGGTATGTCGATCTTGCCGGGACATATCTCCTTGCACTTGCCGCATCCGATGCAGAGTCCCTGGATATCCTTTGTTGTCTCCATTTCATTAAACCATGCAGTGAGAATCGTCCCGATGCCACCGGTGTAGATATGACCGAATACATGGCCTGTCACCAAGCGATAGACAGGGCAGATGTTCAGGCATGAAGCGCAACGAATGCACTGAAGCGCCTCTTTGAATTTGCGGTCCTTAGCCATGGCCGTTCGTTTGTTGTCCATTAGAACGATATAGAGTTCCTTCAGCGAACCATCATCATTTGGCGTCGGGCCGGAGATCAAGGAAACATAGCTGGTTATAAGCTGGTTGGTTGCGCTCTTCGGGATGGCGGAGATGATCGGTGCTGCATCGGCATAGTTCGCCACTAGCTTTTCAAGTCCAACCAATGCCACATGGATCTTCGGAAGTGTTGTAACGATACTGGCATTGCCTTCATTCGTGCAGATAACAATTGTGCCGGTCTCGGCAATGGCAATATTGGCGCCGGACATGCCCATATCCGCCTCGAAATATTTGTCCCGCAACTCCTTTCGCGCGACCTTAACCAATTGCTGTATGTCGGTGGACTGTTTCTGATGGGTCTCTTCACTGAAGAGGTCCGCAACCTCTTCCTTGGTCAGATGAAGGGCCGGCATGACCATGTGAGAAGGCGTCTGATGGGCGAGTTGAATGATCCATTCACCAAGGTCCGTCTCGTCCGACTGAATGCCAAACTTTGCAAGGTGCTTATTTAAACGGATCTCCTCGGAGGCCATGGACTTGGATTTGACGATCTTCTTAATACCTTTTTCCTTGCAAAGATCAGTGATGAAATCCTTGACCGATTCGGGGCTGTTTGCCCGAAATACCTTTGCTCCACGTGCTTCTGCGGCTTTCTTGAACTGTTCGGCAAGTTCCTCAAGATGATCTGCCGCATTACCCTTAATTTCGGCGATCCGGCTCCTGAGCGCCTCAAAATCAATACCTTCGTACGCCTCGGCGCGGGTGGCCGGGTAATTCCATCGGTCTAGAATGCCGGCAAGATTCTGCCTCTCAAGGGCTTTATGTATGGATTGTGCCAGTTCCTTTTTCATCAATTCATACCCCTTGTTCATCAATACAAACGATAACGAGTCGCTCAGGGCCATGAACGCCAATTGCGAGCACGCGTTCGATGTCGGCGGTCTTGCTCGGCCCAGCGATCAGGGTGATATAGTTGCTCTTGGCCGGATGCATTTTCGTGATGAGAGCAGGCAGATCAGCAACGATCGTGTCCGTGGGAAGCAAGGCGATGTGGATCCATGGCAGAGCGGATGCCAGGCGCCGCTCAACCTCGGTAGAGTCCTGTGCCAGCGTTCCCATATTCGCCAGTCCCCACTCCATCTGGGTTATACCAACTTTGGCTTTTCTTGCCAACTCTCTGGTTATATCAAATTTTAAACCAGGAAATTTTACCGCGAGGGTCTTCTTATTATTATCATCAAGCATCGCGCTTTTGGCCCATAGCGCGTAAAATCCGGGTGCATCTATAATTTCTTCTTTCGTCAAGAAATCTTCAATAAATGTTAATGCTTCTGCTTTAGTTGCGAATCGATGCACTTCAGTGTTACCTAAAGTTTCTGCAGCATCTTTAAATTTATCGAACACGGCTGTATACCTCCTCCCCAACATATATATTTTATTAGATGGATAAAATTTCTTTCATGAAGGTGTTATTTTAAATGTACACATTGGATCATACAGTGTACATGACATACCTGTTTAGTGGTCTGACCATATAACAGGTTCGCTACCATGTCAAGTTTTTATCATAAGTAATTTCTATGTTGGGAGTACGTGATATGTCCGGTTTGTAGCACACAATCTGTCCGGTTTGTTAAGATCACCTATGGAGGTGATCGATGCGACAGACGGAGATGCTACAGGAGATCCGGAGGATGCGATTTGAAGAGGTATATTCGGA
>CAZYDG010000055.1:0-8568 GCA_964645835.1 uncultured Syntrophaceae bacterium
GAATTTGACCGAAAATGCTGTTAAATCTATTCATCGGGGTGCATCCTTTCCAGGTTTTGTTTTTTCTTTTGGCGAAGAAAACTTCTACCTGAATCTGTGCACCCTTTTCAATTGCTAATAACTATCTTGGACAGATGTGGGACCGAATAATAAATAAAAAGCCCCAAGGCATGGCGGTATGGCAGTATGTTTAGGTATTATCCTTTGACAGCTATACATCGCAATAATCGTCATCCCGTGGATGCGGGAATCCATTATTATGACTGGATGCCGGATCAAGTCCGGCATGACAAATAAGGGGACGCGAGATTTGGGGACACCATACTTAATTCCACTGGAGGCTGGAAACTTTTCCTCGCAACGGCAGCCGATGAGGAGGTAAACAAGATAAGGCGCTACGAACGATCTGGCAGGCCGCTTGGCTCTGAAAGTTTTGTGGAGAGCCTTGAATCATCACTATCGCGATTATTGAAGCGCGGAAAGCCCGGGCCTAAGGGGAAACGTAATTAAGTATGGTGTCCCCGTAATTCCGCACAGAATAATCTCTAAATATCTATTTCCCTTGTTTTAATCTCATAATCTCTGCAATAATCTTACTGGGATCAAAATAAACCTCATTGCGCCTGATCTTCCCGAGATCGTTGAATTGCACCGTTCAAACGCCGATACATTCGATAACCTTGCTGCCAACGGGTATTCGGGCCAGCCACTTGCAAAGAAAACCGCCTTCCATGGGAATCGCTTCAATCAGCGTCCAGATCCAGTCAGGATTTTGGCCCAACATCTTGCGCAAGTGATCTAAGAGCTGCTCCTTTCCTTTAACCCCCTTTGGTACGAGATGATCAGAGTAAAATACATCATCAGAATAGAACACGGCCAACTTCTCCGGATCGTTGCCGGTCCAGGCCGGCAGCCAACGGGAGGTAAACTCTTGTGCTTCTTCTTTAGTCATCATATTTTCTCCTCCTCATTTTTCGTGGTTACCATACTAGAGTTTATTTTGAAAAAATGAAAGTGTCATAATCGACGCAATATTTTCCAAAACTACGCCTGTAGGCCCGGCAGAGTGATGCGCCGTTCCAGGCGCCGGGCAGCCAGGACAATGACGGAGACCATGGCCAGGTATACCAGGCCGGCCATGACGTAAGCCTTGAAGAACTCGAAGTTCATTGAGGCCAGTTCCTGAATCTGTGCAAAAAAATCGCTGAACTGGATCAGGAAGGCCACTGTGGTGTCCTTCAGGTTTTGAATGACCTGGTTGGTCATGGCCGGAACGGAAAGACGCAGCACCTGAGGCAGGATGATCAGGCGGAATATCTCCGGACTGGTGAAGCCCTGGGACCGGCCGGCCTCCAGTTCCATGCGGTCAAGGCCGTTGTAAGCCGTGGTCAGGAAGCGGGCATTGTAGGCAGAGACATTCAGAGTGAATCCGATGACGGACACGACAAGTGGTGACAGGTGGATACCGATCTGGGGAAGGCCGTAATACATGAGGAACAAGTGCACCAAAAGGGGGGTCCCGATAAAAAAGGAGCAATACCGTTCGGTCCAGCGGCGGCAGGATTCATGGGGGCTTAAGGTCAGATAGAAGACGGCGATGCCGCCGAAAAAACCGGTAACGGAGATGATGACGGCGAGATGGACCGTATTCTTCAGCCCCATAAGAATCTGGGGCGAATAGAGGATCAAGTCGTTGATGAAGGTGTCCATGCCGGTCATCGGATGTCCGTCACACTCAGGAAAAATTGCCGAATCCGGGGATCGTCGTGATCGTAGTAGAGATGCTCGGCAATGTCTTCGGCCAGGATCGTCCCCTGATCCATAAAGACGATGGTATCGGAGATGTATTTCGCAAGAAAGGCGTCATGGGTAACGCAGAACATGGTCACGTTTTCCAGGTAGAGCTTGTTGATGACGCTCACCACCTCCCTCGACATCTGGGGGTCCAGGGCGGAAGTCGGTTCGTCGAGAAAAATTACCAGGGGGTCCATAGCCAGAGCCCGGACGATGGCTGCCCGCTGCTTCTGGCCGCCTGAGAGCTGGGCGGGGTATTTGTGGCGATGCTCAAACATCTCCACGCGTTCGAGTTCGTGGAAGGCCTTTTTGTCGGCTTCCCTGGCAGACATGTTCTTAAGCTTCCTGAGACCCAGGGTCACGTTTTCGAGAACGTTCAGGTGGCGGTAGAGGGCAAACTGCTGAAATACGAAACCGATACTCTGACGAAGCTTGCGGATGTCCACGCCCGGCCGGGTGATGTCCTCGCCTTTGAAAAGGATCTGCCCCGACGTGGGTTGTGTCAGAAGATTCAGGCAGCGCAGGAAGGTTGATTTTCCGCAACCCGATGGGCCCATGATCACCTTGACCTGGCCTTCGTTCAAAGTGACGTTGACGCCGTTCAAAACGATCTTGCCGTCGAATTCTTTCATTAGATTTTTTACTTCGATCAGGGCCATCGCGTTGCCTGCCTAATCCACCATCAATCCGGGTATACGGTATCGTTTTTCAATGGCCGTAAACAGGACGGTGAACGTCTTGTAGATGACATAATAGACAATCCCTACAGCAAAATATATCTCCAGTCCCCGCAGGGTGACCGCCGTCAGGCTCATGGCTTCTTTCATGATTTCAGGAATACCGACGGTGTAGGCAAAGGGGGAATACTTCAAAACGGTCGTAAACTCGTTGATCATGCCGGGGAAGGCGAAACGGATCATCTGGGGCAAAACGATATAGCGGAAGCTCTGCACGCGGGTCATACCCATGGCCTCGGCGGCCACGATCTCTTCTCGCTGGACGGCGTTCATGGCGCCGCGGAAGATCTCCGACAGATAAGCCCCGGAAATGAGGCCCAGGCTGAGCACCATGGAGAGGAAGGGAGACACCCGGATCCCGATGCCGGGCAGGCCGAAAAAGACGATAAACAGAAGGACCAGGACGGGGATGCCGCGAAACACATAGGTAAATACCGCAAGTATCCCATCCACGGTCTTCCATTGCAGCCGGCTCAGAAGGGCAGCCGTAAGGCCGACCAAAATGCCCGTCGTGATACAGGCCAACGTCATCAGGATCGTGTAACCCGCCCCGGCGATGAGGGCTTGGAATATAAGCCAGAACGTCATCGGCTCTCTTTACGCTCGCCTACTTCAACCATTTGTCGATGACGGTTTTCAGCTTTTGCGGACCCAGATCGTTCAGGTAAGCATCGAATTCGCCACGTACGGCCGATCCCTTGGGGAAGGCAAAGCCAAAGGTGTCAAAGCCCGTAAAGACGTAACTATCCTGGATGGGGATTTTCTTTTTATGGACTACGGCGACGGAACCATCGAGAAACGCCAGGTCGAGCTTTCCGTTTTGCAGGTCCGCGATCACCTCGTTATAAGTGGGGTACATACGGACATCGGCCAATTTGTAAATCCCCTTCGGTTCCAGATTCTCCTTGATAAAGCCGCTATAGGCCATTCCGCGGGGATAACCGATTGTGTATTTCTTGAGTTCCGAGAGGTCTTTAATAACGATGTTGCGGCTCTTCAAGCTAACCAGGTTCCAGGTATTGTCCATGTAGGGTTTGGAGAAGTCCATCTTTTCCTTGCGTTTTTCCGTAATGGAGATGCCGGAAAAGGCCACATCGGCCTGACCCGAAATAACCGCTCCCAGCATGCCCTGCCAGTCGTAGGCCGTGATCTTGTATTGATAGCCCCTGGCCTTGCAAAACCCTTCAAACAGCTCCAGATCGAGCCCGTGGTACTTGCCGTTTTCTTCAAACAAATTCGGCGGCGATGTGGGACAAACGGCCACCTTGAGCATCTTGTGATCATCTTTCTTCGTACAACCGCAAATGATAAGAGACAGAATGCAAAACAGGAGGATGGAGATTTTCTTCATGAGAATGAATTTCCTTTGCCGGATTGATTTTTTTCTAGATTAACAGCTATTCTTATATTTTTTCTTTCTGTTTGCCGATTCTATAGGCGTCGATGACGGCGACTGCCCAAAAGAAAATGATAAAACTCAAGACTGCGTTATAATATGGAATTGAGGCCAACAACGTTTGCACTCCTATAAGACCGGATAGTTCTTGCGGATTCATGGCGTTAACGCCCTGCATGTTGGCCATGACGTCCTCGAGGCGATGGAGCGCCGATACAGTGCCCCACCAGATTAAGTAACCCATTCCGGCAAATTCAAGGAATATAATAACCAGCCCCCGCCAATATCTTTTCAAATACAGATGGCCGATACCGGGGAAAACAAATGCGGAAAGAAGCGCTGCCTTACAAGACACTTTCATTTTCCGGATTTCCTTAGCGTTTTATTGCACGACCGGTTTCCAGATGAAACAAAAAACACCCTTCTTTCACCGTAATCTTGCACACTTTTTACAATCCGTCAATTAGTGCCAACTTGCTCCTTATTCAACGCCGACGCCATCTCCACGTCCAGACGGTGCCACTCGTCATAGAGTCCTTCCAGAGTCTGTGCTGTAGCCTTCAGCGCCAGGTTCAGGTCTTTGATCATATCGGGCCGTCGATGGGTTTCGGGATCGCACAGGACAGCTTCATGATCGGCTTTTTTCTGCTCCAGGGCAACAATGTCCTCTTCGATGGCATCCATACGTTTCTTATGGGCGCTTTTGATCTTGTTCAGCCGGCTCCGTTCTTCCGCTTCGAGGCGCTTCTCTTCCTTAGTTTTATACTTGTCGGGGGCTTTGGCATCGACATGTATCGCCGCTTCCTTCGTATCGGCGACAGAGGTCTTCTCGCCCTTTCCTTCCGGAGCCGCATCTAGGGCGGCCTTCCTTTTTTCGATGAAGTAGGAGTAATTGCCATGATAGGTGAAGCAGTGGCCATCGCGGATCTCGAAGACCCGGTCCACCATGTGATCCAGAAAATAGCGGTCGTGGGAGACGATGAGGACCGTCCCGTGATAGGCCAGGAGCGCTTCCTGGAAGATCTCCTTGGTTTTCAGATCGAGGTAATTCGTCGGTTCGTCGAGGATGAGGAAGTTCGAATCCTGGAGGAGGATTTTCAATAGGGCCAGGCGGGATTTTTCACCACCCGACAGGACGGAGACGGGCTTATAGATATCGTCACCGGAAAAAAGGAAGGCCCCCAGGAGATTTCGCCGGTCCTGATCATTGCTTTTGGATGGTACGGCGCCGATCTCTTCCCATACCGTTCCGTCGTAGACCAGATTTTCGGCACTTTCCTGCGAAAAGAAGGCCATTTTGACCTGGAGCCCATAGGTGATATTCCCTTCCGTCGGCGCCTCCGTACCGCTCAGAATCTTGGAGAGAGTCGATTTTCCGGACCCGTTGACACCAACTAGGGCAACCTTCTGGCCGCGGTAGATGGCCAGGGACACATCCCGGAAAACTTCCAGATCACCGTAGCGCTTGCTTAAGTTGTGGGCGACGATGACCTCCTTGCCGCTTTTGACGCCCTCGGGAAAACGGATCTTGACGGTCTTGGCATGAGCATCTGCGCGGACGGGAGCGTATTTCTCCAGGGAGCGAATCCGGCTCTGGACCTGTTTGGCCTTTGTGGCCTTGTAGCGGAACCGCTCGATGAAATCCTGCGTCTTCTTGATTTCCGCCTGCTGGAGGGCCATCTCCTTTCCGAGGGCGGCCAGGCGCCGCTCCTTTTCATCTAGATAATAAGAGTAGTTGCCCCGATAGACGGTCAGGTGGCCTGCCGCCAGCTCGGCAATATGGTCCACCATCTTGTCGAGGAAGAAGCGATCGTGGGCAATGGTGATGAGGGTCCCCTGATAATCGCGCAGGTAGCTCTCCAGCCATTCCATACTTTCTGTGTCAAGGTGGTTCGTCGGTTCGTCCAGGAGCATGATATAAGGCTGAGACAGGAGAATGACGGCCAGGAGGATGCGCATCTTCCACCCTCCGGAAAATTCGATGCACGACTTGGCGAAATCCCCCTCTCGGAAACCGAGCCCCCGGAGAATCTGGCCGGCCTTAGCCTCAAAGGCATATCCGTCACGGCTCTGAAAGCTGGAGGACGCCATTTCGTAGTCCTTAAGGAGCCGCTCGTAGACTTCAGCGGCCCGGTTATCACCGGTAAAAGCGGCGATTTCCCGTTCCAGCCGGGCGATATCCTCTTCCGCACGGGCAATGCCCGTTCGTTTCTTCAGATAATCGAGAAGAGGGACGGGCTCCAACTCGACGAGATCCTGGGGCAGGTAGGAGAGGGTTTTGTTCTTTTGCCCGACGATCTCCACGACGCCGCCATCGAGCTCCTGCTGCCCGAGAATAACCCTGAAGAGGGTCGTCTTCCCCGTGCCGTTGTCGCCGACCAGGCCGATGCGGCTTTTTTCATGAATTGCCCATGTGATGTCATCGAAAATGACCTTGTGGGCAAAGGATAACGAAAGATTTCTCAAATAAATCAAATTAGTTCCTCAATAATTGTACGACCTCCCCCTGCGCCCCCTCCAGAGGGGGATAAGCTTTTTCCTCTTTCAGAGGGGCCATGCTTTTCCCTTCCTCACCAGAGGGGGACAAGCTTTTCCCTCCCCTTGAAGGAGGAGGGAATTTTGTGTGTTGCCCTCCCCTTGAATGGGAATGAATTTTTGTAGCTTTTTGTCTCCGCTGGCGGGGGTGCAGGGGGTGGTCCTGCGTCTTCACCAATCCGTCCAGTCAGTTGTGACGCGTTATAGGCAAAACTGTAAGAAAAGTCAAATGGAAGGGGAGGCTTGGCCAGCATCAGCAAGTTGTTGAAAAACTCGATTTTGGGCAGGCTGTTCAAAAAGGCCCATATGCAAGGCACGCAAAAGCCGAGGAATGAGGCGTACACAGAAGTACGTCGATTGACGAGGCTTGCGGCGCAACGCAGCAGATGGACGTTTTTCAACAGCCTGCTAGGCGGGCCGTCAGGCGGCGGAGCCGATGTGCTATATCGTCCCGGCTGATTTCCGAATCGCCGTCGGCATGAGACAGGGCAAGACGGGTCAGGGTAATGGCCCGGTCCAGGTCATGAGACCGATGTTCGCACCACTTGGCCAATTCTATAAGAGCAAAGATGTCGCCGGGGTCGCGGCGAATCATCTCTTCCCACAAGTCTACTGCCTGCGGCCAACGGGCTCCTCGCTTGTGCAGCAGAGACATTTCCCGGCAGGCGTCCCGGGCCGACGGCCGGTGGCCGGAAGCATTAACGAGATCAAGAAGGCGGCAGGCATCGTCGGCTATGCCCCGGTTAAGGAAGAGCCGGCCCGCTGCCAGCAGGTCTCCGGGGTGGTGGCCCGATTTATCGCCATCGGGATCGATCACATCCGTCAGATGGGACAGGAGGGCCGCCATGGAGAGGATATCAAAACGGTTATGTTCGAAGACGTCGGCCATAAGGCGGCCGTCACGCCGTCTAAGCCAGTCGAAATAACGGCCGGGGATCTCAAAGCCAGGGATGTCTCCTTCCCGCCGGAAACCCAGCAGGGAATCCTCAAGAGACCCCAGGCTGCGGTCGGCCAGACGGTGACTGAAAATACGCCGTGAGGAATGGATCAAATCGACGTGGGGCAGAGCGGCCAGGGGGTCCGGCAGGCGATTCATGATAAAGCGTGTGGCGAGGAGGTTTACGTCGAAGGACTTGCCGTTGAAGGTGACCAGAAAGCGCTTCTCCCGAGCCATGGTCTGCAGATAGGCCAGGGTGGCCTTTTCTTCGCCGTAATCGCGGGCGAAGAGCTGTTTAGTGATGAAGGCGGCCCCCTCAAACCAGCCCAGGCCGATGAGAAAGGCTACGGTGCCCGTACCTCCCGACAGGCCCGTCGTCTCCGTATCGAGAAACAGGCCTTGCTGAAGATCAAAGTCCGTCAGGACCGGATCGTTTGCCAGGATGGCAACCAGCCGCATGTCCAGAGGGGTAAGATCGCGAATGCACCGGCTGCCATGGCGGGAAGAGCCGCCCGCTACCTGATGGCTGCAGAAAAACGTGCCTGTTTCCGTGGCCATCTCTTCACCGGGAACAAGCTCTTCCAGGCAAACCGGCTGGACCTTAGGCTTAAGCGGTGTACGGCGGTCTGCCGGGCGGCGTGATAATATGGCCTCCACCCGCTTTCGCAAGCGGCTTATTTCTTCTTTCCGGGCCGGCGATTCCGGGGGCTTTTTTTCTTCCCCCGTCAGCCTTTGCAATCGATCTTTTACACTCATGGATTTTCTTATAGGGCAATCGTCCCCATCACTTCAAGACCTATTTTTATTCCGGACATTTTCGCCCAGGTTAAATCCACTAACAAAACCCAAAGACTTCGATTCATGTACGACCAGGAGAAGCGGGGTATTGGTCAGTGGGTGAATTGGGATTTTTCCTACTCGTACGAGCAGTGTCATCTGCAGGATGAAACAGAGGGAAAACCCCTGAACCGGAAGGCCAATGCCTCGCTTCTCTCTACTCGATTTGGCTGAAAGTTGGTGGATAAAGGACCCCGTTGCCTCAGATTAAAATGTTACCGAAAGTGTAGTGACAAGAGGTAACGTTGCCTCATAAAGAAAGTTACCCCGGTTTGATGTGTGAGAAGATCGTTTTGAGTTTCTTTTCCATAGCCTTTCTTAGCAGGAATGGG
>CAZYDG010000056.1:0-51194 GCA_964645835.1 uncultured Syntrophaceae bacterium
AACTCCACGACAAGAACCACGAACGAGGAAAGCGAACATCCGCCGCTCACCTCCTGCTCTTAAATGACCCTCCATTCAAGAACAGTAAAAGCGGACAAGTCATTTGCTACAAAACCGGACAAGTCTATTTACTCTCGACAGTGCTGTTTTTTCAGGTTGACAGTTCGTTTATTTGGTATCATAATGATTGCATCATATGCCAGCACCTCACGGAGCCATGAATATGAAAAGGATCATTATCGACACGAATTTTTATGTCGCTTTTAAAAGACGGGATGAATCCGCCATTACAACATTAAGAAAAGCTGAGTATATAGCTGTAAACACAGTAATTTTCGGAGAATTGCTGGCAGGCTTTCGCTGCGGAAGCAAAGAACAACAGAATAGGGAAGAACTGGATCTGTTTTTCGATTCACCCCGTGTTGATCTTCTCCCAATTGATGATGGGACCGCTGAATTCTATGCTCAAATATTCGCTGAAATGAAAGAACAAGGACGTCCGATTCCGACGAACGACTTGTGGCTGGCAAGGCATCCGCCTTGCAACATGGCTTGGCTGTGGCAACTTATGATGGCCACTTCAAGAACATTAGCGGTCTTTTGCTGGCCAACAGTATTTAAAAGGAGAAAACAACATGGCAACCATGACTTTGCGCGGCATAGACGAGAGGATTGCTGGTGCCCTGAAAGAGCGGGCGCAAAAAGAGGCTTCCAGCGTTAATACGGTTATGCTGAAAATCCTCAAGGAAGCCCTTGGCTTGGAAGAAGCGGTCAATACTGTATGACGATCTCGATCATCTGGCCGGCATCTTGGAGTACCCAGGATGCCGCCGAGTTCGAGCATGCTACGGCGCTGTTCGAAGCGGTGGATGAAGATATGTGGAAATGATCGTCCGATGGATCGAAAAAACATTCTAAAATCCCGATATAAATTGTCATAAAAAGTAGGTAAACCTACCATATTTATGTATCCATGCAGAACTTGAAAGCGAAAAAGAATAAGGGAAATTTTCCAAATTTTTCATATTTTCCACAATTCCCTGTTCGATTACAGTCATTTCATTTGGCGTGCGGCCGGTTGGTTTTCACATAGGATGGGCGATTTCAGCCATTGAGCTTTTTCATCATCCATGCAATCTTTTGCCCCAGTGCTAGAGCACTCTGGATACATTCTTCATCTTTTTCTACATCTCCCTTATCTCTGGCAACACTCATTGCCCTGCCGGCGATTATAAGCTCGTTGCTAAGGAAGAAATGGTTCATGGTTTCAATTGTATGCAAGCCTCCGGTTCGACGAAAACATGACAGGGAAGCACCTGTTTTATTTTTATACATCCTCCCGTTTGCCAGTCCAACGAAACCCGCCCGGTCGATCAGTGCCTTCATTTCCGCTGTTACGCCCTGGAAATAAGAAGGTGATCCCAAAACGATGCCCTCCGCCTTAATCATCTTTTCAATATACTCGTTGGCTGCATCTTTCTTAACAGCACAACGCTGATCCCTGTTCTCAAAACACTTGTAACAGGCTATGCATCCGTTAATCCTCTTCGCCGACAGTTGTACGAGTTCCGTTTCGATGCCTTCCTTTTCAATTTCTCGCAGAAGGTATCCCATCAATGTATAAGTATTGCCGTCTTTTCTCGGACTGCCGTTGAAACCGATTACCTTCATATTTGTTCTCCAATCAATAATGCATGATTAATTAGCATAATCCGGCGATAATGCCTTTTCAAGAACATCCACTGTCATTGTATATATCTTCGGATTTTCGCTGCCTCTGGGACCAGCAACATTGAGGATTTTGATATCATTTCTTGTCAACCAGGAAAGCAGCTCTTTTGCAGCTAAATCAATTGTTAATTCATCCAGATCAAGATGAAGCCAGGGTTTGCCATAACATTTTGCAAATTCCCTTGTCAGAGCTGATCCACCTTTAAGCAATCCATGCGACACAATAACAGTGCCATCAGAATCAAGTACATTCCGTTCAGTACGTTTTGAATAATGAGGTGTAGGCATCTCCTGCAGCTGGTAGCTGTCGGAAAGCCTGCCATCTTCAGCTAACCTCCCTTTCGGTATCCAACCGCCATGAGGAATATTATGTTTTATGGCAAAGTCAAGGGCAGCCCTGTCAGCGCCTGTTTGACCGCCTGAGATGATCTTCGTAATCATTTCGTGACCACTCGGACATGGCTTTCCTGTAATTACCGGTCTCATAATCAAGCCTCTCCCATGCATATGTGAATACAGGCTTGCTACAAACCGAAATACTGCCCCATATACTGATCGATGGCCGCAAATGCCGTATCCACCATAAGATCGATGTCTTTTTCTTCAACTACATAGGGGGGCATGAAATAGATGACGTTGCCCAGGGGACGAAGGAGGACACCTTTTTCCAGGGCGATCCGGTAGATCCCGTAACCTACCCGGCTCTTCCAGTCGAAGGGACGTTTCGTGGCCTTATCTTCGACAAGTTCCAGGGCGCTGATCATGCCCAGTCGGCGATATTCACCGACATAGGGATGTCCCGCCATCCGCCTGGTCACTTTATCTCCGATCATCTCCGATTTTACTGCATTTTTCGCCAGGATATCTTCATCACGGAAGATACGGAGGACCTCACCGGCGACGGCGCAGCCCATGGCGTTGCCCGTATAGCTGTGGCTGTGCATGAAGGCCTTCAATTCCGCGTATTCGCTGTAAAAGGCGCTATACATCTCATCCGTTGTCACCACAAGGGACAAGGGCATATAGCCTGCCGTCAGGCCTTTGGACAAACACATAATATCGGGACTGATATCGGCATGGTTACAGGCGAACATCCTGCCTGTTCTTCCGAAACCAACGGCGATCTCATCGGCAATGAAATGTATATTGACGCGGGTGCAGAGATCGCGGAGCTTCCGGAGATAGCGGGGCGGATAGATCTTCATCCCCGCGGCGCATTGAACAAGGGGTTCGATAATGATACCGCAGATTTCCTCATGATGGTCCAGGATCATCTTTTCGAGGTTTGAAAAGCATTCAGCGTCGCAATGATCCCGGGACTTATCGCAAGGACAACGGTAGCAGTCCGGACCTTCCGCCTTAAAGGTTTGGAGCATCAACGGCTTGTAGATGCTGCTGTACAGATCGAGATCCCCCATGGAAAGTGCGCCCAGGGTCTCCCCGTGATAGGCGTCGGTAATGGCAGCAAAGCGGGTCTTGCCGGGGCGGCCCGTCTGCTGGTGGTAGTGGAAGCTCATCTTCAGAGCGACTTCCACGGCAGATGATCCGTTATCGGCGAAAAAAACCTTGTTCAAACCGTCCGGCGTGATGCGGCAGATTTCCTCTGCCAGTTCAATGGCCGGTTGATGGGAAAAATTTGCAAAAATGACATGTTCAAGTTTCTCAACCTGTTCGCGGATGGCCTTGTTGATCCGATCGTTGCTGTGACCGAAGAGATTTACCCACCACGATGAAACGGCGTCGAGGTATGATTTTCCTTCCATGTCGTATAGATAGGCCCCTTTCCCCCGCTCGATGACGATGGGGGGGAAGTTCTCATAGTCTTTCATCTGCGAACAGGGATGCCAGATGTGTTGAAGATCTCTCTGTTGCCAGGAATTCATGGCTTTTGCTCCTGTGCTTTTTTCATGGTTTTGAAACTCCCAATTCCCGCCCCACTGCTTCAATATCGCTCAATGCCTTTTCCAGATCGGCTCTGGTATGGGTCGCCATGAGGCTGATCCGGAGACGGCTGGTTCCGGGGGGCACTGTTGGCGGACGGATGGCTGTGACAAAGACGCCGCGCTCGTACAGTTTTCCGCTGAAAAGAACAGCGGCCTCGGCCTCGCCAATAACAAGAGAAATAATGGGTGTCCGGCTTTCCATGACCTTGAAGCCCGCCGCTCGAAGGCGGTCCTGAAACCAGAGGGCATTGGCCAAAAGACGCTCCCTGGCCTCAGGCTCTTGGCGGATGATGCCCAAAGCCTCCAGGGCTACGGCGATGGTCACGGGAGACAGGGCCGTGGAAAAGATGAAGCTCCGGGCCCGGTTGATCAAATAGTCGATAAGAACTTTCCTGGCCGCCACAAATCCTCCTTCACCGGCCAGGGCCTTGCTCAAGGTGCCCAGTTGAATATCGACAGCGCCATGGAGACTGAAAAGGTCCGATGTCCCGCCACCGTTCGGACCCAGCACGCCCGTTGCATGGGCGTCATCGACCATGACCAGAATGCCGTGGGCCTGGGCGATGGCGACGATATCCGGAAGGGGCGCGATATCACCGTCAACGCTGAAGATTCCGTCCGTCACGATCAAAGCAGGCCGGCCCCGATGATGAGCCTTTATCTTGCGTTCCAAATCGGCTGTGTCGACATGATCGTAAACGACAGTCTCGGCACCGCTCAAACGGCAACCGTCAATTATACTGGCATGATTGAGGCTATCGGAAAAGATCACCCATTCCCGGTCCGCAAGGGCGGATATCGTCCCGACATTGGCCATATAGCCCGTGTTGAAGATCAAGGCGGCCTCAGTCCCCTTAAACGCCGCAATTGACGTTTCCAATTGCCGGTGGATCTCGTAGCTTCCCGTCGTCAGGCGGGATCCGCCGGACCCCACTCCGTACTTTTCAGCAGCCTCCACTGCAGCCCTTCTCAACCGCTCGTCATGGCACAAACCGAGATAGCTGTTCGAGGAAAGGAGAATAAAATCCCGGCCATCCATCCGAACATGCGATTCCTGGGGAGATTCCAGATACCGCATCCTGCGATACAGACCCCGCGCCTTTATATCTTCCATCTTCTTTTCAAAAAGATTCATATAAAATATCTCCTATACTGCCGTCATATGCTGATGTTGCAAGAACGATTATTGATGAATTCGTAAAAAAGTCGTCACACCGGTGAAAGCCGGTGTCCAGTACTTGTGTAAAATGTTGAAATCTCTGGATTCCGGTTTTCACCGGAATGACGATTCTTGATCATTTTTGATTTTTTACGAGACCATCATTTATTAATTGTTATCCGACGACCTCCATCAATGCAGCTATCTCATCAATATCTATCCATTCTTCAAAAACTGTCCGAAGGTTTCCCACCTGAAGTTTTTCCGTGTCGACACCCGCCAGAACCGGTATGGTGAAGATTGCGTTAATACCCGTTAATTGCCTGATCGTCTCCATATTATCCCGTTCCAGTTCCGAGCGGCCATAGCCGCTCATAAAAAGGCCCTTGACCCGTATACCGAGGCTCTCGGCATAACGTACGGTCAACAAGGTATGATTGATGGTCCCCAAGTTCGTCCGACAGACCAAAAAGCAGGAAAAACCAAGATGTTGAATGAGATCGTATTGCATGTAACCTTTATCGTTTAACGGAATGGCGATGCCGCCTGCCCCCTCAGCCACGATCCACTCGTAGCGACGCATCAGTTCACGAAAAGCGCCTTGGATCACAGAAGGTTCAATAGGCCGGCCTTCCATGCGCGAGGCCAAATGGGGGGCCACGGCATTTTTGAAGGCAAACGGCGTAATGTTTCGCTCCTGTTCATCAAACCCGGATACGACCTTGACAAAAGACGCATCGGGGGACCCGGACCCGTGTTCCGGGTCAACTTCACCGCTGGCGATGGGTTTGAAATAAGCGGCCCGGTAGTGTTTTTTACGCAACAAATACATGAGACCTGCGGACACAACGGTCTTTCCGACCTCCGTATCCGTGCCGATAATGAAGATGCCCTGGGTCATGTATTTCTCTCCTTCGCCGGAACAATAAAACGCACCTGGTATTCGATAAAAGGGTCAAGGGTCAAGAAATACCAAAAGATCAGCGACAAATCAACGAAATATACTTTGCCCGTCACGATGGTCACGTAAACGTCGTCACACCGGTGAAAACCGGTGTCCAGTGCTTGTGTAACATATAAAAATTCCGGTTTTCACCGGAATGACGATTCTTGATCATTTTTGATTTTTACGAGACCATAAATCATACTGACAACAGTTTTTTTCCCACATGACCCATCCGGAAGGCCCTACCATGGCGATAATGCAGGTTCTTCTTGACATTGCCACGTAGGACTGGTTAAAAAGGGCGTCCCAGCGCTGGGAAATCCCGCCTATCTCTATTAAAAACAAGGGCTCCGGGAAAAACCGGGCTGGGAAATTCAAAATGGATTGGTGCGAAATGAATGTCGTCTGTGTGATCCCTTCGCGTTACGAATCGTCAAGGTTTCCTGGAAAACCATTGGCCGACCTTTGCGGAAAACCCATGATTCAGCATGTTTACGAACGTGTCCTCCGCTCGAAACGGGTCTCGCAGGCCGCCGTCGCCACGGATGACCGCCGGATATTCGAGGCCGTAACCGCATTCGGTGGCCGGGCCATTATGACGGCCTCTTTTCATCGCTCCGGAACTGACCGGATCGCCGAGGCATCGGCCCTGCTGGGTTTGGCTGACGATGATATTGTCGTCAACATCCAGGGCGATCAACCCCTGTTTGAGCCTAGTCAGATCGACGAAGTCGTGGCCCCCTTGATCGGGGATCCTTCCATTCCCATGTCCACCTTGATCTACCGGATTGTCCGGGATGAAGAAATAGCCGATCCAAACGCCGTCAAAACGGTCTTCGATCACGACGGATTTGCCCTGTATTTTACTCGGGCGACCGTTCCCTATGCCCGGGACAGGGAAAAAGCGGCTGAATATTATAAACACCATGGGATTTATGCGTACCGCCGGCACTTCCTCAATGCCTTCACCCACTTGCCCGAAGGCACCCTTGAACGCCTCGAGTCGTTGGAGCAGCTTCGGGCGCTGGAATTCGGTTATAAAATCAAGGTGGTCATAACTGCCCTCGATTCCGTCGAGGTGGATACACCACATGAACTTGCACGGGTAAAGGCTATTTTACAGGGTTCGTCTAAACCCTAGCACAGGTTGTTTAAAAAACTCGATTCTGGGCAGGCTGTTCAAAAGTCTTGTCCCGTACCTGATACGGGAAGTCCAGATGCAATACGCGCAAAAGCTGAGGCTACCACCCCCTGCACCCCCGCCGGCGGGGACAGTGTGCATAGAAGTACGTTGAATGACGAAGCTTGCAGAGCAACGCAGCAGATGGGCGTTTTTCAACAGAATGAACGTAAGGAGAACCGCAGTGGTTGATCTCGAATATTTAAACAGCATTCATCTCGTCTCCAACCCCCGTATTCAGAGAGCTATTGCCCGGTCAGTCCTCCTGCCCAACTTCGAAATCTTCCGTCAGGTCGAGATAGTTGTCGAAAATATAGAACGCATCCCGCACCACGACAACGTTATCTTTGCCATGAACCATACGGACCGCTTCAACTACTGGCCCTTCCAGTACAAGCTCTGGCGCCTGCGCGGTTATCCTTTCACAACGGTTTGGGTAAAGGGGAAATATTACCGCAATGCCATACTTGGCAAGGCCCTCGATTTGTGTAATCTCATTCCCGTCCCATCCATGGGGTATCTAATCGAAGAATTCTACAGAAAAAAACTCAAGCGAAAGATCGATAAAGATACATATCGAATAATGCGCGATATTATTGATGAAAAGGTAAATGACGCCGATCTCGTAACCCAGTACCTGGCCGAGTCGGCCCGATTGTTCGGTGATCACTTTGTGGAGTTCATCCGCGATTATTATGAGAAATTGATGGCCCGTGTTGCAGAATTAAGCCTCATGGCCCTTTTCGAAAAAAGATTGAGCGTGATCATCTTTCCCGAAGGCACCCGGGGCGCTCAGTTGGGTGAGGGCAGAACGGGCATTGCCCAACTGGCCCTCCATACGGGAAAGACCGTCATTCCCATCGGGTGTAACAATTCTAACGCCTTGTATCCGGGAAGCAGCCCCTTTGCCAAGAGCGGATGCGTCACCTATCGGGTCGGTGAACCATTAACCCTTGATGATCAGTTAAAGGATTTTCGAATTGCCGAACCTTACCGCCTCCTCTCCCGTGAATCGCAAAAGCGATACGGAAAACAGTTTGAGGCGACCACGCGTCTCATTATGGATCGGATCAATTCCCTCCTCGACGCCTCCTACCGGAAATCTTCCGCCGGGGCATGATAATGGATCCGAAACTTTTGCTGTCCTTTATGCAGGGGGCCGAAGAGATCGGCGTCCCTTTAGGAGACTTGGAAAAGGCGCTTTTTTCTTCTTATTACGGGGACATCCTGATCTGGAACGGCAAGATGAACCTCATTTCGGCCAAAGATGATGCCGAGATCGCCCTCAAACACTTCCTCGATGCCTTAACCCCCGTTCCCTTCCTGCCCCGGGGTCCCCTAAAGATCCTGGATATCGGCACCGGACCCGGATTACCGGGTATTCCCATGAAAATCGCCGTGGAAGAGTGGCATCTTTATCTGCTGGAAGCATCGCGTAAAAGGACTTCCTTTCTCAAGGAAACGATCCGCCGTCTGGCCCTGCAAAACACCGTCGTCATTCATGATCGGATCGAAAACGTCATCGGCCAGGGCCGGTATCGGGAAACGTTTGACGTTGTAGTCTCCCGGGCGACCTTTAAATTGCCACAACTTATCGAATCAGCTAATCATTTCCTGATCCGGGGAGGGCTGCTCGTGGCCATGAAGGGCGATATCCCACCCGAGGAATGGGTAGAATCGTTGCAAGTATGCGATAATACAGGAATCTCGCTCAATATTGAGCATAATATCGTGCTCCCGTTCACGAATAGGCCACGAAAAATCGTCATTTACAAAAAAACTAATTAAATCAACTATATGAAAATATTTTCTCTGTTAAAAACTCCTTTCAAAAAACAATCTTTTGTGTTAGCGTCAGTCCGCAAACGGCATCTCAGGGAAGGTAGAGGCCATCTGTAATAAATAATGAGCAAAATCATTAGTATAGCCAATCAAAAGGGTGGTGTGGGAAAGACCACGTCTGCGATCAATCTCTCTGCTTCCCTCGCGGCGGCAGAGAAGCGGACATTGCTCATCGACAGCGATTCCCAAGGGAACGCCTCGACGGGCCTCGGCATCGAACGATCGACCAGTCGGGACGGCAATCTTTACCACGCCCTGATCGGCCATAAATCGCTTAGCGATGTGATCATTCATACCCAGCTTCCTTATCTCGATCTGGTGCCGGCCGACCAAAATCTGATCGGCGTCGAGGTAGAGTTCGTAGAAATGGAAGACCGGGAAAAGAAATTGAAGTTTCTTCTCAGAGATCCTTTTCTTTCTTACGATTTCATTATCATTGACTGCCCACCTTCTCTTGGTTTTTTGACGGTCAACGCCCTCGTGGCCTCCGATTATGTAATCGTTCCCTTGCAGTGCGAGTATTTTGCCATGGAAGGTTTGGGACATCTGATGAATACCGTAAAATTGATCCGGTCGGGTTTTAATCCTTCCTTGACTCTGGGGGGGATATTACTGACCATGTTTGATTCTCGCAATCTTCTGTCGCACCGGGTCAGCGAAGACGTCAAAAAATATTTTGGAAACAAGGTATTTAATACTGTAATTCCGCGTAATGTCAGGCTTTCGGAAAGTCCAAGCCATGGGCTGCCGATCATCCAATACGATATCAAGTCTCGAGGTGCGATTGCTTATATGGAACTCGCCCACGAAATTCTGCAAAACGGGAGATTTTAGATGGCCTCTAAGGTAACGCTCGGGAAAGGTCTTGCAGCCCTTTTCCCCGATATGGCCAACGATATGGCAGATCGGCCGTCCTTCATCATGTGCGGTATCGAGAAACTCATTCCCAATCGCTATCAGCCGCGAAAGGAATTTCCCGTCGACGAGCAAAAGCAGCTTGTCGATTCAATCAAGAAAAAAGGGATAATTCAGCCCATCGTCGTCCGCCGGATCGAAAACGGCTATGAGATTATTGCCGGTGAGAGGCGGTGGCGAGCAGCACAGGAATCAGGTCTTAAGGAAGTTCCCATCATCATCCGAACCGCAGAGGATCATGATTTGGCCGAGCTTTCCCTTATAGAAAACATTCAAAGAGAGTCCCTCAATCCGATTGAAGAGGCCGATGCTTATTTAACGTTGACCCAACGATTCGGAATTTCTCAGGAAGAATTGGCCGCACGTGTCGGGAAAGACCGTTCGACGATCACTAATTCGCTTCGTCTGTTAAAGTTGCCCGATCAGGCCAAACATGCTCTCATAAAAAAAACCATAACAAGTGGCCACGCGCGAGCCCTTTTGTCTCTTGATACGCAAATTGAACAGCTTCGGATTCTAAAATCTATCATCGGCAAAAATCTTAGCGTTCGTGAAACGGAACAGCTGACACAGAGGCAGAAAAAAAATGCGCAAAATCCCGCGCCTCAAAAAAAGGACCCTTTTCTGAAGGATGTGGAAAACCAATTAACCGATCATCTGATGACGGCCGTGTCCATAAACAAGGGCCGAAAATCCGGTACTATAGAGATTCGTTTTACCTCCGTTGAGGAAATGAACCGCCTCATTTCTGTGCTTCTGAACTTGACTGAAGATTAAAATTTATAACTATTAACAGTTGTTAATAAACCTGTTGATACGAGGGACGTCATTGGAACATATTTGGAAAGAAACTATTAAAATAATTAAAGAAAATCTTAGTCAACAGAACTTTGAGACATGGATAAAACCAATCCGTGTCGTGTCCCTTGATGATGAAAAAATCCGCTTGGCGGTTCCAAACCGTTTTTTTAAAGACTGGGTATCCGATAATTATACTCCCATCATTCGGGATTCTTTGAGTGCGGCGGCAGGAAAGCATTTTACGATACAGTTTGAAATTAACCAGGACCTTGCAAAGTCCAAAGGACAGGGAACTGCCGCAAAGGAATCCGGTTCACCTGCGAATGCCATTTCAAAGAATAAAAACCGGCGCATTCATCCAACATTGAACACTAATTATAGTTTCGAAAGGTTTGTCGTCGGCGCGTCCAACCAGTTTGCCCACGCTGCATCGGTTTCGGTGGCCGAACGGCCGGCAAAGAACTACAATCCCCTGTTCATCTACGGCGGTGTCGGTTTGGGAAAGACCCACCTGTTAAACGCCATCGGGTTGTGCACTCTATCGTTGTTTCCGGACATGAATGTGGTCTATGTATCGGCGGAAGCATTTATGAACGAATTGATCAATTCTATCCGTTTCGACATGATGCCGAAATTCCGTGACAAATTCCGAAACATCGAATGCCTGTTAATCGACGATATCCAGTTTATCGCCGGAAAGGAACGTACCCAGGAAGAATTTTTTCATACCTTCAATACTCTTCACGATTCGGGAAAGCAGATTGTCGTAACCAGCGATAAATTTCCAAAGGAAATACCGAACCTGGAAAGCCGTCTTCGTTCACGTTTCGAATGGGGCTTGATTGCTGATATTCAACCACCTGAAATTGAAACGAAAATAGCCATTATTTCGAAGAAGGCCCAGGAAAACAATATTCATCTCCCCGACAATGTGGCCCACTATATCGCCGCCCAAGCGGAGTCAAATATTCGTGAAATGGAGGGGTTTTTACTTCGCATCGTCGCTTTTTCTTCTTTGAAACAAAGGCCCATCGATATCGATCTTGTCAAAGAAGTTTTAAAACACATGATTCGTCACACGGTAAAAGAAGACATCCCTGTCGAAGAGATTGTCAAGGTCGTATGCGCCAAACTCGGCGTCAAGATTGCCGATATTAAATCCCTGAGAAAAAACAAGAATATCGCCTTTGCCAGGCAGATTGCCATGTATCTGGCACGGAAGCTTACACCGGCATCTTTTCCCGATATAGGTGAAAAAATCGGCAAGCGTGATCACTCCACCGTCATTTACGCCTACAACAAAATTGAAAAACTTTTAGAGACGGATGTGAAGTGTCAGGAACTCATCGAAGAAATCGAAGAGGCTATTAATCATAATACCTAACAGGTCATAGACAGAGGTTATCAACAGATAAGAACACCATATGGGTTCGTTATTATAGATACTTTTATACTTGTGATTGTTTTGAACAGATCCTTTTACTAAAACTATTTTTTTATTTATAAGAAAAAAACAATAAATAAATATACAATGCCTTAGGGGGACATCATGGAATTCAATATCAAAAGAAGCATTTTTCTAAACGGTATTCAAAAGACCTTGGGAATTGTCGAAAAAAAGACCACAATGCCCATTTTGAATAATATCCTGATCCGTACGGAAGAAGGCCGTATCAAAATCGTTGCCACGGATAAAGAACTGGGGCTGATCTCCCGCTATGAGGCCGAAATTCTCCAACCGGGTGAAATTACCCTGTCGGCAAAGAAGATATATGAAATGGTCAGAGAACTTCAAGGGGATGACGTCCATATCGTAAAGAATGAAAATCATCAGGTAACCATGACCTCTCAGAAGGTGGTTTATAAGATTCACGGTCTTCCGGCAGACGAGTTTCCGAACGTTCTGGAAAATGATGAAATTCCGTTTTACAAGGTTCAGGGCCAGATGTTGAAGGACTTGATCAGAAAGACATCTTTTGCCGTATCGACGGATGAAATGAGAATCAATCTCAACGGCGTTTATTTCGAAACGGAAGATTCGGTAAATGGTCCGAGACTCAAGATGGCGGCGACGGACGGGCACCGTTTAGCCATGGCTTACAGCCAGCCTGGAGAACATGGAGGGCTGATGATGGAAAAAGGAATCATCATCCCCAGGAAGGGGCTCGTGGAAATTCGCAAACTCGTTGAGGATGTGGCCGATGAGATTCTCATCGGATTGGACCACGGGATGTTTTTTATAAAAACGGCCGATACGACGTTAAAAATCAGTCTTATCGATGCGGAATATCCTGATTATCGACGGGTTATTCCCTTGGACAAAGGGACATTGATTCGTTTTAACAAAAGTTCTGTTCTGCATGCCCTTAAACGGATGAATGTAATGTCCAGTGAGCGTTATAATGGTGTGATCATGACGCTATCAGACAAACGACTGACTATGAATTCCACAAATCCGGACGTTGGAGAAGCCAATGATGAAATTGAGGTGTCTTACGAAGGCGAGGAGTTAAGAGCGGGGTATAATGTAAACTATCTTATTGATGCTATTGATGTTATTGACGATGCGGACGTGGTTTTCGAATTGCGTGCGGGGATGAAGCCGGGTATGGTGCGGACCGTAGGCGATGATCAATACGCCTGTGTCGTTATGCCTTTGAAGGTATGAAAGATAAATTTGTAATAGGAGAGTATTTGAGGAAATTATGACGGAAAATTACGGAGCTGACAGTATCAAGGTATTGGAAGGCCTGGAAGCGGTGCGCAAAAGGCCGGCTATGTATATAGGCAGTACAGGCAAAGAGGGCCTTCACCATTTGGTTTATGAGGTGGTGGATAATAGTATAGACGAGGCCGCTGGCGGATATTGTGATAGTATTATTGTTAAAATAAGAATGGATAACAGTATTACTGTAGACGATAACGGACGGGGAATCCCTGTAGATATGCATAAGGGAGAAGGAGTGTCTGCAGCCGAAGTCGTCTTGACGAAGCTTCATGCGGGAGCAAAATTTTCCAACGACAGTTACAAGATCTCCGGCGGTCTTCATGGTGTCGGTGTTTCTGTCGTCAATGCCTTGTCGTCAGAATTGGAGTTGGAGGTTCGGCGGGAGGGGATTGTCTATACGCAGTCCTATCGTAATGGTGTACCCGTGGCGCCTCTGGAAGCGGTCGGAAAGACACGGGGTAAAGGTACTACAATAACATTTTTGCCGAATGCGGAGATTTTTGAAGAAACGGAGTACAGTTTCGATATTTTGTCAAATCGTCTTCGGGAACTGGCCTTTTTGAACTCCGGCGTCAAGATCACGCTTATCGATGAGCGCAGTGATCGATCTGCTGAATTCTTTTATGAAGGCGGTATTATATCCTTTGTTGAATATCTCAATAGAAATAAGAAAGTTCTTCACAAATCGCCGATTTACGTAAGCGGCGCACGGGAAGATTGCGAGGTTGAGGTTGCCCTTCAGTACAACGACACCTACGCGGAAAATGTCTTTTCCTTCGCCAACAGCATTAACACGACGGAGGGTGGAACCCACATGATTGGTTTCCGGTCGGCTTTGACAAGGGTGTTCAACAACTACGCGACGAGCAGCAATATTCTCAAAGGCAGTAAGGAATCCTTCAAAGGGGAAGATCTTCGGGAGGGACTAACCTGCGTCATCAGCGCCAAAGTGAAGAATCCCCAGTTCGAGGGTCAGACGAAGACAAAGCTGGGAAACAGCGAGGTAAAAGGGCTTGTCGAGGGAATCGTCTACGAGAAGATAGGGACCTATCTCGAGGAAAATCCAGCCATTGCCAAACAAATCCTGGGGAAATGCATGGAGGCGGCGCGAGCCAGGGAGGCTGCACGTCGTGCCCGGGAATTGACAAGACGAAAAAGTGCCCTTGAGGTCGGTGCCCTGCCGGGAAAACTTGCCGATTGTCAGGAGCGAGACCCGGCCCGCAGCGAGATATACCTCGTCGAGGGTGATTCGGCCGGCGGCTCGGCCAAGCAGGGACGTGATCGGAAGAATCAAGCCATTTTGCCTCTCAGGGGCAAGGTCCTCAATGTGGAAAAGGCCCGTTTCGACAAGATGCTGCAGAACGAGGAAATAAAAGTTATGGTAACGGCTCTTGGGACGGGAATCGGGAAAGAAGATTACGATATCAGCCGTATACGTTACCATAAAGTCATTCTCATGACCGATGCCGATGTGGATGGTCTTCATATTCGAACGTTGCTTTTAACCTTTTTTTTCCGGCAGATGCGCGAAGTGATCGAAAGAGGGTATCTTTATATCGCTCAGCCGCCACTGTTTCGTATAGCCGATAAAAAGAAGGAAATGTATATTACCGATGAAGAAAAGATGCGGGAATATATTCTGGAACTTGGCGTGGCCCGCATGCGTCTCCTGGCGGATGATCAGACCGGCGTTCCCATTACGGGGGCCAAGTTCATGGGACTGATTAAAAAGGCCATTCGAATCGAGACGATACTGGATAAGTTTGAGAAGGATGCCAGGGACCGGGACATCATGCGTGTTCTGGCAGGAGATGCAGCATTTTCCGACGGTGCCTTTAAGTCCGATGAGATACTGAGAGCCGCTGCAATTCGTACAGCAGAGGCTGTCGGTGCTAAGGTGACGGATTATATCATCGAAGAGGATCCTGATCACGGAGGATTGAAAATGGTCTTTACCGTCGATGTGGACGGCAGGACCTATCGGACATGTCTGGATCGCGATGTCCTCCGGACGCCGCGGTTTCTGGAATTGAGGGCCCTTTTGATCGCTGTAGCCGTTATGGGGCAGGCGCCTTATTCGATCCATCTGGAAGATACCAATGAACAATATACAGTCGAATCCCTTACGAAACTGGTCGACCATGTGACGGAAGTCGGTAAAAAGGGCCTGTCCATTCAACGATATAAGGGTCTCGGTGAAATGAATCCGGAACAACTCTGGGAAACAACGATGAATCCCGAAAAAAGGACCCTTTTACAGGTCCGTGTGGATGACGCCGTCGTGGCCGATGAGATTTTCACCACGCTCATGGGCGATCAGGTAGAACCGCGGAAGGATTTCATCTATAAAAACGCCCTCTATGTATCCAATCTGGACGTTTAATATAATGATCAGTCATAAGATCGTGTATATTCATTGAAAAACATTTAAATCGTCACACCGGCACAGGCCGATGTCCAGAGCATATCATTTGCCTGGATTCCGGCACGGGCCGGTATGACCATCAATAAGAATCAGGAGTTATGCATAATGGAGGAGTTGCACCAGAAAACGGTTCCCGTCAATATTGAAGACGAAATGAAGAAGTCCTACATGGACTATGCCATGAGCGTCATTATCGGCCGGGCGATTCCGGACATCCGCGACGGTCTTAAACCCGTCCACCGCCGGGTATTGTTTGCCATGGCCGAGATGGGCAACCGTTGGAACAGACCATATAAAAAATCTGCCCGCATCGTCGGTGATATTATCGGTAAGTATCATCCCCACGGGGATACGGCCGCCTATGACACGATAGTCCGTATGGCCCAGGATTTCAGCATGCGCTATATGCTCATCGACGGTCAGGGAAACTTCGGTTCCATTGACGGCGATCCGCCGGCGGCGATGCGTTATACGGAAGTCCGTATGGCACGCATCTCTGAAGAAATCCTGGCCGATCTGGACAAGGACACGGTCGATTTTGTTCCCAATTATGATGAATCTCTCGAAGAACCGACGGTCATGCCTTCCCGTCTGCCCATGTTGCTTTTGAATGGGACCGGGGGTATTGCCGTGGGTGTGGCGACGAACATTCCTCCCCATAACCTCCGGGAAGTGGTGAATGGGACCATTGCCGTGATCCGCAATCCCGACATTACCATCGACGAACTGATGAAGCACATTCCGGGTCCCGATTTTCCCGGCGCCGGTTTTATCAACGGCCGGGAGGGAATACTTTCCGCTTATCGAACTGGCCGGGGCATCATCAGGATCCGGGCTCGGGCCCTCATCGAGCGGAATGCCCGGAGCGATCGGGAAAGCATCGTTGTCACCGAATTGCCCTATCAGGTGAACAAAGCCAATCTCATTGAAAAAATATCCGAGCTCGTCAAGGAGAAGAAGGTTGAAGGTATTTCCGATCTTCGCGACGAATCGGACCGCGAGGGCATCCGCGTCGTCATCGACCTGAAGAAGGACGAAGCCTCCAGCATCGTCTTAAACCAGCTCTACAAGCATACGCAGATGGAGAACACCTTCGGCGTCATCATGCTGGCCATTGAAAATAACCAACCCCGGGTATTCAACCTCAAAGAGGTCCTGGTCAGCTTTATCGGCTTCCGCAAGCAGATCATTACCCGGCGGACACGCTTCGAACTGGCCAAGGCCAAGGATCGGGCCCACATCCTGGAAGGACTCATCATCGCCCTGAACCACATCGACCGGGTTATTGCCGTTATCAAAGGATCGGAGAGCCCCCAAGAGGCTTCCGTCGCCCTTTGCAGCGGATTCGGTTTGACGGAAGTACAAGCCAAGGCCATCCTGGAAATGCGCCTCCAACGGCTGACCGGACTCGAACGGGGGAAGATTGACGAGGAATACGCCGAACTGACCCAATTGATTATTACCTTGCAGGCCATCCTGGACGATCCGCAGAAGGTTCTCGATATCATTATCAAAGAGCTGGAAGAGACAAGGGATAAATACGGCGACGAGCGACGGACGGAAATCGTCATGAGTTCCGAGGATATAAACATCGAAGACCTGATCGTTGAGGAGGACATGGTCGTCACGGTCTCCCACACAGGCTACATCAAACGCAATGCCGTCAGCCTCTACAAGAGCCAGCGCCGCGGCGGACGGGGAAAGGTGGGCATGGGGACCAAGGAAGAGGATTTTGTGGAAAAGATATTTATCGCCTCCACCCACCACTACATCCTCATTTTCACCAGCATGGGGCGTGTTTACTGGCTGAAGGTCTACCAGATCCCCCAGGCCGGCCGGGCCGCCAAGGGCAAGGCTATTGTCAATCTCGTCAATCTATCGCCGGGTGAGCGTTTGGCCGCCATATTGCCGGTGAAGGAATTCGTGGACGACCGTTATGTTGTCATGGTGACGAAGCAAGGCGTGATCAAAAAGACGGCGCTTTCTGCCTATGCCAACCCACGCAGCAACGGTATCATCGCTATTTCGATTGACGAAGGCGACGAACTTATGGATGTCCAGCAGACCATGGGAGATCAGGATATTTTTCTGGCTACCCGCGAAGGGAAGGCCATCCGGTTCAACGAAGACGATGTGCGGGATATGGGCCGGACAGCTCGGGGCGTCCGGGGTATCAGCCTGGATAAGGGCGACACCTTGGTAGGCGCCGAGATTCCCACGGAAGGAAACGCCATCGTTACGGTAACGGAGAAGGGCTTCGGCAAACGAACCACCGTGGAGGAGTACCGCCTCCAGGCCCGCGGCGGTAAAGGAACGATCAATCTCAAAACCGTTCCCCGGGTGGGCCTTGTGTCGGGGATCTGCCAGGTCGTCGGCGATGAGGACATTATCCTCATCAGCAATGCGGGAAAAATCATCCGCCTGCGCGTCGAAGAGGTTCCCCTCATCCATCGGAGCACCCAGGGCGTCAAGCTTATCGATCTTGACGAAGATGAGCAACTGGTCGGCATTGCCAGGGCCGAACGGGAGACGGAAAGCAGTGCTGCCGACGACGGTGAGGACATGGAAGACGAAAACGGCGCTGATGAGACACCTGACGAAACGACATAAACCATTTTATAAAGCTATTAATCACACGGCGGATTTTGGTTTCGATGTCTTCGGAAAAACCCGGAAAGAGCTGTTTCAGCACGCTGCTACGGCTCTTTTCGCTTCACTGACTGACTTGAACCGGGTGCAGGCCCGGCAGGAGCGAACCCTGACAATCACAGGCGCCGATTTGAGCGACCTGTTGATCAACTATTTGAGAGAGTTACTTTATCTATTCACCGGTACGGCCTTCCTTGTCGGCTCGGTGGACATTGTCCATATGGGTCAAAAAAGCCTGACCATGATCGCCAGGGGTGAACCCTATAATCCCCAAAAACACGAAATACTTACGGAAATCAAGGCGGTAACCTACCACCAGGGAACGGTCCGAAAAACCCCGGCATACTGGCAGGGCCGCTTTATCGTCGATGTTTGAAGTAAAGAAATAAGGTGAGGGTCATATGCTGAAAAAACTTGACGATTACCGTTGGGAAATCCCGAAAACGGGGGGTATGAGAGTTCCCGGCCTGATCTATACGAGCGAACGCCTCATCAAGGTCATGGGTAACGACGAGAGCCCAAAACAAGTTCGGAACGTGGCTCATCTTCCCGGTATCGTTAGGTATTCCCTGGCCATGCCAGATGTCCATTGGGGATATGGCTTTCCCATCGGCGGGGTGGCGGCCTTTGATATTGCGGAGGGCATCATTTCTCCCGGCGGCGTGGGCTATGATATCAACTGCGGCTGCCGCGTCGTGACGACCAAGCTTTCTTTTGACGAGATCAAGAGCCGCCTTCCTGAACTCGTGGCTGCACTGTTTCAAAACATTCCCTCCGGTGTAGGTTCTACCGGTCACATCAAGTTGTCCCATAAAGATGAAAGGAAGGTACTGACCGATGGTTCGTCCTGGGCTGTCCGTAATGGCTATGGAACGCCCGAGGATCTGGTGGCAACGGAAGATGGCGGTGTTATCGCGGGCGCCGATCCGGACAAGGTGAGTGACCGGGCCCTGGAGCGAGGCAGGCCCCAGTTGGGCACCCTCGGGTCGGGTAATCATTTTCTGGAGATTGAGATCGTCGAGGAGATCTTCGATCGGCAGGCCGCTGCGGCCTTCGGCCTGGAAATAGGCCAGGTGACAGTTTTCATTCACAGCGGTTCCCAGGGCCTGGGCTACCAAATCTGCGACGACTATCTTGCCCGGATGGTGAAAAATGCCCATAAACTGGACTTTGAACTTCCCGACCGTCAGCTGGCCTGCGCCTATATCGCTACTCCGGCCGGGCAGGATTATCTTGCCGCCATGGCCTGCGCCGCAAACTACGCCTGGGTGAATCGTCAGATGCTCATGCACTGGACCCGGGAGACCTTTGAAAAGTTTTTTCACAAGTCACCGAATCAACTGGGAATGCGACTCCTTTACGACGTTTGTCACAATATCGCCAAGATGGAGAAGTTTTCCATGGGGGGAAAGATGATCGAGTTGTGTGTACACCGTAAAGGAGCGACCCGATCCCTTCCACCCGGACATCCAGCGGTACCTGCGCCTTATGCGAAGGTCGGCCAGCCCGTCCTCATTCCCGGTGATATGCTGACGGGGTCCTACATCCTGGTGGGAACGGAAAGGGCCTTGATGGATACCTTCGGCAGTGCGGCTCATGGAGCGGGCCGTGTCATGAGCCGCACCCAGGCCGTCAAATCGAGCAAGCATCGTTCCATTACAAAGGAAATGGCCGATCGGGGCGTCATAGTCATGGCCGGCGCCAAGGGTACTCTCCTTGAGGAGATCCCCGAGGCCTACAAACGGCTGGACGACGTCGTCGAGGTCGTTCACCAGGCCGGTATTGCCAGGAAAGTGGCGAGGTTAAGGACTGTAGGATGCATTAAAGGGTAAAAACGATTGCTCAGGAACATCGGGAGGAGAAAATGAATATATTAAATAAAATTATTTCCATAGCGACTGTTTTATTTTTCCTGTTGTCCTGTTCCGGAAGTGATGCGCCGCGCGTAGATGCGAAACCGGAAAAATCCTTTCAGGCTGACAGCCTGACAATCAGGGACTCGGATGCCGTGAAGAAAATCAGGGGACAGGTTCTGTATATGCCTATCTACTCGAATATTCCCTGCAGAGGGGAAAAAACCCTCTATGATTTGAGCGCATTCATCGCCGTACATAACACTGATCTGCATAATTCCATACGCCTGACCAAGGTCCTCTTCTTCAATAATGACGGAAAGCTTGTATCGGATTTTTTGGCAAAACAGATCACATTGGGACCTATGGCGGCAACGAATTATTATGTTTCCAAGACAGACAAGAGCGGTACCGGGGCCAATTTCCTGATCGAGTGGATGTCGGATACGCCTGTGTCCGAGCCTCTCATCGAGTCGGTCATGGTGGACTGTGAAACGAATAGGGGGGTGTCCTTCCTGAGCAGGGGCAAGGTCGTAAGAGAAATCAAGTAGGGTAAAAGCAGGGAGAAACGGCTCTTGCAGTGGAATATCGTTTTGCTCGTGTTATTTGCCGCGGCCCTTCATGCGGGGTGGAATGCCCTTATGAAAGCCGAGTCGAATAGCTTTCTCAATACGATCCTGATTGTAGCGGGTAGTGCCATTGTCGGCGTCATTTTTCTCCCCTTTGTCGCCCTGCCCCTTCGAGAGAGCTGGCCCTATCTGGCGGCTTCCGTGGTGATTCATATCATCTATTTCGTTTGTCTGGTCTTTGCGTATAAACGGGGAGACATGAGCCTGGTTTATCCCCTGATGAGGGGTTTGCCGCCGGTCATGACGGCCGTTGCCGCCACCTTGTTGTTTCAGGAATATTTTTCCTGGCGAGGCTGGCTGGGAGTTTTTTTTGTATCCGGCGGTGCGATGTTGCTCATGGCGGAGCACCGTGCGTCCGCCGGGTTTCGTCCGGCGCCCATCGTCCTTGCGTTGCTCAATGCCCTGGTCATTGTCGTCTATACCCTTGTGGATGGCATGGGAGCAAGACTATCGGGTAACGCCTTTAGTTACACGGGCTGGATGCTGTTTATAACGGCCATCTTGTTTTTCATAGCTTTACCGGTCTTTGAAGGGCGGCAGAGCCTGCTGCGGATTCCCGGACAGTGGCGGAAATGTCTTATCGGGGGTGGTTTTACTTTTGCGTCCTACGGGATTGCCCTGTGGGCCATGACGCAAGCGCCCATTGCCCTGATAGCTGCCCTGCGTGAAACGTCCATCCTCTTCGGCGCGGCCCTGGCGGTCTTCACCCTGAAAGAGCGGGTCACGACCATCCGTTTCCTGTCTATCGCCATTATTGCCGCCGGGGTTATGGCCATCAAGATGGCGTGAAGGAATCATTTCAGGACCATGCGGAAAAATAATGCAACATATAGACATCCTTGAGCATTCCATTTCCTATACCTTACAGCCTCCGGTGTTGCAGGGTCTGTGGGACGAGACGGTCTGGCAGGGGGCTGACGTTCTTTTCCTCGACGCTTTTCGTCCCGAAAGCGGCGATCATCGTCCCCGAACCCAATGCAAACTCTTGTACGACAGGGAACGACTATACGGCCTGTTCCAGGTAGCTGATCGCTATGTTCGTTGCGTACACAGAGGTTTTCAAGCAGAAGTGTATAAAGACAGTTGTGTGGAAATGTTCATCCGTCCAATAGATACCGACGGTTATTTCAATTTTGAGTTCAATGCAGGCGGTGCCCTCCTCGCGTCCTATGTGACGGATCCGACAAGAGTAAACAGCAGTGTCAGGGCCTGTACGCCGCTTGGACCCGATGATGTCAGGAAAATCGGCGTTTATCATAGCCTGCCCGATATTATTGAACCCGAGATCGATGATGATGTTGTCTGGTTCCTTGAATTTTCCATCCCTTTTGCGATCATGGAACGGTTTACGGGTTGCTTTGGAGATGTGGCGGGGAAAAGCTTTCGGGCCAATTTCTATAAATGCGGCAATGAAACATCACACCCTCACTGGGCTGCCTGGTCCCCTATTACTGCATTGAATTTTCATCTACCCGAGTGTTTCGGAATTATTCATTTTGAACCCTCTGCTTGTTAATGATTTTAAGGCCATAAAACCCTGCCCCGGTGCCCGATGAGACGGTGTAGTTAACCGTTTATCCAACCATTTCGAGCAACTAACCCCGTGACAGGCACTGGGGTTATTTCCGGAAGAAACTTGCTGTCATCGCGAGACGCCTCTCAGGCGTCATGGCGATCTCTGAGACTGCCGCGTCGGCCTTCGGCCTCCTCGCAGTGACAAAAATGTGAAGATTCTTTCGAAGGCAAGCGAGAAAGCTTGGTATCAGGAATGACAAGCTGCTTATTGTGACACATTATCGATGCGAGAAGAGGCTTCCTGAAAAAACGTCTGGTATTTTCCCGATGGATCGGATAAAAAAAATCGATATTATATCGAAACCCTTCGACATAATGATATGCCTTAATATATGGGTGTTTATAGGAGTTATTGATCATGTCGTCAGAAAAAAGTAATCTCAAGTTTCGCGGCGCTTCCAAATACATTCTGGATGAAGAGCTATCAAAAATAGTCAATGTATCCATGGCGTTGGAGATGCCCCTCCTCCTCAAGGGCGAACCGGGGACGGGAAAGACCATGCTGGCCCATGCCATTGCCGAGAGCCTCCGGATGCCTCTGATTGTTCTGAATGTTAAATCCAGCATGAAGCTGATCGAGTCTTTGTACCAGTACGACACCCTGACCCGCTTGAACGACAGCCGGTTCGGCGATTCCAAACGCGATGTGAGCAACATCGAGGCCTATATCAAGATGGGAAAGATCGGCCAGGCCTTTACGGCAGAGGAAAGAACAATCCTTCTGATCGACGAGATCGACAAGGCCGATACCGATTTCCAGGACGATATGCTGGACGTTTTGGACCAGATGCAGTTCGACATTATGGAGATCGACAAAACCGTCAAGGCCAGGCACCGGCCCGTGATCATCATAACGTCCAATGCCAAGAAGGACCTCTCCGATCCGTTCCTCGGACGCTGTAATTTCCATCACATCGCTTTCCCCGATCCGGATATGATGCGCCTTATCGTCGACGTCCACTTTCCCAATCTGGACGAGGAGATGGTTGATGTCTGCATTGCAACGTTTTACCGCCTTCGTGAGCTGCGGAGTATCGAGAAAAAGCCGGCGACCCGGGAGTTGATTAACTGGATCCGCGCATTAAAGGCCGATCCCGACTTCAAGCCCAAGACTATTCAGCAGGGCCGGGTTCCGTTTTTGGGGATTCTGTTCAAGAAAAGCGCCGACCTCTGCCAAGCCGCTCAAATGGTCGGCAAGCCGCGGATGTGAGGATGGGACCTTGTTTGTAGAGTTTTTCTATACCTTGCGCGACCGGGGGATATCCGTCAGCCCCACGTCCTTTCTCAGGCTTCAGAAGGCCATGAATATGGGGCTGGTCCATTCCCTCGACGATTTCTACACGACCGCCCGGTCCATCCTCGTGAAAAGCGAACGGTATTTCGACACGTACGACCAGATCTTCGCCCATCATTTCAAAGGGGTGGCCTTCGACGACCCGACTACGGTGGAGCTGACGGAAATCGCCCGGTCCATGCTCGATGAATGGCTGAAGAATCCTGCCGAGATGGCCCGTGCCTTGGGCATCAATGAAGCGGATTTGAAGAAAATGACCCCTGAAGAGCTGATCCAGTATTTTCTCGATCGCCTGAAGGAGCAGACGGAGGCCCACCACGGCGGCAACAAGTGGATCGGGACGGGCGGAACGTCCCCGACGGGCCATTCAGGCAATCATCCTGGCGGGATGCGTGTCGGGGGCAAATCAAAGAACAAGTCGGCCGTTAAGGTCGCCCTGGAGCGCCGTTATAAGGATTACTCGCAGGATGGCCCCCTGACGCAGTTCCAGATGGCTGAGGCCCTCAAAAGACTCCGCCGCATGGCGCCGACGGGCCCGAAAGACATTGTGAATATCGACAAGACCATCTACGAAACCATGCGTAATGCCGGAGAAATCGAGATTGTCTTCGATCGCCGTCTGGCGGACCGGCTGAAGGTCATCCTCATGATCGATAATGGCGGCTGGTCCATGGACCCATATATCGATGTCGTCCAGACACTTTTTCACTACGCCGGCTCTCAGTTCAAGGACCTGAAGGTCTATTTCTTCCACAACACCATCTACAGCCGCGTCTGGGCGGACCCTCAGCGCCGGTTCAAGCCGGAGCCCATCGACGATTTCATTCGCCGGGATCCCGAAACACGGCTGATCATAGTGGGAGATGCCAGTATGGCTCCCTACGAGTTGATGCACGCCAACGGCGCCATTTATGTGGATGCCAAGCCGACAGGAGCCAGTATCGAACGCCTGAAATTTCTGGCTAAAACCTTCCGCCATGCCGTCTGGTTCAACCCCATGAGACCCTACGAGTGGGATCGCACATGGACGACCGAGATGATCCGGCAGATCTTTCCCATGTATGAACTGACCCTGGACGGTCTGGAGAAGGCGGTACAGTACCTGACGGCCAAACACTGAGGCTTATAAGCGACACGGCGCCGAATAGATAGATTGCCACGACGCCTGAGAGGCGTCTCGTAATGACAGCAAGTAATAACACCAGTGCTTGTCATTGGTGTCAGTTGCTTGCCATGGCATGGTATTATAGGGTATTATGAGTAGTGTAGGGCTTTAGCCCTGCCGGGAAAGCAGCCTGAAGGATTAGCAGCCCTGAAGGGCTGCACTACATACAAGGACTGCAAACAAAACAGGAAAGCTCATGTTGGAACTTTTTATCGATAATCTCTCGGCGTACCTGCAGCAATCCTTTCTGCTTGCGTGTCTTGCCGCTTATCTCGGCGGTGTCCTGGTCAGTTTTACACCATGTGTTTACCCCATCGCGCCGATTACGGTGGCTTTCATTGGCGCCCACGGCTGCGGTTCCCGGAGGAAGGGGCTTTTCCTGTCCCTGGTTTACGCTGTCGGCATGGCCTTGACTTACACGATACTGGGAGCGGCGGCGGCCCTGACGGGTAAATTGTTCGGGCAAATCCAGACCAACCCCTGGATAAATATCGTCATCGCCAATATCTTCATCCTGATGGGACTGTCCATGCTGGACGTTTTTACTCTTCATCTGCGGGTACCCGCATTCGTCATGTGGTGTCAACCACGGGAGCAAACAAAAGGATTTGTCAGCGCCTTCTGTGTCGGCGTTGCCTCCGGCATGATTATGGGACCCTGCACAGCCCCGGTGTTGGCCGTCTTGCTTGGATATGCCGCAACGACCCAAAACGTGCTCCAGGCTGTGGTCCTGCTGTTCGTCTTTGCCATGGGTATGGGGACCCTCTTGATTATCCTGGGAACCTTTGCGGGAATAATGGCGAATCTCCCCAAATCTGGCCCGTGGATGGTCCGGATCAGCCACTTCTGCGGCTGGATCATGATTATCATGGGGGAATATTATCTTGTTCAGGCCGGGATGTTTTGGTAATGCTGTGAGATGCGCAGGTGGTTATCTTTGCCGGCTTTGCCGCCGCCTCGATATCCGTTAGTAGACAACGAAATACAAGGCAATATAAGGTGAGATTACCGGTAAAAGGACGCAGACTATGAAAGGAAAACCGTTGTTCATTGCCCTGATTATGATGGGCCTGTTGGTTGCGGGCGCAATCCCCTGTGCCGTTTATGCTCAGGAAAAGGCGCCAGATTTTTCGTTGTACGATTTGCAGGGAAAACCGTTCCGGCTTAGCAGTTACGGTAAAGCCAAAGCGGTATTGCTTATCTTCGGAACCACATGGTGTCCCTCCTGCCGATCGGAAATTCCCCATTTCAAGAATATCTACGCCGCTTATGCTCCCAAGGGCCTTGAGGTTGCCTATGTGAATATCCAGGAGCCACGTGAAAAAGCGGCCCGCTTCAGCGCAAAAAACCAGCTCCCCTACCGCACCCTCCTGGACTTGAAAGGGGACGTGTCGATGGACTATAACATTTCCGGCGTTCCTGCCATGGTCCTCATTAAGGATGGCAGGGTTGTGACCCGAACCTACCGTCTTATCGACGGTTATCTGGAAAAGCTCTTCAAAAAATAATGAAAGATAGCGCGCAGAGGCGTATTCGTGTGATCGGGTTTCCGGATGGGACCGCATGGATCGGCCTCGGCGTCTGGATAATCCTGATTTTGTGGCCGTACGCCCTTTTTGCGGCAAATTCCCTCCGTTTGTTTTCTCCCAGAGATTTAATGACAATCCACCAAATCGCCGATCCCCAGGCAGCGCCGGACGGCAGGCGCATTGCTTTCTCGGTGGGGACGCCGGACATGGCCGGCAATCGGTTCCAACGGGCCATATATCTGGGAGATCTGACCGGCGGTGTCCCGAAAGCAGTGACGTCAAATGATGTGCAGGCTGACAATCCCCGCTGGAGCCCCGACGGCCGTTTCCTTTATTATTTGGCGGAGGCAGCGTCAGGTATTCGGCAAGTATGGCGGATGTCGCCGGAGGACGGACGGCCTGAACCAGTTACCGCCCTGCCTTTGCCCGTCGAAAGCTTCGAGCCGGGACCGGATGGCCGCTTTTTGATCCTTTCTGCGGCCGTGTTTCCCGGAAAGACTCTTGATGAATCGGCGGCTCTCCTTCAGGATAAACCAAAGAATCAGGGAAGCGGCAGAACCTATTACCGCCTAATTATTCGCCATTGGGACACCTGGCGCGATGGGACGCGCAACCATCTATTCGTTTACCGGTTGGCGGATGGAACGGTCCGTGATCTGATGGGGGATATGGATGCCGATTGTCCGTCTCGTCCCTTTGGGGGAACGGAGGATTTTTCCCTGTCGCCGGACGGTAAAACCGTTGTCTTTTCGGCAAAGATTGCAGGCTCCGGGGAGGCGTGGTCCACCAATTATGACCTTTTCCTTGTCCCTGCCGACGGGTCCGCTTTGCCTAAAAGAATAACGTCAAACCCGGCGGCCGACATACAACCCCGTTTTTCCCCGGATGGAAAGACACTGGCCTATCTGGCGTCAAGCCGCCCCGGTCATGAGGCGGACCGTTTCCGGGTCATCCTTCGCGATATGGCTTCCGGAAAAGAAACAGCCTTTGATCTGCGGGCTGATGATTCACCCACCGGCGACCGGTCGCCGGATTCTCTGGTCTGGTCCCTGGATGGCCGTAAATTGTACCTGACAGCCGACCACCTGGGCCAGCATGCCCTGTTTGCCCTGGATATCGAGACGGGCCGCAGTTCCCTTTTTATGAAGACCGGTTCCGTCACCTCGCCGCGGCCTCTTCCCGACAGCCGGGTACTTTTTGCCTGGAGCTCCCTGCGACGGCCGGCGGTGAAGGCAAAAGGATCACAAAGTTGAATGACAATCAAATGGAGGCCTTTCGACTGGGTAAAATCGGAAGTTTCTCCTTTACAGGGGAAAAAGGCCGAACGGTTTATGGGCGCCTGATTTATCCTGCCGACTTCGACAGCAGCAGAAAGTACCCCGTGGTCTTTGTGATCCACGGTGGACCCGAGACATCCCGTTTGAATGAATTCGGCTACCGGTGGAATTTCCAGGTTTTTGCCGGGGCGGGCTATGCCGTTATCGCCATTGACTACCCCGGTTCCTCGGGCTACGGGCAGGCCTTTACGGATGCCGTGGGCGGAGATTGGGGCGGTGTTCCTTACAGAGATTTGATGGCCGGCCTTTCGGTTGCCCTCAAGCAATATCCTTTTCTTGACCGGGAGCGGATGAGCGCCCTGGGGCCTTCATTTGGCGGTTATATGGTGAACTGGATTGCCGGCCACCAGCACCCCTTCCGTTGTTTCGTCAGCCACGCCGGCATCTTTGACCGGGAAAGATTCTTCTATCAAACGGACGAACTGTGGTTTGCCGAGTGGGAAGCGGGAGGATTGCCATGGGTGAACCCCGAGGGACATAAGCGCCATGATCCGGCCGATCTGGTCGCTAACTGGCAAACGCCGGCCCTGATCATTCACGGAGAAAAGGATTTCCGGGTTCCTTTCACCCAGGGGCTGTCGGCGTTTACGGCCTTGCAGCGCAAGGGCATTCCCGCAAAACTTCTGTCTTTTCCCGATGAAGGCCACTGGGTGAAAAAGCCGCAAAATACCCTGCAATGGTATGATACGGTTCTTTCATGGCTGGATCGGTGGCTCATTCCTGGCAAAAAAAGGCCGTGAACAGAACTTTTCTATCTATTCACGGCCACGCGGCTTTATGTGAAAATCCCTCATTCCCCCTTTGAGACGGTTTTGCCATTAACAAAATAGTCATTCCGAACGAATGTGAGGCATCTTTAAGATTTTAATGTAGCACAGGACTTCAGTCCTGCAAATGCCTTGTAATTTTTGACTACCTTGAATCAAAACCGCAGACCTAAAGGTCTGGACTACAGCAAGTCGAATTTAGAAAATATTTGAAATACGACAAAGTCCCCTTTGGGAGCATGGGGGACATGTTCCGGAAGCCCAAAGGGATCGGAACGTGTCCCCGGAAAGCAGATGGACGTTTTTCAACAACCTGCTAAAGTTTACAGCGCATGGCAGACGCCGCATTCCAGCGTGGTCTTGCCCCCTTCCTTATGGGTCTTATGGACTAGGGTGGAGAATTTTGTCGCCTCCGCGCGTGAAGGATCGGGTGCGTGACAGGTCTGGCAGGGTTTGGACGCCGCATCACCCACATCGGGATGGCCTTTGGGTACAATCGATTTGAAATCCTTGTGGCAGACTCCGCAAGGATTTTCCTTCAGGGGCGGCCCGGCTGCCGTTACGGAGACCGCACATACGACACCCAGGATAACGACGCAGGAAATAGCCGCAACTACGTTTTTCCATCGATTCATCATGACTCAACCTCCTTAGGATTGTTTTTCTTCAGTTCTTTTTCAATTTCCATCTTTTTCATGACGATCAGGACGGCGTTGATGGCAGCCTGGGTCATGCCGGGGATCCGTTCGGCCTGGCCGATGGTCGCCGGTTCCACTTTCTTGAACTTCATCCGCAATTCATTGGAAAGCCCCGGCACTTTATCATAATCGAGATCTCCGGCGATCTTCCTGTGTTCCGAAGCATTCATTTTTGCAACTGATTCCCGTTGCCTCTTTATATATCCTTCATATTTGGCTTCAATTTCAACCTGTTTTTTTACGTACCTATCGGCAATGGGCTCCCATCCGGCGAGCGGTTTCATCGTGTCGTAGGTGATTTCATCCCGCTTTAACAACTGAAACAGGCTGACGGGATTCTTAATGGGTCCCGTGCCGATTTTTTCAAGCATATCGTTGACGGGGGCTACGGGGAAAATTCTTGCCTCCGACAGGTGTTTGATGCTGCGATCGATTTCCTCCGCCTTTTCACGGATGTGGGCATAATCGCCGGACCGGATCAAGCCCAGCGCGAAGCCTTTATCAGCAAGGCGAAGAATGGCGTTGTCTTCCCGAAGGATGAGACGGTATTCGGCGCGGGATGTGAACATCCGGTAAGGTTCGTCGACGCCTTGAGTGACGAGGTCGTCAATCATTACGCCAATGTAGGCGTCGGCCCGCGTCAGGATGAAGGGTGGCCGGCCGGAAATGGCCGAGGCGGCGTTGATGCCCGCCCAGAGTCCTTGGGCGGCGGCCTCTTCATAACCGGAAGTGCCGTTGATTTGTCCCGCCAGGTACAATCCGCCGATGAGCTTTGTCTCCAGAGTGGCCTTAAGTTGTGTCGGTTGGACAAAATCATACTCGATGGCGTAAGCGAAACGCATGATCTCCGCCTGTTCCAGGCCCGGAACGCTGTGGACGATGGCCTCCTGGAGATGAGGCGGCAAGCTGTTTCCCAGGCCCTTGGCATAGATTTCCTCCGTTTCGAGGCCTTCGAATTCCAGGACGACGGGATGCCGTTCCTTGTCGGCGAAACGCATTACCTTGTCCTCCAGGGAAGGGCAGTAACGGGCGCCGATGCCTTGAATACGGCCTGAATAGAGGGCGGACTCGGAAATGTTGGAGCGGAGGCATTCGTGGGTGGCTGCCGTTGTATAGCTGAAATAGGAAGGAAGCCTTTCCTCCCTCAGCTTTTCGGTGGTAAATGAGAAGGGCTCAGGCGAAGGATCGCTGTCCTGCCGTTCCAATCGTGAAAAATCGATTGTCGAGGCGCGGAGCCGGGGTGGGGTCCCCGTTTTCATGCGTCCCGTTTCGAATCCCAGCGATTTCAGGCACTCGGCGAGTCCATGTGAGGCCGTTTCGCCCGCCCGTCCTGCGGGAATGCGGGTAACGCCGATGTGGATCAGACCGTTGAGAAAGGTTCCCGTTGTAATAATCACCGCCTTGGCGCCGTAGGAAATCCCGAGTTGGTCTTCGACGCCGACAACCCTGCCGTCTTCGATGACAAGGCGATCAACGAGGGATTGTCGCAAATGGAGGCGGGGTTCCCTTTCAAGGACAGTTTTCATCGCCAGGCGGTAGAGCTGTTTATCGCACTGAAACCGGGACGATTGTACGGCGGGGCCCTTCGAGGCGTTGAGAAGGCGGAAATGGACGGCCGTTTTATCGGCGATTTTTCCCATTTCGCCACCCAGGGCATCCACTTCCTTGACGAGTTGTCCCTTCGCCAGGCCGCCGATAGCGGGATTGCAGGACATGAGGGCGATGGCATCGAGATTGATGTTGAAAAGCAGGACCTCACAGCCCATGCGGGCCGCCGCCAGGGCTGCTTCGCATCCCGCATGGCCGCCGCCGACGACGATGACATCAAATTGCTGAATCAATGTAAAAACCCCTGGGTTCAAAAATGAAGGAAAACAGTCTCATAATAACTAGTTTCTTATGAAGGGTGGCGCCACAGATGTCAAGATGAGATTATAATGGGCAAAACCCTTAGATGGTCCTCGGGCCAAGGATTGATTCACTGGCCATAAAGTTTTTCTTCCTTCCTTAATCCACCCACAAATTTCAGACAGATCGTATAAAGAGTAGCGGGTATTGGTCTTCCAGCTCAGGGATTTTTCCCATGTTTGCATGTTGCATATGACATCACTGATACGGGCCGGTAAAAATCCAATTCACCTTCAGACCAATACCCGCTACTCTTGGATCAATCAATGGGAGAGAAACGGGACATTGGCCTTCCGGTTCAGGATTTTTCCGTTGTTTAACCTTGCAGATGACTCAAATGAGACGAGTTGGAAAAATCAAATTCACCTTCAGGCTAACGCCCCGCTTCTTTTGAAGACGGTGCATCAAAGTCTTTGGGTTTTGGTTGTTGATTGGGGATATTGACATTCTGAGGGACATCCCCTATATTCCATGCTGAAGAGTAATAAATATTTAATATTGACAGGAGGTTAGTTGCCTCGTCCAGCATTTTGGAACAATGCAAAGCGCTATTACGACCTGAAGAGCTACTTTCGTAATCGCTTCGGCTGTACGGTCTACAAGCTGCCCATCGACGCCGGGTTTACATGTCCGAACCGTGATGGGAAAGTCGCCGTGGGCGGGTGTGTCTATTGCGACGGCCGGGGGTCCCAACTTAGACTGGCCGGTCCCCTGCCCTCTGTGACTGAACAGATTCTTAAAGGGAAGGCCTACTATACGCTTCACGCTCAAGCGGGGAAATTCATCGGTTATTTCCAGACGTTTACCAATACTTATGCCGAGCCTGCAACCCTGAAACGCCTATATGATGAGGCACTGGCCGAACCGGATGTGATCGGCCTGTCCGTGGGGACCCGGCCCGATTGCATTCCTGAAGAAACTATACGGATTTTTGAAGACTACGCCAGCCGGGACTACCACATTTGGCTGGAGTTCGGCCTCCAGTCCATCCACGACCGCACGTTGACCTTTCTCAACCGGGGCCACGATCAAGCGGCGTTTCTCGATGCCATAAGCCGGATCGCCGGACGGGGTATTCATCTGTGTGTCCATATCATTGTCGGTCTCCCCGGCGAAACACACGAGGACATAATGGAAACGGCCCGTATGCTTGCCGGTCTCCCCGTCCAGGGGATCAAGATTCATTCCCTTTTGGCCCTGAAAGGCACGGTCTTGGGCGATCTCTATGAGAAAGGGCAGATTTCCCTCATGAGCAGGGGGGAGTATGTGCGGACGGTCTGCGATATTTTGGAAATTCTGCCGCCTGAGATGGTCATCCAGCGCCTGACCGCCGACGGCTACAAAGACATCTTCCTCGGCCCCCCTTGGGCGGTGAAAAAGCTTGATGTCCTCAACGGGATCGATCAGGAAATGAAGCGCCGTCAAAGCTGGCAGGGGATGAGGCATGCCATGATCCGGTGATGATGTTGACGCAAAACAAATAGCCATTGTACGGGAAGAGAAGGATTATGCAGCGAGCCGGGCAGAAACGTAAGATGAGGGCCGAGACGAAGGAATTGCAGATCCTGGTCGACAGGCTGAAACGGAGTGAGGAGGAATACCGCGAACTGGTCGAAAGTGTCAACAGTATCATCCTCCGTATGGACAACACAGGATGTGTCACGTTTTTCAATAAGTTTGCCCAGCGCTTTTTTGGTTACCGGCCGGAGCATATCATAGGAAAGAACGCTGTCGGCGCCATTGTTCCGGATAATGAGGCGGCGGTACGGGATCTGAAGAACATGATCGAGGATATTTCCGAGAATCCGGATGGTTACGAGAATGTTACCACTGAAAATATACGCAGTAATGGGGAACGGGTCTGGGTTGCCTGGAACATCAAACCGATACGTGACGAAAATCATCAGCTCGTGGGGGTTCTCTGCGTTGGAAATGATATTACAGAGCGTAAACGTGTGGAGAAGGCGCTGAAGGAAAGTGAAAATGAATACCGTAATATATTTGATAATGCAATCGAGGGCATCTTTCAGACGATGCCGGACGGCAGATACAGAAGTATCAATCCCGCTTTTGCCCATATGTTTGGATATGAGTCTCCCGAGGAGATGAAATCGGCTGTGCAAAATATTGGCGAACAGTTGTCCGTCAATGAGACGGATCGGACTCGCCTTATCGAGATGATGCAAGTATCGCAGGGGATGGTCCGCGGCTTCAATGTGCAATTAAAACGTAAGGATGGATCGCTGTTCTGGGTATCGATCAACGCTCAGCTCGTAAGTAAGGAGGGTGAGGAATCTCCATATCTGGAAGGCACGTGTATGGATATCTCGGATCGTAAGCAGGCTGAAGAGGTGCGATTGCTCTTAGAGGAGCGCCTGATCCGTGCGGAGAAGATGGAGGGTCTCGGAAGGCTGGCCGGTGGCGTGGCCCATGATATGAATAATGTATTAGGGGTTTTGGTTGGATATTCGGAGTTGCTCAAGGAAAAAATACCGATCGATAGTCCTTTAAGGAAATATGCCGAAAACATCTTGAAATCCGGCTTGAGAGGCGCGGCGATCATTCAGGATCTTCTGACCATGGCCAGAAGAAGTGTGGCCGTTTCGGAAGTAGTCAATTTGAATAGGGTTGTTTCCGATTATACGAAGACGCTCGAATATAGGAAATTAAAGTCGGATCACCCGGAGGTGAACGTTCGGATCAATCTGACGGAAGGGCTCTTGAACATCAAGGGATCGCCTATTCATTTGAGTAAAACGCTCGTCAATCTGGTCTCCAATGCCGCTGAAGCCATATCCGGCCAGGGAGAAATAACGATCAAAACGGAAAACAGGTATTTAGACGTTCCCATCCAGGGATATGACGATATGCGGGAAGGAGACTATGCCGTTTTGTCCATATCCGATACAGGTAATGGTATTCCCGTCAAAGATCTGGGGAAGATATTTGAACCTTTCTATACGAAGAAAGTAATGGGCCGGAGCGGCACGGGGCTAGGTCTGGCCGTCGTCTGGGGCGCGGTGAAGGATCATAACGGTTACATCGATGTTCAGAGTGAGGAGGGTAAAGGGAGTACTTTTACTATATATCTTCCTGTTACAAGAGAAAAAATGATGGAACTGGAAAAAGCGGTCGATTCCGCAGTTTACCGGGGCAAAGGCGAGACGATTCTGGTGGTCGACGATGTGAAGGAACAACGGGAGCTTGCGACCAACATGTTGGAGATGCTCGGGTATAAAGTCGAGGCTGTTTCCAGTGGAGAAGCGGCCATCGATTACCTCCAAAGCAAAAAGATTGACCTGATGGTTCTGGATATGATTATGGAACCCGGTATCGATGGTTATGAGACATACCGGCAAGTGCTGGAAATGAACCCCCGGCAAAAGGCGGTCATTGTCAGCGGTTTTTCGGAGACGGATCGCGTTAAGGAAGTAATGGAAATTGGCGCCGGATCTTTTATCCGTAAACCCTATATTCTTGAGAAGATCGGTCTTGCAGTCAGGAAGGAATTGGACAGGAAATAGGCACCCATTTTTTTTCACCATGAGGATGGGTTCTGTGGTATGCCTCAAATCAGAAAGGTGCACAATGATAGGTATTGTAGATTATAAAGCGGGTAATCTGACGAGTGTTGCGCGGGCACTTCAATTTCTTTCCGTTCCCTGCCGGGTAACGGACGATCCGGCGATCCTCGATCGGTGTGAACGGATTATCTTTCCGGGCGTGGGGGCCGCCGGCGAAGCCATGGCCAATCTGGTCCGGACAGGTATGGACAAACGCATCCGCGATTGGGTGGCCGGGGGTATTCCCGTTTTGGGTATTTGCCTGGGAACGCAGGTCATCCTTGACAGCAGCGAGGAAAATGCAGCCACGTGTCTGGGCATCATTCCCGGTTTGGTGAAGCGCTTTCCCGGCAATATGACGGATGCTGACGGCCGTGTCCTGAAGATCCCCCATATGGGCTGGAACCAGGTTGCCTTTATGCGCCCTCATCCCGTATTTGCCGATATTCCGGCGGGGGCGGAATTTTATTTCGTCCACTCTTACTATCCCGCCCCGGCGGAGGATGGTGCTGGCATCGGCTGGACCGATTACGGCATCCGTTTCTGCGCCGCCATAGCCCGGAACAACTTGGTCGCTGTTCAGTTCCACCCGGAGAAAAGCGGCCGTCCGGGGCTTCAGATTCTGGCCAATTTCAGCCGCTGGGAGGGTCACGATGCTTAGTAAACGGATCATCCCCTGTCTCGATGTCCGGGACGGTAAACTTACCAAGGGCATCAAATTCAAGGGCAACGTGGATATCGGAGATCCCGTCGAAGTGGCGCGGGAATACTATGAGCAGGGGGCTGATGAGATCGTATTTTACGATATTACGGCCTCTTCCGACGGACGAAATATCATGCTCGATGTGGTCCGCCGTGTCGCCGAGACGATTTTCATCCCCTTTTCCGTAGGAGGCGGGATTCGCAGCCTTGAGGACATGCGGCAGGTCATTCTGGCCGGGGCGGAGAAGATCAGCATCAACTCCGAGGCGATCAAGAACCCGCCGTTGATTACGGAAGGGGCGAAGGCCTTCGGCAGCCAGTGTGTTGTTCTCGGCATGGATGTGAAAAAGGTGGCGCCCAGTGTAAAGACGCCGTCGGGTTACGAAATGGTCATCCACGGCGGGCGGGTCTATACTGTCAGAGACGCTCTGGCCTGGGCTAAAGAGGCCGAAGACCGGGGCGCAGGTGAGATCTGCCTCAATTCCATCGATGCCGACGGCATGCAGACGGGTTATGAAATAGAACTGACACGGCTCATTTCTTCCAATGTCAATATCCCCGTCATTGCCTCGGGCGGTGCGGGAACACCGCAGCATCTGATAGATGTCCTGACCCGCGGTATGGCCGATGCGGCCCTCATCGCCTCTATGGTCCATTATCGGACCTATACCATAGCCCAGATCAAGGACGAGTTGGTGAAGAGTGGGGTTAAACCCCGTACATACTGGTAAGGGAGGCTTATCATGAAGGCCATGATCCTCCAGGCTCTCTGCGAGTTGGACAAAAATCCCGAGCCCCTGACCCTTGTGTCCGTCCCTGAACCCGTCCCCGCCCCTGGAGAGATCCTGCTCCGCGTATCCGTCTGCGGCGTCTGCCATACGGAACTCGACGAGATTGAGGGCCGGACGGCGCCGCCGGCCCTTCCCGTTATTCCCGGCCACCAGGTTGTGGGGATTGTGGAGGGTACCGGGTCTGGCGTCACCCGGTTCGAACCGGGCGATCGTGTCGGCGTCGGCTGGATATATGGTGCCTGCGGGCAGTGCCGTTTTTGCCTGACGGACCGGGAAAATCTCTGTGAATCCTTCCTGGCCACGGGCCGGGATCGCAACGGCGGGTATGGTGAATATATGACCGTATCGGAAGGTTTCGCATATGCCATCCCTGATTTCTTTTCCGACGCCGAGGCGGCCCCTCTTTTATGCGCCGGTGCCATCGGTTACCGGTCCCTGCGTTTGGCCGGCATCGAAGATGGCGGCTCGCTGGGGCTGACGGGGTTCGGCGCATCGGCCCATCTGGTCTTGAAAATGGCCCGGCATCGCTACCCGCAAATCAAGGTCTATGTATTTGCCAGGAGTGAGGAAGAGCGGCAATTTGCACGCGATCTTGGCGCCATATGGTCCGGCGATACGGAAGATAGCCCACCGGAGCCCCTTGATGCGGTCATTGATACGACGCCCGCCTGGCGGCCCGTAGTGAGCGCCATGGGCCATCTGGCCAGGGGAGGGCGTCTGGTGATAAATGCCATCCGTAAAGAAGAGGCGGACAAGTCCTGCCTTGCGGCCATGGATTATGCCGCCGACCTTTGGCTGGAAAAGGAGATCAAGAGCGTAGCGAACGTGACAAGACGGGATATCGTTGAATTTATGGATCTGGCAGCCGCCATGGCCATGCGGCCCGAAGTGCAGGAATATCCCCTGGAAGAGGCCAATCGGGCCCTCCGCGAGCTGAAGCAGCGGAAAATCAGGGGGGCCAAAGTATTGAGAATCGCGAGCCGTTGAGTTTTCTATAATCCCGGAATTGGTTGTTGAAAAACTATGTGTTGGGGCAGGCTGTTCAAAAGCTTGTCCCGTACCTGATACGGGATGCCCGGATGCAAGGCGCGCAAAAAGCTGAGGCTACCACCCCCTGCACCCCCGTCGGCGGGGGACAGCGTACATAGAATTACGTCGATGCAGCCTGCCCCAGGGAAGCTTGTGGCGCAACGCAGCAGACGCCGTCCCCGCGAAAGCGTGGGATGGACGTTTTTCAACTGCATGGCTATTTCTTATGTGCGGCTTGGGCGTAAACCGATAAAGTAAGGATGTTTTTATCGTTTATACGGTGGTACTGGACATCGTCCATCAGTTGTTTGACAAAGAAAATACCCAGGCCCCCGATGCGCCGCTCGTCTACCGTCGCGGCCGTGTTAGGGTCGTCTACGGACAGGACGTCAAAAGGGATGCCCTGATCGATTATGTCGATGATCAATGTTCCGTTATCCGTCATCCGGCAGGCGATTTCAAAATCTCCGGGGCTGTCTGGATAGGCATAATTGATAATATTGACAAGGACCTCTTCCAGGCAAAGCTCGATCTCACCGGACCTTTTTTGATCAAACCCGCATTTACCGGTGAATGAACCCACGAAGGCGAGGGATTGCATTAATGAATCCATTCGGGCGGGCAGCTTGATGCTTGATGCGCTGTCCTCCATAGCATCAGACCTGTTTCAAGGCTTCCGATTCCGTTTCAAATATTTGAAAAATGGATCCGAACCCTGAAATTTTGAAAACGTCTTTTACGGTTCCCTTCAGACCGGCAAAAAGCATTTTGCCGCCTTTGGCTTTGAGCACCTTGGCAATGGCAAGAATACTCCTCAATCCGGCGCTGCTGATGTACTCCAAGTCGGAAAGGTTGACGATCATAACCGTTTCTCCCGTGGATATCCACTCTGAAAGACTTTTTTCAAAATCCGGGGCGGTTACGGCATCAATTCTTCCGTTGACGGAGACGATCAGACTGCCTTTTTCTTTTTTTGAACTGATTTCCATTGCAGCTCCTTATTTTTTTAATTTAATTTTTATTAATAGCACTTTTTGTCTCACAAAATTCTCGCGATGTCAAAAAAAAACCCTTTCCTCATCGTATCGGAACAGTATCAATCATGAATTATGCTTGACGGGATAGGAGGATTGTCATAAAAATACTTGATCATATTATCGATCAGGGAGGCGTATTGCAACGTGGATGCAAAAAGGTATGAGCTGAATATACAACTGGCGCAGATGCTCAAAGGCGGCGTCATCATGGACGTGACGAATGTGGAGCAGGCGAAGATTGCCGAGGAGGCGGGCGCTGTGGCCGTCATGGCGTTGGAGCGGGTTCCGGCGGATATCCGGGCCCAGGGCGGTGTGGCCAGAATGTCGGACCCGACCATGATTGCTGAGATCAAACGGGCCGTTACAATTCCCGTCATGGCTAAAGCCAGGATCGGCCACTTCGTGGAGGCACAAATCCTGGAGGCCCTGAAAATCGATTATATTGACGAAAGCGAGGTCCTGACACCAGCCGATGAAGAGTGTCATATCGACAAGACCACATTCGCTATTCCCTTTGTCTGCGGCGCCCGGAATCTCGGCGAGGCCTTGCGCCGCATTGCGGAAGGGGCGGCCATGATCCGGACCAAGGGCGAGGCCGGAACGGGCAATGTTGTCGAAGCGGTGCGCCACATGCGGACAATGAATCGGGAAATCCGTCAGTTGGCGGGCATGCCTGTGGAAGAGGTGACGGGATTTGCCAAAACTAATGGCATTCCATATGAGCTGGCCCTTAAGGTTCGTGAACTGGGCCGCCTGCCTGTTGTGAATTTTGCCGCAGGCGGTATTGCAACGCCCGCCGACGCTGCCCTCATGATGCAGTTGGGGTGTGACGGTGTGTTTGTCGGCTCGGGGATCTTCAAGTCCGCCGATCCGGCCGTTAGAGCCCGGGCCATAGTGAAGGCCACCGCTTACTTTAACGATCCGGCTAAGGTCCTGGAAGCCTCTATGGGACTCGGCGAAGCTATGCCGGGAATCGAGATCGGGGCTATTCCCGAGGGACAACTGCTTGCCGGCAGAGGATGGTAAATGATCGGCGTTCTGGATCTGCAGGGGGATGTGGTCGAGCATCTCGACCATCTGAAACGGTTGGGCGTGCCGACACGGCGGATTAAGACGTCTGAGGACATGTCCGGTCTGTCCGGAATGATCATCCCCGGTGGGGAAAGTTCCTGCCTGTCGCGCCTGCTGCGGATCTTCGGCCTCCATGAGGCCATTATCGCCGCCCACGCACGGGGGATGAAGCTTTGGGGCACCTGTGCCGGGGCAATTCTACTGGCCGCGGCTGTTGTCGGGGAGAACCGGCATCTGGGGCTCATCGATGTGGAAATCGAGCGAAACAGCTTCGGCAGCCAGCTGGATAGTTTTGCCTATGGGGCCAAAATTCCCCAAGTATCGCCGGACCCGTTGGAACTTATTTTCATACGCGCCCCGAAGATCACGAAGGTGGGACCGGGTGTGCAGATCCTTCTTCAGGTGGACGATTACATCGCTGCCGCAGAGGACGGCCAGACGCTGCTTACGGTTTTTCATCCCGAACTGACGGGATCCCTTGCCTTTCATCGCTACTTTGCGTTGAAGTGCGGCCTCGAAGTCCCATCGGATATCCCCTTGCAGGACCCGACATGGACGACGACCAGTTGGACACGATTGACCCGCATCGCCGCATAGAAGCAATAGCGGGCTGTTGAAAAACGTCCCTCCCGCACTTTCGTGGGAACCTCCTCTTGCATCCCCTCCAGAGGGGGACACGTCTGCTGTGTTGCGCCACAAACTTTGCTTATTTCTTTGCAGGGTGGAACAAGCGAAGCGATTCCACCGTCAGATGGTGGATGCGCTGCGCTTCATCCACCCTACAGCTAATCGATTCGACTGTAGCGCAGGACTTCTAGTCAGGCTGTTGAAAAACTCGTCTTGGGTAGGCTGTTCAACAATGCCCAGATGCAAGGCGTGCAAAAGCTGAGAAATGAGGCGTACATAGAAGTACGTCGAATGACGAGGCTTGTAGTGCAACGCAGCAGATGGGTATTTTTCAACAGCCTAGGGCGCAAGCAGTTCTATCTTTTTAAGAATGGCGGCAGCCTTATCCTGTTGGCCTATTCCCGAATAATAAACCCTTTGTTTATCCATATAGACCAGCAGGGCCTTCTTCCATCCCTGTCGGGAGGCTGTCTCGACAGCGGTTGTAAGGATGGCTTCATCAACATGCCCACGTTCGATGCAGACACCGGCGGCGATCAAACGGGATGCGGGATCGGTGATGTTAGCAATTATCCCGGCCAGGTCTTTCGTCCTGCCCTGCGCCAGCGGTTTTATAAGAGCCTGGTATGGGTCAGGCAGGAGGATCTCCTGAACGAGATTGGGCGGTCCTGTCAGGAAGACGTAATAGTTATGGTTTGCCGTGTTGGGTTCGACGGCGTCCACCTTCAGAAAGGCCTGGTCCTGAGCCTTTTCCAGTAAAGCAACCTCCATGGCCATGTGAATGATGTAGGCCCGCCCCAGAAGATCGAGATCCCCGCTTTTCTTGATTTCATCGACGGCCCTGTTGAAATGGAGTTCTGCGATGGATGTTCTGCCTTCCAGATAATACTTCTTGAAATCCTCCAGGCGATTGTATCCCTTCATGGTCCAGTCGTGTACGGGCGGAGCCGTGCTGCATCCGGTCAGCAATCCCAGGATCAGGCCCGCTAACAATATTTGAATGATCAATGCTTTCTTCATGGCAGCCTTATCTCGGGTTCCGATTTGAATGGGACTAATTTATTGATTTCGTCGACTAAGTTATTGATGGAATTAACCGCCTCATCAATTTCGCTGCGGAGCAGTTTCAGGTCTTTGGTCGAATCCGACACGTCGGTGCTGATTTTTGAGGCGTTGTCAAGGGTCTTGCCCATTTTCTGGAGGTTGAACACCAATTCCTTGAGGACTTTCACGACGGCGGGTTTGACACCATCTTTGCCGTATAGCTCTTCGTCGGTTCTTTTTAAGAGATTGTCCACACGCTGGGTAATGGACTTGGTATTCTTAAGGGCTCCGTAAAAGGCATTTACACTTTCCTTATCCGAGACGGCCATCTCAGCGAGCGATTTCTTACCGGCGAGGGTCTCTGTAATCGTTTCGATATGATCCATAATGAGAGCGACCTTTTCCACAACGGGTTGGAACCTCTTGATGGTCTCATTGATATCGTTCACCTCCGTAATGGAGGGAATGTCTTTTGTCGTCAACAGGGGGCTTTTTATGTTTGTCGTGACGACGACGAGTTTGGTGGAACCGATTAGAGGTCTTTCCAGAGTGAACTTGCTGTCGGCACGAAGCCACTTTGCATGTTGCGACGGGACCTGGATTTTGACGAGGACGATACCCTGTTCGTTCAACTCGAGATCTGATATCTTGCCGATTTTAAATCCCGACAGGCTCAGAGGCATGCCGATGGTCAGGCCGTCGCCTGTTCGAGAAGAGAGGGTAAAGGTTTCTTCGGCTTGGAAAAAACCTTTCTTATGGGCCATATAACCGAGGCCCGTCAGGATCAGCAGGGCTGTCAGGATAATAAACAGTCCAACTTTATATTCCGTTTTCATCCCCATTCCTCCTCGTACCGCTCCTGATTCCATATATAGTCGAAAATGTGCCCTTCATGCAAGAATTCATCGACGGATTTCAAAACGTTCCAGATAAAGTGGTAATCTTCAAGTTCGGGCATGATCTTGAACGGACGGTCAATAGCAACGGCATTACCTTGCACCATGACGGCGCGCAGGACCATGGCAATGAAGCGTTCTTCATCGGAGAGGGCGGATGTTCTCTTAAAAGCAGTCGCCTTTAGCCCCATGTTATTCAGGCAAGAAAGGGCAAGGGCTTCCGCATCCCGACGGGACAGATGATGGTGGTATTCCTTGATCAGGGCGATATTCTGAATGACGTTGAGATTAGAGATCAACGGGGCGTCGAGAGAAACAAAGCCCAGACGGGACCTGTTGTCCCGGACATATTCGTCCAGGGCCTTCTCCAGGAGAGATTCGCTCTGGAAGAGACTTATAGTAACTTTGCGATTAGGGATATCAGAATTAATGACAGCACCTCGATGATGACAATGGCGATAAAAACGTTTACCATGCCGTTCAACACGGCAACGGGAATACTGGTCAGGTCATTTGTGGCGGACAGGCCGAAGCGGATGGGAATCAGAACAATAAAAAAACCCAGGGTTGCACACTTTAGCAACATGACCAGGATATCCAGAAAAGAGGCCGATTCGACAAGGATGGTCGTATAGTCGGCCATGCTCAAGCCGAAAAGAAACTTGGAAAAAAATAAGCCGCTTAAAAGGACAATGATGGAAAAAAGGCTGGAGAGCAAGACGATGGAAATGATCCCATTAACGATACGGGGGATGAACAGATAGGTGATCACGTTGATGTTGAAAGCTTCCAATGTATCGAGCTCTTTATTTACCTTCATAACGGCAATCTCAGTATTGATAGCCGAACCGGAACGAAGAGCGATGAGAAGGACGGTAATAAAAGGGGCAAATTCCGTGACCACGAATCCCATGAGCATGTGCCCGAAATATTCGAAGAGGCCAAGTTGACGCAGGTATTGACCAACGAAACCGATAAAGATTACACCGAAGCTGACGGAAACGACGAAGACCAGTGGAAGAATCTGAACGGATGTAAAATAGATCTGATTGACCAGGACCATACGGACAGCGCTGTTGTAAGTATTGACGGAAAACATTCGGACAAGAACCTGGAAGGAAAAGTGCAGGGTTTCTCTCAGTGAGCTAGTCATGGCCATGGCGGCAAGGCCGATCTTTTCAACGAAAGCGGTCATGAACATTCCCCGATTTTCCATAAATTACTCTATTTACCTATCATAAGGCACATGGAAGTGCAATCATCATCTTATCTTAATTATTGTATATTCTCCCCTTGACGCTGCCGGAAAATATCCCTATATTGCCTGAACGTCATTATCCGGGAGGGTGATTATTTATGAAAATATGTCATATTTTCTCAAAAGATGGAGAGGAGCTTTACGGCTTGTTCGATCCGGCGACGCCTGCTGAAGTTGCCGTATTGGAGGGCAATCTTTTTGGTGAATGGCGCATTACGGAGCGCCGTGTGATGATCGGCCGTTTTTTGCCCCCCGTTATCCCGTCGGCTATTTTCGCCCTGGGATTTAATTATGGAAAACATGCGGCGGAAACGGGCGCCAAGGCGCCGACGGCCCCGGTCGTTTTTATGAAGGCGCCGACGTCGGTTGTCGGCCATGGCGAGGTCATTATGCTGCCGGCGGCCGGGCCGGCGAAGGTGGATTATGAAGCGGAGCTTGCAGTGGTGATCGGCAAGATTTGCAAGAATGTCAGGCCTTCCGAAGCCCTGGAAGCTGTGCTGGGCTACACCTGTGCCAATGATGTGAGCGCCAGGGATTGGCAGATGGATAAGGAGAGAGGCCAGAACGGCCAGTGGGTCCGGGGGAAGAGTTTTGATACATTCTGTCCTTTGGGACCGGTTCTTGTCACGAAGGATGAATTGGTCAATCCGGGACGCCTTCGCGTGCGATCAGTGCTGAACGGACAGGTTATGCAGGATGCCCTTACGGACAGTATGATCTTCGATGTTCCGGCGATCATCAGCGAATTAAGCCGTTCGATGACTCTCTTGCCGGGCACGGTTATCCTGACCGGCACGCCGGAAGGAGTGGGCTTTACACGACAGCCCCCCGTTTTTCTGAAAGAGGGTGATGTCATCGACATCGAGATCGAAGGGATCGGTCGACTATCCAACCCGGTTCGGTGTGAGCCTCCCGTAACAGTTGGATAAAAAGTGAATTGTGGTGGCTATCCCGAGGAGTAACCCCTGATTGGCCGAGCTTTTCCCGGAGCCGAAACTCAAAACCAAGGCCAGAGGCTTTGATGCACATCTGGTCAAGGGGCTGCGCCGTAATTCGTTTTTTGATCGATTTGAATGTAGCGCAGGACTTCAGTCCTGCAAATACTTTGTAATTTTGACTACGTTAAATCAAAACCGCAGACCTGAAGGTCTGGACTACAACAAGGCGAATATAGCAAATATTTGAATTGAGACACAGTCTCCGAGAAGCGGGGTTTTGGCCTGGAGGTGAATTGGATTTTTCCCAACTTGTATCAGTTATGTCATTTGCATTGTTAAAGAAGGGAAAAATCCTCTGAGCCGGAAGGCCAAAACTCCGCTTCCATCCATTATCCATTCGATTTAGCTGAAATATGATGGTGGATTAAGGGAGAGAAGGAGATTGTATTTTTTTGTGATCTGTGTTAGGGCGCGATGCATTATCATAATGAGAATACGGAATTTTCTTACAACAATGGCAGGGGCGGCAATGTGAAGGCATTGCTTGAAAAAAAGTTAAAATATTTCAGCCAGTCTGATGATATAGCCGGTATGAACAGAAGGCGGAATGAGAAAATTGCTTAATCATGCCTTGAGAAAGGCGGGAGGATACGAGAACTATGGAAAATAAAAACAGAAAAACATTCATCATGTTTCTTCTGGCGTGCATGATCGCTTTTCTGATCGTTTCTTTTGTGGAGGTTCTGAGATCTTCATTCATGTCGACCAGTCCTGATGTGCCTGCCGCGTCGGCTGTCTCGACGGGTGATTTGGGACGGGCGCCCATGTCGTTCGCCGATCTTGCGGAAAAGGTGAAGCCTGCCGTCGTCAACATCAGTACAACAAAAACCTTTCGTGGCGGCGGTATGCGTTCTCCATTCGGCGGATCGCCCTTTGACCGTTATTTTGGCGACGATTTTTTCTTCGACCGCTTTTTCGATGATGTCCCCCGTCGGGAATTCAAGCAGCAGAGCCTCGGTTCCGGATTCATCCTCAGTGTTGATGGTTATATCTTTACCAATAACCATGTGGTGGAACAGGCGGACAAGATTATCGTCAAGCTGTCCGATGGGCGCGAATATGATGCAAGGGTCATCGGACGCGACGCAAAGACGGACCTTGCCCTGATCAAGATCAAAACAGGCGATAATCTACCCGTGGTCGAAATCGGGGACTCGGACAAGGTCCGCGTCGGAGAATGGGTTATTGCCATCGGTAATCCCTTCGGCCTCGAACAGACCGTTACGGCGGGAATCGTCAGCGCCAAGGGTCGCGTCATCGGCGCCGGACCGTACGACAACTTCATCCAGACGGATGCCTCCATCAACCCCGGCAACAGTGGCGGCCCACTGTTCAGCATGGATGGCAAAGTCATTGGAATCAATACTGCTATCGTCGCTCAGGGACAGGGTATCGGGTTTGCCATACCTATCAACATGGCCAAGACGATCCTCCCGGATCTAAAGGCAAAAGGGAAGGCTACCAGAGGCTGGTTGGGTATTTCTATTCAGGACGTGACGGAAGATATGGCCAAATCGCTTCAGCTAAAGGATAGAAGGGGCGCGATGGTAACCGAGGCATTCAAGAACGATCCTGCCGACCGGGCAGGGTTACGGGCAGGAGATATCATTACGGAGGTCAACGGCAAGAAAGTCAAAGATACCCATGATTTGCTCATAATGATCGCTTCTTTTCACGTAGGCGACAAGATTACCGTAAAGGTCTTGCGGGACGGCCGGGAGATATCATTTCAGGTTACCGTCTCGGAACGGAAAGATCAGCCGGAAGTCGTGGTGGTAAAAGGGAAGCAGGATGGTTTCGGCATGACCGTTCAGGATATAACACCGGAAATCTCCCGGTATTTGGGAATTCCCCGAAAGGTCGGTGTTATCGTCAGCAAGGTTGAAGAGGGTAGCGCCGCCGATGAAGTCGGTATACGTCCACAGGATGTGATCCTCCAGGTCAACAAGGTCAAAATCACATCTGTGAAGGAGTTTGCGAAAGAAATGGGCAGCAAGAGTTCCAAAGGCGGTGTAATGCTGCTTGTTAAGAGGGGACAGTCTACGTTCTTTGTCGCCCTGCGCCGCTGACAGGCTGTTGAAAAACGTCCATCTGTTGCGTTGCGCTGCAAGCTTCCTCAATCGACGTACTTCTATGTACGACTCATTCCTCAGCTTTTGCGCGCCTTGCATCTGGGCATTTTTGAACACCTGAGTTCAACGCTGCACAAAGGAAAGTAATGGTCCCTTCCAGCGGATCAAAAGATCCGGATAGCCAAACAGGCCGTTGGCTCCTTGAGGCATATAAGATTTTGAATGATACATTCGGCGATCTGCACTGGTGGCCGGGTGATTCACAATTGGAAATTATCGTCGGCGCTATCCTGACGCAAAACACGTCATGGCAAAACGTCGAACGGGCTATTGCGGCCATCAAGGAAAGGGAGCTTCTTAACACCTCCTTTTTTATTGAGACTGACGACCATGCGCTGGCGAATTTGATCCGTCCCTCGGGATATTACAACATAAAAGCAAAGAGGTTAAAGTCATTCTTTCGTTTTCTCAAGGAAAACTGCAATGGCAGCCTGGAGGAAATGTTTAGCCGGGACCTGTCGATTTTGCGTTCGCAACTGCTTGAGGTTAACGGCATCGGAGAGGAGACGGCGGACAGCATATTGCTTTATGCCGGAGAGAAACCGGTCTTTGTTGTCGATACATATACAAAAAGGATTCTCGGCCGTCATGGCATCATAGAAGAGAAATCAACCTATGCCGATATCCAGCATTTGTTCATGAAGCACCTTCCGCAGGATGTTCGCCTGTATAATCAATATCATGCGCTTATAGTAGAGACGGGGAAAAGATATTGCAGGAAAGAATCACTGTGCCATGCATGTCCGCTCGGGCATTTGGATGGACACTTTTCTGGACGAAAAGACGAGACAGAATAAGGTTTCACGTGAAACATTTTGCCTTAACAGGCTGTTGAAAAACGCCCACCACACGCTTTCGCGGGGACGGCGTTTGTAAGGAGAAAAAGTAACCATGCCCGAACTTCCTGAAGTAGAAACCCTCTGCCGACAGTTGTCAACAGTTATTGTCGGCAGAAAGATTCTAGCGTTTCGTGTCCTGGATGCCAAGCTCGGCGCCGCTCCCGATGTGATCGATTGCCGAGTAAAAGATATTGTGCGGCGGGGCAAAGAGATTCAAATTGTCCTGAATTCCGGGATGGCCCTCCGTATCCATTTGCGCATGTCTGGAAAGCTTTTCTGGCAAACGGGTGAGCCTCTTGCCCTTCCATATTCTCGATTCATTGTCACCTTCGATGTGGGGCGTCTTATTTTACTGGATCCCAGGAGGTTTGCGACGTTATCATATGGGTCCTATGCACCGGCAATCGAATTGCAGAACTTACCCTTCCAAGAGACAGATATTTCCCGAATTATCGCTATAGCGCAAAAGCGGAGAGTTGCTGTGAAGACATTTCTATTGGACCAAACCATCATGACCGGCATAGGCAATATCTATGCTTGTGAGATCCTTCATGCCGCGGCTATTGATCCGGAGAGAAGGGCCTGCGATCTATCCACAGTGGAATGGCAAAGTATTGTAAATGTGACGACCCCAATTCTTACCAAAGCCATAGAGGCAAGAGGGACAACAGTGTCGGATTGGCGGGACCTCTTTGGAAGAGAAGGTGAGAATCAACATTACTTGAAGGTCTATGCAAGAGAGGGTAAGCCTTGCATGCGCTGCAGTGGTACAGTGGCGAGAATAAAACAGAACGGCCGGGGGACCTACTATTGTCCTTCTTGCCAGAAATAAAGAGGAAATATTATGCTTAATATTGAACAATTCCGCTACGGCGCCGATAATTTTGCCTATGTCGTCTACGGCCCTAGTCAGGCTCTGGCCATCGACGGTGGCGCGTGGCAAGAAATATTGCATTTTGTCGACAGTCAAAGGCTGGACCTGATCCATGTAACAAATACACACAGCCATTTTGATCATACTCCAGGCGACGAGATCCTCCTGCGGCGAACGAAGGCAAAATATCTGTCATATGACGAGCTTCCCGACCAGAAGGATATCATGATCGACGGCCAATCGCTGACCGTTTACCATACACCGGGTCATACGCATGATTCCGTATGTTTTTATACAGGCAGCGCCCTGATAACGGGTGACACGCTGTTCAACGGTACGATCGGCAATTGTTTTACCGGAGATATCAAAAGCTTTTACTTATCGATCAAGCAGATTATGGCCTTACCGCCGGAAACGCTGATTTATGCCGGTCATGATTATGTACGTGATTCCCTGGCGTTTGCCGAGTATCTTGAGCCGGGAAATGTGGACATTAGGCGATTCCGCACCGCCTATGATCCTCGTGATGTCTATTCGACACTGGCCGAGGAATTGAAGATCAACCCATACTTGCGGTTTAATGAAGAGACAATCGTAGCTCTGCTGAAAGAAAAAGGACTCCCCCATGCGACAGAATGGGAGCGATGGGAATCGTTAATGTCGATTGAGTAGGAATTAATATCGAGGTCCGGAAGATTCAGGATTTCAGTGTCAGGCAGTATGACTTGAGTTTTGCCACGGGGAAATATGATTTCTTTGAATCGGCAAGAGCAGCTATGCCCATATCGCTTTCCTTATTGATGTATTCGTAGTCGCAGAAGAGTTGACGGGCGCATTCATTGTCCAGAAACTGATAGAGGCCTTTGATTTGTGGATAGGCCTTTTCGAAATTTAAGACCCCGATCTGGCGAGTTAAATGGGACATAATGGCGAAGGCGTTAACCTCGCCATCCAGACGGACCAATAAGCCACGCCACCCCAGATCTTCAATGGACCGCAGTGCCTGAATAACGGCGGACTTTTCGCAGTCCGCATTTTCTTCTTGCCCTGCTTCACAGGAACGTTGGGCGCACCATTTTTCCAAAAAATCCAGACATTCGGAAACATCCGCCTTTGTAATAGGGCCGGTCGCCACACGGTTTTTCGTGCTGTATTCCCTTGTAAACTGATGGATGAGATTGCGTTTTTTTGCATAACGATTGCCGCGCAACTGAACAAGATCCTTTGTCAAATAGAGATAGTCTTCGTATTCCGGCTGCTCTGATAGATCAAACAACGGCGACAAGGTGTTTATGCCCGTATGTTCGATGTAGTCTTCAGGAACGAAAGAAATCTTATTTAAACCTTTCTTCACGAGAAGGTCCACAAGCATATCGACTGATGGTTGCCCTGAAGTTAAAATCGGCAGAATCAAATAGCGATTGCTGGTATCCGCGACGGCCTCTGTATATATAATGACGGAATCGTCCACAAGATCATAGTATGATTGATAGCAGGCATTGCTCCATACGATCAGGGACGGTAGGGAATAAGTACTGATCCGATAGGGTTGTCGGTTAAAATAACCTTTCAAGTTGTGGTAGTCTTCAATCCTCAAACGTTTCATATCTTTGAACTGTCCTTAAGCAACATGGGCATAGAGAAAGGCATCTCGATAAACCCGAGCTTTTGGTAGAATGGATGGGAATGGCTGCTCGCGATCAGGCCGATCCACCGCAAGCCGTCACAGTGGAGACGGTCGATGAGCGTCTTTACGAGCATTAATCCGATCCCGCGATGCCTATAAGACGGTAAAATTGTAATATCCTGAAGATAGGCATCATTGACTCCATCACTGATCGCACGGCCTATACCAATAATATCATCTTTGTCTCTTACCGTCAAAAAACAGTGGCTACCGGAGACGATACGGCGGACAAGATCGGGACGCCCGTTGTCGTCCTGCTCCCACCAGCCGGCTTCATCGTAAAGCGTTCTGATTTGTGGTATTTCAGACTCATTCGGGTTGGTGATAAATAAAAATTTATATGGCATCTCTATGATAAAGATCATCGTACATCTTCCAGAATGCAAACAGGATAGATGTGACAATAGGGCCCAGAACAAACCCGGAGATTCCGAAGAGCATGATCCCGCCCAGAGTGGATAGAAAAATTAAAAGGGGATGCATCTGTACATCATGGCCGAGTAGAAGCGGTCGGAGAAAATTGTCTACCATGCTGATAACAAGTGCGCCGAATACCAGAATAACAATTCCTTTCCATAAGTGACCCGTAAGGATCATAATAATCGCCGCGGGGAACCATACAATAGAGCATCCCACGCCGGGAATAATGGATGAGAAGATCATGACAACGCCCCATGTCAAGGCGGCCTTAACATTTAGAAAGAAGAAGAGAAATCCACCAAGCACGCCTTGAAGACCGCCAATAATCAAAGTAACCTTCAGGGTTGCTCGTGCCGTGACGCTGAAACTTTTAAAAAGCATCCGTTCCCTGTCATGTCCTATGGGAAACAGGCGAGCGAGGATTTCCAGAAAAGCCGAACCATCACGGATAAAGAAAAACAAAGTGTATAACATAATTGCGAATTGAGCAATGAAGATGACCATATTTTGCGTTAGGTCCCGAAGATTTTGAAAGATAAAATTAGCAATGCCCTTGGCGCTGTCAGTAATGGCGCCCGTAACGACGGCCGTATCAACGCTCATTTTGCGAAGTAGTGGATTGCCGGACATCCGGTTTGCGATGTTGCGCACCTGTTCGTCAATAGAAACAGTGCTCATATCCAGCGTATTGTAAAGATCAAGGGATTCCGAAAGCAGCAAGCTGCCGATAACCAGGGCTGGCAGGATAATGATCATGATGATCAGGAAGATTACCGTCGTAGCCGCCATGTTGGGGGATTTTAAGACTTTCTGAAGTCGTGCGTAGACGGGATGAAAGATGGCGGCAATTACTACGGCCCAGAAAACGGGAAAAAAGAAGGGTTTAATCATGAACAAGAATAGGATGCAGACCAGACTGAACATGCTGAAAAATAGGATATTACGAATTTTAATCGGATCCATAGCGGGTAATGTACTAGAAATGCAGGATTTAATCAATCAGGAAACCGTACTTCGAATTGCCTCAAATTAAATGTTACCGAAGGAGGTGAATAAAAAGGATCGTTGACTCATAATTCGATATTACCGAATACCGCCATTTCTATGGAGGTTGAATATGAGTCCGCAATCGAAAAAAGAATACACCGAAGC
>CAZYDG010000057.1:0-23238 GCA_964645835.1 uncultured Syntrophaceae bacterium
GAATCCGGGACTGCGGTTCCCCTTACCCTGGTAAACAACGGGACGACCACGATCGCCGGATCGGATCTGATCGCCCGTTTCCCGACGGGAACACCGGCATCCTATGAATTCACCATTGGTTCATCCCAGTACATGGTCACCGCTCTGACGGCCAATAACGATGGGACCATCAGCGTTCCAAGCGTCTATTCAAGCGGGGTGGCCGGGGGAATGTAAGGCAAGACTGTTAGACAATAAAATAGTGCTCTTTCTTCAAGAGAATGGTATTAGCTTATATTGTAAAGAATCTACGGGAGGGGAAAACCTTTTATGGCAGAAGATATTCGTTGGGTAAAAACCCACTGTGCAAGGATGGATCACGGCGGCTGTGCTCTCATGGTCGGTGTTGAAGATAACCGGATTACTCAGATAAAGGGCGATCCTCAGGGATACTTGAACAAAGGATACACATGCTTTAAAGGCCGGGTTTCGGCAGACCGTCTTACCCATCCGGATCGTCTCCAATATCCCCTGAAACGTGCAGGAGAACGGGGAGAGGGAAAATGGCAACGCATCTCCTGGGAGGAGGCGCTGACGGAGACGGCGGAAAATCTCCTCCGGATAAAAGATAAATACGGGGCCCGGGCCGTCGGGTTCGGCGTTGGTATGCCCAAGGGGCTGGAGCATTTCGTTTTAATCCGCCTAGCCAATATCTTCGGTTCGCCGAACGTCATCGCTTCCCAGGATGTCTGCCATGCCCCCAGGGAGGTTACGGGTATTCACACCTGCGGGTTTTACCCCGTCGCCGATCTCCACAATCCCACAAGCCTCATCTTCTCCTTCGGCAGCAACATCCTCTCCTCCAATGAAGAGGGTCAGATAGCATCCCTGGCTCTAAACCAGCTTAAAAACGGCATCCCCATGATCGTCGTCGATCCGCGAAGGACGGAACTTGCCGCCAAGGCAGAACTGTGGCTGCAGCTCAAACCCGGAACGGAGACGGCCCTGGCACTTGGCTTCTTGAATGTTATAATCGAAGAGTCGCTCTACGATAAAGACTTTGTCGAAAAATACACCTATGGGTTTGAAGATCTGGCACAGCAGACGAAAGCCTACACTCCCGAAGCGGTTTCGGTGATCACGTGGGTTCCCGCCGATCTGATCCGCCGGGCTGCACGCATGTACGCTGCTGCGAAACCTGCCGCCCTCCAGTGGGGCAACGCCATTGAACACTCCATCCATGCCTTTGACTCTGCCCGTGCACTGGTCTGCCTTATGGCCATAACAGGGAACCTTGAGGTTCCGGGCGGCAACGTCAACGCCCATGATCCGAAGATAATGGGGCTGGGCGAATTCGTCCGCGCCGATCTCGTGCCTACCAAGTTCAAAGAGTTGATCAGCGCCTCCTACGGCATCATCCCCAGATTGATGACCGTCGCACCAGCCTATTTCCGGAAGGCCGTACTGGAAGGGACACCTTACCCCGTGAGGGGATACTACGGCATGTGCTGCAACCCCATGATCACGTGGGCCGACAGCCGCCTTACGTATGAAGCCTTCAAGAGCCTTGATTTTATCGCCGTAGCCGAAATATTTATGACGCCCACGGCCGCCATGGCAGATATCGTCTTCCCCATCGCCCACCAGTACGAGATGAACGACATCGGGCACTACGGAATCGGTCACGGCATGATCCTCGCTCGGCCAAAGGTCGTCGAGCCACCCGGGGAGTGCTGGCCGGACATCAAGATATTGAACGAACTGGGCAAGCGCGTATCTGCACCCGAATTATGGCATGACGATTTCGAACAGTTCCTGGAAGATTTGCTCCGTCCGGCGGGCCTGACGTACAGCGAATTCGTGGCCAAAGGCTACCTGAAGGGCCCCGATCGCTTCCGTTCATATGAGGAAAAGGGCTTTCGCACGCCTACGGGCAAGGTGGAATTGAAGCTCAGCACGGCGGATAAGTTTAAACTTCGTGCTCTGCCGGAATATACGGGCCTTCCCGAAGAGGAAGATCCTGCATACCCGTTGATCCTCGTCAGCGCAAAGAGCCGTTACTTTCTCCTGTCTTCCTACAGGTGGGTCAATAAACTACGGGAAAAACGGCCGCATCCCTTTGTCGATATTCATCCGGAAACAGCGGCAAAACTCGGTATCAATGAAGGCGATAGCGTAACCATCGAGACGAAATACGGCAAAATCGACCAGGTGGCGCGCATCACCGATGCCGTTCACCCAAGGGTCATCAATGTGGCCCTGGGGTGGTGGTTCCCCGAGGGAGACGCAACGGAACAGTTCGATTGGCGAAAATCAAATTTCAATATGCTCACATCTGTAGGAAAATTGGGGAAAGAATTCGGAACACCGAATATCAAGAATCTCCCCTGCCGGATAAGCAGGAAGTAGATCATCATTGGTGTTGGCGAATATTCCCGGTGTTGAACGAGGAGATAGGGTGGATGTTCTTCAATTCATTCACATGACGCCGGGATTTCCCTGATAATGGCAGAAATCAGACTTTTCATGTTCCCATAAGCGCCTGAAGAGGATTGCTCCGGACGCCGGACAACCACGATGCGGCACTTTTCCTGCCGGGCGGCCTCCAGCTTCTCCGGGACACCTCCGGCAATACCGCTATCCTTTGTCACGATAACGCCGATTCCGAATGCCTTTATGGCATCGCGGTTCATCTCCACGGAAAAGGGACCCCGGCCTGTAATAATGCATTCCCGGCTAATCCCTGCGGCCTCGCAGGCATCCAGGGACAGCATCTCGGGCAGGACACGGACGACGAGTTTTAGGCCGGTGTGTCGTGAAGCCTGCACGTAATGGTCCAGGTTTCTTGAACCAGTCGTCAGCAACACGGGCTGGCCGAATGAAAAGGCAGTTTGGGCGGCTTCGTAGTGGTTACGGACAGTAACAATATCTCTACCTTCAGGAATGCAGACCGGGCGGATATAGGTAAAATACGGGATACCGGTGTCCTTTGCCGCACCCGGCGCCGATGCGCGTACCCCGGAAGCATAAGGGTGCGTGCAGTCCACAATAGCTTTGATGCCCCGTGATTTGATCAGCACCGCCAATCCTTCCTCATCGAGAGGACCGGTCCGTCTTTCAGTCACGAATTCTTCACCCTCGTTCTGATCAATCGCCGTCGCCGTGGACAGTAGTACTTTGTATCCAGCTTCCGTCAGTTCCCGGACGATTTGCAGCGCTTCACTCGTACCGCCCAGAAGCAGGATCATACCCGGTAGCCCCGCGGCGTGATGAATCGGCCGAGCACGTTTTTCGAGGAACGGTTCCCGATAATGACGACGGTGCGCATATTGATGTCATATTCCAGAAAATGCTCAAGATCCGTAACGATGATGGTTTCGTCATCCGTCCCCACGGCTGTGGCAATCCCAACCGGTGTCGTGCCAGGACGGTATTCCCCCATGATTGCCGCGGCGTCTTCAATCTGCGTCCGGCGTTTCTTGCTGCGAGGATTGTACAGGGCCACCACGAGGTCGGCGGCGGCTATGCATTCGAGCCTCTCGCGGATAGTTTCCCAGGGTACGAGAAGATCGCTCAGACTGATGACGGCATAATCGAGCATGAGCGGTGCGCCCAGCCTTGCGGCAGCGGCATTGGCGGAACTTACGCCGGGAACGATCTCGACGGGCGGCGGGTTTTCGAGCGCCGCGGCCAACTCGATGACCAGACCCGCCATCCCATAAATACCGGGATCACCCGATGAGACGAGAGAAACGGTATCTCCCCGGCTTGCCCGATCGAGGGCGATGCGGCATCGCTCGACCTCCTTCATCATGCCGGAGGCGATGATTTCCTTTCCTCTGGTCAGATCGGCAATGAGGTCCAGGTAGCGGCTGTAGCCGATGATCACACTGCTTGCAGCGATGGCATTTTCGGCCCGGCGGGTTCGATCAAGCGGTCCTCCGGGGCCTAAGCCGACCACGAAAAGCTTTCCCTCGCCACAGCGATGGTTACCCCGTTGAATACGGTTTTCGGCAGTATTAATGTCGTCCTCCTTCCTGCCAGGAGTGCCGCCGGTTCGGCGACGGCAGGCAGATTTACTTTTTGTTCCACAAATGCCGAGTGGTCAAAAGATAAAGTTGTCGATCGAATGGCTTCCCCGGATATGAAGCGAATAGGTATGCCAAGTTGTTTTGCCGCTTTACATAGCCCTGCCTCGTCCATCTTGATATCCGCCGATGCCAGGAGGCGCACATGGGAAAGTTCACATGTCAAGTGATCCAGGGCCTCTTTTATGGCAACAATAACGGTTTCTGCGTCAACACCCCGGCGGCAGCCGATCCCGACGATCAGGTTCTTTAAGGATTCCGTCGTTGTGGTGATGACAGGTTCCGCACCGATAATATTCGCCACAGTTACAGCCAGATCATTGGCGCCGCCTTCATGGCCGCTGAGCAGGCTGATGGCATAGCGTCCGCCCACATCCACGCAGACAACGGCGGGATCAGTGAATTTGCTTTTCGTCTGGCGTCCGATGGCCCGAACGGCGATACCGCAAGGGGCGATGTAAATCAGGGCATCGTATTGATTAAAAATCTCTGCTGTCAGTTCGATTGTGTTTTCAAACCGGCAGGCTTCCGGAACGGATTCCTTCACGGCAGAGTGGATTAAAATACAGGCGTCTTCCATTTTTGCCGATAATTGGACGGCCGTGTGAACGCCTTCGGAAGATAGGGTGATGAGCGCGGTCTTCACGTCTTTTCGGCCCCTGTCCGGAATTGATGGCTGAATCTAGCATCATACAATTTTGAGGGCGGGATACTGCGGCCCAGGGTCTGACCGACAATGATCAGGGATGTCTGGCCGATTTGCGCATGCTTCACTTTAGGTACGATATCGCCGAGAACCCCTTCCAAGATCTTTTCATCGGGCCAGGACGCATGATAGACAACTGCGGCGGGACAATCTTCTCCGTAGTAAGGGATCAGCGTTGCCACCACTTCTTCGACCTTGTGGCCGGACAGGAAAATACACAGGGTCGCCTTCGCCCCGGCCAGCTTTTCCAACTCCTGCTCTTCCGGGAGTGGCGTCCTTCCCGATGTGCGCGTCAGGATGATCGTTTGTGAAACCTCCGGCGCCGTCAACTCCACTTTTAATGCAGCAGCCGCCGCCTGAAAGGCGCTGACGCCGGGAACAACTTCATAGCCGATTCCCATCGCGTCGAGACCGTTCATCTGCTCACGAATTGCCCCATAAATCGAAGGATCGCCGGAGTGAAGACGGATGATGTCGAGGTTTTTCTCCCTGCCCTCCCGGCAGACGGCCAGGATATCCTCCAGAGACATCTTGGCCGAGTCGTACCGCTTGGCATCAGGATGGACAACGGCCATGACTTCCGGGCTGACGAGTGACCCCGCATAGATGCAGATCGAGCAGGTAGCGAGAAGACGTACGGCCTTCATGGTCAGCAGCTCCGGATTTCCGGGACCTGCGCCGACAAAATAGACTTTCATCGTTCTTTTTCTCCTTTTACATGAACGAGGATAATTGACAGATACCCCGCCTCCTCCCCAGCTTCCCGCAAACGGTGGAGGTTTGTTTCCAGACGTTCTTCCGCCATGCCCACATGGGAGACGAAAACCGCATCGTCCACCAGGTTAGCTTCTTCAAGGAGATCGAGAATCATGTGAAGACGATTGCCGATCTTCATGAGGACGACAGTTCCTTCGCGAGAAAGGGCCCGGCGGATATCCCCGACATCATCTGCCGTGGGGACGACGGTCACGGGTGACTTCCCTTCCCCGATCGTGAACCCGGAAAGTGCGGCGGCGGCACTGAAAGCCATGATGCCGGGCACCGTGACGACACGGGCATCTTCCATGACGCCTTTCAATCCCCGAAGGAGGTAAATGTAAGTCGAGTAGAGGAGGGGATCGCCCAGGGTAAGGAAACAGGCGTCCATTCCCGTTTCGAGAACTGCTGCTATCTGCCGGGCGGCCTCTTGCCAGCGCTCGGAAAGGACACCCCGATCCGCCGTCATCGGGAAAAGAAGTTCATGGATTTGCGCTTCCGCGCCGATATAGCACTCGGCGATGGAAAGGGCGACACTCCGTCCCGCGGTCCTTGCCTTGGGCACAAAGACATGGCAGCACCGCGACAGGAGAGTAGCGCCCTTGACCGTAATCAACTCCGGATCGCCCGGTCCGATGCCGATTCCGTATAAAGTCCCTACCGTCATGGAAAGAAATCCTCCCGAATTAATAAAGCAATCGTCCGTGACGACAAGCTGATGGAGGCAAGTTCATCCATACGAACCTCCCTTACCCGTTCTTCGGGAAGCGTCAGGTCTTCACAGAAGAAAATACGGTAACTCCCACCCATGATTGCGGCAAGACGGCCAATCCAGCTTAGCGTATGATCGCCGCCGCCCAGAACGGCGATTTTTCCTTCATTCTTCATCTGATCCAAAGCCACCGCAGGGTCCTTGCCGTGGGTGTCGAGAATTCGGGCATCCGTCCAATCGAGACCGACGCGGGAAAAGGCCGTTTGGACTGAGCTGATGCCGGGGATTATGCAACAGGAGGATATCCCAAAACGTTTCAAAACGGGCCGAGCCAGGCTGCTGATCCCGGGGTCGCCCGTAACGAGGATCACAATCCGTTTCGTATCCCGCCGCTTCTCGATTTCCTGTAGAATCTCTTCCACGTCGGTAGCCATCACAATCTTTTCGGCACCGGACTCCGGGAAAAGCTCCAGCAGGCGCCTGGCGCCCACGAGGACTTCCGCCCCCGACACGGCGCTATGAACGGCCGGTGTGACATAATCGGGGGAACCCGGTCCACAGCCGGCAATGATGAGCGTATGGGGCTTCTTCACTGCCATCGTGTCAAGTCTCCATCCGTGCCTATTATTTCACCCTTCATGTCGATGAGGACGTTCGATATGCCCGTCTTGCCACCAAGGCGATCCTGTACGGCGGCCCTTATCCTGCCGGCAAGTTGATCTCCCAACCGTTTTCTCTGCTCCCCGTCGAGAGGGGCTATGATGCCTTCCACCGTGGATGCTTCCGGGATCGGCCGGCCAAGAACGCCGGCGGCAAAAGCCGATAGCCAGGGGACGGCGCTTTTCGAACGGGAAGAATGGGTATCCCAATCACCAGCCGCAAGTTTTGCAAGCTTTCCCGGATGGCCGACGATGAGAATTTCCTCAAAAGTACATTCCCGAGCCCTGTCCACGATGAATCCCCATTCGTTTCCCACGGCTACGAGCTGCTCATCGGCGATGGACAAATGGCGTTTTGCCGCTCGCTCCCCAATGCGTCCCGGCACGAAGACGGGTGCCGCCACGCCACCGGCCACTGCCACGTCGAGGAGGCATTGGAGGGACGCCCTCATGGCTGGGCAGCTGAAGGGACGGACACGGCCTGAAGTGCCCAGGATGGAGAGTCCGCCCACAATGCCCAGGCGGGGATTGAAGGTCTTTGCAGCCAGGGCTTCGCCGCCGGGAATGGAAATCGTCACCCGCACGCCGCTTTTGGCCACTTCGGCAACGGCATTTTCGATCATTCGGCGGGGAACGGCGTTGATGGCCGGTTCTCCAGGCGCCACGGACAACCCCGGCTTGGTCACGGTTCCTACGCCTTCCCCACCGGCGAGAGAGATGCCTTCCCGGCCGGTCCGGGAAACCATGGCAACCAAAATCGCCCCGTCCGTAATATCCGGGTCATCACCCGCATCCTTGCGGACGCCCGCCTCGGCAGTAACGTCCGTCATCTTGGTATAGAGCACAGGCAAAGTTGCTCGCTCGCCGTCCGGCAGCATGATATCCACACAGACCGGTGCGATATCCGTCTCGAGGAGGAGCGTTGCCGCCTTCGCCGCTGCGGCGGCACAGGTCCCTGTTGTGAATCCGTCACGCGGGGATGTCATCGCTTCCTCCCTGTGGAATGATCAGGCAATCGTCTGCTCCCTTCACCACCGTCATATAAAGCAATCATTTCCCGCCTGGCCTCACCGATGGTAAGGGGTATCTTTTCAAAAGGGAGATGATCTTCATGCTTCAATCGGTAAATCAACTCGGCGATCTGCGGCATCCTGAGCCGGACCGAATTCATCTCTTCCGGTGCCGTGAATACCGCTTCGGGCGGCCCTGACCTGACGATCATCCCGTTGTTCAGGATATAGAGATTGTCCAGAAAAAGGGGGACCAGATCCACGCTGTGCGTGGCCATGACGATCGTTACCCCCTTCTCCCGATTCAGGGTGGTGAGGAGATTCATGAGATGATATTCCCCGAGGGGGTCCAGACCCGCCGTCGGTTCGTCCATGAGGAGAATTTCATGCCCCATGGAAAGAAGGCCGGCGATGCAGATCCGCTTCTTTTCACCGAAGCTCAAGTGGTGAATGTCCTTCTTTGCCGCTCCTTCCATTTCCACGTCCCGGAGGGCTCGTTCTACCCTGCGGTTCACTTCTTTTTCCTTAAAACCCATATTGACAGGCCCAAAGGATACGTCCTCGAATACCGTGGAAGCAAAAAGCTGATCATCCGGGTTTTGAAACACAATGCCCATCTTACGATAGATTTCACGGGGCGTCAGGCTCCGGATTTCCTTGCCGTCCAGAAGGACCTTCCCCTGAAAATCCCGTATGAGGCCGTCCATGATCCGCAGCAAGGTTGTTTTTCCAGAGCCGTTGTAGCCCAGGATGCCTGCGAATTCTCCCTTGGCGACGGATAGATTGATCCCCGACAGGGCCCTTGTCCCGTCAGGATAGGTATGTCTCGCATCAACGACGGAAAGCCTGGCTATATCTTCCATGCGATCCCCATAGCCGTGATGAATAAGAGAGAAAATATAACCTCCCCCATACGGAAAGGTTTCTGTTTCAGCAAGGGGATATTACCGTCATAACCGCGTTGTACCATGGCAACGGTGACATTCTGGCTGTGATCAAAGGCTTTGATGATCAGCGATCCCGTCAGAACGCCGAAGGATTTGAACCCTCTTCTCAGGGATGAATAGCCGAGACGGTTTTTCTGGGCACTGTAAATGACCCCCGCATCATCCAGGAGGACAAAGATATATCGATAGGCATAGGAAGCGATTTCGATAAACCCCTTGGGAACCCTGAGCCAGGAAAGGGCAGCCATCAGCTGCGTAAAAGGTGTCGAAAAAACCAGGACGGAAACGACGAGGATGGCAGAGATAATCCGGCTTCCGATGGCAAGGCCTTCCCGCAGGCCATCTCCGTAGCCGGTAATGGTGATACCCGGCAAAGGCAATGTAAACAGAGGATCATTTCCGGAAAAGAAGCACTTCAGCAGGATGATCACCAGGACAATAAACAGGGGCTCAATGAGCCTGAGGGAGACAATTTTCCAGGGGATCTTCATACCCCAACACAAAAGCAGGGCAGAAAGGGAAACGGCCCCATGGAAGGTAAAGCCACGGTGACTCAGGACCATCACCAAAACGGCAACAGCCAGCAGGACCTTCACCCGAGGGTCCATCTTTGTGAGCCGGTGTTCTTTATTGACATATTCCGAAATTCTCATCGTCTTTTTTCCGTTGCCGGACGCGTTTCGGACAATCCTTCTTTTGCCTTCTCCGTCTGCGACGCTGCGGCTTTTTCGGCCACCAGCATCCGCCAGGCGTATCCGGCGCCAAATCCGCCAACGACGCCTGCAATAAGAAACAAAAATAGAGGAAGATCACCTTGGTCTTCCAAATCTATAAAAAGTGGCTTTGACCCTCTGCCGTGCTCATTGGCAACCTTTTCAATGACGGTCTCGTCAACACCCTTCCATGAAGAAGCGTCGGCAGAGACGGGCGCTGATAATACAATGCCGGTGATAAAAAAACAAATCACCAATGCCATGACACTATCTTTTCCCGTAACCATCTTGCCAGCCTTGATGACACCCATTTTAATCAGCAGGTCCGGCCTTTTCCGGAAAAGAAGGACAACCATTCCCGCTGTCATGGCCCCCTCAAGGATACCCAGGGGCAGCTGCGTCGGGACAAAGGCAATGAGAATCTTACCAAAAAGGGGCAGGAAAGCGGCATCCCCCTTGATTCCTGCGGCAAGTTCAATGGACGTGGTGAAATAGGTGGCCCAATCCGCCAGCATTCCGGCCATGAATCCCGAAAACCAAAGGCTGACGTTCATAGACCGCAAGATGCGGAAAGCCGCATACCCGGCCACAGAGCCCATGACGCCCATGGAAACGATATCCGCCCCCCACGTACTCAAGCCTCCGTGGGCAAGGAACAGGGCCTGTAGCAATAGGGCCACGGCGGTAATAACAATGCTGATTGCCGGACCGACCAAAATACCAGAGATCCCCGTACCGCAAGGGTGTGAGCATGTGCCGGCAAAAGGAACAGGTATGGGCATGCAGGAGATGATGAAGACAACGGCAGCCATGAGGCCCACCAGAGGTTTGAAAGACAGATCATCCGCCGAGCGTTTTTTCAGGCGATAGAGTCCCCAGGCTACGAAAGGGAGGGCCACGGCAAACCAGACAGCCGCCCAGTCGAATGGAAGGATTCCTTCGGCGATGTGCATGGCGCGCGCATCCGTGGCAGACAGGAGGGCACAAATAATGACGAAACTAATATAGGACATTTTGCTCGCTGGTTTCATTTTTGCCTTTCACACGGTTACGGAAACTACTATCATGTAACGCTTATTTTTTTGTAGCGCGAAAAATATGATGTTACATGGTACTATGTCAACGGCTTCCGCTCACAAAACACCCGGAAGAGACTTTGATTCTTCCAGACGTTTGAGGACCAGGTCCACGAGACAATCGTCGTAACCTAGATTCTTACCCAGGATCAACTCCACATCGGGAAACTGCCGGGCTTTTTCTTCGAGGATCTCGGGAATGTCCTCCCGGATATGAAGGCCTGAATGAAGAAAATAGGGAATCACAATGATTTTTTCCGCGCCCAGGGCGACGCATTTTTCAAAGACCTCGGGAAAGTTGGGACCCAGTTTCGACATGTAGCAGATCTCGATGATTACTCCGCCCAGCCTTTCGCGCATCCGGGCAGCAACAGTCTCCATGCCCTCACCGGCACCGGGGATGCGGCTGCCGTGTCCGAGAAGGATGACGGCCTCTTTTTTCTCAATCATGGTTTTGATCTCCTTTAAGCGTTGTCGCCAAGGTGCACAGGGCGTGGATGACACTGACGGCCAATGGGCTTCCGCCACGCCTGCCCGCAAGGCTAATGAAAGGAACATCCAGCGACATAAGTTCCTCCTTGCTTTCCACCACATGGACAAATCCCACGGGCATGGCAATGACCAGGGCCGGTCGTATTCCTTCTTCCAGAATAAGGCGGTTCAGTTCAAGAAGGCCCAAGGGGGCATTGCCGAAGACGATGATGCCACCCTGAATCATGGCTTTTGCCTTGCGAAGGGCATGAATCGATCTCGGCAGGCCGGAATCTCTGGCTTCCTTCGCTACTGCCGTATCGGCAATGTGGCAGTGAATACGGTCTTTGCCGTAACAATCGTTGACCGATTTCAGCCGCTCAACAGAAAGACCTGCCCGGATCATATTGGAATCGGTATAGAGAGGACTTCCTCCCTTCAGCGCCTTTATCCCGGCGGTAATGGCGTCAGGGGAAAAGAGGACGGATGCCATGATGGAAAAGTCACCTACCGTGTGAATCATACGACGGACGCATTCCCATTCGGCCGGCGAGAACTCATTCGGCGGCGCTTCCCAGTCGATGATCTCGAAGGACCTCATTTCAATCCCGGCACCGGTCTGCGGTGTGGCGTAGAAAGTATTAATGAATGGTTTCACAATATGTCCCTCATCAGCCTGACCAAAATGGAGTTTTTCGACAAGCTTTTATTTGATGATGCATCTTTCACGGCCGCCCTCCGCAGGAACGGACAAAATGGTCAATCGCCGCCGGTTGCGAGGCATGATGGAGGTGGACATAACTTGCCGTCACCCGGTCCCGCATGTATCCTTCTTTTTCCATTGCATCCGAGCGTCTACGCCGCAAGGTGTAGAGAGGCCGCCAATCATCCGAATTGTCCGAGGGGTCCCCATCAAGTTCCGAATAGTGGAATTCATGGCCCCGTAATGTCTGGCCTTTGCTGCCCCAGAGTGAATCCTCATTCAGCGAAACCTCTACATATCCAAGGGCCTTTCTGTGGCCCAGCATCTGCGTCCATGCAGGCAGGAGCCCGGTAAGTGAATACTGGTCGCCCGCTGCCGTCCTGATCCCGGCGGACAGGTACATGAGGCCGCCGCATTCTGCATAAACGGGACGCCCCGAGATGGCGAAACCGGCGATGGCGGAGAGCATCCGTTTGTTCGTGGCCAGTGTAGCGGCGTGCTCTTCGGGGTATCCCCCGCCAAGGACCAACCCATGGATACCCTCGGGCAGGCATTCATCTGCCAGAGGTGAAAAAAAGCTGACTTTGCAGCCCCGTAATTCCAGCTCATCGATCAGGTCCCGATAGTAAAAATGGAACGCCTCATCACGGGCGATTCCGATATGCACCACCTTTGAAAAGATTTTGCGCTTCGGTTCCTCCTCCACGGCCAATTTCCGCTTTCCGGCGACTTTTACAACCTGCTCCACAGATACATGACGGGTAAAAGCCTCTGCAAACTCTTCAATCGCCGTTCCTGAAAGGTTGCTCCGATCCGCTGTTACGAGGCCGAGATGCCTGCTCGGCAGCGGCGGCAGGGCTCCCCGCGGAACTGCCCCCAGGAGTGGCGGCAAGTCCGCAGCCCGAAGGGCGTCTTTCATCCACAAAGCGTGGCGCTCCGAACCGCACTGGTTTGCCAGAACAGAACAGATCCTGACGCCTCTCTCGAAGCCTGCATAGCCTTTCACCAGGGCGGCAATGCTCCGCGCCATGCCATGGCTGTTCACGACAAGCACAACAGGGGCCTTCAGCCATTTGGCAATTTCGGCGGTGCTTCCTTCGAGTGTTGCCGGATCGGCACCGTCAAAGAGCCCCATGACGCCTTCAATGACTGCAATATCAGCACCTTCCGTGGCCCTTTTAAAAAGGTTGAGGATGTAGCGCTTCCCCATCATCCAGCCATCGAGGTTATAGCAGGGCCTGTCCGAGGCCATTGCAAGATAGGTAGGATCAAGAAAATCCGGCCCCACCTTGAACGTCTGCACAACAAGGCCACGCCGCCTGAGGGCCGAAACCATGGCCAGACAGAGAGAGGTCTTTCCGACGCCGCTGCCGGCGCCGCCGATGACGATTCTGGGACAGATCATGTTCTAATGTTCAATGCCTTTCTCTGCCTTCCATCCGTCCTTGAAGCCATGCTTAACTTCATGCATCTCCGTAACGGTATCGGCCATGGCGATGAGACCTGCTGTGGCGCCCCGCCCCGTCATGACGACGGCAGTTTCCCCATCGGCCCTTTCCACCAAGGCAATCACATCCTGTTCAGCAAGCAGTCCTTTTGCTACGGCCAGACATATCTCATCAAGGACGAGCAGATGACAGTCGTTTGTCCGCAGGGCATTTTCCGCCAGGACAAAACCCTCCCGCGCCGCGTGGCAATGCTCTTCAAAGGCGGGGTCCGCACTGTCCGGCACAAACCCGCGTCCAGCCTGTATCATCTCAACACCGGACAAAGCACGGCAGCCGGCCAGCTCTCCCGTTGTGGAGTCCGCCTTGACAAACTGAATGACGAGGCATTTCATGCCATGCCCCGCGGCGCGCAATACCATGCCGAGGGCCGCCGTGGTTTTTCCCTTGCCGCTTCCCGTAAAGAGAAGGACGCGTCCTTTATTCCTGGTTTCATTTTCCGGCATCATAACATTCTTTCAATGAGCCATCTTATAGTAATAAAAGCCATTATTGACAGGGCCGCCGCCACGAACATAAGGTTGTTTGCCTGTCCGATGCAGTCCGCCGTGAGTTCCTTACACGGCTCGCCCAGAAAGGGCAAAGTTTCCGGTTTGCCCTTGCGGCACACGGGTCCGCCCAAACGGATACCCAATGCACCGGCAAAGGCCGCCTCGGACCAGCCTGAATTGGGGCTGGCATGGTTCCTGCCGTCGCGCCGGGCGATACGCCATGCCTCATTCCCCCTCATTCCCAAACAGAAGGCGGCGCCCGTGATCAATGGAACAGCAAGCCTTGCGGGAATGAAATTGGCTGCATCGTCAATATGCGCTGAAGCCCGGCCAAAATCGATATAGCGTTCGTTACGGTACCCGAATGTCGAATCAAGAGTGTTGACCGCCTTGTATGCCATTGCGCCTATCGGTCCGCCTATCACAGCCCAGAAAATGGGGGCGATAACGCCATCGACGGAGTTTTCCGCAACACTCTCCACCGTTGCACGAACGATTTCTTTTTCCTCCAGGGACTCCGTATCCCGGCCCACCATCCAGGAGACATATCGCCTAGCCTGTGGCAGATCCCCCTCGCGAAGGGTCCGTAACACATTCCCGCTGTGATCCGCAAGGTCCCGGGCGGCAAAGGTTGTATAGAGCAAACATATCGATACAGCATCCGCGGCAAAGGGGTGAAGCATACTCGCCAGGAAAATCAGACCTCCCGTGGCAAAAGCCGTCCCCAGAATAACGGACAGCGCCGTTACGATACCTGCCGTCCGGGCCGGCAAGATCCGGCGGGTCGGCCGTTCCATGAACTGGGCAAAACGGCCGATCCATTTCACGGGATGAGGCAGCCATCGGGGATCTCCAATGAGGAGGTCGAGGACGGCCGCAATGAGAATCTGATATTCCAGTCTCATTCTGACAATCCCATAAGGCGGTAGATTTCCCTTATCTTCAAGCTCCGCCGGACCACATCGGCCAGGCGGTCAAAAGCCGGCTCCAGATCATACGGCATCAGGATCTTCCCGATGGGCTGAAAACCAAGACGGACGCGCAACCGATCCAAAAACCACCTACGGAAGGGATCGGCGTCGAATACACCATGGAGATAGGTCCCCCAGACAAGGCCATCAGGTGATTGTATCCCAAGAATTTCACCATTTTCCCCGACCAGCGAAGGCATGAGGTCGCCAACCTCGGTCAATCCATGATGAATCTCGTAACCCTTTACGGAAAGGGCCGACTCCAGGTGCCTCCCGTGGGTTGATGTGAGTATTTTATCCTGTCCCAGAGTGGTCCTGATGGGGAGCAATCCCAGCCCTTGTATTTGCCCCTTATTCGACTCAATACCGAAGGGATCGGCAATATCCCCGCCGAGGATTTGAAAGCCGCCGCAGATTCCTATCAACTCGGTTTTTCTCATCTCAGCAAGGCAGGAAATCTTCTTCGCCAGGCCGCTGTTCTTCAGGTATTGCAAATCGTCGATCACATTCTTGCTGCCCGGCAGGATCAGGACATCGGGAACACCCAGGTCTTTTTCAGCACGGACGATGCGGAGATGTACGTCGGGTTCCGCCCGGAGGGCATCAAAATCGGTGAAGTTCGATATGTGGGGGAGATCGACCAGGGCGATTTCAATATGCTCACCCGCCGGGCTTGCCCCGGTCGATACGCTCTTAAACGAGACGGAATCTTCTTCCGGAAGTCCCAGATCGCGGAGATAGGGGACCACGCCAAAGGTGGGTCGGCCCGTATGAAACAGCGTATAATCGAGGGCCTCTTTGAGGAGGCTTTCATCGCCGCGGAAGCGGTTGACGACAAAGCCGGCAACGAGAGCCCGTTCCCATTCCGAAAGGACTTCCATCGTTCCGGCAAAGGAGGCGAAAACGCCGCCCCGATCGATGTCGCCGACGATCAGGACGGGAGACCGGGCATGGCGGGCCATGGCCATATTGACGATATCGTGATGCTTGAGATTTACCTCACCGGGACTCCCCGCTCCTTCCAGAACAATGACGTCATGCTCGGCGGCAAGGGAGGCATAAGCTTCTTTTGCGGCTTCAAAAGCACGGGGCTTGTATTGGATGTAGGCCCCCACATCCATGTTGCCGATGGCCTTCCCCATGACGATCACCTGAGAACCCTTGTCGCTGTTCGGTTTTAACAGGATGGGATTCATCCGCACATCCGGAGACAGGCGGCAGGCCTGAGCCTGGACAACCTGGGCGCGGCCCATCTCTCCGCCGTCCTGAGTTACAAAGGAATTCAGGGACATGTTCTGAGACTTGAAAGGGGCCACGCGGTAGCCGTCCTGGAGCAGGATGCGGCAGAAGGCGGCGGTCAGGATGCTTTTGCCCGCATTGGAGCTTGTTCCCTGAAACATAATCGCGGGTTTGTTCCGTTTTTTGTGTAATTTCGGCGACACGCCAATGGCGTCTCGCAATGCATGGCAAAGGCGGGAATTATCCGCCTCGCTCCTCACGGCAATCCGGAAAAAACGGTCATCCAATCCGTCAAAATTCTCACAGGTCCGAATAGCGATGCCTTTTATGAGAAGATCGTTCTTCAGTTGCTGCGCACTTCGATCTTTCCGATCAATCCGGACCAGAAGATAATTCGCCTTTCCCGGATATACGGTCAACCCGGCCATGGACTGCAATTCGTTCATCAGAATCATTCTCTGCTGCCGGACGTACTCCACGGTCTGCCTCGCATAGGCATCGTCCTTCAGGGCCGCCTCACCGACAACCTGGGCCAGGACGCCGACGGACCACGGGGGTGTCATTTCCTTCATTCGCCCGATGATTTCAGTGTCTCCTATAGCTAAACCGAGCCTCAATCCGGGAATGGCATAAAACTTTGTCAGGGAGCACAGGACGATGACATTGGCCGGACGATTCCGCGTAAGGCTATCCATTCCATCGACAAAGTCGGCAAAGGCTTCATCTACTATAAAAAGTGATGCTGGGTTTCTGTGCGCGAGGCCTCGCAGGGATTCCCCTGAACATAAAAGACCTGTCGGATTCCGGGGTTGCCCGATGAAAACCATCTCATCGCCGTGGAGGGCAGCTTCCAGGGCGTTCAGATCCATGGCAAACCCATCCTCTTCCTTCAGGAAGATTTTTTCCACGGCAAGACCGGCAAGGCCTGCGGCCACGGCATAGTCGATATAAGCAGGGACGGGAACCACGGCCCTTGACCGGGATATGGCGCGGGGGATAAGATATATATGTTCCGTTGAGCCGTTCCCGGCGATGATCTCCGATTCACCAACACCATAGCGGACGGCAGCGGTTTGAATCAGAGACAGGCAATCGGGATCGGGGTAGTGAACGACTTCGCTGAGATGAGCGCTGATAACCGGCCGCAGCCACGCGGGCGGCCCCAAGGGATTAAGATTAGCGGAAAAATCCACGATCTCCCCCTGCGCAATGCCGGTCATCGACGCCAGTTGTCTCAGATTTCCGCCGTGTCTTTCTTTCATAACCACCCAGCAAAAAAAAATCCCCGGACCTGCTGAAGATCCGGGGATGACGTTTTTCATCCATATGTCTTTTTGACATGGACCCCATAGCGCGAGGATACATGCCAAATTTCAAAGCACAGGTAGGTCTTCTGGCTCCCGGTTTACACTACTCACCCGCCTTCCCATCCATTTGTTCTGCCTTTTAAGACAGTACCTTCTCAGATAGTGGCTTCCCGGATAGTGGCATATTGGGCTTTTGTCCCGGCTACAGCGGCGCGACCGCGACGGACTTTCACCGTCTTCCCTTAACCTGTCACGCTAGCTCTAACATAGAATGACCTTCATCGTCAATAGGGGACATCAAATATTTTATACTGCCCGCAGTGTATGTTCTTCCCCTTTCAAGAAAGGGAACTAGAGATTGTCATGAAATATGGCAGTGGCATGTCCCCCTCTGGAGGGGGCGCAGGGGGAGGAAAAATTTATCATTATTATAAAAATTTTGTTTTGTTGAGCCCATCTCGGCATGAATAGCGGTTTATTTACTATTGAAAATCTCGTTGTGTTTTTTCACTAGAGGGCCATCTTCTCGCCAGGTCCGGCACGTATTGATGAGGGTCTTTAAGATGATCGGCGTTCTGAACAGAGCATCGCGGTCGGCCGGTTTGCTGGACCGGTATGCGGCAAATCCCTGAATGACGGCCGGTGCCATGGCCAGGAGAATCTCCACCAGGTGGGTACATCCTTTTTCCCCGCCGGCCAGGTCCTTCACCTTTGCCGTAAATCCTTTCGTAACCGTCAGGCCTTTAATGGGTGAAAGGCAATTGATTGTCTCCAGGCATTCCTCCCGTGGAACGGAAGGCATCTCTACATCAATATCCTCGATCGTAAATGTACTGCAATCGACCAGCAAGCTGACGATCATGTGATGAATGGAGCCGGCAGCAAGTGTTTCACCGGTTACCATGTGAGATACCTGAAAACGATCATCCTTGAGAACGCCTTCCACAATTATTCTTTGCCCATCATATTCATAGGTTGATACATCGATATACCGCGTATGGAACTTTTTCCCTTTAGATTCCCGAAAAGATTTCATTCTGTGTTGTTTCTCCCGTGGTAACTGTAGGCAAGTGATTCCCGAATGTCAATGAAAAGCTGGTTACGCGGTACTGTAATAGTCAGGTTTTCATTGACTCGCAAAAACGTTTCCAATAAACTCTAATGTAAACAGACATTTCGTTTTGGCTTACCCGGTAAAAGAATCCTTAAGTATTATCACGTTGGACGAATAACAGGGAATTCATGACACCACTATATAACTCTATACTATCATTGATTTTTTTAATTGTTGGTGGCGGCTGTCTCGGCATTATGATGGCGCAATTCGGCGGGAGGAAGTTTGCGAATCCCGATAGGGCAAAGCAGCTTCATCGCATTTTGGGATGGACGTACGTTGTTCTTTTCATCACACTATTCGCTGTAATGGTCAACAGGTCTGAGCAGTACTGGGAGACATCGCCGCCGAGTGTAGCAATTCATGTGAGCCTCTCCATTGCCCTTTGCTTCTTTCTGGCGGTTAAAGTTTTGATTCCCCGTCATTTGCCGGGGCTTGCAAAGCATCTTTTCCTGTTTGGCGTGACCGCATACCTGTTAGGGTTCGTTCTGGTGGGCATCACAGCAGGGTACTATGTGCTGCAAACGGCTCGTGGCATGCCATATATCTCTCATGCAGAGTTGCCGGAAAAAATGGCCGATCCCCGAATGGGCATGGAACTTCTCATCTCGAAATGCTCCACTTGCCACTTCATTCAGACCATCCTTGCGCCACGCCAGCCATCGGAATGGGAGAAGATCATCAACAGAATGGTCAAGCTTGCAAGTCCACGAATCAGGCCGACTGAAGCAAGCATCATCCTGCAATACCTGTCGCAGCAATTTGTTCCCCAAAAGTCCATTTCAGAAGCAGAGGCCACACCGATCAGCAAACATTGCACGCAATGCCATAGACCCGAGGAAACCGCAAAATGGCAATTCGACCGGAAAGGTTGGGCGGAGGCCGTTCGCAAGATGAGCAAACTCAATCCGGACATCATCCCTCCGGATAAGATCGAGGACATTGCCGATTCTCTGGCACGTGGTAAGTTTTGATACTCTTTAACCAACATGGCGCTCGCCCTCCCCTTCCCCCCATCCGTCACCCCGGCGAAAGCCGGGGTCCAGAATGTAGGGTCAGCTCTGCTCATTGATAACAAAATTATGGGCAAAGCCGACCTCTCAGGTGGTAGTGCAGGGCTTCAGCCCTGTCATAGCACATTGCCCCAACAAGACATCAATGCCCGACCCAATACCCCTAACTTTTCCTTGACACCCCCATAAATCCATGTAACTAGCTCATTACACTATTAATACGTACCATATTTGTTTGTCTTTTCTCAGAAGAAAGGAAAACCATCATGGTCGTGCCCTTAACACTCATCAGCGCCACTTACGCACGAAACAAACGCTATCAAATCCCTCTTGTCAAAATCCAGCCGGACCAAAATACAAGATGTAGGGTGGGCTCTGCCCACCCTACCGACTATTTTAAAGCACCACAAGCAATTACTAGAGGTATGGTATGAGTACTTCGGAATCTAAAGCAGGAGAAAGAAACGCGATGACTAGCTCGAACGCCAGCAATCCGCTAGAAAAGCAGTGGCCAATGCATCTGAAGTGAAGAAGAAATTAATTAGAATCACAACAATCCACAATTTTCTGGATGTAGACCTGAGGAATTTTATACATAGTAATTGGTTCTCTCTAATTATTAACAAGGAGAAGAAAGCCATGTCTGAAGAATCAATCAATAAAAAATGTCCTACTTTTTTAATCGAGGATATTCCGGCAGATGCGGATCAACTTGCTTTTGGTGGAGAAACCGGACCACATGAAAGAGTTGCTCAAGCCATGGCCGAATTGATTCAATCCGATGAACATGGCGGAAAAATGATAGGTTTAGAAGGCGGATGGGGCATCGGTAAAACCACGGTAGTTAATCTGATGAAAAAGCATTTGGTCGGCAAATCTGATATCAGCGTTTTTTCATTTGATGCGTGGGCTCACGAGGGTGACCCACTTCGTCGCACCTATCTTGAATCATTAATTCATCATTTTCAGGCCGAAAAATGGGTAGACAAAGAAAAATGGGACAAGGTTATCGAAGACATCACCCATAGACGACGAATAACTAATACGCGTACGGTACCAAAGACTACAAAGCTTGGTACGCACTTCGCGTTATCAACCCTTTTAATACCAGTGGGTATTGGATTCATGACTACAGCGTCGCGCACGGGAATTGAGCTTTGGGGAAATCCTTCACAGTTATCTGGGGCCTTCATCTTAGGACTCTTGATTGTCTCAGCCCCTTTATTAGTTCTGGGACGTCACTGGTTACAACTTCGGAAACAATCGATGGGGAGAAACATTAATGAAGAAGATACTGAATCGGCTGAAAATGATGACTGGGCTTTATTAAAAGGCACAGCAATAACGGAAACGAAGCAAGAGACTACAGAAACACCAGATCCGACTTCAATTGAGTTCGAGTGCATATTCGAGAGATTGATGAACGAAGCTCTAAATGAAGATTCTAGATGTCGCGCTGTTATTATTCTTGACAATCTTGACCGCGTAGATCCTAAAGATGCATTATCCATTTGGTCAACTCTTCAAACCTTCCTACAAGACAAACGCACACAACAAAAAACATGGTTCCGAAAACTCTGGATTATCGTCCCATATGATCCCTCCGGACTTCGCAAATTATGGGCTAACCGAAATTCTGATAGTGTATACCACAAGCAGGATGACAGCCAACAGATTGTACCCAGTTCATTTATTGACAAGAGTTTTCAGTTACGTTTTGAAGTTCCTTTTCCAGTGCTATCTAATTGGAAGGAATACTTGGAAAAACTCGTGGGAAAAGCACTTCCTGAACACCCTACAAAAGATCATCACAGTATTTACCTTGTATTTAATGCATGCAGAAAGGACGATGAGGCACCAACTCCCAGGCAATTGAAGCTTTATGTAAATCAGATTGGTGCTATTCATCGTCAATGGCAAGATGAATTTCCCCTTGAGCACGTTGCCTATTATGTGATGCTCCGGTGGAAATTGCTTGATATCCGTAAGGGTTTATTGGGATTGGACAACGTTGAATTACATTGCCAAAAAGAAATCGAGGAAATAAGGTCGGAAGGCCTTAAGAAGAATCTTGCAGGCCTGGTTTTCAATGTGAAAGCAGATATCGGCATGCAATTGCTGCTAAGTGACCAGATCGAAAATGCTCTTTTAAATAATAATGCGGATATACTAAAATCATTTCAAACAAATCATCAGGATGGCTTCTGGACAGTATTAGAACAAGTTGTTCCTTCCATGCTTTTTTCCCCTGATGTGAGAATAATTACATCCATCGCGTCCTGCTTGGACCAACTCGATCTTCTCGTATACGAAGACCGAAGCGAGATTAATATTATTATGGAGAAATTAGAACAAAGAGCAGCAACACTGACTAGATGGGAGCCATTTGATAAAAAAATCGCCGATGGAGTTTCCAGTATCTTCCGACTGATGCCCAGGCATGATGTTTCAAGAAAGATTCTACTCAATATTCGCGCAGCAATCGAATCACCTGAAGCGACCGAAGATTTGTTGACCTATTCTGAAAAGGCCATGCAAAGCTTGATTATTATTTTTGAACAATTATATAAACTTGGATTGCAAGGAGCGCTTACCGACATCCGTTACGTTCTTCCTCTCGATGCATCAGGATGGATCAAAATATGCGTTAATGTTAGCATTATTGATAAGAAATGGTGGCCACTGATCGAACCGAGGGAAAAATTTGATAAGATCTCTCAACGCCTCTGTGATATTGTCAATATTGGTGACTTTTCAACAGCGCACTTGATTGCTCTTTCAGTTACTCAAGAGCTTTTAAGTGGATGTAATTGGGATTCACTTTCGGTCATGCTTGAGCAGCGCCTCGACACAGTGAATAATTTAGCTAGTAAAGAAACTCTACTCCTGCTGAAAGCACTTTCACAGCTCAGGAAGTGCAACTGTGGGAATGCGCACGATGTATCTAAACGACTTGCGGTTAACGGCCATATTCTGCATCACCTGTATAAATCACATGCAGAGGGAAACTCAGAGTGCCAAGTATGGTGCGCTGTTACTTTCTTAGAACAAGATCCAAATGCAGCCATACCGGCAGCAACTATAGGCAATTCGGCAGCTGGATATGATGTTCTCATTTCGATGCTTGATACGGACGATAATTCTTGCGCAAAGCTGACCATCGAAATACTTATGTCAAATAATAATTTGTCTCTTTTGACTAAGCTTTTGGAAATAAAGAGACCACCTCTCATCATCAGATGTCTTCGTATGGTGGCTGACGGTGGACATCCGGAAATATTATTTACTTCTATTATGATCATCTCAAATTGGCGGCAATATGAAGATATTATGAATGAAGCGGAATCACCAGGTCGTTTTAAGACCCTGATTCAGCATCTTTGCGAAAATGCATTTCTTGCTGAAGATGTACAAAATACTGAAAGTGGTTTCAAACATACTGATGCTGGACTATACATAACAATAGGTCAAGTCTCATCATCGGCATCATTCGGTGAATGGTGCAGAAACGGTCTGGAGCACATAGATACAGAAACTTGGACGAGCGCCTTAATAAATGGAAATGATGTCTTGAAATTAATGATTATGCTAATTAATCATAAAATAAAAATTGAATTGAAGCAACAATTTCAAGATGCGCGAATTGCCTCAAATTAAATGTTACCGAAGGAGGTGAATAAAAAGGATCGTTGACTCATAATTCGATATTACCGAATACCGCCATTTCTATGGAGGTTGAATATGAGTCCGCAATCGAAAAAAGAATACACCGAAGCCA
>CAZYDG010000058.1:0-16021 GCA_964645835.1 uncultured Syntrophaceae bacterium
CCATTCCTGCTAAGAAAGGCTATGGAAAAGAAACTCAAAACGATCTTCTCACACATCAAACCGGGGTAACTTTCTTTATGAGGCAACGTTACCTCTTGTCACTACACTTTCGGTAACATTTTAATCTGAGGCAACGGGGCCTAAAGCGTAAACCTATCGAAGTATGGCGCTCAAGGTCCGCTGATACAGAGGACTATCACCGATGTCGTTGTGACCTGCCCCCTCGATGCGGATCAAACGCACCTTGCCGTCACAGGTTTTAATTAACCGTTCGCTTGAATCGCAGGGTATAACCATGTCCGCAGTCCCATGGAATATATAGATGGGACAGGACACGTCCTTGATCCACAGATCAGTGCGAATCGGATATTTCAGAAACGATGCGATGAGGAAGCGAGGAATGAAAGGGTAATGGTGGTTTGCCAGATCGATGAGATTGAAATACGGTGATTCCAGGATCAACAGGGCAGGCTTCTCATGTTTCGCCACATGAACGGCGATTCCAGTGCCGATGGAGCGCCCGTACAAGATGATCCGGTCTTCGGGATAAAGATTTTTTGCGTATTCATAGACTGTCCGCCCATCTTTTAATAGAAGTTCTTCACCGGTAATCTTTCCCCGGCTCTTACCAAATCCCCGATAATCGGTAATCAATACATTATAACCCCGGCTCGTGAACTCCCCGGCGACATCTCCCCATGTGCGGAGGCTGCCCGCGTTGCCGTGAAAATAGATTACGACACCTCTGGAATTCGGAATCTTAAAATGAAGAGCGTTGATCGTGCCGCCATCCACATTCAGAGAGAGTTCCTCGAAAGGCATGGAAAAGCGATATTTATAGTCGGCTGGAAGGGTCTCGGGATAGAAGATGAGGTTTTCCTGGGAACAACTTGTCAAGACGGCCATGACGAAAACCATCCCGATCGCAGAAAGGCCCTTTTTAAAAAGGTGATATAGCATCGGCATGTCCTTGCGTCTCTGGAATTCCTCAAGCTCGCGCCTGGAGGCCGTGTCACAATTAGAATTTCTCTAATCAATTCTCAAAGCTTATTGAATGTAGCCCAGGACTTCAGTCCTGCAAGAACCTCGCAATTTTTACTACCTTAAATCAAAACCGCAGACCTAAAGGTCTGGACTACAACGAGTCTAATATAGCGAATATTTGAATTGCGACACAGCTTCCCAGGGTTGAGAACCATCAGATGACCTGGCTTATATGCATGGCCTTAAATTTACCGCCGCTTGCATTAGCCGCCTTGGTCAACTGGATCAGGCAGCCGGGACAGGCTGTCACGACAACAGCCGCGCCCGTGGCTTCAATATTGCGCTGTTTCTTCAGGAGGATCTGCGATGCGATCTGCGGGTAATCCATGTGAAACGACCCGGCGCCACCGCAACATGTATCGGCTCCGGTCATTTCCGTAAAGCGTCCGGCCATCTTCAGCAGTTTCCGCGGTTCCTTTTTGATGCCCTGTCCGCGGACCAGATGGCAGGGATCATGATAAGTGAAGGCTACATCGAGCGTCTGCCGCGGTTTGTATCCGACCTTTACGAGATATTCCGTCACATCCATCACTTTGCGGCTGAAGGCGGCGGCGCGGTCCTTCCATGCCTCATCGCCTGTAAAATAAGCGGCCAGATGCTTGAGAGTGCCGCCGCAACTGGCACAGTCCGTTACGACGACGTCTACATCCTCATAGAGGCGGATATTTTTTTTGGCCAGGGTCAGGAAATCTTGCCGCAAACCATGGGCAAGATGGGGAAGACCGCAGCAGACATTGTCCCGGATAAGCGGCTGTATTGTCGATTTGAGAATATCGAAAGTTCTTGACGCCGCCTCGGGAAACATCATCTCCATACCGCAACCCCTAAAATAGGCGACCTTCGTCTGTGCCGTCACAGGCACATCGGAAACCACAGCCGGACGGCCAAGGGCTCCCGGTCCCGCGAAGGCCGTCAGGAAATGGGTTCGCGTATATTCCTCCGGCACCATGCCGTTTGGAAAGATATTGTTGATGCCCAGTTTACGGAAAACGGCAAGGGCTGCTGCAGCCAGCTTTACTATGGCCTTGCGCTTCAACATGCCGCCGATGGCCCGGTATTGAATAGTCGCTCCTCCTGTGGCCTCCGTAAGGTATTGACGGACATCGATCATCGCCTCGTCGGTTTTTACCTTGCTCGGACAGTTTTCGACACAGGCCCGGCACAACAGGCATAAATTGGCTGCGGCCAATACCTCCCTTGATGGAGGGATGCCGCCTTCCGCCAGGGCACGGGCAATGGCATTCTTTCCCCGGGCACTAGTTGCCTCGATTCCCTTTACCTCATACAGAGGGCACAAGGGCAAACAGGTGCCGCAACGGTCACAAGGGCTGACCATTTTTTTAGCCGATTGGAGTAAGGTTGGGAGCTTGTTCTTATCCATGACAGTTTCCGGCACGCCTTTACCAAATCTTGCCGGGATTCAGGATGCCTTTCGGATCTAGGGCAGTCTTTACGGCCCGGAGAGTCCTCACACCCGCATCGCCCAAGGCCTTGGCGATATACGGCCGTTTGGTGATGCCGATGCCATGTTCACCGGACAGAGTCCCGCCGACGGCCAAAGCCGCGTCAAATAATTCATCGACGGCCTCGTGAACCCGCTTTTCCTCACCCAGCTTGCTCAGGTCGCAAAGTATGGAGGGATGAATGTTGCCGTCTCCGGCATGGCCATAAACGGCGATGGTAAGCTGATACTTTTCTGAGATGGCCCGGATACGGCGCACGACATCGGGAAAGGCATCACGCGGAACGGAGATATCCTCGCCAAGACGGTTCGGCGCCAAACCGCCGATGGCGGAGCTGATTCCCCTCCGGATTGCCCAAAGCTCGTCCGATTCCTGCTGGGATTGGGCAACGCGGAACTCGACGGCGCCGCAGGCCGTGGCCAGGCTGGCTATTTGCTTGACCTGCATTTCGAGAGCCACATCATCATCTCCGTCGATTTCGATAACAATGCAGGCGGAGATGGACGGATCGAGCACCATGTTGCGGTTCCGCGCCACGGCGTCAAGACAGATATTATCCATAATCTCGGCCGCCGCCGGTACGACACCCGATTGGAGCATACGGTGTATCATTGCACAGCCATCGTCGAGGGACCGGAACATAACCTGGAGCGTCCCCCGCTTTTTCGGCATGGGAATCAAGCGGAGCAATGCCCGGGTAATAATGCCCAGAGTGCCTTCGGAGCCGGTAAACAGGCTCGTCAGGTCATAGCCGGTGACATTCTTGATTGCCTTCCCGCCCGTCCGGAGGACTGTCCCGTCCGCCAGGACCACTTCAAGACCCATAACGTAATTCTTCGTTACACCGTACTTGACCGCGCGCATGCCACCGGCGTTTTCCGCTACATTGCCGCCGATGGACGAAAATTTCCAACTCGCGGGATCGGGAGGAAAGAAGAGGCCCTTGGCCGCACAGCAGTTATACAGGTCGATGGTCCGGACTCCGGCTTCGACGGTGACCATCATGTTTTTCTCATCCAGTTCGATAATCCTGGTCATCCGATCAAGGCCAAGGGCAATGCCGCCTTTTAAGGGCACACTGCCGCCCGTGCGGCCGCTGGCAGCTCCCCTGGCCGTCACGGGAATATCGTTTTCGAAAGCCACGGCCATAACTTCCGACACCTCTTCCGTGGTCACGGGGCGAACGACCAGATCGGGCTTGCTGGCCGGAAGCAGCGGAATGAATGAGGCGTCGTAGGAATAGCCGAAGCGGTCCAGTTCCGAATCAAGGACATTTTCGGACCCTACGATGCTGCGGATTTTGTTTTTTATCAGTTCTTCAATCATTCCTGTTCGCTCCCGGTGTCGTTGTCTTCTAGGGGAAAAGTGCCGGGAGTATAGGAGAAACGATATTTTCTGTCAATTGAATTCGGGGACATTGGATTTGGTGGGAATTCGGAGTGGCTTGACTAACTCGGAAACTATCGGCTCGTAAAGGCCGGGGGGAGATTCACTGGCACGGCGGGGAATTTTTTTCCTTATCTTCCTCAAATGAAGGAAAGCTTGATGAATCGACCCATAGTCCGCCTACCTTGACGATCTTTTTTTTCTCATCGGCGTTTTTTTTCACCTTTTTTTTCTTCTTTCCTTTGGTCATGATAACAATTACCCTCTCACCATGTGCAAGTGAGCACAAAATACGCATTTTGATTAATTATGCCATCCGTCAACGTCCTAATATATTCTGAGACAACACAGAAATGCACCTTAAGAAACAAGTACCATGCGGGATCAGAGTTAGTCTGATAAGAGGTTCTATCCATTACTTTTATAGATCTGAAAAATTATTATCATATTTCTTTCCAATTATTCGTTTTTTACTTGAAATCGCAAAGATTTTTGTATACATACTTTTATAATATAAGTCTTGGCAATGCGAAAGCAGCCATAGATGATAAACTTCAGGAGGGTGACAAACATGGCAAAAGCAAAAAAAGGGGATTTGTTTAGTTGCGGTGTATGCGGTCTGGTTGTCGCTGTAGATGAATGCGGTATCGGAATGGGAGAAGTCATTTGCTGCGACAAGACCCCCATGGTCAAAGGAAAAGCTGCAGCGGCAAAGGCTAAAAAAGTGGCCCTCGCGGCTGCTAAACCAAAGGCGGAAACGAAATCCGTCGTAAAACCTGCTGCCGTCAAGGCCAAGGCAGCGGTTAAAGCAGTTTTCAAGGCAGCCGTCAAAGCCGTTAAACCGGAGAAAAAAGCGCCGGCGGCGAAACCGGCAAAAAAAGCAGTCGCCAAAAAGGCGCCGGTAAAGGCCAAAAAATAACTGACGAAGCTTGAAAGTCCCTCTCTGACCTCCTTTGCCAAAGGGGTATGGGGGGGATTTTTTTGTAAACATACCATTATCAACTATGGATTATTGAGCTACGCTTGTTATTGAAGCAGGACTCTTTTTTTCGGATACCCGCCCTATTCGTTCGGTTTTATCGTCTTCATCACCATCGTACGATCTGAGCTCACCAAATTCGCCGCCATCAAAGCCCGAAGACTTTTATTAGCATCTGATTAAGAGTAGCGGGGTATTGGTCTGGAGGTGAATGGGATTTTTCCCAACTCGTATCAGTGATGTCATCTGTATGGCGGAAGAAGGGAAAAATCTCCTGAGCCGGAAGGCCAATGCCCCGCTATCATCCACTCTCTTTGACTGAAATTTGGAGGCGAATTACGGACCCCTCACCCTCTTGACATCCAGGAGATTTAGTCTATATAAGAAGAAAACATGAGTTTCGAGGAGCCGGGTTTGGCCATAATCTTCCACGCAGCGACAAAGGAAAACGATCCGGAACAGGAAATCGTCTATACGCAGGAAATGCGTCAAACCATGGAGAACCGATGGTGCGACCGCTGGGGTTATTTCATCGACCTTGCCGCCTGCGAAGCCAGAGCCGACCGGAGAAAATCATGCGGTCGCTGTTTATCGCGGTGGCGGCAATGCTGCTTCCCTTTCTACGAAAATCCCTGACACGTTTTAAAAACTTGGTTTTTGCAGGCTGTTCAAAAGCTTGTCCCGCACCTGATACGGGATGTCCAGATGCAAGGCGCGCAAAAGCTGAGGCTACCACCCCCTGCACCCCCGCCGGCGGGGGACAGCGTACACAGAAGTACGTCGATGCAGCCTGCCCCGGCGAAGGCCGGGGAAACTTGCGGCGAAACGCAGCAGACGCCGTCCCCGCGAAAGCGTGGGATGGACGTTTTTCAAGAACCTGCTGAAAACTTACTTTACCGTCAACCCCTTAACCCGGTAATTAAACTCATAACTCAGGGCACCACTCCAATCGTCCTCAAACACACCCTTGTAGCGAGTGCCGTCTACAGGGCCGACAGGTTTTCCATATGTATAGAACCAATTGATGATGGGACTTCCCGTGAAACCCAGGGCAATCCAATATTTCCCCGGCATGAGTATAGGGCTGTTTTTCAGAAAAGCAAAATCCGTCCAGCGATAGCCTGGTTTCATAGACAATTTATCCAGACTGATCATTTCGCTTGTAAAGAGAGGATCTCCCGGTTTTCCTCCATTATCCTGAAGGATATCCACCCAGAGATCGCCGTCCCCGCCGAATTTATGGAGAGCCAGCCCTACCGTTTGCAGTTTCAACGGCTTATTTAATATGAATATCTGGGCATATTGTTTTCGATCCTTTTCCCCTCCCGTAACATATTCAGCCGTCTCAACAAGGAAGTTTTTCTTCATCTCATACTGATTGACTCCGTATGCGCTTGTCGATCGGGGAAAAGCAAAATCCATGTTTTCGGGAAACTCCAGATTTCCATATAGATATTTTACCGTATAGCGAAGCCCCTTCCTGTCCTTTTCAGAAATAGCCGGAGGGGGCGGCGGCGAAGGCTTGAAGGCAATTTGTTGGAAGGCGGCCTTCACGACGGGTGACAAAAGGAGATTCTTCGGCCCGTAAGATTCCCGATTCCCCTGGACCCTGACCCTGTCGCTGCTGAAACCGGCATTGATCCCTTCCTGGAGGGTAGGTTGGAAGGCTTCTTTGGTCTGCACCCAGCGCAGAAGCCCGTCATTCTTCGTTTCATTGTTGTCCAGGCCCACTTCGACTCTGATGAAGCGATTGGACACGAACAATACTGTGTTTTGGGCATCGAATGGAACCCATCCCAAATCGGGAAACCAGACCTCGATCCAGGAGTGCCGTCCCTGGCCCATTTTGAAAGTGAGGACCCCTTTTGTCCAATTGATGTCAAAGGGCTGGTTGAGAGTGACACCATTGACGATGCGGACGGGAATCCCGATGCTGCGCAGAAGAGCCGCACTCAGGTGGGAATAGTTCTGGCAATTGCCCTTCCCCGATTCGAGGGAATAGAGAGCATCGTAGCGAACAGGCGGCGTCACGTAGTGGACATGATCGACAACCCAGGCGATAACCCGCTGTACGGCATCGAACTGGGTTTTGACTCCTTTGGTCAATTCGTCCGCCAATTGGCGGATACGGGGATCTCCGGCCTGCACCTGTTCCGTAGCCGCCAGATAATCAAGGGCCTCGGGATCAATATTTACGAGTGGGAAAGGGGATTTGGTCTCGATGGCCGCCAGGTTTGTACGGCTGGCGGCATTGCAGGAGAGGCTGACGTCGACGGCGCTTGGTGGCGAGGTCCATGTGGCTGTCATGATCCGGTTGCCCCGCTTGTCCGCCGTCGTATTTTTTTCCTGAGGTTCAGGGCGAAAAGATAATCTGAAATCGCTGATCGTCTGACTATAGGTAGGAGACTGAAAACTCTGGGGGACGACAAAGCTCAGAACCAATTTCTTGACGCCGTTTCCGGCGGTGATCTGTTCGTTTAGCTCGTAGCGGATCACGGAATCCATGTCGCCTTTTAGAGTAAAATTCTCTGCCGACAGCGGCCAGGCCCACATAAAGGGCAGACAAAACAAGAGGGCCATCATCTGTTTCATCGATTATTCTCCTCGCATGAGATAGGCTCAATATTTTAGTAAAACGTAAGCGTTGTCAACAGAAAAGAATCATGATAAAAATTGTAATTATTATCAAATACGATCACCGGAGAGGTCTGAGTGAAGGTAGCCCGCGTCAAAGAAATGCAGGAGATGGACAAGCATGCCATCTCCGAACTGGACATTCCCGAAGAAATCCTGATGGAAAATGCCGGGATGGCCGCCATATCGGTCATCGACCGGGAAATGGGGATTCGGGGAAAGCGGTATGCCGTGATCTGCGGCATTGGAAATAACGGCGGTGACGGTTTTGTCGTCGCCCGAAAGATTCATTCCAATGGAGGCTGCCCGCGGGTCTTTATTCTTGGTGATGAGGAGCGCTTCCGTAATGCGGCCGCATCGAACCTCCAGATACTAAAAAGACTTGCTATCCCCATAACGCGCGTTACAGCGCTGGAAGAACTTCGGAGGGGAATAATCCATGTCGACGGCATCATTGACGGGATATTCGGCACCGGATTGGACCGGCCGGTTCAAGGCCTGCACGGAGACGTCATTGCATGCATCAACACCGCGGGCAAAAAGATTCTGAGCCTCGACATTCCCTCGGGTATTTCCGGCGAAACAGGAAACCTGATGGGAACCGCTGTTAAAGCGGACTGGACAGTCGCCTTCGGCCTTCCCAAAGTGGGGAACATCCTATATCCCGGATATGCGCATTGCGGCAAACTATACATCTCGCACATTTCTTTTCCGCCTGCCTTATATAACCGGAAGGATCTGAAGATCGAAATCAACGAGACACGGCCGTTACCGCCGCGCGACCCGCAGGCCCACAAAGGCAGTGTCGGTCAATGCCTCTTTGTCGCAGGTGCCGCGGGTTACTTTGGAGCGCCCTATTTTGCGGCCATGTCTTTCCTGAAAGCCGGAGGCGGATATTCCCGCTTGGCGGCGCCGGAGTCCATGACCGGGTTCCTGGCCCAAAAAGGTCCGGAAATCGTATTCCTCCCGCAGATAGAGACGCCGGAGGGAGCAATTGCCGCGGAAAACGATGACGCTCTTATAGCAATGTCGGAGAAGGCAGACATGGTCGTTATCGGTCCGGGATTGTCGTTGGCACTTGAAACTCAGCGTCTGGTACGGAAGCTTGTCCGCAAGATTCGAAAACCCATTTTGATCGACGGTGACGGCATAACGGCCATCGCGGAAGAGCTCTCTATTTTGCGGGAGCGAACCGCTCCGACCATTCTCACACCCCATATAGGTGAAATGTCACGGCTGACAGGGCAATCCATTAAGGAAATTCAAGAAAATAAAATTCATATTCTGCAACAGACGGCCATTGTCCTGCAAACGATCATCATCCTAAAAGGAGCACACACCCTTATCGGCTATCCCGACGGACGCGTTTTCATTAATATGACCGGCAATCCGGGCATGGCCACGGCGGGATCGGGTGACGTTCTGACCGGGACCATCGCCGCCATGGCCGGATTAGGATTGTCTGTCGAAGATGCCGTCCGGAAGGGAGTCTTCGTTCACGGATTAGCGGGCGATCTGGCTACGGATTTGAAAGGCGCCGATGGCATGACAGCGCAAGACATTTTGGAAAATCTACCTGAAGCCATGCGGCATGAACGGATCGGCGAAACAGAAGATGTTAAACGGCGGGGATTTGTAATTTGTCCTTGAAGGATCACCTTGTTTCTGCTAGAGGGAGTACCATTTACATCATAGCCTGTTGTAAATTATATTATTAAAATCACTGAGGATATGACAATTAAGGGGATCAAAGGCATCATCCACGGATGTCGCAAAAGAAAAATATCAACCGGATTCGGATTTTGGTGGGTCGTTCTTATTGCTTTGTTTCTATGTCCAAGACCGATCCAGGCAGCACATACTGTCAACATCCCCGACTCCCTGCTGAAGTTGTCATCAGGCTTTGCGGTCGTCGTGGATAAAAAGCAACAGAAGCTCCATGTCTTTCAGAGTACATCAAGCGGGTTGGAGAAAGTCTTCGAGGCCCCATGCTCCACAGGAAAAATGCAGGGCGCCAAAATGGTTGAAGGCGATGCCAAAACTCCCAACGGCATCTTTTTCGCAACGAGGTTCGCCACCATACCAAACACTACGACAACGTACGGGTCGATGGTGTTTTACCTTGACTACCCAAACCTTTTTGACAGACGGGCAAGAAGAAACGGTGATAACATCTGGATACACGGAACAAACAAACCCCTGCAGCCATATCAATCCAACGGCTGTGTGGCCATGCGAAATCAGGACATAGAAAATCTCTCCCGATATATCTTTTTAGGTAAAACACCGATCATTATTGAGGAATCCATTCGATGGGTATCCCAAAAAGACAAGCAGCCGGACGCAGACGACCTGGAGCGTATGGCTTATGCGTGGGCAAAGGCCCTCGTGGATGGCGATACTAAGACGCACAACAGCCTTTATCTTCAGGAAGGGCTTGAACCGACGGCTTGGCGAAAATCCGTGATTCAGAAGGCAACTCAATTGAAAACCGCAAAATGGCATTTCGACGTTATGCCCCACGATATTACGATCTGCAAACAGGGGTATTCAGCCGTCGTCCTTTTTGACCAGGTTTTCTCCCTTAAGGCCTCAGACAGCGTTATCAGCAGCTATGTGAAACTGTACCTTGAAAAATATTCAACTGGCTGGTTTATTGTGGAGGGTGTCCGGCCCGTGCCTGTCGAGCCGAAGAAGGAGCCCGTCACGGTCGCTGTCCGGAACCGTGCGGCAGAGCCCGTCAGGGCCGCTGAAACAGCGGCGACAGATGCGACGACCAAGAAGGGTGATCGTGAAGTTGTCCAGTTGGTTGAACGGTGGGCTTCCAGTTGGGAAAAGGGACGAATGGATAAGTACAGTGCTTGTTATGCCCCGAATTTCCATGCGCAGGGCAAGAATCTGAAGGCCTGGGTTGCCTACAAGGATGATCTCAGCAAACGATATAAAAATATCCGAGTCCGGGCGGAAAACATCAAGGTAACGGTCAATGGGGATAAAGCGACGGCGACATTTAGGCAGATTTACAGCGCATCAAATTTGAAAAGCTCGGGGCTTAAGCGCCTCGACCTTGTAAGAATAGGCGGTGAATGGCGTATCACTCGGGAAACCATCTCCCGCTGATCCATCAAGAATGACGTTCTACCACAAAATCGGCAATTGCCGACAGGGCTTGACGGGCCGATGAATCGGGAAAGACCGACAAGATAGCCTTTCCTTCGGAGATAAAAGCGGCGGCCTTATCCATGGCATAATGGATTCCGTTGTAGCGGCTGATTATGTTAAGAATGCAGGCCACGTCATCACCATTTCGTTCAGGACGTTGGATTATTTCAATAATACTGTTCCGTTCATCCGCTCCGCACAAAGAAAGCGTCCGAATCAGAGGCAGCGTCAACTTTCCTTCGTCTAAATCCTTGCCGATGGCTTTCCCGAAATCTTTTTCCTTCGCCATATAATCCAATGTGTCGTCGATAATCTGAAAGGCCGAACCCACGGTCATGCCAAAACGTTTCAGTGCCCAGATCCGGGCGGGTTTCGCGCCTCCGAGAATGGCCCCGACAGCGCAGGCAGACGAAATGAGAACGGATGTCTTCTCTTCAATTATCTTTAAATATTCTGCTTCCGTAAGATTCACGTCGCCGCATTTGACGAGTTGAAAAACCTCACCCTCGGACATCACGTTGGTCGTCGCCGCCAATTCGTGGACTATCCGGAGCGTCCCATGTTCGGCCATAAGCTTGAAGGCCTTGGAATATAGATAATCTCCCACGAGAACACTGGCTGCGTTGCCCCAAATGTTATTGGCGGAAATTTTTCCTCGACGCATATGGGCATGATCAATAACGTCGTCATGTAAAAGTGTAGCTGTATGAATAAATTCAATGACGGCGGACAGGGGGTAGCGTTTTTCACCCTCATAGCCGAACAGGGATGCTGTAGCCAGGAGCATGAGCGGCCTGAACCGCTTACCGCCGCTGCCAATAAGATGGCGGCTGACCTCGGGGATCAATGTTACATGGGACCCCAAAGCCTCCTCCATCCAGCGTTCAACCTGAACGAGGTCTTTCTCAAACAGTTCCAAAACGTTGTTCATTTGCATGAGTGCCTTATAGTGAACTCTGCCCGGAATGTCAACAATGCGATATGCCCCAAATCCACAACCAGAACCCAGAGACTTTTCTGAAAGTGTGTGCCAAAAGACTATGTCACAATTCAAATATTAGCTTCATTTGACGTGCGCTGTAGTTCAGACCTTTAGGTCTGCGGTTTTGGTTCAAGATAATCACAATTACAGGGTATTTGCAGGACTGAAGTCCTGCGCTACATTCATATCGATTAGAGCAACTCTAATTGAAGCACAATCTCCAAGATTAGCTGGGTATTGGTCTGAAGGTGAATTGGATTTTTCCCAACCCGTATCAGTTATGTCATATGCAGGTTGAAAGAAGGGCAAAATCCCGTGAACGGAAAGGCCAATGCCACGCTAATCTCCGCTCTGTTCACCAAGAACAGCGGGGTATTGGTCTGGAGGTGAATTGGATTTTTCCCAACTCGTATCAGTTATGTCACGTGCAGGCTGAAAGGAGGGAAAAATCCCTGAACCGAAAGGCCAATGCCTCGCTAATCTCCACTCTGTTCACCAAGAACAGCGGGGTATTGGTCTGGAGGTGAATTGGATTTTTCCCAACTCGTATCAGTTATGTCATCTGCAGCATGCAAAAACGGGAAAAATCCCTGAACCGAAAGGCCAATACCTCGCAACTAACTACCCGAGTCGGCTGAAATGTGGTGACTAAAAAAGGCATAAGAATATGATATTAATAACAAATTTCTTAATGTTTCACGTGAAACAGTTTACCGGACCAATGGATTCAGGCCGTTTTCATGGCCTCCATCAACCATTCCCGAATCTTCTTCCGATTAGGCGCCTGACCCACACAAATGACCTTATCATTAATGATCAGCGCCGGGACTCCCATGACCCCGTATCGTGCAATTTCTTTTATATCCGTCACATGGTCCAACGCCACCGCCAACTTCAATTCTGCCATGACCTCCCGAACGTCGTTTTCCATGCGGTCACACTGGGCACAACCGGGTCCAAGAACTACCACGCGCATACTTTCCGGGTATTTTTCTAATTCCACGGGTTGGCCAAGGTATTTCCTGAATTCCCTGACAAATGCTTCGTTATAAAGCTCACGCACCGAATCCGGGATATAATTCAACGGCGCCAATTGCCTTAACATCTCTTCCCCAATTTCGCTGATCGTGCTGTCTTTATAATTCCCGGCCATGGCTTCCATGGTTCGCCGGAGACCTATAATACCGACGAGGCAATTTTTAATTCTGATTTGTGTAAGGTCATCTCTCGACACGAAATAAAATCTCCATAATCCATATTTAATTTAATCCAAATTATCATCAAATTTTTTAAAGACAACCAAAATATCGACCTCCATATTTTCCATATATGCCATTATTTTTATTTTTTCGATAATAAGTTCGTCTAGATACTTTATCGCCTCAAAAGTCATTTTATGACGATTTACGAGGGGGTCAACTTTGGGAGGGAAAAACATACTATAAGGGTAGCTTGATGACTTCCACTGTTCCTAGGCTGCGTCCTAAAAAACGTTCGGCAATGGTTTGAAAACGATTTGGAACATCGGAGACAAAGAATCGGTAGCATGGCAAGGTTCGCAACGGATTAGCCAGATCCTTTTCCACAAGCAGTTCCGCCGTCATCTGGGCCATGGCCTCCGCGGAATCGACAAGATAGATTTGTGGACCGACCACTTCCTGAATAAGTGCCTTCAGTAAGGGATAGTGCGTACAGCCTAGAACGAGGGTGTCGATATGCTCGGCCAGAACCGGTTTGAGATACTCTTGTAATGTCATCCGGGTAACGGAGTGATCCAACCATCCTTCCTCCACGAGGGGAACCAAAAGGGGACACGCTTGGGAAAAAACGCGGATCGATGTATCATGGCGGTGAATATTTCGCGCATAGGCGTTGCTGTTGATCGTCGTGGGTGTTCCGATAACACCGATGTGACCGTTTTTCGTTGCCTTGACGGCTTGTCTTGCCCCGGCATCGATGACCTCAAGGACAGGAACAGGCGACAGCGCCGTAACAGTTTCATAGGCTACGGAGGCAATGGTATTGCAGGCGATAATCAGGAGTTTTACCTGCTGTTTAAGGAGAAATTCCGTAATCTCCGTGGCATATCTCGTAATAGTATCGATTGATTTGACACCATAAGGAACCCGGGCCGTATCGCCGAAATAGATAATATTTTCAAAGGGAAGCCTTTCCATTAAGGCACGGACCACCGTCAGGCCTCCGACGCCTGAGTCGAATACGCCGATGGGATGATTTCTCTCAAGCGTCATTATTTTTCTCCCTGTTCATGAGACGGGGTTTTCCGGCTCCCCTCGTAGAGTTCATATTCCAGAAGCCGGCATTCGATATCGCTATTATAAAATGCCATCCTTCTGGACGTCCTCAACCCCACCTTCTTGGCAAGATCGAAATTTCCCGTAAAGATATAACCTCTATATCCCTTGCATCGGCTCTTAAAATAATCTCCAATTCCGCGATACGTAATGGCAAGTTCCGGAGCTGCTCCCATTCGTTCGCCGTAACCGGGGTTTAAGATCACAATCCCCTTCTCTTCCGGTACCGGCGTTCCTTCAAAAGGGCATCTCCGGAAGGTGATCAGATGATCGACACCGGCAGTCCGGGCATTTTGCTGAGCAGCGCGGACAGCCTCTGTTCTGATATCTGTAGCAATCACCGGGCAGGATAACTCTTTTTTCTCCATGGCTCGAACCTTCAGTCGCCACTGCTTCCACACCGCAGCGTCATAACCCATCACGTGCATAAAACCGAAGTTCGATCGCTGAATGCCCGGTGCCCTGTTGAGGGCAATCAATACAGCCTCGATGGCCAGAGTACCACTTCCGCACATGGGATTGACGAATGGTCCGTCGCCCTTCCATCCGGTAGAAAGAATGACACCCGCGGCCAAGGTTTCCTGCATAGGCGCCTGTAGCGGAATCTTACGATATCCTCGCCTGGAAAGGGCTTCTCCCGACGTGTCAATAAACACACGGACTTTATCTTCCTTCCAATAGATATGAACAACTGCCCCCGTTCGATCGGATCCTGAATCCGGCCTTTGACCTCTTTTTTCCCGTATACGGTCAACGATGGCGTCTTTGGCTTTTACGTTGACAAACTGTGAGTCCTTTATTGCCTCCGTATCTGCCGTTGAGGTCACGCAAAGATAACCATCGGCCGCAATCCATTCTTCCCAGGATAGCGTGGACAAAAGACCGTAAAACTCAGCGGGCGATTTGGCCCGGCCTTCTTTAACCAGATAAAGGACCCGATGAGCCGTCCGAAGGCGTAGATTCAGGTCCATCGTATCGGTTAAGGTTCCCTCCGTCTCGACCGCCGCATCCAGTTCCGCCCGAACAGGATAGCCATATTGTCTCACTTCCTCCGCAAGGCATGGGACCAGACCTTTCGGCGCCGTAATGAAAATGGTACTCTTCTTTGTCCAAACTGTCTCTTTCATCATTTCGCTACTTAACGGAAGCATACGGGAAAAGCAAGGCAATTCATGGCCCGAAATCCATAACAAAACCCGAAGACTTTGATCAACAACTGGCCAAGAGTCCGTGTTGCCATTATGGATTCTCTAATCTATTTGAATGTAGCGCAGGACTTCAGTCCTGCAAATACCTGTATTTTGAATACCCAACAGACCTAAAGGTCTGCACTACAGCAAGTCGAATGGAGAGGGAAAAATCCCCTGATCCGGAAGACCAATGCCCCGCCGATCCCCACTCGGATTGTCCACAGGCAGCTGGGTTTCGGTCTGAAGGCAAATAGGATTTTTCCGTTTTTTGACAGTGATTTCATCCACAGGTGAATGACGAGAAAATTCCCCTGAGCCGGAAGGCCGATGCCTCGCCGTTCTCCACTCGGTTGTCCACAGACAGCGGGATTTCGGTCTGAAGGCGAATAGGATTTTTCCGATTTTGTCAGTGATTTCATCCACAGGTGAATGACGAGAAAAATCCCCTGAGACGGAAGACCAATGCCCCGCTGCTCCCCACTCGGTCGTTAACAGGTAGCGGGGTTTCAGTCTGAAGGCGAATAGGATTTTTCCGATTTTTGTCAGTGATGTCATCCCCAGGTAAATGACGAGAAATATCCCCTGAGACGGAAGGCCGATGCCCCGCCGCTCTCCTCTCGATTCGGCTGAAATTTGCATTGTGGATTACAGTCCCGTTGCCTCAGATTAAAATCTCAACTTTCGCAGGGGCGAAATATTTGTAACATATTGTAATTATTAGTAGCATAGCGTCACAAAGTGTGATATATGAGTTTTGTTCCCCAACAAAATCCCATCAACACACGAGGTGACGCCATGAGCCAGATTATATCAGACATCGTTTGCTGTGAACACCAGATTCATCAGTTCTTTCAAAATCAGAAAAT
>CAZYDG010000059.1:0-59246 GCA_964645835.1 uncultured Syntrophaceae bacterium
AACTCCACGACAAGAACCACGAACGAGGAAAGCGAACATCCGCCGCTCACCTCCTGCTCTTAAATGACCCTCCATTCAAGAACAGTAAAAGCGGACAATTCATTTGCTACAAAACCGGACAAGTCTATTTACTCTCGACACTATTGTTTTTGGATCAATAATGATGACTATTTCAAAATGGTTGGATAATCAAGAAGCCGCAGGCAAAGATGTTTCTCATGTTGTTCTGCCTGAAGAGCTGGCTAATGAAGAAGCACCCAGCGAAACCATCTTTTTCAAGGAGATCAGGCCATGCAGTTTTCTCTGCTCAGGCAGCCATCCTTTTTCAACCGTCGAGCGGTTCGGGCACTGGTATTACAGCCGAGGCCGGGACAAAGAGAAGGGTCCTCACACGACACTGCCACAGTGGTGGTTATTCACGAGGGATAGAGACCTGGCAATTAAAACAGCTGAGTCGCATATAGAAAACAGCTGAGACAATAAGCGATCTTTGCTTCCCCGGCATATCCCGCCACATCAGTTACCGTACAACTTTTACCGATTCCATCTCCAACCCCATATCCAGCAATCAACCATTTCGTTAAACCGTTTTTTAATGATTCTTTTAAAAAGCATTTTCCACCCAACCTGAAAAAGGATCATTCCCACGAGCTTTATTCTATTTATATCTATATATTCAATTAGTTACAAATATTTGAGTTCGTTTTTTAAAAGTTGGCACACTTTGCGCATTATAATAAGTCAAACGAGAGCGAAATAATAAAAAATAAAATAATATAAAAGACATAGGAGGAAAAGATCATGAAAAAGACGTTAGGAACAATGATGGTGGCGGCAGCGGTGGTTTTGATGACGGCAACGTTCAGCTTCGCGGAATTCGCAGCGGCAGGTGCAGGTAATTTCCCCTACTTCCAGCTGGGCTGCCTGATTATCGGCGGGATGGTTATCATCTCTCTGAAGAAGAAATACGAGAAGATGTACACCAATGAAGCAATCGGCGCCTTTGCCCTTTACACCGTCTTGATGGCAATCTTCACAAATCCGGTCATCGATGCCGTAAAGACTCTTGTCAGCTAAGCCTGGTTCATCATCACTCATTCTACGGAGGGTCCTGCTTGATTGGCGGGACCCCCTTCAATCTTTTGTATAGATACCCCTCCACGTTTCCGCAGGAAATGCGGCAATCTCTATGATGTTCATCACCATCATTTGTCATTCCCTCACGAAGTATGCTATGAAGATAAGATTATAATGGTTTGAAATCAAGGAGGGACAGTGCTGGTGAAAGAGGCGATGCTCTATGACAAGGGAGATGACGGATATGTATCATGCCGTCTATGCAGCCATCGCTGCCGGATCAAGCCAGGTATGCGCGGTATTTGCGGGGTTCGGGAAAATAGGCAAGGGTCTCTTTACAGCCTTGTTTATGGCCTGATCATTGCCGAGAATGTAGACCCCATCGAAAAGAAACCCCTGTTCCATTTCTACTCCGGTTCCGTTTCATATTCCATTGCCACGGTCGGCTGTAACTTCCGCTGCGCTTTCTGCCAGAATCACGAAATATCCCAGCTGCCTCGGGAATCCGACGAGATCGCCGGCCGCTCCACGGAACCGGAAGATATTGTGATGCGGGCCGTTCAATCGGGAGCAAAGTCCATATCCTATACATATACGGAGCCCACGATCTACTTCGAGTATGCGTATGATATTGCCCGTTTCGCAAGGGAAAAAGGCTTGGCCAATGTCTTTGTCACCAACGGCTACATGACGGCAGAGGTTCTCGACGTGATGGGATCTTGCCTGAATGCGGCCAATGTGGATCTGAAATCTTTTAGTGACGATTTTTACCGGACTTATTGCGGTGCCCGGCTTCAGCCTGTCCTGGACACCTTGGCGAAAATGAAGGCAATGGGCGTCTGGGTGGAGGTGACAACACTCCTTATCCCCGGTTTAAATGATAGCGATGAAGAACTTGAACAGATTGCCCGGTTCATTGCCGATTTGGGTAAGGAAACGCCTTGGCATATCAGCCGGTTTCATCCCCGCTACCGTATGGAAAGCGTGTCGGCGACGCCATCCGGTTCTATTCGCCGCGCCATCCAGATCGGTAAAGAAGCAGGTCTGGATTATGTCTACAGCGGGAATATTCCTGGTGATGAAGGTGAAAACACCTTCTGCGCCGCCTGCGATGAACGATTGATCGGGCGCTATGGTTATCGAATCGAAGAATATTACCTGGAGCAGGGTAGATGCCCCCGGTGCGGGAATCTTATTGCCGGGACATTTGTATGATATGGAGAGACTTGAGTATCGGGGGACAATTTTAATATGAGTCATCGCAGATATATGGCCATCCCTCCAGGAGCCGTTATTCCGGGCGCATTGCCGGAGTTTAAGATATACGTCATGTCGCCGGAGGGAAAATATGTCCTCTGGGCGCTCAACGGTCAACAGGTTACCCCGGATCAGCTGGGACGATTAGTCGAGGGTGGATATAGAGAGGTCTTCGTAGATCTGGAAGAGAAGATCAAATACGAAAAATACCTTGAGGAGAACCTGGGGACAATCCTGGAAAGCACATGGTCCACGCCGGAACAGAAATCGGCCATCTTCAGTTCGGTTTCCGCTAATGTCGTTAAGAACGCCTTTGAAACGTCGCTGGGCATGGGCGCAATGGGCGCCGAATCCATGTACCGGTTGCAGCGGATGGTCAAGAGCGCACTCATCTTCATCATGGACGCCAACTCTCTCCAGCCGCTGGCTAAAATGATCGGGCATGATTATCAAACCTACGAGCATGCTGCAAAAGTCCTCTGGTTCACAGTGGCGTTTCTTCGGCAAAACCCCGACGTCCTGAAACAGATCCAGCCTGCCTATGAGTCATACGATCAAAAACAGGCGATGGAAATGCTGGGGCAATGCGGTGTGGGCGCTCTCTTGCATGATATCGGAAAAACTTTTGTTCCCCCTGAAATTCTCAATAAGAACGGTCCTCTGACTGACATTGAATGGGAGATCATGAAGCGGCATCCCTTGAACGGTTTGGCCATGCTCTTCGATTCCGACTTGCCTGAATATGTCAAGAAGGCCATCTTACACCACCATGAGGATTATCACGGCGGCGGGTATCCCATGGGTCTGGAGGGCAGAAAAATCAGCATCCTGGCCCGTATCCTGCGAATTGTCGATGCCTTTGACGCCATGACGTCGAAACGTCCTTATAAAGAACCTATCCCTCCCGGGAAAGCTGTTCAAATCATGATCGGGAAACCGGCGGACAAAGGGGCCGACGGTGAAGCTTCGCCCGATGACCGTGACCTGGGGATGGGTCGCTGCTTCGATGAAAAACTGCTCCGGAAATTCATTCTGTTTCTTGGTAACGTAGACCTCAATCGTTAACCTCTTTGTTTTTTAATCAGGAGAAATAACACAACATATTGTGTGTTTTTGTTTGGTGATGCACACATGTTGTATTTTGTCCTTTACACGTTGCCGCCTTTCTGATATGGATAATGCCATCTGCTAAACAGGGAGAGGCATTGGTCTATGAAGTTGAAACGTTTGGAAATATCCGGTTTCAAATCTTTCCGTGATAAGGTCATTCTGGATTTTTCCGATGGCGTCAGCGCTATTGTCGGCCCTAACGGATGCGGTAAAAGCAATATTGTAGATGCCCTGCGATGGGTTATGGGAGAACAGCGGGTTAAGGCGCTTCGGGGAAAGAAGATGGATGACGTGATTTTCAACGGTTCCCAGGAAGCGTCCCCCATCGGCAAGGCCGAGGTGTCCATGGTTCTGGCCTGTACGGATGGCCAAATATTTCCGGGCGTCTATGCCGCCTGTTCGGAGGTGTCCGTATCGCGCAAGATCTTCCGGGACGGCGAAAGTGAATATGCCATTAACCAGATCCCCTGCCGACTTCTGGATGTGAAGGAATTCTTCATGGGTACGGGCGTCGGCGCCCGGACTTATTCTCTTGTTGAACAAAACAGCGTATCGAACCTTGTGGAAGCGAAACCGGAAGAGCGCCGTCATTATATCGAAGAGGCCGCCGGCGTTTCCAAGTATAAGAGCCGGAAGGATGCCGCCGTCCGAAAGATGGAGGCGACGAAGCAGAACCTTCTGCGATTAAACGACGTCCTGCGGGAGGTCAAGAATCAGCTCAATGCCATGGCGCGTCAGGCGAAACGCGCTGAACAGTATCGGCAGCTCAAGGCGTCTCTCAAGGAAGGCGAGGTAAGCCTTGCCCTCCATTCCTACCAGGAACTTGCAAGGGAAAAATCGTCTCTGGATACCTCCCGCCAGTCCTTGGAATCGCAGATCCAGGACGAGGGGCATGCCCTGCAATCCTGTGAAGCCTCCGCCGAGTCCGTTCGCCTGGAGATCGTGGAGCAGGAGGCCTTGCGATCCCGGCTGCAGGAAGAACTCTACCAGGTCAAGAATCAAATCCATTTGAAAGAACAGGCCATCGAGTTTTCACAGGGCAAGCTGGCTGATATCCAGGCCCGTAAAGCTCGCAATCTGGCTGATTTGGAGGAAGGCCGCAACCGTCTGGATTCCATCGCTACGGAACAGGACCGCTTGAAGGCCGCCGTTGCGGCCCAGGAGGCGGAAACGGAAAAGGCCCGTAGCGAGATTAGTGCCGCAGAACGCCTGAATGAAGAGACCCGCCTGGAAGAACGGGACCTCCAGAAGAAGATCGAAGAACAGAAAGTTCAGTATATCGATCTGGCAGCCGAGAAGGCGAAGTTCAAAAACATGGGAATGACCCTGTCCCGGACCATGGAAGACCTCCAGCGACGGAAGGAGCGGGAGGCCCGTAATCTGGCGGAAAACAGGCAACGTCAGGAAAACCTGCTGGGACAGCTGACAGCCATGGCCAAGGTCCTTGAAGACGACGAGGCCTCCATGGATATCCTGAAGGCCAGGCGGGATGCGGCGGAAGATGAGCAGGACCGGGCGAAAGAGGAAATGCAATCCCTTGACGAGCGTATTGCGGAAGCCAAAGAAGCCCTGAGCAGCCAGTCGTCACGTCTCCGGTCTCTCAAGGAATTCCATGAAGGTTATGCCTGGTGCAGCGATGCGACCAAATCCCTCATGACGGCACCATCAACCGGTGCCGAAGGCGAAGCGCATTTCTCTCGGGAACAGTTTGTAGGTCTCGTTGCCGATTGCCTTTCCGTACCCCCGGCCTACGAGGCGGCGGTGGAAGCCGTTCTGGGCGAGAAACTTCAGTATATTATCGTCAAGAGCCATGATGATGGCGTCCGTGCCATTGAGCATCTCAAAAACCGTGCCTTGGGCCGCAGCAGTTTTGTCCCCGTCGAACTTCGGAACGGGAATACCGTGCGGAAAGAATGGGAACACCTGAAGACGGCTGTCCGGCTCATCGACCATGTCAACGTGGAGGAAAACTATCAGGGAATCGCCGAGTATCTCTTGGGCGATGTCCTGCTTATTTCCGATCTGCGGACGGGTCTCGCCCTCTGGTCGCAAAACGGATTCCTGGGAACATTCGTCACACCCGAAGGCGACATGATCAGTTCCCATGGAGTCTTGACGGGGGGCAGCAATGGCAAAGGCGACCGAAGCCTGTTGAAGGACAAGCGTGAGATCAGGGAGTTGGAAGCCGGGATCGAGGAGTTGACCGAATCTCTTCAGGAGGATGTGGAAGATAAAAGACGCCTGTCGGCCCTCCTCGCCGAGTGGAAAGAAGAATTGGCCCTGGCAACGGCGGAAATGCACCGGACGGAGCTTCGTCTGAACGGCAGGCGGAAAGATTTGGAGAGGCTTACTGATGAGAAGCGTCGCATAGAGCAAACGGTTCGTACCCTCGAATTCAACAATGAAAGCCTTCTCCAGGAAGAGGCCGCGTGCCGTGAGAACCTGAAGAAAGTCCTGGAAAGTGCGGTGGCCCAGGATGAGCGGGAAGCGGCCATGAATATGGCTATCGGCGAATTGCAGGCCCGGTGGGGACAGCTTAGGGAAACGCTGACCCATAAGGAGCGGGACCTGACGGCGGCGAAGGTCAGTCTGGCGTCCCTGGAGGAGAGGCGGCGATCGTCCGTGAAGGAGATCGAATCCCTCACTGCCGAACGGGATCTGATCCTGCGTAAGATCGAGCAGGCTACCTCGGATGATGCGTCGGCCCTACGCCAGATCGATGAACTGGCCCGCTGCCGGGTGGAGGACACAAACCTTCTTGAAGAGCTTTATGGGTCATTCAAAAAGCTCGAAAAAACCTTGCACGAAAAGAAAAATGCACAACAGGAATTGGAAGAATCCCTCAAACAGTGGGAAGTCAAGATCCGCGAGGCGAAAAAGCGCCGCGATGGCCTGGTCGAGCAAATGGGCAAGGCCGAAGCGGAGGGCCGGGAGATCGGCTATCAACTGGACAGCCTGTGCAGGATGATCCGGGAAAAATATGACATGGACCTGGCTGCAGAAGCCCCGTCGTTTACAGGTTTGTCACCGGAGGAGTTGGAGGCCCATAGTGAAAGGATCCAGAAGGATCGCCAGGCCGTCGAAACATTCGGTGAAGTGAATCTTCTGGCCATCAACGAACACAATGAACTCAAGGAACGCCACGATTTTCTCACGGCTCAGGCCGCCGATCTCAACGGGTCCCTGGGGGCGCTTCAGCGGACGATCTCCCGCATCAACCGGATCTCCCGGGAGCGTTTTGCCGAGACTTTCGAGGCTGTCAATCGCTCCTTCCAGGATGTTTTTGCCCGTATCTTCCCCGGTGGTAAAGGAGAATTGCGCCTGACGGACGAGACGGATCTTCTGGAGACGGGCGTCGATATCGAGATACAGATCCCCGGCAAGCGACCCCAAAGCATCAGCCTGCTGTCGGGCGGTGAAAAATCACTGGCCGCCCTGGCCCTGATCCTCGCCATAATCCTTTACCGTCCGACGCCGTTTCTCGTTCTCGACGAGGTCGATGCCGCCCTGGACGACTCCAATGTAAAGCTCTTCTCTCATCTGGTCCGGGAGATCTCCGAAAACTCTCAGGTGATCATGGTGACTCACAACAAGAATACTATGGAAGTGGCCCAAAACCTCTACGGGGTCACCATGCAGAAGAAGGGCATTTCGACCACCGTATCGGTCAATATCAACTGATTCTCAACCCTGACGGAAATCCTTTACATATCCCCGGAAAATGGTTACAAGAGGGCGCTTTTCAACGCAGTAGATGTGTCCCCCTCGTGAGGTGGTGCAGGGGGAGGTTCCCCGGTAAATCGCGGGAGACTTGCGGCGCAATGCACTAGGCGTGTCCTCCTCTTGAGGGGGTGCAGGGGGAGGTTCCCTGGGAAATCGCGGGAGACATGCGGCGCAATGCAGTAGACATGTCCCCCTCTTGAGGGGGTGCAGGGGGAGGTTAGCTGCGAAAGCCTGGGATGCTTGTTTTTCAACAGCCTGCTATTATTTTTATTCAAGGTGACGGGTATATTATGGTTAATTTTGGCAAAAAAAGCTTTTTCGACCGTATCAAGCAAGGCCTTTCCAAGACCCGGCAGATCCTCCTGACTGATATCGATGATCTGATCCTGGGAGAAAAGAAGATTGATCAGGCCCTCTTTGACGAACTGGAGGAGGCCCTCATCCGGGCCGATGTGGGGCCGGCCTTTACATATGACCTGATGGAGAAGATCAAGGAGCAGGTCAAACGCAAGGAACTGGACAGGGCCGATCTACTGAAGAAAATTTTGCGTGACCAAATGAAGGAGATACTGGAGCGATGTGAATCGCCACTTTACATACCGCCCGCTGTTCGGCCTTATACGATTATGGTCGTCGGTGTCAACGGCATGGGCAAGACGACGACCATCGGCAAACTAGCCAATGAATTGAAGGGCGAGGGCAAATCTGTCATGATGGTGGCAGCCGATACCTTCCGGGCGGCGGCGATTGAACAACTGGAAATCTGGAGCCAACGCGTGGGTGTTCCCCTGATCAAACAGAAGATCAACGCCGATCCGGTTGCCGTCGTTTTTGACGCTGTAAAGGCCGCAAAGGCGAATCAAACCGATGTTGTGATTATCGATACCGCGGGAAGACTCCATACGAAAGTCAACCTCATGGAGGAACTCAAGAAAATGAAGCGCGTCATGGCCCGTGAGCTTCCCGGTTCGCCCCATGAGATCCTTCTGGTGATCGACGCAACGACGGGCCAGAACGGCATTGCCCAGGCCAAGATTTTCAAGGACGAAGTGGATGTCACGGGCATTGCTCTAACCAAGCTTGACGGAACAGCCAAAGGTGGCGTCATCCTTCGGATAGCAAGTGAATTGGGCATCCCCGTTCGCTATATCGGTGTTGGCGAGGCAATCGATGATTTGCGTCCCTTTAAGGCAGGTGAGTTTGTCGATGCACTATTCGACAGCTGAGACCTGTTCTGCCTCCTCTTCAAGGTACGTACTAAATTCGCACCCTCTCCTTCAATGAAGGTGCCGAATTCTCTCCCTCCCCTTCAAGGGAGGCACAATTCTCTCCCTCCCCTTCAAGGGGAGGGCTGGGGTGGGGATGGGGTGATTTGTATCTATAGACCACCCACGATTTGCTGGTCACTTGTCCTGGAGATGTACGGTGAGAATGTCAAATATTGTGTGTAGTACAGGGTTTCAAAGCTGTTAATAAGAATCATGAATTGACCAGGAAAAGTCTCGTGAGGGTCTATCTCCTTGAAAATTATTGAATGTGTTCCAAATTTCAGCGAAGGCCGGGACCCGGATAAGGTCGAACGGATTGCCGATGCTGTCCGCTCCAGGGCTGGTGTGCGGCTTCTGGATGTAAACCTTGACACAGACCATCACCGCAGTGTTCTGACCTTCCTGGGCGAAGCGGAAGCTGTGATTCAAGCCGCTCTGGCCGCCGGAGAAGTGGCTCTTTCCCTTATCGATATTAGCTGTCATGAAGGCGTCCATCCGCGTATCGGCGCCATCGATGTCGTTCCTTTTGTACCTTTGGGCGATGCCGGCATGGACGACGCCGTTTGTGCCGCCCATCGTTTCGGTAGCCTCTTTAGCGAACGTTTTGGCGTCCCCGTATATTATTATGGCGAGGCGGCGCTGGAAAGGACGCGGTGTGAGCTTTCAGATATCCGCCGCGGCGGGATCGAAGGTTTGAAGGACAGGATCGGGTCCACCGGTTGGTATCCCGATGCGGGACCCACTGTCTGCCACGAACAGGGGGGCGCGGTGGCTGTGGGCGCCCGCATGCCGCTTGTGGCCTACAACATCAACCTCGACTCCGATGACCTCGATCTGGCCAAGGCTATCGCCCGTTCGATCCGTGAGTCTTCAGGCGGTCTTCCGTATGTTAAGGCCCTAGGCCTGTTCCTGAATAGCCGCAATATTGCCCAGGTCTCCATGAACCTGACGAATTTCCGGGAGACATCGATCCGTACCGTTTTTGATCGCGTCCAATCTGAAGCTGCTGCGGCAGGTGTTTCCGTCCTGGAGTCCGAATTGATCGGCCTGGCGCCGAGGGCCGCCCTTGACGAAGAGACGGCCCGTCATATCCGCCTGAATGGTTTTTCTGATAAAAAGATTATAGAAACGTATCTTTAGATGATATTCACGGGCGGTTAATGGTTGTTGACACCCGGTGAAAACCATGTTACATCGCTGGCTCTTTGCATATCCTACCCCAAGCCCCCGTAGCTCAGTCGGATAGAGCACCGGATTCCTAATCCGGGTGTCGTGCGTTCGAATCGCACCGGGGGTACCATAAAACCAAGGCAATCAATGACTTATCATGATTCCCTTTTTTCATGTTTGCCTAAAAAACACCAAAACCATCCACCGAATATCCACACCTTCTGCACGATATTACATAAATAAAAAAAATAAAAAGGCGGAACCGAAGCCCCGCCTGCCACGATACAAGCACCGTTCCCTTTTCAAAATGGATGATAAAAGCGTTCATCAACTTCATCATCTTCCGTCTCGTCTTTCTCTTCCTTATCGTCCTTCTCTTTCATATCCTCCTTAACAGCCGTATGGTTACCTTTTTTGAAATGAAAGCTCCCATCCTCATATTGGACAAGAGTCCATTCAGAGTTAGAACAGTTTGCCCAACAGGAGGAAGGGTTTTTTCTCGATTCCCTTAACGGGCTAAGCAGGTGGGTACTATCTCTGGTAGACCTAGGCTACCGAACACTTGTCCTTTTAAAAGTGCAGAAGGACAATACCAGCCAGTATGAAGTGTCTTTTTATTACAAGAATATTTAGAATAGAAGCCGTCTTGAGCGGAACATAAAAAAAAGTCATCAAACTGAAATGCCTCTTCGTCCGTATTGATAGCATAAAGAGCTATCGAGGCCTCTCGGTTAGTGGCGTTATAAACGGTTACTCACCACGCCTGTGCCTTGGGAACAAGAACAAAAAGGAACGCGACAATTGCAAAACCAAGCCTGGCCAATTTCATTCGGACACCCCCGTACAATTATGATTACATAACCTTACACGATTTTTATAATTCGCAGCTATATACGAGCCTTCTAAATCTTTAGGGTAAATATCATAATAGCAAAATTCACCCTGCCTACCTTGACATATATTCAGACATTAAGGATCGACCCCTGCCTAAGACACTGAATAAGACATTGACGTAATGGCGACCTCAAACCGCGGCAATAAAGCGTTTCAGTTTTATCCTCCTGCCGAGTTTTGTAGAAATTAATATTACTCAGTAATGGTAACCTTAATGCTCTTAGTTGGATGGGGTTATCATTGTTGTCCCAATGTATTACATCTATCCGGTAAGTTCCGGGATCATAGCGCTCCAGCTTGGTAAGTAATGCCGCTCATTTGAAAGGCCAGGGATTCGATCCTTGAGAAACGTATATTTGAGTTCCTGCAGAATCGTAAACATAAGCATGCATCCATCTGTACCATTGCGTAAAACCATCACAGTCATAATAAGCCCAGCCCAGATGTTCCCCCCGCTTCTGAATGCAACTGTCGTTACTTTTACTGATAGTTACCTCATCACCCAAGTCATTTCCATCACGATCCTGAACATGCATGATGCATTCAGCGGCGGCCAAGTGTGTACCTATTACAAAAACCCCCTAAAGCAACTACCGTTATCAATAAAAAGACCTTCCGCTTAAAATCCATTTCGACCTCCTTTCCAGTTCGATAAAACAATGTGAAAAACTCAATATATTCAGTCTATGTTAATGATACTCTATGGTATTACCAAAAAATCAAGAATATTATTCCGACCTAAAGAAATTGAAATGCGAACTAAGGCAGGGCAGGGGCCCTACCATGTTGACTTTATCAACGGATTTGTATATAGGTGAAATCGCGTGGTTCATGTGTCTGTAAAGTAAAGTAGCTGAGCAGTGTATATCTATTCTACACTGGGACCCGGAAAGGAGATTTGAGGATGTTGAAAATTAGCGCAATATTTCTGGTAGTGATTTGTTTCAGCATAATGGCAATTTCTAATGCGATGGCCTGGACTATAACCGTGAAAAACCAATCGGATAGCACAGTTAATGTCTATTTGCATTGGATATCACATGCCGAGCCTTGGCATCAAGTGATTGATCCTCAAGGTAAGGGAGAATTCGATACAAGCCTTTGGTGTCCTACAGGTGTGAGCGGCGATATAACATTTAAAAATGGGACAAAAACAAACCTTGAAGCTCTTCCTCTAAACCATCGTATACCTTGGAATGCTTCATGCCATAGCTCCATAGTAGACGTCTTGCAAAAAGACGGTCGATGGGTGTTTGAGGATACTCCGAAATGGTGGTAATGTACAATTTTACTCGATTATCTTTAGTGACAATAATCATATTGGTAAGGGCGGGAAGGAAGTCCCGCCCTTACCGTTTCAAATGACATAAAAATGACCTGAGGCATACTTATGCTTCCTGGCTTGTCCAGGCGGGTGTACAATTAAAGACCGTGATGGAATTACTCGGGCATAAATCGCTCACAATAACATTAATATACGCTCACTTAGCCCCGTCTCACAAGTTCGAAGCAGTAAGACGGCTGGACTCAAAGGCGTGGATGTCCGTGGATTGTGCTGGCAATTAATAATAACAGATATTTATCTATATTTTAACCGGATTCTTAATCCGGGTGTCGTGCGTTCGAATCGCACCGGGGGTACCACTTTTCGCCGTTTTGGCGTTTTTTGAGTTGCAAATTTTACCGCTATTTTACCGCTTTAGTATCCAGTATCGACTTATGAGTCTTTCAAATCCTTCTTTTCCGACACGACCCAAAGAGATTATCATGCCGATTCAATTACTAGTTATTCAATAGTCATTATATAGTTGTTGCATGCCCTCGCAGTAAGCATCCAGTTTAATCACGTAACCACTCAATCGTAGCCCCCCCCCTCGACGCCTCATAATGCGTTCCCACATGGTTAAAACATCTTGAATGATACACGTTGTCATTGCCTTGCATAAATGGCGCAGGGGCGGTGTGTGTTTAAAGCCTTGATTAAAGGGACTTGCAGATAGTGGGGACGTGGTTATAAACATTTTCAACATCAAAGGCGCGACTTCAAATACAAGTCGTTACCCGGCCATTTCGGCAAGAATAGTGAGTTCGATTTGAAAGGCACACGTTTTTCAGTGCGATTTTGTCATACGAGGGTGCTACCCAGAACTTCCTGAAGCTCTTAGGCCGAGAAACTCTAAAATATAGTGGATTTCGAATGGGAATCGTGATAGCAATCCCAACACATGCAACACATGAAAGGCCGTTGAAAAGGTTCCATCCTGTATAATTATGCTGGAGGGATTATGAATTTGCGGACAAATACCCCGTTTCTCACAAAAGAGCGGGGTTTTTTATTGCCAATAAAAAGTTGATGGTGTTTTATGCCGATCAGCATCAAGCGGCCTTCGGGCACAAGTAAAGAGGCGAGATGAGAGCTATTGAGGTCAAGATCCACAATTTTCGCTCAATTTATGATGCAACAATAGGAGTGAAACCATATGGGCTACTGGTAGGTGTAAACAATGCAGGTAAGAGCTCAGTAATTGACGCAATCCGTGCGTGCTATGGCAAGGGTGTGAAATTTAATCAAGAGAAGGATTTTCCAAAGAGGTGTGCCACTGATGAGGACAGCTGGGTTGAGATTGAGTTCCAGCCTTCGCCTGAAGAGTTGGAGAACCTTAAAGACGAGTACAAAACCCCCGGTGGCACATTCCGAGTGCGCAACTATTTTCTTTCAGGCCGGAAAGATGAAGACGGCAAAGCGCTAATAGGTCCTTATGCTTATACAAATGGAGTTCTGTCGAATGCGAGATTTTACGGTTTTAAGACTGTAGGTCAAGCAAAATTCGGTGATATTATCTATATCCCAGCGGTTTCGAAGATTGACGAACACACTAAATTGAGTGGTCCATCTGCTCTCCGGGATCTCATAAATGCCGTCCTTTCGCGAGTAATCGAGACGTCTGGCGCATACCAAGCCTTGCACAAGTCGTTTGAGGAATTTGAAGGATCTATCAAGACAGAAAGAACAGAGGATGGACACTCTTTGCAGAGCATCGAAGACGATGTGTCTCAAGGACTTCAGGACTGGGGAGCCAACTTCCATCTGAATGTGAACCCGGTAGGGGTTGAGGATATAGTAAAGAGTTTGATAGGGCATGAGATTGTGGACCAAGACCTTGGAACACCCCAGCCCGTTGCGTCGTACGGCCAAGGGTTTCAAAGGAGCGTGATTTATACCTTGATTCGAGTTGCTGCCAAATATGCAACCAAGAAGCCGCCGGCAAAAAAAAAGGAGTTCAACCCTGACTTAACGTGGATCCTTTTCGAAGAACCAGAAGCGTTCTTGCACCCAACCCAAGTTAACGTCCTAAGCGGTGCTCTGCGGGAACTATCTATGCAAGAATCGACGCAGGTGTTGATTTCTACCCACAGCCCTCAGTTTGCTACCCACAGCGTGCGAGACATTCCAGCCATCTGCAGGCTCCACAGGAGCGGTTGTCAAACTTCTGCATTCCAAATCTCGGACACTGGTTTGGACGCAATCCTTTCCAGCAATCAGCGGGATGCACAGGCATGGCAAGCCGCAGGTCTCCAAATTCATGCTGATGATCTAAGAATTGATATGGAAGGTGTGAAGTATGCACTCTGGTTGGATGCGCGGAGGTGCGGGGCGTTCTTTGCTGAACGAGTCTTGCTAGTGGAAGGGCCTACGGAGACGGCCTTATTCTCATATATGTATGATCTAGGTGCATTGCCTGCCTGTCGAGGTGTGTATATTCTCGATACTATCGGGAAGTACAACATTCATCGATTTATGCGCCTTTTTGAGGCTCTTGGTATTTGGCACTATGTTCTATACGACGCTGATATGGGGCGACACGCAGCGGTTGATGCAAGCATTCAGGCAGCCTCTAATCAGTTTACGGGAGGAATCGATACTTTTGCAGATGACATAGAAAGATTTATCGGGATACCACACGCTGAACAGAAACACAGAAAACCCCAACATGTTCTGTTTCATCTCAACTCTGGCACTGTCCTGCCTGAAAAGCTTGCAGCCCTGGCGGCAAAAGTGCAAACGCTTCTGAGCCAACGATGACAAAAAAAGTTGGACGCTTTGCTGAAAAGTAGTCACCATTACAGGGGCTGTCGAAGCGTCGAAGGCGAGAGAGCAATCATACTTCCTAGACGTTCCAGGCGCCTATGTCTGAATTAAATCGAGATTCCCGCATGTTCGGGGTGAGGGTGGGCCGGTTATGGCAATGCACGAGTACCCGATGGCTAGGTTCATTCAAAGGCAACCGTAGAGTCGCTTGCACACTAGGTAGATGACATGATCGATTTACACAGTCTTGGTTGGAGCAGCTTTCAACAGTTGTGCCTCACGATCACAAGAGAAATCCTTGGACAGACAGTGGAATCGTTTCTCGATTCTAATGACGGTGGAAGGGATGGTGCATTTGCGGGGGAGTGGAAGACTTCAGGGCGAGAAGAACTGAGCGGCTCGTTCGTGATCCAATGCAAGTTCACTAGCAAGATTAACTATACCCTAAAGATATCTGATCTTTCTGATGAGGTTGAGAAGGCAAAGAAACTCGCCGCGCAGGGTCTATGCAACTCATACGTGCTGATGACGAATGCCGGGCTTTCTGGCACAGCGGTTGTGAAGATCAAGACGCTCTTTAAGGCAGCTGGGATAAAGCAGATCGCGACTTTCGGGTCTACTTGGATCAGCCAACAGATCCTCGAAAACAAACGGCTTCGAATGCTTATCCCGCGCGTATACGGACTCGGAGACCTGAGCCAGATTCTTGACGAACGCGCCTATGTCCAGGCCCGGACCATTCTCGAATCGATGCGTGAGGACCTCGCCAAAGTCGTTGTCACCGACGCCTATCGTAGAGCTGTGGACGCTATCAACAAACACAGTTTTGTGCTGCTCATCGGTGAGCCTGCGGCGGGTAAGACGACCATCGCATCCCTGCTTGCGATGGCGGCAGTCGACCAGTGGAACGCTTCGCCGCTCAAGCTTGACGATCCTGGCAAGGTCGCTGAACACTGGAACCCAGGAGAGCCTTCGCAGTTTTTCTGGCTCGACGACGCTTTTGGGGTGACCCAGTACGAGGATCACCTGGTCCACCGCTGGAACCACGTTTTACCGCAGGTCCGTCCTATGCTTCGCAAAGGTGCGAAGATTGTAATGACATCCCGCGACTATATCTATAACCGCGCGCGTAAGGACCTGAAGGAAAGTGCATTCCCGTTGCTGAAGGAGAGCCAGGTCGTGATCGATGTCCACGATTTGTCAAACGACGAGAAGCGCCAGATCCTCTACAACCATCTCAAGCTCGGAAAGCAACCGTGTTCCTTCAGAACAGAGATCAAGCCTTACCTTGAGGGCGTCGCGAACCATCAACGCTTTATCCCAGAAACAGCACGGCGTCTGGCCGATCCACTCTTCACAAAAGACATGTTCATCGATGAGTACTACCTCAAACAGTTTGTCGAAAAGCGTGAGCAACTCCTTCAAGAAGTCCTCCAGGGACTCGATGCCGACAGCAAGGCAGCACTTGCGCTGATATACATGCGCAAAGGTCGGCTAGAAAGCCCAATCGAACTAAGGCCTTCGGAGGCGCAGGCTCTTGAACGTCTCGGGAGTGATCTAGGCGGATGTGTAACCGCCCTTGAAGCGTTGAAGGGCAGTCTTGTGCTACTCTCTCACCAAAGCGACGAGGCCGTCTGGCAGTTCAAGCATCCGACGATTTCTGACGCCTACGCAGCGATTCTGGTCCAGAGTCCGGAGCACCTTGGCATCTTTATCCAGGGTAGCACGCCGGACCAGTTGGTTGAACAAGTGACTTGCGGAGACGTTGGTATAGAAAAGGCTGTCGTCGTGCCGAAGCCTTTGTTTCCTCAGATGCTGGCAAAACTCTCTGAGTTGTCAAATAGCAAATTGTACAAGTCCGCATGGTTGTCATCGTTTGGCGCGAAACGGGACTTACAAGGATTTCTCGCCCGCCGTTGCTCCAAGGAATTCCTCTCAGCATATCTACACCACAATCCCGGTCTGATCGAACAAGTTTCCGAACCAGGACTTTTTCTGGACACGGTTCCAGAGGTTCGGCTAGCAAAGCGTTTCTATGAATTCGGGCTCTTACCGGAGGAGAATAGAAAGAAGTTTGTCGAAACAGTAAGCAACTATGCTATAGAGGGGGAGGACATGGATGCCCTGGATGATGATGAAATCCGAGGCCTTTTTACTAATGATGAATTCGAGGAGTTGGTCGAAAAGGTTCGCGTAGAGCTTTTGCCGCGGCTTGGCGACGTCCGGCGCAGATTGCAATCCGAGGTGCGCCCTCCATTCGAGTCGCCCGAGGAACACATGCAGCAGCTTCTCGAATGTTTCGATTCTCTGAAGAATCGGTTCAGCGATGACCCGAGCGCAGTCAAACTTATTGACCGCGAGGTGCACATTACGCACGAATGGATCGGTGAAAACACCCCGGAGGAGCCCGAGAGAAGCTCTCGCAAACTAGGGAAAGTCGATGGTACTGAAAGGCCGCAAAGCAAGCGCAGCATCTTCGACGACATCGACGCCAATTAGGATGCGGATAAGGTATGATGTGCGACACCAGCCATTTTTCGAGGGAGGCGCACCGCCTACCAGCCCAGTGTTAAAGTGACCAGGGAAAAGGGATATGAAGGAAGCTGTAATCTTCACCAATGAGATGGAATTCCGACATTGGTTTGAAAAGAACCTATCTCAGTTTGGCATTAAGGAGATTATTCTTTCCCAGAGAGCCTGTCCCGACTATGTCGTTATCATGGAAGATGGCCTTCCTGCTAAAGTTGAAGCAGAATTATTTGCCATGAGCTTCAAATATCATGACCACGACCCCGCAAAGGCAGATTTCATCGTGGCTTGCTATTCAAAGACAGATAAAGTGCTGGGTGTTCCAGTGAAGGCAGTCCACCGGTTGTGGTGTTTTGATGCTGATCCGTTAGACCTTCTATCACCATCCGATCATCTCAGTGAAGATGAGGCGATGCTCCTTAGTGCTATTTATCAATCTGGTGGTATTTCCCTGTCTGCCCTGTCGGAAGGTGAACTGGGCGGAGACCAACAGATATGGATTCGATTGCCCCCCGAAAGTATTGCGGCTATACCCAAAGGACGAATTGATGATAGCCTGCTCAACATCCTCACCCAATCTACCAAAGAATGGGTGAGAAAATACCACCATCTCTTGATTGGGGCAGGGATCTCTGAGGATGGTTGCCGGGTTTTAGAATCCCTCGTGCGCCACCAACTTATTCATTACAAGCCGATTAATTTCTTGTCATCAATGTATGATGGCGTTATCGTTAAGCATCCAGCTTGGTTTCCTGTGGAGGTATCTGCTACTCCAATGGCTCGGGAATATCACAAAGATGACATTCTGAAATACCTTTTGGGGAAGAAACGGAACGACAAAGGAAAATCTGCATAGCGAATGCTTCCAAGGGATTGCGTAGGAAGTGTGGCGGTTTCGCCTTGATGCCCTGGCCTCGAAGCTGGTAGTACGCTCAGTTCGAACGATAATCCTTAATATTTTCTTCCATGGAGATCATTTGTTTGTAGGCGGAGACAGTAACCAGCTTATTACATTTTTTGCCCTTGCGTGTAAGCATTGCGGGTTCAAAGCTGCTATAAAATCGCATTTTCCCAAAATCACGATTACAATAAATTATCAGCAAGTCGTTAGGGCACACGGGGCTTAACCTGAATCATTACTCATCTTGCTCGACTCTCATCATCCTATACCGATATCGACAATGACAACATGAACGCGACCAAGGCCAATGTATGCCAGTTGGCGTCACAGTCAGCGACGCTGATCAAGGCTGTGATTGTGAGGACAAGTGTTAATACAAACTAAATAGTCAATATAAAACAGACAAACATATGTTTTAACAAACATAATTGATTTTTTTCATTCAATAAGATATACGCATCACAATAAGACATAATAATACGATTTATCCACTATGACCATACTGGAGGACAATATGGTTTTATCGGCTGGTAAATGCTCCGTTTCTTTCTAGAGAAAGCGGGGCTTTTTATTATTGATGAACGTCCATTCTCAAGGACCCCGCCCAAGCTCATCGGGCCAGATGGTGCGATACTAACCGTGCGGTAAAAAGAGGCGAGTCATGAAGATGAGTAATCGAACAGTGCTAAATCTTTGCATCATAGTAAATCTTTCAGGTTTGCTGATCGGATGTGTGTTGCTTCCCAAAGAGAACATGACAAACTCATCCGCTGATTTTAACGTAGTTGTCGAAAATTCACAAAATCAAATGCTCCTCCGCAATATATTGCGTGCAAGTAAACGTTACCCACTTTACTTTACGAGCTTCAATCTATTGAGAGGAAATTTGTCATACAATGTCTCGACGGGAACCCTAAACATTCCATTTGGATCGATTGGTACTGGTTACAACGGCGCATACTCAATTGGGCCAACAGCATCTATGTCAACAAGTCCATCTTTTGATCTGGCTGTCTTAGATAATCAGGAATTTTACACGCGGCATAATGCTCCTGTTCCTATGTGCACGCTGGATTACTATTGGCATCAAGGCTGGCCAAAGCAAATGCTAATGCCATGAGTATCTACTTGATATCTGGCATGCCGAATATTCCACATATATTATATGTTTAAAGTATATATATGACAAAGATTGGAACAAAAATTTAGATATTTTCTAGGCGAAACGAAAATCATCTGTAGAACGGCAATTTCATTTATTATTACCAAGGAGGGTTTAATATGAAAATTATTGTTGGTTTACTGATTGCGTTATGTCTCGCATTTTCCATTGTAGCCTGTACTTCAACACCAATTAAGGAATTTAAAAAACATGCCGTAGTTATTAATGGTGAGGGAAACATCCTTATTCCCCGTGCGACTAATAACAATGCCAATTCTCAGCAAACAAAAGATTCTAGGTTTGATATCTTGGAGTGTCCATCTGGGACAGATTCTGAACGATGTGCATTTGACATTTATATTGAGGCGTTGTTTGAGGCTGTTGAAAGCCGATCAGATAAATGTCCTATACAAAGTAAGGATGTGATTATTTTCGTCCATGGAGGTCTAAATAATTTAAATAATTCAACGGATAGAGCAAATAAACTTATCAATAAATATATGAGAGGCGGTACATGTCCATACTATCCCATCCTAATAAACTGGGATTCAGGATTCTTTGAAAGCTATGCTGAGCATCTATTTGCCATAAGACAAGGAGAGACAAATAAATTAGTAGCTATTCCAACATCTCCTTTATATTTTGCTACAGATGTTGGCCGTGGCCTCATCAGAGCACCCATTGATATTCTAAGCACGACATATCATGATGCTCAGACAATCCCTCTTGTCCAAAGTACCACAAATAATTTCAGAAGTAATGCCAAAATCATCCATTCCAAGCTTAAGGAACAACTTCCGGATAACGTTTCTCATGGCAATAAGCTCGAATGGGGATTGCAAACATTTTATAAAGTACCTATCAACATTATTACTTGGCTACCCCAACTTGCTTTATCACCCATTGTTGACGCTTTTGGCAAACCGGCCTGGGATAACATGCAACGGCGGACCAAAGTCCTTTACAATAACCCGAAAGAATTTGATATTGAAAAAGATAAAAATATTGCAGAGAGAGCAATCAGAGGATTGCCAAAATCTGTAATGGATGTTTTCGCAAAACAGTTAATGCAATATACGAAGAAACATCAAGATACCAATATAACACTTGTGGGTCACAGCATGGGATCGTTCATCATCAACGACCTATTGAAGAAACACCCTGAGATAACAAATATTAGAAATATCATATATATGGCCGGTGCAGATTCCGTTCGGAATACTTTCAACAGTATCATGCCCTATTTAGAAAGAAACAAAGATACAAAATTCTATAATTTAACACTTCATCCCCAAAATGAAGTCGAAGAGTCAAATTATTATTTGCTACCGCGCGGTAGCCTACTTGTTTGGATAGACGATTTCTATTCGATACCGTATACAATATTTGACAGGACTGTGGGGCGTTGGGAAAATGTAATTCAATCTTATGGAGAAATCCCTAAGGGAGTGAGACATCAGGTTTATATAAAGGCCTTTGACCAAACATCAGCAATTACTAGGCATGGGGATTTTGGGCGGGCGCTCTTTTGGGATGAAAGATTTTGGAAACCCGGAAGAGATGATCATGACCCTTGGCCGGAAGATGGCTTTTATTATTGTGACTCATGGTTTTGTAAATCATCAAACTGAATCCTATAAACTATTGAATTGGAAACTATAAAAAGCAGTTGCCAGAAATGGCATTCCCTTTTTTATAAGAAATAATTTCAGGCTTCAAGAAGGATTCACTTATTTATTAGAATTTCATTTGGGTGTAAATGCTCACTGGTTGAAGAGGGACTGTCATCTCAATTCAAGCCTTTCAACCACCTAGAGAATGGGTATTGATATTGATTTATTCTCCACATAATACCCATTATAATTTAATATTGACAATCTGGAATTTACCCATAACTTAAAAAATAATGTGAACAAAATCAGCCTTTATACTGAAGAGAGTAGTGTATCAAACTGACGTGATCTGTCCTGTTTGGTCTCGCCCGGTTGATATAATAAAGTATGGTGATGGATAGGCATATGCTGTGACAGGGTTTTGTTATAACTCTGACCGGACACCTTCTTCAACATCCCCAGAACACGCCAAGCCCACCAAGTAAGTGTCTCTGATCAATTTGGTCGTCGAAATCCTACTTGAGGAATCAGAGCACGACTGATGTATGCGGAGGGATCTTCATTTTATCATTACTCAGGCATTTAGAGATTTGAATTCCGTTATGCTGCATAGGCGACCTCGGTATGTATGAAATAGCTACGAACATGGGCTAATCGTCTGAGGGGAATGGGGAGGGATTATTTGATACTGTGATTCATCATTTCCAGGATATTTTTCATAATGGAGCTGAGAAGAGGACAAGGCCAATTGTGCACTACAGAACTTTTTGTCAAATAAAAAGCGGAGATAAATAACAATGGCATTGAAAATTCAGGATTTGATAGATATTGAACAGTTTCAACTGCTTCAAGATCGGTTGAATGAAATCTACTCTTTTCCTTCCGCTATTATTGATAATGAGGGAAAAGTTCTTACGGCCACAGCATGGCAGGAAGTTTGTACTAAATTTCATAGACAAAACCCCGAATGCGAAAAAGCGTGTATCAAGAGCGATCAATACATTGCTGCTCACCTTCATGAGGCAAATCCGGCAGTCAGTTATCTCTGTCCCCACGGCCTCATTGATAATGCCACGCCGATCATAATCGATGGTGTTCATTATGGTAACTATTTTACAGGTCAGTTTTTTCTGGAGCCTCCGGATTTGAACTTTTTTCGAGATCAGGCAAAGAGATATGGATTTGATGAAGCAGCATATATTGAAGCGGTAAAGAAGGTGCCGATTTGGACGAAGGAGCAACTGAATAGTTATTTGTTCTTTATTAAGGGATTGATCGAAGTCATTGCCGGAATAGGCCTGAAGAATCTCAAGGAGATTGAAACACGGAAGAGAATGGAGGAAAGCGAGGAAAAGCATCGCCGCCTATTCGAGACCATGTCCCAAGGTGTCGTATATTATAACGCCAATGGCGAAATAATCTCCGCCAATCCGGCAGCGACAAACATATTGGGATTATCCCATGAAGAGTTGTTGGGAAAAACGTTTACAAGTCCCAAGTGGAAATTGCTTCGGGAGGATGGCTCCGAATTGCCGGCCCAAGAGCATCCCTTGATGGTGGCATTGCGCATGGGCAAACCTGTCGATAACTTCATTATTGGGTTGTCAAATCCGCAGAAAGATGTCCGACACTGGTTGTCAATCACTGTGATTCCTCTTTTTCGTCCAGGGGAAACAAAACCATTTCAGGTGTATTCCACATTTGAGGATATTACCGATCGCAAGCAAGCGGAGATGGAACGACAGGACATGGAAAAGAGACTCTTCCAGGCACAGAAGATGGAAGCAATCGGCACCATGGCCGGGGGCATTGCCCATGACTTCAATAACATCCTGGGCATCATTGTCGGCTACACGGAAATGGCCCTGACTGAAGATCAGAAAAAAGAACGGGAACAGTATCTACAGGAAGCCCTTAAGGGAGCTGATCGTGCCAAGGAGATGATCAGGCAACTCCTGACTTTCAGCAGGAAGGGCGGCCATGAAAAGAAACCTATGGATCTCAAACTCCTGGTGAAAGAAGCCGTTAAATTCCTCAGGGCATCAATCCCGACTACTATCGAGATCCAACAGCGCTTAACAAAAGAATCCTGCAATATTCTGGCAGATCCCACGCAGATTCACCAGATCATAATGAATTTATGCTCAAATGCCACGCATGCCATGAAACGGACAGGCGGTATCTTAAATATTGATCTCACCATTGTAGAAATTGCCCAAGGAGGTCTCTCTATATATCACGATCTGAAACCTGGGCATTATGTCAAGTTAACTGTCAGTGATACAGGACACGGCATGGATCATGACATACAACAATGCATTTTCGATCCTTTTTTCACGACCAAATCCAAGGAGGAAGGGACGGGACTGGGTCTTTCCGTTGTCTATGGCATTGTCAAGTCTCATAACGGTATTATCAATGTTTACAGTGAACCGGACAGAGGGGCTACCTTCAATATATATCTGCCCGCGATAATCCATACGGAAGCCATGAAAATGAATACAGTCAAACCGATTACAAGAGGTACGGAACGAATCCTTTTCGTGGATGATGAAGCGGCTCTGGCTAATTTAGGAACACGTATGCTCACTTCCCTGGGTTATCATGTAACGGGTGTCACGAGTAGTATAGAAGCTCTGAATCTGTTCCAAACCGAGCCTCAGTGCTATGACATCGTCATTACAGACATGACCCTCCCGAAAATGACTGGCATCGTACTTTCTCGGAAAATTCTGAAGATCCGTCCGGACATTCCCATAATTCTCTGCTCGGGAAGCCGTGAATCCGAAACGGAAGAGAAGGCCAAAGCTACGGGAATCAGGGCATATCTTACAAAACCTTTGACAAGAAAGGAACTCTCCAGTGTGATTCGTGAGATACTAGATGAACATGAATAGCCCATTCCATATGATCTTATTGATGCTTTGAAGAGGCTCAGCTGCAAGCCCTCTTTCTATTTGACAGTCCATTTTGTAACTGTGTAAATTATTGATCCGGGTGTCGTCCATTCGAATCGCACCGGGGGTACCACTTATGGTGTCCGGTAATTTATTCTTCCGGGAAAATAAAGAAATTGATCCAATAAACAATTTACCTGGAATTCCATAATAGCTCCGTGAAATGCTTTGATTTTAATGATGATTATCTGTATATTAAATAAGGTATTCAGTCATATTGAGGTTTTTTCGCATGAAAGAAGAAATAAGCAGAGCTGAACATGCTTGTGTTCAAAAGAAGAATATGTGGGAAATGACCTTCAATGCGATTCCCGATGCCGTCGCCATCATTGATCCGGATCATAGGATTCTGAATGTCAATAAAGCAATGTCCGAGCGCCTGGACGTGCCTCCCGAGCAATGTATTGGTCAAACTTGTTACAGTGTAGTTCATGGTCTTGATTTGCCGCCCCCGTCTTGTCCGCACTCGCGGTTGCTCAAAGAAGGTTCCGAGCAGCGGCAGGAACTCCATGAGGACCGTCTGGGAGGAACTTTTATTGTCACTGTGTCACCGCTGCTTGATGAGACAGGACAGATTCGGGGAAGTGTACATGTAGCTCGCGATATAACTGAACGAAAGCGCATGGAGGATGATCTCCTTTCACTCAACATTGAGCTTCAAGAAAGCAATAGAAAGATACGGGAAGCTTACCAGTGGATGCGTAACAGCAGGGATCTTTTAAGGAATTGTTTTTACAGGGAAGACATCGCTTTCCTTGTCGACCGTGAAGGTCAAGTTGAGTGGGTATCGGAAAAGGTATTGGAATATACGGGTAAAGCCAGAAACGAACTTACGGCCGGTAATATTACAGATCTAATCGAACCATCCAGCAGGGAAAATTTAAGACAGGCCCTGAAACATGCATGGATCGGCAGTATCGATTCCATAAATATCGAAGCCAATTTTGTGATGGCAAAGGAGAAGCTTTTCGGAACAAGAATCTCCCGTCTTACTTGCTCCGAGCAAAGACGCCTGTTGGTTCTTTTGGAACCGCGCCCGCTGACTCACGAAGATGGGATTGAAATATAGTGAATAAGGATGGCATGTGGTCACTATTCAAGAAAATGCAGTCCCGTCGTTCTGATCCGATTATATAGATAGCGAAAACAATAACATGAAAAAGACGGAGGTCAATACTCGCAGTTTAGCGCCACTGCCTGGCTATATTGATTGAGGCCGCCGCAATCCCTGCATGGGTGTAAATAAGATCACCTTAACTTAACCTACTGTAATCAAATCATAATCAGTTCTGCCAAGACCGAGTGATTCCGCTTCCTTGATCTGCAGTCTGCCATCCTTTTTATGCAACAGACTAAAGATGTCCCATCCTTCCTTCATCTTGATGTTTGATGCCCTGGAATCGGGCAGGGGCGAGACTTTGCTTAAAATATCCAGAGTGGCTGTATCGATGGCAACCGGATCATCGCATATCAGAATCCCCTGATCTTGGGCTACCGGAGTATCGGCCATTGGCATACAATCGCACTCGGGTTGCATTTCAAGGAGGAAGTTAATATACACAATGCGCTGCGTGCCAAAAGTATCTACTACCGCTTTTGCTCCCTCTGCGAGTGCTTTCATGAAAGTTTCATGGGTTACGGGAACATCAATGGCCTCGGTTGGACATACCCGGGCGCAGCGTCCACATCTCCAACAATTATCCTTATCCACGGTATATTTATCATCGGGGAATGTGATGCATTCCATTGGACAGACGTTCATACAATCGTAGCATAAAGTGCATGAGGACTCATCCCATTCCATGATGTCGCCCATTAGGAAATGCATCTTGCCTCTGCCGTGATCCCAGCCTTCATCTCGTGGCGCGAAAGAAACTCCTCCCATAGACAAGTTTTTGATTGCTCCCCCAAGAACAGCCTGTATATGGCCCTTCACGTGGGTTAAGACCACCATGGATTTGGCATCATGTATTGCCGAGGCAATCGACATTTCGCCCATCAATTTTCCGGCTTTTACCTTGATCGAATCCTTGCCGTAAATTCCATCCGCCATTACTACAGGGGCGCCCAGGGTCAGGTGCGTATAACCGGCATTCTTTGCAATTTCGAGGTACTCATAACCTGGGACCCGGACCGAATCGGTGACAAAGGGTTGAGCAGGAATATTTTTGACAGCATCCACGACCATCTTGACAAACTGCGGACGTATGGTCCTGAATGCCCCTTTATTGCCCAAGTGCATCTTGATCGGTAACACGTCATTCCGGTTGATATATTGGGAAAAATCGAAACCGTTGAGAAAGTTTTCCAATTTGCCTTCAAGTCCCGATTCATAGGCAAATGTCCGAGGATGCGCGGTGATGTAGTACACTTTTGGTTTCATGATCCCTCCGGAAGGATTATTAAATACATCAATTATCTACCGCTTCTATTTGAATATTTCAAGAATTGTTAATGCAGGAAATTAAAAGCTCCTTTTCGCGACGCGATCGTGAAAAGGGGCTTTTCTATGTCAGGTGCCAAAGGGACATCAGAAGATTTTTCGTTTTAGCCACGCTTCCTGATATAGCCTGCCGATGGTTGTTATAATAGCCAGAAAGAACAGACCGAGCATGAAATTGGGTGCCGTTCCCAGCCATTCATCCAGAAGATGTCCTATGTACAGGAACAGTAGGGATGTTACTGCGATTACGAATCCCCAGGCCGACAGCATCAGGATCGGTCCCAATTGATGCATCTGTTGAAAATGATGCCTTTGTGTTGTCATGATCTGTTCCCCCTTTCCGAGGTTAAGGGGGACAGGTTCCAAATACTGCCCCCCGAATGGCTTTCTGCTCTCAGCTGACCAGGGTCTTCACGACATCGATCACCGGGTTGGTGAACAGGGCGATCAGAACCGTGTAGAGAGCGAAAACGCCGACGGCTTCATTGGTGTACATCTTTTGATATTTGTGCTTCAGCGAGATGATGGTCATGCCGCCGATGATCAGACAGCCAAGCTGGAAGTAGGGGAAATTACCCACACCCGCTGCCGCATATTCTGCGAAGCTGAAAGTTGCCGTTAAGAGCACCACCGTTGCCGCTACTGCCATAGTCCCCAATGTCTTTTTCATGATCTTTATCCTCCTATATTTATTATTATTTTATTCGTTTTGTTTGACTTACTATAATGCGTAAAGTGTGCCAAGATAGATCAACCAGGAACACAATCTTTTAAATATAGATTATTATTAATGATAATTGCGATAAGTCGCCGGTACTCAGAATGGATTTTATAGAAAATAGAACGGATGTTTAAAAGGATCGTTCAAATTCTTTGAATGAAACATTGAAAAACTGTCTTGTATCCTTAATTGGAATTGCCGTCCGGAGCTCTTTGATAATCCCCGGCTGCCGATGGAGAAGAAACAGTCACGTTCAAAGCACTGGAAGTGCTTGATGAGCAGGTACTTGAACCGTTGTAAGCAGCTGTAATGGTATGTGTTCCTATGTCGAGTGAACTTGTGGTGAAGGATGCCGTGCCTGATGTAAGGTTTCCGGTCCCCAGAACGGTCAATCCGTCATAGAAGGTGACCGTTCCGGTTGCCGCTGCGGGAGAAACATTTGCCGTCAGGGGCGTACTCGCGCCATAAGTAACCGATGAAGCGGGCACGGTCAGGGTTGTCGCCGTCGAAGTAGTGGAAGAGGAAGCAACCGTCAGCGTAATGGGAACGGAGGCGCTGGCTGAGTATGTACCCTTTCCGCTGTAGATGGCCGTGAGAATGTGAGAACCGGCGCTAAGCTCATTTGTCGTTGTGAAGTAAATTGCTCCGGAGGCCAGGGTTCCCGTCCCCAAAGATGTCGAACCGTTGTAGAATGTTACGGTACCGGCCGCATCAGATGGTGAAACTGCTCCAGCCAGGATAACACTCGTACCAAAATTAACCGAAGTTGCCGACGCAGTCAGTGCGGTTGTGGTTCGGGTGACGGAGCCCGAAGTCACTGTCACGATCAAAGGGATTGAGTTACTCGAAGAATAAGTTTCTGAACCGCCATAGACGGCCATGATGGTATGTGTCCCCGCGGTGAGCGAAATTGTCGTGAATGAAGCCGTTCCGGAGACCAGGGTTGCCGTTCCCAATGATGTAGGACCATCGTAGAATGTTACGGTGCCTGTTGCAGCAGAAGGTGCAACGATTGCAGTGAAGGTTATAATGGCTCCGGGTGTAATGATGGGAGACGACGCGGTTATGGTGATGGAAATGGCGGTTGTACCGGTGGATGTAGTTGTACTGTTCCCTCCACAGCCTGCTGTAAGAATCAAGCCCCAAACCAGCAATATGATGGCGGCTACGTATAAGATTCCATTCTTCATTGCACAGTCCGCTTTGGAATTACCCTCAATGGTAACCGTCACCATGATGAGGCCCCTCGATCTAACCGACATTCTTTCACTGCATAATATACGGTGAATAGAGGATCGGCATCATTCTGAAAGTCAATTTCAGATAGATTGTTCATTTGAGCCTTTGCCATGGCAACCGATTGCAACCATTCTTTTATGTACTTCACACAAAAACCATGTTGTGTTATTTGTTACGCTATATACTATGATGTCAACCTGTTTTTTCAAAATCAAAATGTGGTGCCGATTATGGAACCAACAATCCTGATCATCGATGATGAACCTAATAACCTGGCCGTGATAACAAGCTTTCTCGAAGACCGTAATTTCACGATTCTCGTAGCCGAAGACAGTATAATCGGCCTGGAAAGGGCAAATAAAGCCAGGCCGGATCTTATCCTGCTCGATATTATGATGCCGCGAATGGACGGATACGAGACGTGTCGACGGTTGAAGGCCATGGAAAGCACCAGGGATATTCCCGTGATTTTTATGTCGGCACTTGGGGAGACGGAAAATAAGATCAAAGGATTTGCAGCAGGTGCGGTGGATTACATTACCAAACCTTTTCAGCGAGAAGAAGTATTGGCGCGGGTGGGTGTGCATCTGCGCATCCGGGAATTGGCAGCCACGCTTCAGGAAGAAAAAGAGTTATTGGAGCGACGGGTCGAAGAGAGGACAGCGGAGTTGGCGCGGGCAAACAGGGAATTGCAGGCGGAAATCCTGGAACGTGAGAATACGGGGAAGGCGCTGCTTGAGAGCGAAGAGAAATATCGGTCCCTGGTCGAGAACGTCAACATCGGTGTTTATATGAACACAACCGGTCCCAATGGGCGCTTCCTGAAGGCCAATCCGGCGATGCTGAAGATCTTTGGCTATGACTCCTTCGAAGATCTCTCCACCATCAGAACAGCCGATCTTTACCAGATACAAGATGATAGGAATCTTTTCCTAAGCAAGATCATGGAGCACGGCTCTGTGCGAAACGAAGAGTTGAAGCTTCGCAAGAAAGACGGAACCCCGATATGGGGATCTATCAGCGCCCAGATCCAGTATGATGAAAACGGCGACGTCAAGTGGATTAGCGGTGTTCTGGAAGATGTCACCGAGAGGAAGTGGGCGGAGGAAAACCTTCAAGCAAGTGAACTCCAATACCGAACCCTTTTTGAAAGTGCCAGTGATGCTATTTTTTTGATGAGAGGAGATAAATTTGTTGATTGCAACACAGCCACACTGAATATATTCGGATGTACGAAAGATCAGATTATTGGGAACAATTTCCACAAATTCTCTCCGCCTGTTCAACCCGATGGAAGAGATTCCAAAGAAAAAGTATTTGAAAAGATTACATTGGCTCTTTCCGGACGGCCACAGTTCTTCGAATGGATACATTGCAGGCATGATGCAACACCCTTTAATACAGAAGTGAGCCTGAATGCTCTTGAACTTAACAATGAAACCGTTCTTCAAGCTATTGTCCGGGATATTACAGAGCGGAAGCGGGCTGAAGAGGAACTGAGAATATATCGTGACAAACTTGAAGAATTAGTGGCGGAACGGACCACACAGCTTGCAATTGCCAAAGAAGCGGCCGAAGCCGCAAACAAGACGAAGAGCGAGTTCCTGGCCAATATGAGCCATGAGATCCGCACTCCCATGAACGGAGTGATCGGCATGACAGGGCTGCTGCTTGACACGGAACTCAACGACAAGCAGCGCAAATATGCCGAGATCGTGCGGACCAGCGGTGAATCGCTGCTTTGCCTGTTGAACGATATTCTCGATTTCTCTAAAATCGAGGCGGGAAAACTGGATATGGAGACGCTGGATTTTGATCTGCGCGTCTTGCTTGACGACTTTGCAGCTTCCCTGGCCCTGCTGGCTCGCGACAAGGGTATCGAATTCATCTGCGCCGCGGCGCCGGACGTCCCGTCCTATCTCCGTGGCGACCCAGGCCGATTACGCCAGATTCTCACCAACCTGGCGGGCAATGCCGTGAAGTTTACGCATCATGGCGAGATCTCCGTGCGGGTCGGTCTGATTTCGGAAACCGATACCAACGCCGTGCTTCGCTTTTCCATCAAGGATACCGGCATTGGTATTCCGGCGGATAAGCAGGAGCTTCTTTTTCAGAAGTTCATCCAGGCAGATGCCTCTACTACGCGTCATTATGGCGGCACGGGCCTGGGACTGGCGATTTCAAAGCAACTGGCCGAATTGATGGATGGCGAGATCGGCGTAATCAGCGAAGAAGGGTGCGGATCAGAATTCTGGTTCACGGTTCGCCTGGCTAAACAAGGCGAACGGGAATATAACCTTACTCCTCCGGCAGATGTTAGTGGGGTGCATATCCCTCACCTAATGGTCCGCGAGTCGCGCCGGAACGCGGTGCGTATCTTGTTGGCCGAAGATAACATTACCAACCAGATGGTGGCCATAGGTATTCTGAAGAATATGGGGCTGCGTGCGGACGCGGTGGCTAATGGTGTGGAAGCAGTCAAGGCCCTGGAAACCATCCCTTACGACCTGGTATTGATGGATGTGCAGATGCCCGAGATGGATGGGCTGGATGCAACCAGGCAAATCCGCAACCTCCAATCCAATGTTCTGAATCACGGGATTCCTGTCATCGCCATGACCGCCCACGCCATGCAAGGCGATCGGGATCGCTGCATGGGGGTTGGCATGAACGATTATATCGCTAAACCGATTGATCCCCGGATGCTGGCGGAGGTTTTGGAGAGATGGTTACCAGCAGATACCTCAAAAGCAGAGGCACACCCGCCCGGCAGGTACGAAGATGCCCACCATGTTTCACAGGAACCGGACATTCCGGTATTCGACGAGGCGGGTATGAGGTCACGTCTGATGGAAGACGATGATCTGGCCCGCATAGTGATCGAGGGGTTTCTGGACGACACCCCCAAACAGATTGAGGATCTGCGAATATATCTCGAAGCGGGTGATGCTCTAGGCACGGAGCGGCAGGCTCACTCAATCAAGGGTGCTGCCGCCAATGTTGGCGGCGAAATTCTGCGCACATTGGCCTTTGAGATGGAGAAAGCAGCCAAGGGCGGTAATCTGAGATACGTCATGGACAAGCTGCCCGAGTTGGAAAGCCAGTTCGTAAGATTAAAGGAGGCAACGAAAGATTTTTAGAAGAAATTGCCATGAAAAAACGCACGCAGGGAAATGAAAGGGGAATGCATGAAGAAAGTTCTCTATATCGAAGATAGCCGGGTTTCTCAACTTATCGTTCAAAAGTTTTTGGGCGGGTTTTGTGAAACAACCGCTGTATCCACTATATCCGATGCACGAACAAGCTATGCAAAAGATAAATTCGATCTGATCATAACCGATTTCCGTATGCCGGAAGGCACTCCATGGGAATTCATTCAAGAGGTTAGAAGACATGTGTCCCCTATGGAATTGCCCATTCTCCTGGTTAGCTCATCCCTTGATTCGGCGATGATCAACACCGCCTTGGCCATTGGTGTGAATGATGGTCTCTCAAAATCGTTGGAAGGGAAAACTTTTCTTGATACGGTCAACCGCCTGCTTACCTCTCCATATGTCAGGCCGGTCGATGAAAGTATTTTCTCCATTAATATTTTGGAGTGGACGCAAGAAGGCCGGTATCATTGTTTCTGCCCGGAATTGCGGGTGACCGTCGAAGGTGCCAACTCTGCCGAAGCAAACGAACGCATCATTCAAATGGCTCTAAAAAGCGCTGCCGGCGGAACGTCTGTCAAGGAAGTCTTAAATGCCAAGCTCGCCTCAAAGACGATTAAAGTAAAATGAAATCCTGAATGGGCTTATAAGATGCCGCTTCAATCCAGAAGTTCTCTCACCTTCTGTGAGAGTCTTTCAAGCTGAAAGGGTTTCTGGAGGAAGCTGTTGCATCCCCGGTCCAGAATCTCCCGGGCTCGGCCTGCGAGGCTGTATCCACTGGAAAGAATGACCTTGATATCGGGATTGATCTCCCGGACACGATCAAAAACCTCTCCTCCTGATATTCCCGGCATAATCATATCCAGGATGATCAAGTCAATTTCATTTCTTTTTTCCATGTAAATGGCGATTGCATCTTGGCCATTTGTGGCCTCATAAACCCGATACCCCAAGGATTCCAGGAGCTGCTTGTTCACATCCAGGACCATCTTTTCATCATCCACCAGCAGGATCGTCTGTGTCCCTTTGGTGATTGTTTCGATTATAGCCTTATCCTTAGCCACTTGCTTTTCTGTGGCCGGCAAATAGATAGTAAATGTCGTTCCATGGCCAATTTCACTGTCCACAGTGATCAAGCCCTGATGACCTTTGATGATTCCGTAAACCATTGCCAGTCCAAGACCCGTCCCCCTGCCCATTCCCTTTGTTGTAAAAAAAGGCTCGAAAATTCGTTCCCTTGTCTTTTCATCCATTCCCATTCCTGTATCAGTGACCGTGATTGTTACATATTTCCCAAGTTTTACGGAAAAAGGGAATGCCTGTTCATCATTTAAAAAAATATTCTCTGTCTCCAGATGGATCTCCCCGCCGGCCGGCATTGCCTGCCAGGCATTCACATATAGGTTCATGAATACCTGCTCCATCTGCCCACGGTCAATCTCCACAGGCCAGAGATCATTTCTGAATTTCCGGCGGATTATGATTTCCTTCTTGGTTCTCCCAAACATGGAAGAGGTCTTTTCAATGATGTCGTTTATATCTGTAGGTCTTACCTCATATCTTCCGCCACGGGCAAATCCCAGCAACTGCTTCGATAGATCGGCGCCGCTCAGCACCTGTTCCTCGATCTTTTTAAGCCTCTCATAATTGGGGTCGGACGGATCAAGATTCATCAACGCTAAAGAAGCATATCCCTGAATCCCCATCAACAGATTGTTGAAATCATGGGCGATGCCACCAGCCATGGTGCCGATCGCTTCCATCTTCTGGGCATGGATAAGTTTCTTCTCCATATCCCTGAATTCCGTAATATCTTTCATGGTGCCAACGACACTGACAATGTGACCTTCCGAATCACGGTGAAAAGCGGTGTTCATGCTCAGCACTCTTTCCGCTCCGTCTTTCGTCAGCATGACGCCGATGTGATTATTAACGAATTTCCCATCATCCCGGATGGATTTAAAAAGTTTTCTATAGATTCTCTTTTCATTTTCCGGTGCAAATTCAATAAAATAACGTCCAATCAGGCTTTCTTCATCATGTCCCAATATCCGCTTCCATGATGGATTGGCATAAGTAATGGCTCCCGCAAGATTCATGGTATAGATTATATCCGGAGAGTTTTCACTCAATGCTCGAAAACGCTCTTCACTCGTCCGCAGTGCATCCTCCACCTGTTTGCGGTCGGTAATATCGCGGGTGATGTTGAGAATGTGGGGAACGCCGTTGAGATCGATCACGGAGGCTGACATCAGCCCGTATCGGATATCACCGTTCTTCATTCGAAAAGCGGCTTCTACATTAATGACTTCCCCGTTCTTTTTCAATGCAGCGAACAGCTTTTGCCGATCTTCAATATTGTCCCAAATATTACATTCTAAAGCTGTTTTCCCGATTATATCGTCTTCCGTATACCCCGTAATCCTGGTAAATCCCGGATTAATGGAGATATACCGGCCGTCCTCTAAACGATTGATGTTTACAGAGTCCAGGGTCGTATAAAAAGCCTTACGGAATCTCTCTTCACTATTGGTCAACGCCTCCTCTGCCCGTTTGCGCTCGGTGATGTCACGGGCAGCTGCATATATTAATTTATCCTGATATGGCACGGAACGCCACTCAATCCAACGGTAGTTTCCATCTTTGGCCAAGTACCGGTTGGTAAAATTGAGGACCTGCTTACCACCTGCAAGATCAGAAACAACAGCCAATGTGCTTTCCAAATCATCCGGATGAACAAAATCCCAAAGCTGTTTGCCCTGAAGTTCTTCGAGGTTATAGCCGAGAGTTTTTTCCCACTCCGGGTTCAGCCGTTTAAAGTATCCATCGGCATCGGCGACACAGAGTAAATCCAATGAAAGGCTGAAAAATCGATCAAGTTCATCCGTTCTTTCGACGAGCCTTTCCACTGCCTGATTGCGCTCCGATTCGGATTGCTCCAGTGTCGTAATCTGCTCTCTTAGAGAAGCCAGCTCCTGAATCAGTTTCTGCTTTGTCTTGGATCGATCCTTCATGGATGCATCACTTTACCATTGCATGTTGGGTTCAGTCCTTAATCTGTTAAGATTTGGATGCTTTGTTTTTCTTTACCTTATCACAATTTGAATCTATGCTGTATCTAAATAGCTTAGCACCGAGTAAATAGAACCGGTATAAATAGGACAGAAAAGACACAATAAAGGCAATGCACAGCTAAATAATAGGAATTACATTATGCCTGATCAAGAAGGAAAGAGACAAAATGGTCAGCAGCAAGATGACCAGAAAACTCGAGATGAACTTCTTGCTGAGATCCGAAATCTACGATCCAGAATAGGGGAACTGGAAAACACAGCTGTTAGTGCCCGGACAATAAGGGAAAACAGTCTTGTCAATGAAGCTACATACCGGAACATCCTGGAAAATCTTCGTGACGTAATCTTTACCTATAATCTTTCCGGTATCGTTACTTTTATTACCCAAAATGTTTCTCGTTACGGATATACTGTTGAAGACATCGTAGGTAAGAGTGTTCTGGAGTTTATCGCCCCTTCCGAACATTCCTGGATTGCAGAGGTCATCAAGAGCCGCATCGCCGTCGGAGACGAAAGGCCCTTGGAAGTAAAAGTTGTGACGAAGCAGGGTGACATCCTGATTATGGAGGATTGTGTCAAGGCTGTTTGGGATGATGATGGGAAAATAATTCATATTGTTTGTATATTGCATGATGTTACGGAAATCAGGGAAAACCAGAGGGCGTTGGAAAAATACCGCGCCGAGTTGGAAAGCATGGTCGAAGCGAGGACAATGGAACTGTCAGAGGCATACCTGAATCTTAAGGAAGAGATCAGGGGGCGCGAGGTGGCGCAGAAGGCACGGGAGGAATCGGAAAAACTGCTGTCGGAAGAACATCAAAGGCTTTCGTCCATCCTGGATGGCAGCCCCGTCAGTACCTTTGTCATTGATCGCGATCACCGGGTTACGGCCTGGAATATGGTAAACGAATTCTTTACGGGGATCTCTAAGAAAGATGCCCTGGGAAAATCCCTCGATCTAAGCATGCTTTTCAAACACCGGTTAATGCCATCTCTGGCCGATCTGGTTCTCGATTACTCCGATGAGGAGATCATGGAACGATACGGCCAAAAAGGAGTCAGGAAAAGCGAGATCCACCCCCAGGCTTTTGAAACAATGGGTTCCATCTGGATCAGGGGTAAAGAGCATATTATGGCCATTCAGGCCACTCGGCTTCGAAATGCTGCGGGGAATGTCGTGGGAGCTATTCAGTGCGCCCAGGATATTACCGGGCGGAGACGAGCTGAAGAAGCGCTCCAGAATGAGCTGAACAAGTTCCGTGTCCTTTATGAACTGTCCCTGAACATGTCGGCGGAGAAACGGATCGAGGACAATCTTTTGTTTATTGTCGAAAAGAGCAGGCAGTTGCTCAAAGGGGATACGGCCTATGTCGCTCTGGCAGACGCTGAAAATGAATTTGTATACATGCATACCCTCTCGGGTATCCGGACTGAGGCATTTAAGAAAATGAAACTGCCCTATGGCAAAGGACTGGGCGGGCTTGTCATGAAAACAAGGCGAGGTTATATCATCACGGACTATTTTGAGCATGCCGGCATCAACCATGTGGTAGACAAAATTGTCTCCGAGGAAGGAGTCGTTTCCGGTATGGGTGTTCCGATACAGGCGGGTGAGAAAAGTTTTGAGGTTCTGTACGTGTTCAATCGTCAAAAAACGGAATTCTCAAAAAGTGATCTCGAGACCCTTTATCTCCTAGGTAATCTGGCCGGTGTCGAGATTGCCCGGCAAAGGATGGAAAGGGATCTCCGTGAATCGGAGGTCAAATACCGGACCGTCTTTGAAAATTCGGGCTCCGCCATGGTTATCGTATAAGAAGACACGACAATCAGCCTCGCCAACGAAGAATTTATCCGACTTTCCGGCTTTAACAGAGAAGAAGTTGAAGGAAAGAAGCGATGGACGGAGTTTGTCGCCACCGGAGATCTTCCTTTGATGATGGAACAACACAAACAGCGGCGCCTGACTGCAAATCCTGCCCCGAGAAGTTATGAATTCCATTTTGTCGATCGCTGGGGACAAGTTAAAAATATCCTGGTCACTGTGGATATGATGCCCGCCAGCAATCAAAGTGTCGCTGCACTCATGGATATTACTGCACTAAAACAGGCGGAAGCGGCTCTCAAGAACGCATATGACGGTCTGGAGGCGCGGGTCGCGGAACGGACCGCCGAATTGACAACAGCCAATTCCAAACTCAACGAACTGTTGAAGAAGCAGAATGTGAATGTTGATCTCGCCAAGAACATCATGAGCATTATCAACGGATCGCCGCTGCGCCATAAAGAGATCGGCGAGCAGGTCGATCTCTTTATAACCGACCTTTATATACCCTGCTACGCCGAAGGGGGTGACCACTTTCTTATCAAACACATCACTGATCCGGCTCAAAAAGCCAGAACCATGATCAGCCTGAAGGATCAATCCGGACATGAAGTGAGCTGCATCTTGCGCAGCATTATCACTGATCTTTTTCATAATGCCGTTATCGCTCAGAGCTGGGGGAGTGTTTCTCTTGCCGAGGAGATCAGCCGCCTGAATGACATGATTTCCTCACTTGACGTATTCGGCGCGGAAAATTTTGTTACATCGGTCGAAGTGGCCATACAGCACAGTAATCTAATTATGCATTATCTTGCCGCCGGTCACCCGCCGCTGCTGCTCATTCGCAATGGTGACGTTATCGCTCTGCCGGATTTACAGGGAAAAGGACGTAACCTCCCCATCGGCGTAGCCCGGGGTATTCACTATGAAAGCGGGATGTTGCAACTTCAGTTGGGAGACAAATTGATTCTTGTAACCGATGGCCTTATGGAGATTCCTTGCAGCAAGGGACTTCCCATCTTGCAATATGATCAGCTGTGCGATATTGTCAAAAATCTGGTGCGGAGTCAACCTGATCTCCCTGTTTCCGGAATAATTCCGGCATTGCTTATGGCCATATCAGGTGAGGATGAATGGGATCAGGAGATGATGTCGGCTTTCAGCGACGACGTCACCATTGTTGGTGTCGAAATAGAGGATCGCACAAAAGAAGAGGTCCTATTGTTCAGTCCCCGTGACACGGCTGATTTTTCTGCCTAGTTTTCTGCGGTGTATAATAGAATAAAGTCTCAATGGGATGAGCATGGCTTTGCTGGAGGGGAGATGCGCCTGCGCATGGTTCTGGAGGAAAGCTTGGCCAATGCATGGCGCCATGGACATCGACAGCGATCGGATCGCCCCATTCTCGTCCGCCACAGATATGGAAACGATGCGGTAATAGAAGTGATTGACCAGGGCGAGGGATTCGATTGGGAGTCTTTGAACGACCCGACAACCAGAGAAAACCGTATGAAAGATAGTGGACGAGGAATATTTATTATCCGCGAGTATACCGATGAAGTATATTGGAAGGATAAAGGTCGTCATCTGGTAGCCTTTTTTTCCCCAACCAACAATCTTCCGGGGAAAACAAAAAAGCAGAAGACCATGGTCGACATCTGGTCCCGAAAATACCCGTCATAAGAAGGAGAGCTCTTTATGGAACTCAAACTGGGCATTATTTTCACCATCCAGAGTAAATAGCGCCTGAAAGGAGGAACGGAATGAGTATTGTTGCACAGGCTTCACTGAAAGTGAAATTGATCGTAGCGGGTATCATGCTTACCTTTGTTCCCTTGGCTATCGTGTCGGTTATGGTGTTCATCCAGAATGAAAAGATGATGAGGACCGTGAACGAAGAAAGCATCAAGCAGGCAAGGGTGGATCTGGATCACACGGTGCAAAATCTGTATGCCATGTGCGCCATGATTCCTGAGGGGGGAGATGCGGCCCAGGAAAAGAAAGTTCGTGACTACATCATGGGTCTCAAGATTGGTACGACGGGCTATGTATATATATTGGATTCAAAAGGGAAGTATATCCTTTCCAAAGATGGAAAGCGAGACGGAGAGAATATCTGGGAAGCCAAGGACGCCGACGGACGTTTTTTTATCCAGGAGATCGTCAAGGCAGCCTTGTCTTTACAGCCAGGTGCTATCAGCGAGGTCCGTTATCCATGGAAGAATGAAGGCGAGAAGGATGCCCGGATCAAGATAGCCCGTCTTGCATACTTCAAACCGTTGGATTGGATTATCGGGGCTAGTTCATACGAGGATGAAATTCTGGAATCGGCCAACCGTTTGGCTGAAATCGGGAGAAAAGCAAGCTTCTTTCTCTTGTCCTTTCAAGTCATCGTCGTCCTCATAGCCGTTATCCTCAGTCTCCTTGCCGCCCGTGCCCTGTCAAGGCAGCTTGCCGCGATTGCCCAGCGAATGAAAAAAGGGTCGGAACAGCTTACAGCCGCATCAGCTCAAGTATCATACGCAAGCCAGCAATTAGCGGATGGGGCCAGCCGTCAGGCGTCGGGCCTGGAAGAGACAACGGTTACCCTGAAAGAGACCGCAGACCGGAGCGTTGAGGTAACGGATCTGACCCAGGGGGCGGAAATCCTTATGAGACAGAATATTGAAAAATCGGGGCAGTCACTCAAATCAATGATTGAGATGAGCACCGGTATGAATCAAATTGAGGCCGACGGCAGTGAGATGCTAAAAATCATCAAGACCATTGATGAGATTGCTTTCCAGACTAATCTTCTTGCCTTGAACGCCGCTGTCGAGGCAGCGCGGGCCGGCGAAGCGGGTGTCGGTTTTGCTGTCGTGGCCCAAGAGGTCAGGAATCTCGCAGCCCGCGCCTCTGAAGCTGCAAAGAACACCAGGGAAAAGCTGGATGGCAATCTGCATCAAGTATCCAATACCGTTCGGGGGCTCAGGGGCGTCAATGATAATTTTGAGGCAATTGTCGAATCAGCGACCATCATGGGAGAAAAAATTGGGTCCGTAACCCAGGCCAACAGGAGCATCAGCGGTCAGATACAAGAGATCTCCGCAACGATGGAGGATCTTGGCCGAGTTGTCCAGGAGAATGCCGCCAATTCCGAGGAATCGGCAGCGGCCTCAGAGCAGCTTGCCGCCCTGGCTGAGGAAATGAACACCATTGTCCAGGAACTCAATGTGCTGATCGAAGGGGGAAAGGGCGATCAGGAGGCTCGCAGCGCAACGCAGTAGACGTGTCGCAATTCAAATATACGCCACATTTGACTTGCTGTAGCCCAGACCTTTAGGTCTGCGGTTTTGATTTAAGGCTATAAATTAACAAAGTATTTGCAGGACTGAAGTCCTGCGCTACAGCTGTAGGGTGGATGAAGCGAAGCGCATCCACCATCCGCCTACAGTTTAATTGATTAGATAATCCCTAATTACGACATACCGCCCGTTAGACTTGAACCGAGGGAACGCGATTATGCCATTGAGTCGCTTGTTCAAAGGCGTGGCCTGCCTGCAACACTTTTGCATCATTCCAATGTTTTGAGATAATCTGCAACCCCATGGGCAAATTATCGTTTGAAAATCCGCATGGTACAGATAATGCCGGGACACCGGCCAGGTTAAAAGGGGCAGTAAAGCGCGTCAACTGACGGACGGCTTCGACGGCTTTAGTTTCTTCGATGAGCGGGGCGGTGATGGGAGTAGTTGGTAACAAAAGTAAATCATATTTTTCAAAAAACATTTCGAAACGGCGGCGGCCTTCAACCTGTGCCCGTCGTGAAAGCACATATTCGCTGGAAGTTAACGCCGCACCGGTCTCCAGCCGCTGACGGACATCAGCACCGAACCAGTCGGGATGTTCCGCCAGACGTTCGCGGTGAAATGCCGCTCCGTCGGCTTGGGTCATTCTTGTGTTTGCCAGCGCAAGATCCGCAAGCCAAGAAGTGTCCACTTTGTCCACCTGGGCACCCAAATCCTTAAAAACCTGAGCCGCCTCGGTCACGCCTGCAAGCACCAGCGGGTCGGACGTTTCGACATACTCTCCCACCGCCAGTGCCACATGGCAGCCCATAATGCCGCATTCAAGCCGGCGGAGATAGTCATCCAAGGGGATATCCACCGAAGAGGGATCATAAGGGTCATACCCGGCCATCACAGCGAGCATAAGCGCCGCATCACGTACGGTGCGCGTCAGTGGACCTACATGGTCGAGATTCCATGAGAGTGTGATGACCCCTCGGGTACTGACTCTTCCATACGTCGGCTTGAGCCCGACCACCCCGCATAAGGACGCGGGGATACGAATTGAGCCGCCCGTATCCGTGCCGAGGGCCGCCATGCACATTCCTGTCGCCACAGCCGCAGCCGATCCGGAAGATGAGCCACCGGTCACACGCGTTATATCCCAAGGATTTTTCACTGCCCCGTAATGCGGATTGACACCTGTCACACCCAGCGCGATTTCGTGCGTGTTGGTTTTTCCTAGAACCACGCCACCCGAGAGTTTGATTTTCTGAACCACTTGGGCGTCTTCCTTGGGGATGTAATCGGCAAAAAACTTCGAGCCGGCGGTAGTATGGATGGCTGCTGTCTCGAAAAGGTCTTTCAGGGCGATGGGTATTCCAAGCAATGGAAATTTATCCAGGAAAAGAGGCCGGATTTTAAGCACTGTATCGGCCTGCAAGGCCTCCATACGGGCCAATTCGGGTGTTAGTTTGATAAAGGCGTTGATTGTCGGATCAAGGAATTCAATTTGACGAAGGCAGGCTTCAATCAAGTCCAAGGCGGAAAACTCCCCGCGGCGAAGCTGCTCACGCACGGTGAACAAATCGATGGAAGATATGTCCGGGTTCACAGTACCTCTACCTCTTCTTTTCATGGAAGAAATTACTTACCGATATCATATTAACCGAGGAAAAACATCGAAAAGATAGATTGCAAATGCATCGTTACCGGTATAGTTTCTTGAGCAGGGAATAAATCCTGCGCTGTGCTGAATGAGGGGTGCCTTGTATGATTACGAAGAAAGAGATTATTGAAAAAGCAATGCAATGCGGGTTTGGAGACATAGGTTTCACGACCGCTGAACCATTTGAGTCTCAAAAAGCGATTCTGATCGAGAAGCATAACGAGTACGAATGGGCTTCAAGAATGGGTCTGGATCTCATCTCCGGTACAGATCCAAAGTCAATCCTTCCGAACGCAAAAACTATTATTGTTTTAATGGAAGGATATTTCAACGAAGCCTTTCCTTCATCAATGGAGAATCATTTTGGCCGCTGCTATCTGGATGACGACCGCGTTTTGCAGGATCGTCTGGCCGTCAGAGTTAAGGATTTCCGGTCTTTTCTTAGAGATCATGGAATCGAATCAAAGGTTCCATTTAATCTGCCGCACAGGTTAGCCGCTGCCCGCGCCGGTCTGGGAACATTCGGTAAGAACTGCCTATTTTACTCCGGGCAGATGGTTCACCAAGGGTCTTGGGTCCTGCCAATCGCTGTCGTTATTGATCGTGTTTTTACACCTGATGAACCCACGGTTAAAATAGGATGCCCGGATTGGTGCAGAAATGTCTGTGTGGCTGCCTGCCCCACGGGCGCCTTGAAAGTAGGCGGGAAGATAGACCCTCGTCGATGCATTTCATTTTTAACCTATTATTCAAGGCAAATCACGCCAAAGGAACTGCGAATTCCTATGGGATTATGGGTTTACGGATGTGATCGTTGCCAGAATGTATGTCCGAGAAACGCCCCATGGCTGATAAAGAAACTGCCGATGAATAAAAAAGTGGCAAATATCGCAAAGGACTTCAGGCTGGATGCGCTTTTGCAAATGGATAAGGATTATTTCAACAGCCGAATCTGGCCGCATATGTTCTATACGACGGATAAGAATTTATGGTTATGGAAGATGAATGTGGCCAGGGCAATGGGAAATACATTGGATGAGCGGCACGTTCCGGTCCTGATCAAGGCATTCAGTCATAACGATGATGAAAGGGTCCGAGGGATGATTGCCTGGGCATTGGGGCGTATCGGGGGAACAAAAGCCGAAAAGGCATTGAACAGGTTTCTTCATCAATCAAATGAAGGAGCTATTCGAGATGAGATAGAAAGTGCTCTAACTTTACGTTGAAAAACTTAGCCATACGGTGTGAGGCCATCATGAGAAAATTAAAATTAGAAATCCTGATAATCCTTCCGCTGTTATTTTTTATACCTGTTTGCGCGCATGCCGGAGATATTAATCCGATTGTATCGACAGACTGGCTGGAGATGAATCTAAACAATTCCAAATTGGTGATAATCGATATAAGAAAAGTCGAGGACTACAGAGCGGGCCACATACCGGGAGCCATCAATGTGATTTATGGCGCATGGGCTGTCTCCCGGAGAGATCTTGACAATGAAATACCCGCCGATGATGATCTTATCGATCTGCTTAGTTCAAGCGGTATCGACTCGGATACCTGGGTTGTGGTTGTGGGGCAGGTCAACACGTCCACAGATCGCGTCAACCGAACGAGGGTTGCATGGACCATGATCTATGCGGGAGTTAAGAATGTGGCCATCCTGGACGGCGGCTATAACAAATGGATTGCCGACAAGAAGGCTATTTCCGCAGAGACGGCAAGGGCGAAGCATAAATCATACAAAGGAGTTTTCAATAGAGATGTTTTTGCCGACAAGGATTACGTAATGAAACATCTTCAGAAATCCATCGTTATCGATGCAAGGGAACCGGACTATTATACGGGTAAATCGAAAATTGCCAAAGTAAGCAAGGCAGGACATATCAAGGGGACCGCCAATCTGCCGATTTCCCTGACATTCAACGGAGACGGTACGTTTAAAGATAAGGCCGACTTGGCAATGGTTGCCGCCAAGGTTGCCGGTACCGACCTCAACAGGGAGATTATTGTCTACTGTAATACGGGCCGTGAATCTTCAAACTGGTGGTTTCTGATGCACGAGGTGCTGGGGTATAAGAATGTAAGGAATTACGATGGGTCCATGCAGGAGTGGAGCAAAGATGTCAATGCTCTTATAGAACCTTGATCGATGGAAGAAACCGATATTACAAACCATTGACATTAATATCATTGATAATTATCATTTAAACATGAAACGAAAACTCTTTATAATAGGATTTGTTATATTTGCATTTATCTTGAGTGCAAACAATATCCTTGCTCAAGATAAGGCGCATGAAGCGGCCATGTTAATGCTGAAGGAATTCCTTGCCGACCAGGCAGCGAGAGTAGATTATGCGGCAAAAAATCCCGGAGCATTGCAGGCGGAACAGAATCTTTCACAATTTCCATCGAATATTCAGAAGAGAATCGAGAAGATCGTCCTCATGATTATGCAGGAAAGTGGTGAAAATGCTTCCAAATATGTTGACACAAGCAAGGCATTGGGACAGGAAGGCGCATTTAATTCCTTTTCGCCATCAGTGCAAAAAGAGATTGAGAATCTTGCCCGAGAACTTGAGAAAGACCCTGATTTCATGAAGAAAGCAGGCTCTCTAAAGCCATGAAGATAATGGCAATGCAATTAAATGATTTGAGGAGGCTATATGATAAGAGAACTTGTCATCAAGAACAGAAGTTACCGGCGCTTTGATGAAAGTCATGTCGTCACTAAAGAAATTTTGAGAGAATTAGTCGATCTTGCCCGGCAGACTGCCTCAGCGGCGAATAAGCAACCCCTCAAATACTTCCTGTCGTGTGACCCTCAAACCAATGCGATCATATTTGAGACTCTGGCATGGGCGGGATATCTTCCCGACTGGCCTGGACCTTCGGAAGGGGAAAGACCTTCAGCCTATATCCTCATGCTCGGCGATAAGGATATCAGCGCATCATATGATTATGATAACGGAATCTCGGCTCAGACTATTCTTTTGGGAGCTGTGGATAAAGGAATGGGTGGATGTATGATTGCCTCCGTCCAACGAGCAAAATTAAGAGAAAAATTAAACATATCGGATAGATATGAAATTCTTCTGGCCATTGCATTGGGCAAGCCGATAGAGACGGTTATTATTGAAGCCGTTAAACCTGATGGAGATATTAAATATTGGCATGACAGTCAAGGCCATCATCATGTGCCTAAACGGTCATTGGATGATATTATCATAAACTAGAGAAGAAAGATTATTTGACGCGACGCAACAAATAATTTCGACTTTTACTACTATATTGGCAGGATGTCTTTTGAATTAATTAAGATATGTTTTATAATAAGGCATATCTTCGATCAGTGGGTGCTCTGGTTTTTATATATGAGCGGTAAAAAATAATTGTGCGACGCAACAAATCCCTCTTGACAATCCAAAATTCAGACTTAAATTTGGATAAAAACAAGAAGGAGAATTAGAACTATGGAACCAGAAAACGTGACAAAGCAGATGATCGATTTTCAAAAGACCGCATTGGACAATACGTTTCGGACAATGTCTATTTTTCAGGAGCAGACGGAACGGATGATGGGGATGGTTCTCGACCAGTCTTCGTGGATCCCCCCGGAAGGGAAAAATGCGATTCAGACTTATGTGAAAGCTTATAAGAAGGGTCAGGCGGATCTAAAGGCATCAGCCGATGATGGCTTTGCGAAATTGGAAGGTTTTTTTACTTCTTTTAACAAGCAAGCCAAGTAAACAAGAGACAAAAAAGACAAAAAGGGGTGGGAGTTGATATTGATCAGTTCCCACCCCTTTTTTTTGATCGGATTCATTTACACCAATTATCGTATCAGGAATATCATGATTACCAGAGATCCCAATATGAATCTGTACCAGGCAAACGGGAGAAAGTTCTTGGTCTGAACATATCGAAGCAAAAAACCGATACTGATGAAACCTGTAACAAATGAGACCAGCATACCGATTATAAACTGTGTAGTGATCTCGGCTGGATTCGATATCAGATGGGGCAGTTTAACCAAGGAGGCACCTAATATTATAGGTGCAGATAATAAGAACGAAAACCGGGCTGCCCCTTCTCTGGTCAGTCCCAATAACAATCCCATGGTCATGGTAATCCCTGAGCGTGAAACACCTGGAATGATGGCCAGTGCCTGGGATAAACCAATGAAAAGACTGGTTTTAAAAGTTATTTTGTTCATCTCGATATTCTTTGCGCTTCTCCGATCAGCCCAGTACAGGACGATACCCAACAGAATCAGCATGGTTGCGATTAAAACGGGCTCCCTGAATATTGTTTCCGCTTTTTTCTCCAGCAGGAATCCCACCAGTGCTCCGGGAATAGTGGCGGCCACAAGATACCAAAACAATTGCCCTTCCGTACTGCGGAAATCTGTCAAGCCCTTGTTGACTAATATCAACCAGTCTTTCCAGAAGTAAATTGCCACCGCAATAAGGGTGCCGAAATGGAGAGCGATATCGAAAGTGAGTCCGGGATCATCCCATTTAAAAAGCCAGGGAATCAGCACCAGATGTGCAGAACTCGATATGGGTAGAAATTCTCCCAATCCTTGAACCAATCCAAGTATAGCCGCGTGCAAAGTAGACAATCACATACCTCGTTATAATGATTTATATTGAACCAAGCCGAGCATGCCATATCGCATTCTGTCCGTATTGTCTATGAGATATCAAACGGAAGTAATGATTTTGAAAGATAGCCGTCCGGCGAAAAAACGTTAAGTGGTATTTTGAGCCGTGACCACTCCTGATCGAAAAATGTCATAAATTTTTTCGATCAGGAGCAGGGTTGCCTCTCCATGATTTATCTACTTTATACCCTTCTCAGCGAGATAAGGGCCATATTTCTTATCTTCGCCGATAATATGACCCTTCAGCCAGTTCGATAGAAAGTTCATCATCTCGATGGTCAGGCCCACTTTGCCGGTTTCAAATTGAAGTTTGTATGCGGCAACCTTATCGATAAACTTTTTGTGCGCGTCCTTCTGTTGGTCCAGACCGGTATACCCTTGTTGGCCCATCAGTTTCTCTTCTGCCGTAAAATGGGTTTTTGTATAGTCCAAAAGACCGTTAATCGTTTTGCCTAATACATCCTTTCCTTTTCCTTGAGACATGGCATCGTTTAGCTGATTGATCAGGTCGATGAGTTTCTGATGCTGCTTGTCCATTTCTGCAACGCCCACACTTAAATTGCTATCCCATTTAATCAGACCCATGATTAATCCTCCTTTTTGAGTGAGAAGGGACCGACCCTTCGTTATTTCCGGCGAATTGCCGGTTTGCGGTTAATGTCCCATGAAAAATAGGTTGCTGCCATTTATGGTAATCATCCTTGATGACGTCTATAATCAAAGATAGATGGTCGGAATCAAAGTGTCAATATGTCAGCCGATCTTTGCATAGCATTCAATAAGTCTGGACCGTTGCTTCCATCAGGCATTCTTTATCTACTTTCCCGTCTTGATCGAAACGGACCTCCTCGTGGATAAGCAAAGCCTTTTTCATTGCCAGGCCACCGCCGAATCCTCCCAGTGACCGGTCGGCGCGAATGACGCGATGACAGGGAATTATAATGGGAAAGGGATTATTTGCCATGACCGTCCCGATGGCTCTGGCCCCACGAGGGGTTCCGGCCGACAGGGCAAGGACGCCATATGTTACGACGCGACCTTTCGGAATAAGGAAGCAGCGAGAGAGGACTTTTCGTTGAAAGGTTGTGGAAGGATTTAAATCCAGAATATCGAAGTTGAAGTCCGCCGGTTGTCCTTTAATGGACTGAATGATGCTGTTTGAGAGATTGTCGGTGTCGGCGGTTTTTCTTGAAGCGGCTAAGGGGAATGCTTCCGTGACCCGATCGATGATGGTGCCGTCCGGCGGGGGAAGAAGAATCCGGCACAGGCTAAATGTTGTGGCTGTTTCTGTCCAGACCAAGCCGATTTCGCCGAGCGGCGTTTGTAAAATCCTGTAATAGACATCAGCGGATATCATGATGTTTCTCCTTTTAAAAATGAATAGATTGCTTCGGCTGTATCCTTGCCGACGCCGTCCACCTGTTGCAGGTCTGCAACTGTAGCTGCACGGATCCTTTTCATGTCCCCAAAATAGGCCAGAAGGGCCTTTTTCCGTGTCGCTCCCACGCCGGTGATGAGATCCAGTACGGATTGAAGGTCTTCCTTTTCCTTTAATTTACGGTGGTAGGAAACGGCAAATCGATGTGCCTCGTCACGGACCCGCTGAAGTAAAAAAAAGGCGGCAGGCCAGCGGCTCAAGTAAATCGGGTCTTTTCTACCAGGCAGATAAACGCGGTCTTCTCCACGGGGTATGGATGGTTTTTTTCTCACCGGTTTGTTGAATCGGCTGTTTGCATCTCCTTCGTCCGCCGCCTTGGCCAGGCCGACGACATCGACGCCGCTGATGCCCTCATCTTTCATGGCAGAGATGGCCACTGAAAGTTGGCCTTTCCCGCCGTCGACCATGAGGAGATCAGGCAAGGGCAGATCTTCGCGTTTCAATCGCCGCCTTAAAACTGCGTACATCATACCGAAATCGTCGGCGCCTTCTATGGTGCGGATGCGAAATCGCCGGTAGGCTTCTTTGCAGGGCTTTCCCGAGAGAAAAGTGACCATGGACCCCACTGCAAATTGGCCTCCAATATTCGAGATGTCGAAGCATTCAATCCGTTCGGGGGTGTTCTTCAGGGAAAGGGTTGATTTAAGGCGTTTTAAGGTGTCCTCGATGTCTCCCGATGCGGCGCGAAGGGCATTGAAGGTGTTTTGGGCGTTGCTTTCGGCGAGGCGTACGAGGTCCATGCTCTGGCCCCGTTGGGGGATGATGATTTCAACGGCCCGTCCCCGCAGTTCCGTCAGCCATTCCGCCAAGACGGTTCGATCTTCATGATCCACGGGGACAATGATTTCCGCCGGGATATCGACGGCGTCAGCATAGAACTGTTTCATCAGGGATGAAAGTATTTCGCCCACGTCCATTCCAAGTTTGATGAGGGGGAAAGACCGTTGGCCGACCATTTTCCCGAGGCGAATGAAGAGGCAGCATACCTGGGTAAGCTGTCCTTCCCGATAGATGCCGAAAATGTCCTGGTTCTTATGGGACATGGAGACAATGCGTTGTTTTTCCAGGGTTGCCCGAATGGCCATCAGGCGGTCACGCAATACAGCGGCTTCCTCGAACCGTTCTTCAGCAGCCGTGTGGGTCATTCTGTCCTCCAGATCGGTTACGAGGGTGTTAGCTTTGCCTTCAAGAAACGCAAGGCTTTCTCGGACAATCCGCCCATAGGCATCCTTGTCGATGGCATCCACGCAGGGGGCGGCACATCGTCCAATTTCATGCTCCAGGCAAGGCCGTTTCCTGCCCTGAAGCTCCCCGTCCCGGCATGTGCGAAGGGGAAAAACAGACTGAAGAAAATTGAGGGTTTCCTTGGCCGCGCCGCTGGACGGATAGGGGCCGAAATAGCGGGCGCCGTCTTTGCGGGTTCGGCGGACCAGCTGAAAACGGGGAAAGGGGATTCCCGGATCTAAACGGATGTTGAAATAGGCCTTGTCATCGCGAAAATCGACATTATACCGTGGACGGTGTTCTTTGATGAGGTTGTTTTCCAGGATCAGGGCCTCTTTTTCCGTCGCTGTGACGATGAAATCCACATCATGCACGCGGTTAACAAGAAAAGGCACCATGAACCGGCTGTCGGTTCCGCCGAAATAGGCCCGGATGCGGGCTCTCAAATCCTTGGCCTTGCCCACATACAAGATTTCGCCGGCGGTGTCCTTCATCATGTAAATACCGGGCTGACGAGGGGCGTTCTGAACTTTCAACGAAATCGGATCATCTTGCGTATTCATGTCCATAAAAAAGCGCAGTTTAATATTGCAATAGGTCGTATTGTCTTTACAAACGATGCGTAATACCTAAAGAGATACATATAGCACAGTAAGGAAATATCAGATAGTCACAAAAATGAAGGATAACGTCTATGGATTTATGTGAACATGATATTGTCGACAACAATTTGACGCCCCATGTCATGAAGACGTTGCCCGACGATACTGTTTTTCCTCTAATGATTTCTTGACTGATGGTAAGTGCGATATTGTGAGATTTTCTCTAATGGCTTAATTGCTATCTATGCATATTTTTGCCGCCGGATTCAACATGCTTTTAACCTGGTACAGCCTCATAGATATTAAGGTTGATAGATTATATATATTAGTATTTATTGCTATTTTATTATAAATTGTTTTTGGCCGTTTAGTGATGATGGAACCCTGTGAAAACAGTTTTGCGATAGTTGGCTAATCAGGAATAAAGAATTATATGTTTGGGCAATATCTTGATCATTTCTGTGGCATAACATGGCCGAATTTTTGCAAGAAAAAGCACGGGTATTTCAATGTGATTTGCCATGTTATATTAAGAGGGAGGAGTTTATGAAAGCTTTCTTTAATAATTTGAAACTGGCCAAGAAAATGCTATTGGCGCCGATTGTTGTCTTCATCTTTCTTTTGCTGATTTCTTTAGGGACTTATCAGGCCTTGTCAATTCAGAGCGGTCTAGTTGACGATATATATAACAACCGCTTCAAGGGGTATCAGAACAGCTCCTATATCCTGAACGAAATGTCTACGGTACAGGCAAAACTCTATAAGATCATGAACTGGATTGCCTCCAATTATGACAAACAGCGCATAGACGAACTGGCAAAACAAACGGATGCCCAGATTGCCGCTAGCGTGACCTTTACGAAGAATATTCTGGATTCGAAGAATCTATCCGGAGACGAAAAAAAATATTACCAGAGCGCCTACGATAACTTGGTGGGATTTCATAAAGAGGCAAAGAGTACCCTTGAAATTGCGGCCCAGGATGCCAGTACCGCTGTGATGGCATTTGGCATGGCCGAGGATAAGTTTGTAGTTCTCGACAAGAGTTTGCGGGAACTTAACGCCCTGGAGGAAAAACTCGGCAAAGAAAAGTATGAATCTTCGGTCAGAATGGTTAGAACCACGTTGACCGTCTTCTTAGTCCTCCTGATCGTTGCCGTGGTTGTATCTTTCCTTACAAGCATTTCCGTGACAAGGCTGATTTTGAATCCCATAAAAGAAACGATTGTTGCTCTCCGGAGGTTGGCTGAGGGCGATCTAACACAGGACATAGATCTGCACTCCACCGATGAGATCGGGGAACTGGTCCAGTCCGTCAATACTATGCGCAGCAAGATGAACGATGCTGTGGGGAATGCCCTTCAGGTATCAACGATTCTTATGGATTCGGCGTCCGGAGAAGCGGCTGCTATTGAGCAGACCTCTGCATCCCTGGATGAGATTGCTTCGATGACCCACCAGAATGCGGAAAATACCACCGAAGCCAATCATCTCATGATCATGGCCAGGGGAGCCATTCAGAAAGCCAATGAATCCATGGGCGAACTTACTATGTCCATGAGGGAGATAGCCAAGGCCAGTGAACAGACCCAGAAGATTGTAAAAAGTATCGATGAAATTGCCTTCCAGACAAATCTGCTTGCCCTGAACGCCTCAGTAGAGGCTGCCCGTGCTGGCGAGGCAGGGGCCGGTTTTGCCGTCGTTGCCGATGAAGTCAGGAATCTGGCCATGCGTGCAAAGGAGTCGGCAAGGGATTCTTCCAATTTGATCGAAGATATCGTTCATAAGGTGAAAAGCGGCGAACAACTTGTCAATGTAACTAGCACAGCCTTTGGCCAAGTCACAACCAGTTCGGATAAAGTAGTGATCCTAATGGAAGAAATAGCCACGGCATCCCGTGAGCAATCTCAAGGGATAAGCCAGGTGAACAGCGCCATCGCCGATATGAGCTCTACGACACAGCAGAACGCGGGCAATGCGGAAAATTTGTCGAACATAATGTCAATTTTTAAAACGGAAAATGTATCGGAAATGGACAGACCGCCTCGGGGTTTAATTAGTGACGAGGCGTCGCATTTGAGGCAGCTTGAATAGGAATAGGCATGTTTAAAACGGTCACTGTAATTAAGCATGGCAGGAGGTGGTTCAGCGTATTCTTATTTATCTGAAACTGAAAGAGCAGTATGTAGATAGAAAATGAATGATGAGGATTGCAATGATCTTTGTCAAAAACCAAGAGAGAGAGGGAGAGTAATGAAGAAGATTTTTGTTTTTTTGTGCGTTATGGTGTTTATGGCCGGTGTAGCCCAGGCACAGGATCGGGGCACAGCAAAAGAAGCCCAGGCCATGGTTAAGAAAGCCGCCGCTTATGTTAAGGAAGTCGGTAAGGATAAAGCCATGGCGGAATTCAACAATCCCAAGGGAAAGTTTATCTATAAGGACCTATACATTTTTGCCGGGACAGCTGATAATATGGTGACCCTTGCTCATCCGATCACGCCGGCGCTGATCGGTAAGAGCATGATAACGCTGAAGGATGCCGATGGTAAATTGTTTCTGAAAGAAGCCGTTGAGAAGGCTAAGAAAGATGGGTCCGGGACGGTTACGTATCGTTGGTCGCATCCCAAAACCAAAAAAGTGGAGAAGAAGGCAACGTATTTCGAATTGGTTGACGGTGTAATCGTCTATTGCGGATATTACATGTAAGAATAACCAGTCTGACCGTGGACATCGAATCGATGTTCACGGTCAGGTGCCGATCCGGCAACCATCAGTCCTCGATAATCAAATAATGATACCCGTTATTAAATTGATCTCCGTCGCCATCCTGGCCGTTTTAACGGTTATCCTTTTTGCGTGTGCACGCGATGCGAGCGACTCCCTTTCACAAATCCGGAAAAAGGGAGAGATCCGTTTCGCTGTCAGTATGGGATATATACCTTTTAGCTTTTATGGAGCGAACAAGGAGAAAGTAGGGTTTGATATTGATGTAGCGAAAGAAATGGCCCGCCGTTTGGGGGTGAAAGCCGTTTTTATCGATGTTCCCTGGGACAAAATCATCGAAACCCTCCGGTCAGGCGCCTGCGATGCCATCGTCAGCAGTATGGCCATCACGAGTGAAAGAGAGGCGTTGGTTGATTTTACGGAGCCTTACTATTATTCGCGGGCTCATCTTTTCGTCAGGAAGGGCGCTGTTTTGAAAAAAGTAAGAGAGGCCAAAGGTAAAGTTATCGGCTGTTCCCGGGCCACAACATATGAACAGGATGCCCGGAGACTTGAGGCGGGAAAGGTTGTTCTCTGTGAGAATGATGAAGTTGCTTTAGAGCAACTGGTCCTAAAGAACGTCGATGCTGTTATTACTGATGAGATTATAGGCATGTATAGTATCCGATATCTTCAAATGCCCATCATGCCTCTGGGTGATTCCTTGAGGTCGGAACATATTGCTGTGGCCGTCCGCAAGAATGATACGGCCCTGCTGAAAGCAATCAATCGTATTATCAAGGATATGCGAGAAAAGGGCATTATCCGGAAATTAACGGAAAAGACTGCAGAAGGGAAATATCGATAACGAATCATCTTGCATTTCTGTTAATATATGAAATTTCCGCGTTGTTCGTCCTTTTAAGAATAATTCTATGATAGCAATTTCATTCCAAGCCTTCGTCATTCCCCGATGATTTTGACGAGCACCCGTTTCTTCCTTTGTCCGTCGAACTCGCCGTAGAAAATCTGTTCCCAGGGGCCGAAATCGAAATCACCGTTGGTAACGGCGATAACAACTTCCCGTCCCATGATCTGTCTTTTCAGGTGCGCATCGCCGTTGTCCTCACCCGTTCGGTTATGACGATAACGTGAGATTGGTTCATGAGGGGCAAGGCCTTCAAGCCAATCTTCATAATCCTGATGGAGACCCCGTTCATCATCGTTGATGAAGACCGATGCTGTGATGTGCATGGCATTGACCAGCACTAACCCATCTTTGATCCCGCTTTCGATCAGGCAGGCTTCAACTTGAGGCGTGATGTTGAGAAAGGCCCGCCGATGTGGAATATTGAACCAAAGTTCCTTACGATAGGATTTCATGTCCTGTTTCTCCTCTAACATCGGTATGCTTCAGAACCTGTTATCCTCATAGCACAGGTGGCCTGTCATGGCAAGAAAGTGCCGTGGCCAAATCCAACATCTCACTGCAGTATCTCTCAGGCTACAGGTTCTTTATGTTTCCGCATGAAAGCCTGAAATCAAGTTTAAACTGGCCATACACCGATCAGCGATCTTAGACATGAACCTTCCCGCTTTCAATTTCAAAATAGATGAAATATATATCGATATTACATAAAAAATTGGAATAATATTTTATTGACAAATATTGAAATTATATATATGCGAGTTAAAAATATGGCAATTTAAATATAATTAAATAATTAATTATGTAAAATATGAAATATATCATATGTTAAAAACAAAATAGCGAAAATAATCTTATAATATTTTAAAATAGATATTCTGATACGTTTCAAATACAGAGTGATTATTCCGGAGGATGTCCCCGTAGATAAAAAGATGGATACAAAGGAATTGTCCCGATGCATCATTAATATCCGCTCTGAGGAGGGAAGATGAAACGGTTGCATGGCCTTTCTTTTTTTATTCTGGTTATTTCTTTTGTTTTTCCTTTCTGTACCTTCATCTCTTTTGCCCATACCTCGGAACACGATGAAATCACCAGGGCGATCCGGCAGAAGCAGGCCCGCTGGTCTGCAGACCGGACGGCTGTTGCCAGATTGTCATCATCGGAACGAAAGGCTCGCCTGAGATCGATGAGGCCGGAAAGGACAGACAAGGAAAGAACACATGTGATTCCTGGCACTTTGCCTGATAAGCTGGACTGGCGCAACTACAACAGCGGTTCTTATGTGACACCTGTAAAAGAACAGGGCGTATGCAGCGCGTGCTGGGCTTTTGCCCCGACAGCGGCTCTCGAATCAAGCGTCCTCATTTCCCAAAACACGCCAGGTGCCAATCTGGACCTTTCAGAACAGGCGTTGATTTCTTGTGGGTTATCTGGGTCGTGTGCCGGTGGTTTGGTTGATTCCGCTGCCGATTTTATCCGTTCGTTCGGTCTTCCCTTGGAGAGTTGTTACTCCTATGGATCAACAGACGGCCTTTGTGGAAATGCCTGCGCCGATTGGGCGGCTGGAGTCTATAAGATCAACGACTGGTATAAAGTGCCGCCCACTGTAGACGCGATCAAATTCTCCCTTTACAATAACGGTCCTTTGGTCGTTATTTTGGCGGCTCAAACGGATTTCTTCTATTACAAGTCGGGTATTTATTCCCACTCCTGGGGCACATTCGAAGGCTACCACGCAGCGGTAATCATAGGCTACGACGATGCGGAACAATACTTCGTCATCAAGAGCAGCTGGGGGGCGGACTGGGGCGAAGCCGGCTATGCCCGCATAGCTTATAGTGAGATGACGAGCGAGACAAAATTCGGCTTTTGGACGATTGCCTACGATACGGTGTTCCCTTCAGGATTCCCTACCGTTAACGGAGTTATGAGAAACTCGGAGATAGCCGTATCCGGAGACAAGAAAGCCACGGTGTCCGGCACTGTGAGGGATAAATCGGGCAAAGCCGTCGGTGGCGCCGCTGTATCTGTGGGAAGATACTCGACGACCACTGATGCTGCTGGTAATTACACGTTGCCTTTTTCTGCATTGGTAAATTCGGTCATTCTCATGATCGAGTCCGGTAACGATGTAGTGACGAAGAACCTGTCGCTTGCGGAAGGCAAGAAGTTGACCGAGGATATTGTGATCGATCCGTCCACCCCTAAGGAAAAGATATTGGCCGGTGCGTCGATTAATGGCCTCATTGATGGGCTGGATCAAATGTCCGTCGGCGGATCCCAGACATTATCCGTCCATGTATACATTTCCGGAGAGACGTATACATGGACAATTGTCAAAGGCGGCGGTTTCCTTTCGGCTTCGACAGGAGCTTCAGTTGTTTATACCGCGCCAATGACAAACCCGGATTGTGCAAATAATCCAACAATTGTTTTGAGTGCAGGATCTAAAATTTATGACGTTTTAAGGATTGCACTAAATGGATACCAGTCACCAGAAGCAGTAAGTCAGAAAGTTGATTATAATCCTATAACTTATCCCTGCTGGATGATTAAAGATATTGCAATGTGCAATCCTCGGGCGCAAATGTTTAACTGTGCAGGTGATCAGGTTTACAATAATTACTATTCTTATTCATGCAATCCATGCTCATGTGGCGGATGCATAGAGGCAGCAGTAAAATTTTGGAATGTTCCACCTGAAGGACTGACTAGTTTTCGTACTCCAGTTCAAAAGGCTGCCGGATGCTGCCCAAAACAACTGATGGACGAGGGATTACCTCTACAAACAAACGATCTGGGTAGTTCCTGTCTCAGCAACCTACCTGCAGAATCCTCCGTTAATCTCAAGAGCGGCAATTTGTATTTTTCGCAGGATGCTGGAAAGCTGACCCTTTCCTATAACAGCGTGGATACGTATGGCGGACCCATAGGCAGCAAATGGACCCATAATCACAATCTGAGGATTATAGCAGCTGACAACTCCTCCTTTATTCTTAAAAATGAAGACGGTAATATCATTACCTTTAGGCTTTCTTCAGGCACTGCCTTCTATAAAGCTGAAGCCATCAGTGGCGACACATCACAGATAACAAAGAATGCAAATGGCAACTACGTACGAACCTTACAGAACGGGATTATCCAAAATTTCAATGCATCGGGTTTTCTCACGTCGGTCACAGACCGAAATGGCAACAGCACAATCTTGACCTACAACGGGAGTAATTTGTCCGCTATCACGGACCCCTCCGGACGAATAACCACCGTCACATCAACCGGTGACCTGATTACGGCGTTGACTGATGCCGCGGGCAGAACCTACACTTTAGGATACATGAACGGCTTTCTGACGTCGGTGACGGATCCTTTGGGGAATGCATGGCAATATACATATGATGCAAACGGCAGGATGCTCACGAAGACCTACCCTGCAGGCAGGGCAGTCACTTACACCTATGATGTAGCAGGCAGGCTGTTCACGTCTACCGATCCAGACGGGAAAAGCCGCACGTTGAATTACGGTCAATCAGGTTTAACCACATTAATGGAGAAAGACGGCAGCCTCTCCACGTATACGTATGATCCCATATTTACGGTCAAAACGGCCCGGACGGATGCTTTAGGCAATACAACTCAATATACCTATGATGCTATGCGGAACCTCATCGTTGTCACCGCGCCTGATGGCAGCACGACCCGCTACACCTATGACGGAAATGGCAACATCCTTTCAACAACTAATGCCCAGGGCAACGTGACGATGTATACGTACAATAGCATCAACCTGGTGGCAAGTGTAACCGATCCCAATGGAAATTTGACAAGTTTTACCTATGACGGTAAGGGGAATCTAACAGCTGTTACCGATGCCACCAATGCCATCATCAGGTTCCGATACGATTCTAAAGGGAATGTAATCGCCGTGACCGACCCCTTGAACAAGGCAACCAACATGACCTATGATGCTTCCAGCAACCTTATATTCGTCACCTATCCAAGGGGTGGCACCGTGACGATGGGTTATGGTTATGACGTCATGGGAAACATGACAAGCCGGATGGACCCGCTGGGCAATCAAACGTTCTTCCAGTATAACGCCTTGAATCAGTTGATTACTGTCACCGATCCCAAAGGCAAGATTACCCGATACACCTATGATTATCAGGGCAACCGTTTATCGACATTGGATGCCAACGGCAACTCGACAGATTATGTCTACAATTACCGTGGGCAGCTTACTCAAATCACGGATGCCTTGAGCAACATCACACGGTTGACCTATGGCCCGATGGGATGCAGTAGCGGCTGTGGGAGTGTGGAAAAGCTGAGCAGCCTAACCGACGCCCTGAACCGTGCCACCCTTTACGCCTATGATTCCGCAGGCCGACTCATTCAGCAGAGTGAACCTCTGAGCAAGGTAACGTCTTACGGATACGATCGTCGAAACAATGTGAGTACCATGACCACTGCCGACGGCAAGACCATCCGTTACAGCTACGACCTGGCCAATCGGCTGACGCAAAAGACCTTTTCCGACGGCACATCCGCCGTGTTCCAGTACGACGGTGCGGGAAACATGACCTATGCGGGGAATCAGAACATTGCCTATACCTTTGTCTACGATGCAAATAGCCGGATTACAGGGGTTACCGATTCCAACGGCGTGACCATCACCTATCAATACGATGCCGCAGGTAACCGAACAACCATGACCACGCCGGGAAACAAGACAACCACCTATACTTATGATCAGAACAACTTTCCGATACAGGTTGCCATGGATCAGGGGCAATACGGTTTCACCTATGACAGTGCCAGCCGGAGAAGCACCCGGACCATGCCCAATGGGATAACGACTTCTTACAGTTATAACCAAAATAGCAACATTACCGGCATTACGACACAAAAGAGTGGCACAACCCTCGACGGTGTTACCTATACCTTGGACAATGTCGGGAACCGCATCACAAAGAGCCTGGGAAATACAACCTGGACCTATGGCTATGATGCGACTTACCGTGTCAGGCAGGCAACACCGACATGTGGAAGTGGAAAGGCAGAGAGCTACACCTACGATGCCGTCGGGAACCGGCTTTCGGCGGGTGGACTTCCGCCGAACAATGAAGTGACAACCAATTACACTTACGATGATGAGAACGGGTTGACACAGGTTGTTATGGCAAGAGGAGACAAGACGAAGACACTTGCCTTCACGTACGATCCATTAGGGAGAAGAATCTCGAAGACGATTGTGAGCGATCAGATCGGTACGGATTGTACAGCTCCCAATATCTGTCCCCGGACCACGAATTATATTTACGACAACCGGAACATCATCCTGGAATACGACCAGGCAAACAATGTCACGGCTAGATACACTTACGGGCCAAACATCGACGAACCGTTAGCGATGGAGAAGAACGGCCAAATGTACTACTACCACTCCGACGGCTTGGGTTCCATAACGGCAATAAGCGATGCCCAGGGTAATATTTTCCAGCAATACGCCTACGATACCTTCGGCAACATCACCACACAAACGGGGAACATCCAGCAGCCCTATGCATTCACAGGACGGGAGTATGATAAAGAAACGGGAATGTACTTCTACCGGGCAAGGTATTACGATCCAATGGTGGGACGATTGGTAACAAAGGACCCGATTGGGTTTGCGGGTGGGGATGTGAATCTGTATAACTATGTACGAAATAATCCGGTGATGCGGGTTGATCCATGGGGGAATGCATGGATGGTAATACGACCATTAGATATTGAAGGTTACAGTATACAACTTTTGGTCCATTTTATCATTCTGCTTTTCGATATGACAATAATACTATCTCTGGCTACAATCCTGACGCTCTAGGTCTTGGTGTCATAGGTCCAGATGTTAATGTCAGTGATATCGTTACAAAGCAATATGAAAAAATTGGAGTTTATCTGAAGGACGACATTTTGGCGCAGGCTCAAGCAAACATACAAAGCAAATGGGATCAGAGGATTAATCCTGATGCAACTGATTATTGGTTACTCTTTAATAATTGCCATGATTACGCTAGAGCTGTTTTAGCAGAATATAAAAAACTATCTTCAAAATAGTCGATCAAGTGTTATCGGAAAGGTGAGAAATGAAATTAGGAAATATAATATTTATTTCGATTGTAATAATAGTCGTCCAACTATTTGAGAGTATAAATTTTGCAATGAGTGAGGAATATTACTTGATTGGAACAGCCGGGATCAATGAGATGGAGGTATTTAGTCTCAATGATGGCGTGTCCAAATTATATAAAAAAATAAACTTACCAGGAATAATGTATTTTCAATGGCCAAACTATAACCGCGTTACCCACGATTTATATTTTGAAGGGGTAAACGAACATTTAAGATATAAAGTAAGTCACATCTGTCCAAGATAGTTATTAGCAATTGAAAAGGGTGCACAGATTCAGGTAGAAGTTTTCTTCGCCAAAAGAAAAAACAAAACCTGGAAAGGATGCACCCCGATGAATAGATTTAACAGCATTTTCGGTCAAATT
>CAZYDG010000060.1:0-122499 GCA_964645835.1 uncultured Syntrophaceae bacterium
CTCCACGACAAGAACCACGAACGAGGAAAGCGAACATCCGCCGCTCACCTCCTGCTCTTAAATGACCCTCCATTCAAGAACAGTAAAAGCGGACAAGTCATTTGCTACAAAACCGGACAAGTCTATTTACTCTCGACAGCAGCTGGTTTTTGCATTGACATAAAGGCTGGACTCATCTAGGGTATGACTACATAATTATAATAAGGAGAGAATCTATGAAAAAGACAGCTGTTTTATTGGCCATTCTGCTAGCCCTGGTGTTGGCTTTCGCCTCTCTGGCATCGGCTGGTTCCACCATCGACAAGATCAAGAAAAATAAGGAACTTGTCGTTGGTACTTCGGCATCCTATCCGCCGTTGACCTTCAAGGCCAAAGACGGCAAGGTATACGGCCTGGATATGGACCTGGCCGAGGCCATCGCTTCTGCCATGGACGTCAAGCTCCGCACGGAGGTTCTCCCTTTTGATCAGTTGATCCCGGCTCTTGAAAAGGGCAAAATCGACCTGATCATCTCCTGTATGACGGTAACCCCGCAACGCAATCTTCGGGTCGCCTATGTCGGTCCCTATTTCATTTCCGGACAATCGATCCTGACAACGAAAGATGCGGCGGGGAAGATCACCAGCGTCGACGATATCAATAAGGCCGACTTCACCATAGCGGTCCCCCAGGGAACGACGACGGTGCAAATTGCCAAGAAACTTTCGCCCAAGGCCAGTTTCGTCATGACCAAGTCCACGAACGAAGCCCTGGACCTTTTGCTCAAAAATAAAGTCAAGGCCATGATGGCCGACTACCCCTATGTTGCCACAGTAGCCATGCAGAACAAGGATAAAGGGCTGGTGGCCAACTCCCCCTTTACCGTTGAACCTCTGGGTATTGCCGTTCGCCAGGGCGATCCTTTGTTCGTGAATTTTCTGGACAATTTTCTGAACATGCTTCGCGGTGACGGATTTATAAAGGCCAGAACCCTGCGCTGGTTCAGCGATGATTCCTGGATCTCTGATTTGCCCTGATTACTGATTTAACCCGATCGCTGATTTAAACTCATCGCATAACGCATTGCAAGACGGCTCCTTTTTCCATCATGAAAGGAGCCGTTTTTTGTTTTGGTAAAATAGGGACACTTTCCGTATTTCCCATAAATACGGGAAGTGTCCCTATTTTTACGTACCCTCTTGAATAAAAATTGTTTATTACTATGTTACCCAGGCAGGGCATGGCCATATTTTCCTCTTGACAAAGGTCTTACCATTCATTATATTTAGAATAATCTGATTATTCAGAAATAAGTTAAATAATAAGAACCAAAAGGAGTCAATAAATGGTCAAGATAAATGAAAAGGCGTCCTGCTGTAGTGGAGAGGCAAAAACGGCAAATTGCTGTCGTGTCGAGTCTCTCATCAGTGTTGATGAGCGCGGGCAGATGGTTCTTCCCAAGGACTTGCGGGACAAGGCGAACATCAAGGCGGGCGACAAGCTGGCCGTGATCACGTGGGAAAAAGATGGTGAGGTTTGCTGCATGACACTGATCAAGGCCGATTATCTTGCAGATGGGGTCAAGGAGTTTCTCGGGCCCGTCATGAGAGATTTGGCTTGAAAGAGAACTTTACGGAGGAAATATCATGAAAAAGTCACCGGATCCATCGGTGTTTTTGCCTATGGCGCCGACACAGTCCAGTTCTTTGCCCGATAGCGACGTCTCGTTGAGGCCGCCGCGCACAGATCAGGCTTTTGTGACCGGTTCTGTGGAAGGGCCTGCGGGCCGGATCCCTCAAGTTTCGGCAATCCTTACAAAAGCCGACCGCTGGGGGTCTATCAAAGCCCGTTGGGGTGTCGGCCGGATGAACTATACCGTCGATCCCGGCTTATATGCCCTGGGATCGCCTGATGCCGACTCGCCCGTCCTCGTCTCGGCCAATTACAAGATGAGCTTTGACCGTCTCCGGGAAGCCCTGCCGGGACGAAATCTCTGGATCCTTGTCCTCGATACAAAAGGCATCAACGTCTGGTGCGCCGCTGGAAAGGGGACCTTCGGAACGGAGGAACTCGTGAACCGGGTAGCAGCTGTCGGCCTGAAAGAGGTTGTAAGACATCGCGATCTGATCCTGCCCCAGCTTGGAGCCCCCGGTGTTGCCGCCCATCTGGTTCGGAAAGGTTCGGGTTTCAAGGTTCATTATGGACCAGTCCTTGCCCGCGACATTGCCGCTTATCTCGATGCCGGGCGCCGGGCGACAGTTGAAATGCGGCGAAAACTGTTTCCCATGAATGAGCGCGCTGTTCTAATTCCCATCGAGCTGGTAGCCACGCTGAAACCCGCCATGATGATTATCCCCGCTCTGCTGCTTATTTGCGCTTTCGGCGGCGACCGGGGATTTGCCCGGAACATCATCCATGATGGTTTCTTTTCGGTTGAGGCTTTTTTGTGCGCCATCATATCGGGTGCGGTGCTGACCCCGCTTCTCCTCCCATATATGCCGGGACGGGCCTTTGCAACAAAAGGAATTTTCGTTGGCATTGCGATGGCTGCGGCTCTTCTTTATTTTAGTGGCCTTGATCTTAGGAATTGGCGTGAAATGTCGCTTGGTGGCGCCTGGGCGATGATGATCCCGGCCCTTTCCGCGTATCTGGCCATGAATTTTACGGGCGCCTCTACGTATACGTCCCTATCGGGGGTAAGAAAAGAAATACGTTGGGCGTTGCCTCTGGAAATCGGCGTCGGCTTATGCGGACTTGCTGTTTTGGTGGTTTCAAGATTTATATGAGGAACAGACTATGAATGATTTGACCTATCTTAAAGACGTGGTTACCCTGAAGGTCACCCCGGAGAAATGTACCGGCTGCGGCACATGCCTGGACGTTTGTCCCCATAACGTCCTTTCCCTTGACAACAAGCGAATCGGCATTTCCGACCGCGACGCCTGCATGGAATGTGGGGCCTGCAGCCGGAATTGCCCCTTTGGCGCCATATTCGTTGAGGCCGGTGTGGGATGCGCCGCGGCAGTCATCAATGGCATGCTTGGCCGGGACGATTCCTGCTGTTGCTGTACCGTCGATCCGAAAAGGCCGTCCGAGGGTAATGTCGGGAGCGGTTGTTGCGGGTGACATTTATGTCCTAGCAGCTTTTCATTATTTTTGTTGCCTGAGCATAACAATATCTGCTGCAAGTCAACAGTTTAAACCGTAATCCACCGCAGTCTGTTGAATACACATCCCACGTTTTCGCAGCTAACCTCACCCCGCACCCCGAGACTGTTTCGTAATCAGTGTTTCTCTAATCGATACGACTGCAGTGCAGAACTTCAGTCCTGCAAATGCCTTGTAATTTTTGATACTTTGAATCAAAACCGCAGACCTGAAGGGCTGAACTACAGCAAGTTGAATGCAGCGAATATTTGAATTGCGACACAGCATTCTGATCATACCTGCATCAAAGTCTGTGGGTTTTGGTGGGGGATTAGGGTTAAACACGAGGCGTTGTATAAACCTGTCCATTTTGCTATGTTGATAGACATAAAGGTTCTGTTTCACGGGAATGCCAATTATGGCGGCCCATTACGATACCCAGACGAGGATTGCCTATAGGCTCGAAGATGCATATATCCGGATACAAGATATTGGAGGAAATCGGGGAAAATGAGAAAGCCACCGTATACCGGGGACGCCGCGAAACTGATGGGAAAAGTGTCATTATCAAGACCTCCGGCCAACCTGTTCTTTTTTTGAATGAATTTCGAAAAGCGTTCGAAACCTCTCAGGATTTGGATATTGACGGAGTTGTGAAGATCGAGCGCCTGGAGGAATATGAGGGTGGCATTGCCCTGATTATGGGGGATTTTGGGGGTGTTTCGCTAAAAAAGATCATTCTGGCAAAGGTCTTAGGTCTAACGGAACAGTTGCGCATCGCCGTCAAACTGGCGGACATTCTTGGCCGCATTCACGGGCGCCAGATCATCCATGGAGATATCAAACCTTCCAATATCATTGTAAATATCCGAACCGGAGAAGTCAAGATAACGGATCTGAGCAGTTCCCGGGCTTACGGGACGGATGACCCCCTGAACACGTGCTTTATGGCGGGCACGCTTGCCTATATGTCGCCCGAGCAGACGGGCAGGATGAACAGGATGCCCGATTATCGGACGGATTTCTATTCCCTCGGCATCACTTTATATGAAATGCTGTCAGGGGAGCTGCCTTTCAGGTCCGATGATCCCATTGAGCAAATCTACTGGCATATCGCCAAGACCCCAAATTCACTCAATTTAATTAACCCGGAGATGCCTGCCGTCATCTCTGAGATCGTCGATAAGCTCCTAGCCAAGAATCCGGAAGACCGCTACCAAAGTGCCTATGGCATAAAATATGATCTGGAAAAATGCCTGACCATGCTGGAGGAAAAGGACAAGGTCGCCGCGTTCAAAATCGCAGAGAAAGATGTCTCCGAATACCTCAACATTCCACATAAAATTTATGATCGGGAAAGTGAAAAAGCGTTGCTCTGGGAGGTCTACGAACGCATAGCCGGTGGTGGTCGAAGCGAAGTCGCCCTGATGCACGGATATGCGGGAGTCGGAAAAACAGCAGTCATTATCGATACCTATCGGCCCATCATTCATCGGGGAGCATTCTTTGTCGAGGGCAAGTATGACCGGATCAATCAAGAGATACCATACAGTGCCATTATCCAGGCCTTCAGAGGATTGATCCGGCAGCTTTTGACGGAAAGCCGGGAAAAGCTTGCGGTATGGAAGAAAGAGCTGCAGGCGGCTTTCGGTGCGAACGGCCAGATTATCCTCGATGTCATCCCCGAAGTGGCGCTGATTGTCGGTCCTCAGCCCGCCATTCCCGCTTTGGGTCCGACAGAGGCCAAGAATGTCTTTGATATGGTTTTTCAGTCTTTCTTCAAGGTGTTTACCCGGCATGAACATCCGCTGGTTATGTTTCTTGACGACCTCCAGAATGCCGATCTGGCCTCTCTCAAGTTGATGGAAACGATTATAACGGACGAAGGCAGCCGGTATTTCCTCCTGGTCGGCGCCTACCGGGAGGAGGAAGTCGGGAAGGACCATCCCCTGTTTTCAGCATTGGCTGATATTGAGAAGGCCAATGTCCCCACGACGGCTTGTTTCGTAGGATCTATTGGAGATGAAGAGATCGGGGCGATGATGTCTGATATGTTCTCCTGCATTAAAGAGAAACTCATGCCTCTGGCGGCGCTCGTTATGAAAAAAACCGGAGGGAACGCCTTCTTCGTCAATGAATTCATCACGAAGATTTACCGGGAAAAACTGCTGAGATTCAATGCGGAAAAGGGCGCCTGGGAGTGGGATATGGAAGGGATCGATCGATTGGGTGTAACGGAAAATGTGATCGATTTGCTCATCGACAGGCTAAAAAATGTTCCTGAAGAGGTTCGTCGTGTGCTTAGCCTGGCATCCTGCATCGGAAGCGCCTTTCGTCTGTCCCTGCTTACGGAAATCAGAAAACTTCCCTTCGAAGAAACAATCAAGCCTCTGATGGCAGCCGTCCATGAAGGTTTTTTGCTTCCGGTGAGAGAAATCCATTGTTTAGAGGGGAAGCAGGACGAAACGGACGTCTTCCGGTTTCTTCATGATCGGATTCAGGAGGCCTCTCATTCCTTCCTTTCGCCCCAGGATGTGCGGGATGTCCATCTAACTATCGGCCGTGCCGTCATGAAGGGCCTGTCTGCCGAAGACCTGGATGAGAAAGTCTTCGAGATATTAACCCATTTGGGAAAAGGCATTGACGGCATAACAACAGATGAAGAAAAACTTATGGTGGCTTCTCTCGGTGTTAGGGCCGGCAGAAAGGCAAAAGCGGCGACAGCCTATGCGCAAGCATGCAGTTTCCTGTCCATCGGTATGGGAATCATGCCCGCGAATGCCTGGGAAGATCATTATGCGTTAATGTTCAGCCTGTACCGGGAAATGTCCGAGTGCGAGTATCTGTCTGGGAATCAGGATCGTTCGGAACAACGGTTCAGACTATTGAAGCAAATGGCAAGGACGGATGTCGATCAAGGCGAACTCAGCGCGGCTCAAATCGCTTTATATTCAAACGCCGGACGATTTGCGGACGCCCAGGACATCGGGATCTATGCCTTAAAACTGTTTGAATTGGACATTGACGTCCGTCCTGATCAATTGCCCATCCAGATTGGGGCCGAGTTGAAAGATGTGCAGGCGAATATGGGCGACCGGAAGATAGAGGACCTGATCCATTTGCCTCCCCTGAAAGATCCACGAGAGAATATCAAGATGAAGATCCTCAGGGAATTGACCGTGCCCGCATATTTTTCCAACCCGCCCCTGTTTGCTCTGATTGGACTGAAGATGGTGAATTCCTCTCTGATCTATGGGAACTCTCCCGAATCGTCCTATGGATATATTATTTATGGGATTTTTTTGTGTGCGAGACTGAATCGGTATGAGCAGGGTTATCGCTTTGGTGAACTCGCGGTCGGACTGAATGAAAAAATCGGAAACGGCACGTTGGATGCAAAAGTCATCTTTGGTTTTTCTTGTTTTATCAACCATTGGAAAAGAATTGGGGAAACGAGCCTTCCCCTTCTGGAGAAGGCATATTTGCGCGGGAGGGAATACGGTGATTTCAATTTCAGCAGCTTTGCTTTCAGCATCCTGATATCGTACAAGCTGTATTGGGGGAGGACAATCCTTTCCGGCCTTCTTGCCGAATGTGAAGCAAACATTGCCTACCTTGCGAAAGTCAGGAACTATTCCTGGTATGAGCGGCAGCAGCTTACAAAGCATGTCATCCTTGCCCTGCAGGGATTGACCGATGGCCCTGGTTCGTTCAGTACAAAAGACTTCAGCGAAATTGAGTGCTTGAGTAGATTAATTCAAATGAAGAATTTTTCTGCCGTGGCCTACTACCACATCAACAAAGCGAAGGTCTTGTTCACCTTCGAGATGTACCGGGAGGCCCTGGCCGAGACGGACGAGACGGAAAAACTCATCGTCTTCCAGTCCAGCACCCTTGTCATAGTGGAACATTACCTGTACCAATCCCTGGTTCTTACTTCCCTGTATTCGTCGGCTGATGGGGAGACGAAGAAGAAGTATCTGGACATCCTCGAACGAAACAAAAAACTGTTTACCCTGTGGGAGAATAATTGCGCCCAAAATTATGAATGCGCACACCTCCTCCTCCGCGCCGAGATGGAACGTATTTCAGGCCGTGACCTTGACGCCATGGAACTCTATGACCAGGCCATAGATAGTGCTCTGCTCAATAATCAACCCATCATTGCCGCTCACGCCAATGAGTTGGCTGCCAAATTTTATTTGGCGAAGGGCAGGGAGAAAGTGGCTGCCGTCTATCTAGCTGAGTCCGTGGATGGTTACAAGAAATGGGGCGCGGAAAAGAAAGTCAGGGATCTGACGGAGAAACACACACGTATCCTCAATCATCTACGGATGAAAATATCCTCTTTGAGGGCAGGTAAAGCGCATCCTCAGGAAACAGGGTCTTTCGGCGCCACGACAACGTCGGTTACCAATATGGTCGATCTTATGAGCATCATCAAGTCGTCCCAGGCCATTTCCGGAGAGATCCATTTCAATCGGCTGGTTGAAAAGCTGATGAAAATTCTGATCGAGAACGCCGGCGCCCAGAGAGGCCATCTTGTGATCGAACACGGGGTAACCGTTTGCGTTTCTGCCCAATGCGGTGGCGAGGCGGGGATTGCCGTAACCACGATGCCATTTTGCTTTGATGAGTCCGCTCAGGATTATCCCTGTTCAGTGATCCAATACGTAAAGCGGACGGAAGAACAGATTGTCATAAATGACGCCGCTGAGGGTGGCCTGTTTGCCACTGATCCATATATCGTCAAGTTCCGGCCGAAATCCATTCTGTGCATGCCTATTGTCGAGCAAACGAAAACGGTAGGCATTCTATATCTTGAAAACCAGGTTCTGAGAGACGCATTTACACCTGAACGAATCGAAGTCCTGGAACTTCTGTCTTCCCAGGCGGCCATTTCCATCAAGAATTCCCTGTATTACGAGGAGATCAATCGCACCAAGGAAGAACTTCAGGAGAGCAAGGAAAAACTCCAGAACAGTCTTGAGGAATACCAAAATCTCTTTGAAAACGTTCAGGATTTCTTTTACCGAACGGACATGGATGGTAACCTTGTCCTGGTTTCCCCGTCGATTAACAAAATTCTGGGATATTCGATGGAGGAAGCCCTGGGCGACAACCTCTTGACTATATATCGTTATCCCGAAGAACGCGGAAGTCTGGAAACTCAAATCAAAAAAACGGGATACATCGAAAACTTCGAGACCGAGCTCAGGAAAAAAGACGGGACCTATCTATGGGTTTCCGCCAACTCTCATTACTATAAGGATAAAAACGGGAATATACTTGGGATAGAGGGGATGGTCCGGGATATTACGAAGCGCAAACAGGCGGAGGAGATGCTTCTGGATGAGAAGGAACGGCTGTCCGTCATGTTGAAGAGTATCGGCGACGGTGTGATCGCCACAAATACCGATGGAGAGGTCATCCTGATCAACAAAGCGGCAGAGGAACTGACGGGATGGACACAAAAAGAGGCCTGCGGCCGTGATCTCCGCGAGGTTTTTTCCATTATCGATGAAATTTCACGGGAACGATATCCGAATCCCCTGGAGACGGCAATGACCGGCAGTATTAAAACGCTTGCGGGCAGGATCCTTTTAATAAGCAGGGATGGGACGGAAAAGTTGATTAGCGACAGCGCCGCGCCCATTCGAGACAAGGATAGCAGGATCGTGGGCGCCATCATAGTGTTTCGTGATATCACCGAAAAGCGGAAGCTGGAAATGGAGATTTTAAAGAACCAGAAACTGGAATCCATTGGGCTTTTTGCCGGAGGAATCGCACATGATTTCAATAATATCCTGACCGGGATTATGGGAAATATCTCTTTGGCCAGGATGTATGTCAACCCCGAAGACAAGGTTGCCGCCAAACTCAATGAGGCGGAAAAGGCGTCCTTGAGGGCCAAGGATTTGACGCAACAGTTGCTGACCTTTTCCAAGGGGGGAAGTCCCGTCAAGAAAACGGCATCCATTACGGACTTGCTCAGGGAATCGGCAAAATTCATCTTAAGCGGTTCCAATGTCAAAAGCGAATTTTCACTGCCGGAATCGATCTGGCCGGTGGAAGTGGACGAAGGACAAATCAACCAGGTGATTAACAATCTGGTACTCAACGCCATCCAGTCCATGCCCAACGGCGGGACCATTTCCATTGCCGCGAGTAATGTCCGGATTGAGCCCGAGTCGCCTTTGCCGCTGCCGGGTGGACGGTATGTCAAAATTACTATTCGTGATGAGGGGGAAGGCATTCCCCAGGAAAGCCTTCATAAGATCTTCGATCCATTTTTTACAACCAAACCCAATGGTAACGGCTTGGGCCTGGCAACTACCTACTCGATCATCAGAAAGCATGATGGCCATATCGAAGTGAAATCCCGTGAAAATATGGGGACGACTGCTTTTATCTATCTGCCGGCGTCGGAGAAGCTTATTGTCCCGGAAGAAGAGAAGAAACCGAAGGAAGTCGCTGCAGGCAAAGGAAAGGTGCTCCTGATGGACGACGAAGAGATGATCCTGGAAATCGGTTACGAGATGCTTAAATATCTGGGATACGAAGTGACAAAAGCGAGAAACGGCAAGGAGGCCATTGATCTTTATTTAGCGGCGAGATTGGCGGGATCGCCCTTCAAGGCTGTCATAATGGACCTTACTATTCCCGGAGGCATGGGCGGCAAGGAGACCATCCAAAAACTGTTAGAAATCGATCCGGAGATCAAAGCCATTGTATCCAGTGGATATTCCAATGATCCAGTGATGGCCGACTATCAAAACCAGGGTTTTGCCGGTGTTATTATCAAACCCTATCTATTCGGAGAATTGAAAAGGGTAATGCAGACGGTGATTTCCAACGGTCAGGGGGAATAATTCCGGTTTATTCCTTCATGATAGGAGCTTCAGAAGGGTCGTCTCGTATTCCTGCTTAACCTGCGGGATTCTAGGCGTGCCTAATGCATCCCGGAAAACGGCTTGCGCCCGCGATGGATCCATCGATGCCAAAGTTTTGATGGCAAGGATCTCCTTCGCTGTGCGTGGGGGAAAGATTCTTGTGACGGTATTTTTCCTCGGGTCGAAGGACTGGATGTAACCCTGGCGCATCGTATGCCCGTAGACGTTGATGCTTGCACCGATTACGTCGGTGGGGTTGTCCATGGCATGGATTCCCTTATTGAGGGGCAGGACGATGGTTATCTCGCCCGGCCCGTACATCTTGTGTTTTGTCTCGCGCAATTCCGCGTAACCCTCAAGCTTTCCGTCATCGAGGCTTTCATACTTCCTTTCCCCCAGATTTCCGCAAATCGTGCCGATAATACCCCATGAACCATGATCGTGAATGAAGTCCGCCATGCCGACATCCCAAATATAAGCCATCACGGCAAATGACCGGTCGGGACTGCGGAACAGCGTATATTCGTTGGGCCATATGCCGGGCCTGTGGCTTTCGAATAAGGATGGATTGAGGATCATATTTTTCAAATAATCGAAAAACCAGTCTTGCCGGGACAGGAGTTCCGACACCAATTCCTCGCCGTTTTCGATTTTTCGGATTATATTCTTCTCGTCAGCGACCATCTTCTGGAATCGCCTGCAGAAGTTTTCGAATCGCTCCATCGTGTTACTCCTTGTCTTTATACGAAAATCCATTTACCTGCTGATAGCCGGGGTTTTCTAACTCCGGCGCATTTGATGCGGGGCCGGGACTGGAAGGTCCCGGCTATCGGAAAATATCACGAATTATTCGTGTTTCGTTGGAATTGAGTCAATCATGTTGTTTAGTCTTCCCGGTTGCGCTATGAGGTGCCCCGTATTTGCGGATATGGGTCCACGATTTGTACAGAGAATCTTCGGGGTCGGCCGCCAGGGCTTCCCGTTCCTCCCTGTATTTTTTCCGGTTTCCTTTGCTTTTGTAAAGCCGGCGATCGTTCCCTACGGGGCAGACCTTAGTGCAGATACCGCAAGGATAGCAGCGCCGCTTGACCAACTCCTCATGCATCTCAAGGCAGGCTGTCTTGTCATAGTCTGCGGCGATACGGTCCTCCCGCGCCTTGAAGGCGTTCTTGGGACAGCACTCGGCGCAGAGTCTGCATTTTATGCACAACTCTTTCGGCTGCATGGGATCGGGTGGGATCTCGGCGGCCGTGAGTACGGAAACGAAACGGACTCGGGGACCGAATTCGGGCGTGAGAATACACTGGTTCATCCCGATCGTGCCCAGGCCGGCATACCTTGCCGCCGGGACATGGCCGAAGGCGGCCAGGTTATTTTCCCGAAGGGCCCGCATGGACGTGTATGTATCGCGGGTGAAGGGGAATGAAGCGTACCCCATGCGGTTGAGATAACGCGTGAGTTCCACTGCCAGATCGTCGAGTTGGCGGTTTGTCGTAGCATAGAGTTCCTGATGTAGCGCCGAAGGTGTCGTCTCCACGACGGGAAGGGGCATGGACATGCCGATGACAATGACGGTTCGCGCCTGCGGGAAAATCGACGCGGGGCGGAAATCGGGCGGCACCTCGCCGAATTCGTCCCAGCGCTCAACCGGGGCAAAGCCTACGAGCTCCGCGTTTCGCTCTCTGCAGAATCGGATGATGTCGTCCTTCAGCTCCTGGCTATTGAGGGGGGGCGTCATTTGCGTTCTCCGTCATATTGAATCTGAAAAGCCGCCAGCGAATGATTGCCATTTGTCCTGGTCAAAGCTTCAAAAAATCTTTCTGCGATAAAAGTTTAAATTTATTTTTTGACAGGACGGAACATGCGAAATCGAGATTATCAACCCTCAAAACGATGATAGCATTATTCGCCAATTTATTCATGAAGGTATAAGCATAATCAATGTTCAAGTGTTCCTTGGCCAATTCGTTCAGAACCTTTCCCAGCGTGCCGGGTTCATCGGCGACTTCAACAGCCAGAACCTCAACCTCCTGAATGCTGTAGCCTTTTTCATGTAGAAGCTTGGCAGCAGAGATGGGATCGTGCACGATCATCCGGATAACGCCGAATTCCCGTGATTCGGTAATGGACAGGGCCCGGATATTAATACCGTAATCCCCCAGCAGCGTCGTAAGTTCCGCCAGAATGCCCGGTCTGTTTTCTAAAAAAACGGATATTTGTTTCAATTTCATAGGCATGCCTGTTTCCGTTTCAATTTTTTGAACTGTTATAGGCTGCAACCATGATGCCTAGAGCGATGGATGCCAATCTTGCTTCGGGAGGATCTGAACGTGAACTGATGAGAATAGGGACCCGGGTGCCGACAATGACGTGGGCCAAGTCTTTCCCACCGTAATAGACAAGTGATTTGCCAAAAATGTTGCCCGATTCCAGATCAGGCATGATGAGGATATCGGCTGCGCCGGCAACGGGCGATTCTACATTTTTTATTTTTGCCGCCTTCATCGAGATGGCATTATCCAGTGCAAAGGGACCGTCAACAATGCAGTCCGGAATATCGCCATAGGAACAGATTTTGGCAAGGGCGAGGGCATCGACGGTTGACGGAACCTCCGGCTGTACCTTCTCTACACCGGATAGAACGGCAATTTTAGGAACCTTTATCCCCAAGGCATGGGCGACGGTCACGGCATTTCTGATGATGCCGATCTTTTGTTTCAGATCGGGCGATACATTGACGCCGCCATCGGACGCCAGCATAAGATGTTTTCGCCCTTCCCGGTTGTCTTCAAAGATGAAGACATCGCTCAGCAGATTCCCTGTTTTCAGGCTATGCGCACCACGCAATGCAGCCGCAAGAAGGCCGTTGGTAGACACGTTGCCTTTGAGCAAGAGATCGGCCTTCCCTGAAGCGGCAAGGGCAACTCCGTATTCTGCCGCGCGGTCAACATCCTTTTCATCATAAAATTCAAAGGTTTCTGGAGACAGCTTCATGCCTTTAAGAAGATTTTCAATCAGACTTTGATTACCGATCAGAACGCCACGGGCCAAGCCTTTATCCTGGGCTTCGCTGATGGCGGCAAGTGAAGAGGACTCATGGGGAGCAATAACCGCCACCCTTTTCGGCCCCAAAGCGGCGGCTTTCTTGATCAGTGTTTTAAAATCTCTAATCATTTGATTTTTCCCTGATGGTTATATTTACCTGTTCCGGCCACTATTTTTCACTTCGGGTAGCCCACCGTCTGGGCGAGGATGATCTTCTGGTTGGGCCGAAGCTTCATGATCGCACCCAGCGCCGGCCGATCCACATAGGCGCGGATGACTGTGGCCAGACCCGCCGAGGCGCAGTAAAGGTATACGTTTTCACTGATGAAGCCAGTCGCCGCAGCAGCATACAGAAGTTTATCCTCGTCCGATTTTCCACCCGACTTGCCCAAATCTGCCACATAGATCAGATTAAGAGCGGCGTCTTTCACATAGGATTGTATGCCCGTGGCCCCCCGGTGATCGCCCGGTACGATCAGTTTCAACAGGTTGGCCTTGGCGTCGTAGAGGTAAATCCCTTTTTCCATGGCGATGTAGACATCGATTTCCTGCTTGTTATTGGCCGTAGGCGCCGTCCGCTTACCCGATTCCGGTCGACTGATGCCGAAGGCCGACCACAGGAGATTGGAGAGAGTCTGCGGGGGCAGCGGTTGGGCGCTGTATGCCCGTGAAGAACTCCGTTTCGCAAGAAGCTGTAAAAATGGCTGGTCCGTTTGCGGCTTTAAAAGTTGGACTGTCTGCTCATCCGCCCCCGCCGTCACCGGCGCTACGGCCGGGAGCATCAGGCCTAGGGTAAGGATCACAGCAGCTATCCATCGGTAGGGTTTCCATCCATTGCTTCTCTGTTCCATGATAAACCTCCTTTAAACGGCCACATCCGGCCATTCTTTGTCACAATTGGTTCAAAACGGTCTTGATAAAAATGATAATGTTCGTGTCTTCATTCGTTAAGATATCATTTTCAAATGTAAGAACCTAAATATAATCATTACCACCGCAATTGTAATACCATTTATCCTGAAACTGAGTCTTCGCAACGTAAACACCGCTGACATAACCGCCGGATGCGAAAACCTCCACTTTTTCTTTCTTATCCGGAGGGCATGGTGTTATTCCTTTCCATGCGGATCGCTACACCAGCCGTTCTTCCCCGGAATAGACGAAGCCGGTGTTGCTGCGGACATAGCCCAGAAGCGTCACGTTGTACTGCCGGGCAAGATGAACCGCCGCTGCCGTGGGGGTCGACCGGGACACGAGGACCGGTGCGCCCATCCGGATGACCTTGGTGATGATTTCGGACGAGACCCTGCCGCTGACGAACATCATGCCGCTCCCGGTCAGTCCCATGTTGCCTTTTTTCAGCAAGACCCCGGCAATCTTGTCGAAGCAGTTGTGGCGGCCGATATCCTCGTTGAAAAAAGAGAAGGCGTCGTGATGGAACAGGACGCTGTGGACACCGCCGACCTCTTTGTATAGTGCGGACAACCGCTCGAATTGCTTCATAAGGTCCAGGATGTTCCGGAGGGAGAATCGTTCATCGCCCCCCGCCGGCCGGAATTTGTCATCCTTGAGGGGATTGATGTAGGTGAAGCATTTGCCGCAGCCGGACGTGACGCTCCTCAGGCTTTCACACCTCTCCACTGATTTTCCCGGCGCAAGCTCGATCATGACGGCAAAAAGGCGCTCGTTGTAGGTGATGGAAGCGATATCTTCGATTGTGTCGATGACACCTTCGCTGTAAAGAAAGCCCAGGGCCAACTCCTCCGTAAACTGGTTGAGGCACAGGAGGGAGGCGTATTCCGTCCCATTAATATAGATCTTCAGCGATATCTCGCCGATCACCCATTTTTCCGCGTCCTCCAGCCGCACAACATCGCCGTCCACAACGATCCGCCGGACACCAAAAGGATCACACAACCTTTCATCCATAAAGTTCACCTCCAATTCACACGTACCATTTCCGTACCTCTTTAGCAAGTATACGTATTATTGACTGATTTATTGTGGAAAGGTGTCGCAATACCCTTGATGATCTATGACTACCCAAATCTGCAACAAAAATCCAAAGGCCCCAAAAACTTTGATGCATGCCTGACCAAGAGAAGGGGGGTATTGGTCTGGAGGCGAATTAGGATTTTTCCTACTTGTACCAGTAGTGTCATCTGCAGGATAAAACAGAGGAAAAATCCTCTGAACCGGAAGGCCAGTACTCCCCTTCTCTTCACTCGATTTGACTGGAAGTTGGCGCTGGATTACGGCCTACATTTGTCCTTGACAAAGAAAGGAGACTGCATTAATTACTACCGTTTAAATAGGAATTATGAGGATCCTTTGTCGGCCTATGAAACTTTCTACTCGATCACGATACGGTGTGCGTTTGATGCTCGCTCTGGCGGAACGTAACGGTTCGGGTCCCGTCTTTTTGAAGGATATCGCCAAAAGAGAGACCATTTCGGAAAAGTATCTGAGCCTCATCGTTATCCCTCTGCGCCGGGCCGGGTTGATCCGGTCCACGCGGGGCGCCCATGGCGGCTATACCCTGGCGAAAAGCTCCGCAGAGATTACGGTAAGCCATATTGTGGATATTCTGGAAGGGGAATCGTGTGTTGTGGATTGCGTGAAATACCCCGAAAACTGTCCCCGTGTTCCAACCTGCCCGTCGCGGGATATTTGGGCCGTTTTGGAGGGGAAGATCCGGGAGACACTCAGTGCGGTTACCCTGGATGATCTCGTCAGGATCGGCAGGGAAAAGGCATTTAATGTGGCCAATTCTCAGGGTGATAAAGAAAAATTAGATTAACGATGAGACAAGTATCATGAAATCTGTTTATATGGATTATGCAGCTACGACGCCGACGGACCCCGATGTAGTCAAGGCCATGCTGCCCTATTTCAGTGAACGTTATGGCAATCCGTCGAGTCTCCATGCCTTCGGGCAATCGGCGAAACACGCCGTCGAAGAATCGCGGGAGGCCGTGGCGGCCCTGATCGGCGCCAAGGCGGAGGAGGTCGTTTTCACAAGCGGTGGCACGGAGAGCAATAATTTCGCCCTCAAAGGAACGGCCTGGGCCATGAAGAGCCGGGGCAATCACATCATCACCTCTGCCATTGAGCACCACGCCGTTTCGGAACCCCTGGCCTTCCTGGAAAAGGAGGGTTTTCGCATAACCCGGATTCCCGTGGACCCATTGGGCATGGTCGATCCAGCGGACGTGGAGGCGGCAATCACGGACGAGACGATCCTGATTTCCGTGATGCACGGAAACAATGAGATAGGAACGATCCAGCCGATTTCGGCAATCGGCAACATGGCGAGGGAGAGAAATATCCCCTTTCATTCCGATGCCGTACAGACCGTAGGCCATCTGCCGATTCGCGTCGACAATCTGCATGTGGATCTCCTCAGCGCCTCGGGACACAAGTTTTACGGTCCCAAGGGTGTGGGGTTCCTTTATATTCGAAAGGGAACGCGCATCCAGCCATTCCTGCACGGGGGGGAACAGGAACGTGGGCGGCGCGCCTCGACGCTGAATGTCCCGGCCATCGTCGGTATGGGGAAAGCCGCTGCCCTGGCGGGAGAACGCATGCCAGAAGACGAGACAAGGATCGGCGCCCTGCGGGACAGAATGATCGCAGCTATTTTGGAAAAGGTGGACAACAGCCGCCTGAACGGGCATCCATCATTGCGGCTGGCTAATAATGTCAATATTTCCTTTGAGTTCGTTGAAGGGGAGTCGCTGCTTTTGAACCTGGATATGGTGGGGGTGGCCTGTTCGACGGGTTCGGCCTGCGCCTCGACAACGGTAGAGCCGTCCCATGTGCTTTCCGCCATCGGCCTGTCCCACGCGCTGGCCCACGGCTCGTTGCGTTTTACGCTGGGACGGCACACGACGCCGGCCGATGTGGATTATGTCCTGGACATTCTCCCATCCATCGTCAATAAGCTGCGGGCCGTTTCACCCGCTTACAGGAAACATCATGAGTGAGAAGGTCCTGGTCGCCATGAGCGGCGGTGTAGATTCTTCAGTGGCCGCGCAGTTGCTCGTCGAGGCGGGTTATACCGTTGCGGGCGCAACCATGTGCCTGGGCGTCGAGGAGGACGGAGACCGGACGCGCTGTTGCGGCCGGGATGCCGTGGACGATGCGCGGCGGGTCTGCGACCGCTTGAAGATCCCGCACTACGTCATGGATTATGCCGGTGAAATGCAGGAGAAGGTCATCGATAAATTTGCAGCGGAATATCTTCGGGGTCGGACGCCCAACCCCTGCGTCGACTGCAATCGGTACCTGAAATTCGGTTCTCTTCTGGCCAAGGCAAAGGCCATCGGTTTTGATGGTCTCGCCACGGGCCACTATGCCCGGATCGAATACGACGGGGGCGAATGGCAACTGCTGAAATCCCGAAACGCCGACAAGGACCAGACCTATTTTCTGTACCCCATTGCCGCTGCCGATCTGCCGTCCATCCTCTTCCCACTGGGCGACCGGACGAAGGACGAAGTCCGGGGGCTGGCCCGAAAGATCGGTTTGCCTATTGCCGAAAAGGCCGAAAGCCAGGATATCTGTTTTGTAACCTCTGGCGATTACCGTCAATTCATTTTGGCCTGGGAAGGATCAAACGGTCCGGGCGTGACCGGCGACCTGGTCGATAAAAGCGGCCGGGTCCTGGGTCGGCACCGGGGGATGCTTTATTACACCATCGGTCAGCGGAGCGGCCTGGGGATCAGCGCCCCGACGCCTCTTTACGTAATCGGTATTGATGCGGCACGAAACCGCATCATTATTGGTGAAAAAGGAGATCTCATGGCGCGGGGTCTGTGGGCGGCAGATTTGAATTTCCTGACGGAGCCCCTTCCGGACGAAATGGAGGCCAAGATCCGATATCGGAAGAAACCGGCCCGCTGCCGGATAGAAAAAATCGGTGAACGGCTGCGCATTCTATTTGCCGAACGCCAGGAATCCATAACACCCGGCCAGGCTGTTGTCCTTTATGAAGGGAATCGTGTGTTGGGCGGCGGGGTGATCGAAGAGGTGATCCATGACATTGATTGAGAAAATACAAAAATTGAAGGCGGAACGAAACGCCGTTATTCTGGCGCATAACTACCAGGTCCCCGAGGTTCAGGACATTGCCGATTATGTAGGCGATTCACTGGGGCTTAGCATCGAGGCCGCGAAGACAGAGGCGAAGGTCATCGTCTTCTGCGGCGTTCACTTCATGGCGGAAACGGCGAAGATTCTCTCACCCCAAAAGACGGTTCTCCTCCCGGAAGAAAAAGCGGGTTGCCCTATGGCGGATATGATTACCGGTCTGCAACTCCGGGAGTTGAAGGCGCAACATCCTGCGGCGGCGGTCCTGTGTTATGTCAACACCTCGGCGGAAGTGAAGGCAGAGTGCGATCTGTGCTGCACATCGGCCAACGCCGTGCAGATGGTTAAGGAGGTTCTTAAGGACGAAAAGGAGATCATCTTCGCCCCCGATCAGTACCTGGCCGATTATGTAGCCACCCAGACGGGCAGAGAGTTCATAACCTGGCAGGGTTACTGCCCGACCCATGCGCGGATTTTGCCTGAGAACATCCTTGATCAGAAAGCCCTCCATCCGGAGGCGCCCGTTCTCGTCCATCCCGAATGTCCGCCGGAATTGATTCGTCTGGCCGACAAGGTGGCTTCCACGGAGGGCATGTGCCGCTATATCCGGGAATCGGAGGCTAAGGAATTCATCATTGCCACGGAACGGGGCATCATCCACCGGATGGAAAAGGAAAATCCCGGAAAGGTCTTTTACCCGGCCTCCAAATTCGCCATTTGTCCGAATATGAAATACACAAACCTGGAAAAAATCCTCTGGTCCCTGGAGGATCTGGTTTACGAGATCACGGTTCCCGAAGGGATTATGAAACGGGCCAGAAGGAGCATCGAGCGGATGATTGGGCGAGCCTGAATCAAGCTGAAGCAAAAGAATAATTATGAATAAGAAAAATACAGATTTAGTCGAAACAAAACACATTATCCTGGCTGAGCCGCCCCGGCCGCTAGTGATGGAATCAGGACGGACTTTGGGACCCGTCACCCTTGCCTATGAGACCTACGGGAGTCTCAACGCGGCGAAGGACAACGCAATCCTCGTTTGTCACGCCTTGTCGGGAGACGCTCATGCCGCCGGCTTCCATGCCGGCGATAAGGAACCCGGCTGGTGGGACGGGATGATTGGACCGGGGAAGGCCTTTGACACGAACCGGTATTTCATCATCTGCTCCAATGTCATCGGTGGTTGCAAGGGCAGTACAGGTCCGTCTTCCATTGATCCTGGGACGGGCAAACCCTATGCCCTTGATTTTCCAGTCATTACTATCGGCGATATGGTGAATGCCCAGCGCTTGCTCATCGACGCCCTGGGCATTGAACGGCTCCTTTGCGTTGCCGGCGGCTCCATGGGGGGAATGCAAACCCTGCAGTGGGCGTCGTCATATCCTGAACGGGTCCGGTCGGCTATCCCCATTGCCACGGCTGTGAAACACTCACCTCAGCAGATTGCCTTCGACGAGGTGATCCGCCAATCGATCATGGCTGACCCGGCTTGGCGAAAGGGCAATTATTACGAACACGGCCAGCCTAAGAAAGGCCTGGCAGTGGCACGGATGATCGGTCACATTACCTTTATGAGCGACCAATCCATGGAAGAGAAGTTTTCCCGGAAGTTAAAACAGGATGGCTATAGCTTCAGCTTTACGGAGGATTTCGAGGTCGAGGGCTATCTCCGCTACCGCGGCGACAGCTTTGTGAAACGCTTCGACGCCAACTCTTATCTATACATCACGAAGGCCATGGACTATTTCGATCTGTCGAATGGCTTGTTTATGGCCGATGCCGAAGCCGCCGGGGCCAAAACGGATGTTGACACCAAATTTCTGGTCATCTCCTTTACGTCCGACTGGCTCTACCCATCCTATCAGTCTCAGGAGATTGTCCGCCTCCTCAAAAAGCGGCGGATTGCGGCAACCTACTGCGATCTTCAATCGACATACGGCCATGATGCCTTTCTCGTCGATATTGAGGAACAGACACGGCTGGTGAAGAATTTTTTGGGCAATATTAAGGTGTAAAACCACTTCCGACTTTGGAAGTTGAAGAAATATTTCTTGTAAATGTAAACGAAAGCGGTACCATGACAGTACGAAAACGTTTGGATCATCAAATCATATGCGACCTCGTAAATCCCCGAACCTGTATCCTCGATCTCGGATGCGGCGACGGTGATCTGATGGCGCTCCTCGTGCGGGAGAAAAACGCCGTTGTCCAGGGGATCGAACTCGACGGAGAGGCCGTGCAACGTTGCGTGGAAAAGGGCCTGACGGTCTTTCAGGGAGATATCGAAACAGGTCTGACCGATTTTCCCGATCAGTCCTTTGACGAAGTGATCCTGAATCAGAGTATGCAGGAGGTCAAAAAAGTGGATGTCATCATCCGGGAATCCCTCCGCGTAGCGCGACGGGTCATCGTGGGATTTCCCAATTTTGCCCATCTGATATCGCGATCGACTTTGTTTTTCCGGGGGAAAACTCCTGTGACATCGTCTTTGCCTCATTATTGGTACGAGACGCCCAATGTACGGTTTCTTTCTATCCGGGATTTCGATGATTTTTGCCGGAACAAGGGCCTGAAGATCCTCCAGACTGTTTACCTGGGCAAAGACAGGGTTGTGACCTGTTGCCCCAACTTGCTGGCCCGGAATGCTATTTATAGATTATCGAAATGATAGATAAATATACCTTAAAGGAGTTTTTATGAACAAACGCATCCTTGCTGTAGATGCCGTCCCGGCCGTCGGGCCTTATTCTCAGGCTGTTGAAGCGGGAGGATTCGTGTTTTGCTCGGGCCAGGTTCCCATTGTTCCTGAGACGGGTGTTGTCATCACGGGCAATATCGGAGAGGCGACGGAACAAGCCCTGAAAAACGTACGAGCCGTCCTGGCTGCTGCCGGAGTCGGCCTGGAGCAGGTGATCAAAACCACAATCTATCTGACGGATATAAGCGACTTTCCTGCCGTCAACGAGGTTTATGGCCGGTACTTCCAAAAGGACCATCCGGCGAGAAGCACAGTGGCAGTTGCGGCCCTCCCGAAGGGCGCTGCTGTGGAAATCGAGGCCGTTGCAGTGGGGCCTGACAATCCATGAACAAGGAAGACATCATCGCATGGCTTCGGGAAGAAAACGAACAAAAGCTTTCGACCCTTTGGCGCCTGGCCGATGAAATGCGCATCGCCCATGTGGGCAACCAGGTCCACCTCCGGGGCCTTATAGAGATCTCCAATATTTGTGTCCGCCATTGCGGCTATTGCGGCATAAACGCTGAAAATCGTGGCATCAGCCGCTATCGCATGACGGAAGAAGAGATCATGGACTGCGTTCACCGTGCTGTGGATTTCGGCTATGGGACCGTAGTCATGCAGGCCGGCGAGGATTATGGGATCACAAGAGAATGGATGGCAGCGATTATCCGGCGAATCAAGACGGAGACGTCCATGGCCGTGACCCTGAGCCTTGGCGAACGGCCCGACGAGGATCTGGTCGCCTGGCGGGAAGCGGGGGCCAACCGTTATCTCCTGCGTTTCGAGACCTCCAATCGGAACCTTTATAACCGGATCCATCCCCCACTGAGGAACAAGATATCGGACCGCTTTGCCATTCTGGCAAGGCTGAAAGTGTTGGGCTACGAAGTCGGCAGCGGCGTCATGATCGGTATACCCGGCCAGACCTACGACGATTTGGCACGGGATATCCTCATGTTTAAGCAACTCGATCTTGATATGGTCGGTGTCGGGCCTTACATACTCCATCCCGACACGCCCCTGGGAAAAGAACAACCGCCTGCCCAGGCAGGCGAACAGGTTTCCAATGACGAGTTGATGACTTATAAGGCCGTTGCCCTGACGCGCCTCGTCTGTCCCGAGGCGAACATTCCCAGCACGACGGCCCTGGCCACATTGAACCAGATTGACGGCCGGGAATTGGGCCTTATGCGGGGCGCCAATATAGTCATGCCCAACCTGACGCCCCCCAAGTACCGCGTCATGTATGAGATATACCCGAACAAGGCCTGCGTGGGCGAGACATCGGAAGCCTGTGCCTCCTGCCTGTCCCAGCGTATCCTGCGGATCGGGCGGACCGTTGGGTCCGGCCAGGGCGGTCGGCTTAAATCAAACCTTGAAAACTGATTCAACTAGCTGAACTAATGAGACTTATTCCCAAAGAAATTCATTTCTCCGACAACTTTGAAAAGCTGGCCGATAAAATCGAAGCCGGGGGGAAGCTTTTGGTGGAAATATTAGACGACTTTTCCGATCTGGATGCAAAGTCCTTCAGGATGAAGGAAATCGAGCACGAAGCGGACGACATCGCCAATATCATCTACAAGGATCTTCATGCCACTTTCATTACACCCCTGGACAGGGAGGATATCTTTGCTCTGGCCAACACCATGGACAATATCATGGACATGATCGAATCGGCGGTCACCAAGATGCAAATGTATAGGATCAAAAAGCCCGTTCCGGAGCAGATCAACCTGGCCATACTGCTTCATCGTTCTATAGTCCTGGTCAGCAGGGCCATTCACGGCATGCGGCATCGAGGCGACAATGCGCATCATATCCTGGCGCTCTGCATTGAAATCAATTCCCTGGAAAATGAAGCAGACACGACTCTTCGGCAAGCCCTCCTCCGGCTTTTCGAGACGGAAAAAAACGTCATGGAGCTCATCAAATCCAAAGAGATCCTTGAGGATATCGAAAACGCTACGGATATTTGTGAAGATGTTTCAAATATTATCGAAGGTATTATTTTAAAGTACGGTTAGGCTGTTGAAAAATGTCCATTCCGCGCTTTAGCGGGGACCTCCCCCTGCACCCCCTCCAGAGGGGGACACGTCTGCTATGCTTAGTCTGTAGTCCAGCCCTTCAGGGCTGCGATAAACAGAAACTGGCCTGAAGCCCTGCGCGCTGCATTTGCTTCAAGAAAAGGGATGAAGCTACATCATTCCTCAGCTTTTGTGCGCCTTGCATCTGGGCATTCCGGATCAGGTCCGGGACAGGCTTTTGAACAGCCTGTCCAAAATCGAGTATTTCAAGAACTTGCTAAGCACTGACGAGTTTTGGCCCCCTGCCATTGACTTCTGAGCAATCAGTGACTATACATTTTTGTATCAAAATTGGGGGGAACAATTTTGATGTATTTTTTTATACGATTTTGTTTAATTTGAATTCATTGATATATTGTTCATTTATGTACAATATTGTTGCATTTTCCTCATTTGGTATAAGATATGCTTAATATATTTATAAACATCTCTGAATGGATATTATCATGAGTGATCATAACTATGAAGAACTGGCCGCCCTGCATGCCATAGCCAAGATACTGGCTCAACCCTGGGATTTAAGAGATCAGCTTGAGCAGGTTCTGGCCGAAATGAATAAAAGGTTGGGGATGGAACGGGGTATGATTTCCCTCCTGAACCGTGACGATGGTGAAGTATGGCTGGAGGTTGCTCATGGCGTCAAACTCGAAGGCCTTGAAATCTCATATCAAATGGGTGAAGGAATTACCGGTAAGGTTGCCCAGACGGGCCGCCCCATGGCCATTCCCATCCTCGGCAAAGAAGCACTCTTTCTGGATCGCACCGGCGCCAGACGGTTTCTGAATCGGGACGAACTATCTTTTCTTTGTGTCCCCATAATTTATGATTCCCGAGTTGTTGGTATCATGTCGGCAGATAAAGGGTACAAAAATGTTTCAAACCTGGATGGAGAGCTGACAATTTTGTCCTCTGTTGCCGAACTCATTGCGAAGGCGGTTCATATATTGGCTTTGGAAGAGGAAAATCGCCGCCTTAGAAAGATGATCGATCAGGTCAAGACTCCTTCAACGGATATCATAGGGCATTCCAAAGGGATGCAGGAGGTTTTCGGTCTGATCAGTCATGTAGCCGACTCCAGCACCACCGTTATAATAAATGGCGAAACGGGTACCGGCAAAGAACTCATTGCCAAGGCTATTCATATGAACAGCCCCCGCCGCAATGGCCCTTTAATCCAGGTCAATTGCGCCGCCATACCTGATACCCTGATTGAAAGCGAACTCTTCGGACATGAGAAGGGTGCTTTTACAGGAGCCCTGAGACAGCATCGGGGGCGGTTTGAAGAGGCCAACAACGGCTCTATTTTCCTGGATGAAATATCGGAACTTTCAGCCGCAGCCCAGGCAAAACTGCTCAGGGTTCTTCAGGAGAGGCAGTTTCAACCCCTGGGTTCGCCCCGTTTGGTCAAGACGGACGTTCGCGTCATGGCGGCGACGAATCGCCGTCTGGAAGACTGTATCGCCGCCGGGCAATTTCGTAATGATCTGTATTATCGCCTAAGTGTCTTTCCTATCTACTTGCCGCCCCTGCGTGAACGCGGCAATGATATCATCCTCCTGGCCGATCATTTTGTTCTGAAATATGCCAAAGAAATTGGAAAACCCGTGAAAAGGATATCCACAGGGGTCATCGAGGCATTCTTGACCCACAAATGGCCCGGCAACGTCCGGGAGTTGGAAAACTGCATTGAACGGGCGGTCATCCTGGCCCAGGGTGATTCCATAGAAATGATGCATCTTCCGCCCTCCCTGCAAACAAGAACACGGGATGGAGAAAAAAAGGAAACCGGGCGTTTCAATGCCGTCATCGAGGCCCAGGAACGCTCCCTGATTATCGATGCCTTGAAGGAAACCAAGGGTAACCAGAGCAAGGCTGCGAAACTGTTAGGTACTACTAAACGTATTATTCAGTACAAAATCCAGAAGCTGGAGATTGACCCCAAGAAGTTTAATTATAAAAAAAGAGGAGTTGCGACGGAAATAATCCAATAAGTAATGATACATTTATGTGCTTTCTTTGCTTCCATAAGTACATTATTGTTCATTTTCATTAACGGAAAGCGTCCCAACCCTGCCTATTATGCCAATTGGTCCAAAATATCGGGAAGCTATAATGATGTTTTCACAGAGTAGCTCATGGCATTATTTTTGCTAAACTGAATCTCCATGCTTTGAGCAAGTTGCTGTTTTTGACTGAGCATTTATCGAAAGAGAGGATTTTTTTGTGTGCCGCTTATTTGCCATTACGAGCCAGGAACCCTTCTCGCCAATGACGGCCATTCATGCCCTGAACGTCATGAAAGAAGGGCATGACGGCTCCGGAGTGGGCCTGTTTCTGACCGATCTGGGAGGCACTTTCGAACGCTTCAAAGGGGCGCCGATTCTTTCCGGGATTTTTTCCAATGAGGGTATCCGGACGCTGGATCGTTACATGATGGATCTGGACTTCATGATTAAATATAAGCTTTCCATCCGGCCGGCTATGACACCGCCCCCTGGAACACCAAAACGGGATAATTATCTCATCCGGGTTTACGACTATCCTCCGGATTGGCTTTCCCTGAACAACGAAGAGATCGAATACCGTCTTATGCTTACCCGTCTCAAGCTTCAACAAATGGGCAGGCAGGACGGGTCGATGATGGTTTTCAGCTTCTGGCCTGATGTGATCATGATTAAAGAGGTTGGCGATCCCCTCGCCTTAGCCGACTATCTGGGGCTCGATAATGAAGAGTTCCAGGCCCGGATCATCCTGGCCCAAGGCAGGCAGAATACGAATTACGCCATAGATATCTATGCTTGCCATCCCTTTTTTATTCAAGGGTTCTCCACGATGACCAATGGCGAAAACACTGCCTTCGGTCCTATTCGTGATTATCTAACTTCCCGGAATTATGCCGGCTACGTAGGGTACCAGTCCGACTCGGAGGTTTTTACCCATACCCTCCATTTTGCTCAGAAAAAACTCGGTTTGGGACTGGACATGTACAAGCATATCCTGACGCCTCTGAAGGATGAAGAACTCGATCACCATCCCCATGGAGATCGCCTGCGCGCCCTCAAGCATGCGTGCCGCCCCCTGATAATCGACGGCCCGAATTGTGTTATCGGCTGTTTACCCGATCGGTCGGTCTTCATGGTCCAGGACAGTAAAAAACTACGCCCGGGGATCGTGGGAGGAACGAGTGGTATGTTCGCCTTGTCCTCGGAAATGTGCGGTCTGGACGCAGCCATTCCGGCCCGGAATAAAAGTGAAGATTTCCAGCCCATGAAATATGACACCGTCATGATACCGCCGGACAGGCAAGAGGTTATAATATGGAATCAGTGGGAAAAATAAGTCCCTCAACCCTGAGCACAAGCGATCTTCCCTGGCAAATTGTCTGGGAAAAGGAGAAATGCACCCTGTGCGGCCGTTGCACCGCCGTATGCCCTGTCCGGGCCATCGAACTGGGTGTTCACCGCAAGCGGATCGTTCAAACATCTGTCGGGCTGGAAGAGAAACCGAGCAATGCTTTCACGGTCTATCATGGTATAGACCAGCGCACCGATCCGGCGCATGCCTGCATCGGCTGCGGCATGTGCGACCTCGTTTGCCCGAACCGGTGCATTCAACCCCTCCGGAACACTGAGGTCGACAAACTCCGTTTTCATATCAATCAGGGCGGTGTACCCCGTCGCCGGGGCGGGAGGCGGAACGATCCCCGCAGTGTCCTGGATGAAATCAAGTTCATCCGCATCTCCATGCTCACGGACCCGGCTCTTGATGCGGGCCGCCACGATTTTGAGCTTCGCACCCTTCTGGGCAGAGTTCTTCCGGCGGAAGATCTGGCAAAAACCATGAACGACAACGGCTGGGTTCCGCCTGTAAGGGAAATCTACCCGCTCATCATTGGCGGTATGTCCTTCGGCGCCCTGTCGCCGAACATGTGGGAGGGCATTCAGATGGGCGTCGCCTACCTGAATGAGGAGAAAGGGATGCCGGTGCGTGTGTCTACAGGCGAAGGCGGGTGTCCGCCGCGGCTGCTCCGGTCTCGATTCCTGAAGTACGTTATCCTCCAGATTGCAAGCGGTTACTTCGGATGGGATGAAATTATTCATGCCCTGCCGGACATGAAGGAGGATCCCTGCGCCATTGAGATCAAATATGGCCAGGGGGCGAAGCCCGGTGACGGCGGGCTTCTCATGTGGTACAAGGTCAACAAGCTGATCGCCGCCATCCGCGGCGTACCGCAAGGAGTAAATCTTCCCAGCCCGCCGACTCACCAGACGCAGTATTCCATTGAAGAGTCAGTGGCGAAGATGATCCAGTCCATGTCCATGGCCTGGGGCTTTCGGGTGCCCGTTTACCCCAAGATTTCCGCTACGAGTACGTCGCTTGCCGTGTTGAATAACCTGACGAGAAACCCCTATGCGGCGGGGCTTGCCATCGACGGTGAGGACGGCGGCACGGGCGCGGCTTATAATGTTTCCATGAATTCTATGGGGCATCCCATTGCCAGTAACATTCGCGATGCCTATTTGACTCTGGTCAAACTCGGCAAGCAAAACGAGATTCCCTTGTTCGCCGGCGGCGGCATCGGTAAAAACGGCAATCTGGCGGCCAACGCCGCCGCCCTGATCATGCTTGGCGCCAGCGGTGTTCAGATCGGCAAATATATCATGCAGGCGGCGGCGGGGTGCCTTGGTTCCGAGAACGACCGCTGCAACGTATGCAATATCGGTCTGTGTCCCAAAGGCATTACATCTCAGGATGCCAGGCTTTACCGGCGCCTGGATCCGGAGCAGGTAGCCCAGCGCCTGGTTGATGTCTATCTTAGCTTCGATACGGAATTGAAAAAGATTGTGGCGCCTCTCGGTCGATCAACCTCTTTGCCGATCGGCATGTCCGACGCCCTGGGTATAGCCGACAGCGCTGCCGCAGAAAGGCTTCAGATACGCTATGTTTTATAACGGGAGAATTCCCCATGTCATATAAACCAACCATTATCATCCCGGGGATGAAAGACGGCGCCAGGGTGGATTCCCGGGCTCTGGAAGCCTCCATTCAGGAGGCGGTCCGGAAAGGCCATCGCTGTATAGAGATTCATGCCAACGGGCAACATGGTATCGGAGGCCGCCTCTGGAGGTCGGGCAAAGAAGAAGTGCTGATCCGCGTCCTCGGATCAGCGGGGCAACGCATTGGATCCATGGGACTTCCCAATACCACCATCGATGTCTTTGGCCCCTGCTCCGACGATGTGGGCTGGCTTAATGCCGGCGCTCAGCTTATCATTCGCGGTCACGCCACAAACGGTGTCGCTAATGCTATGGCCCAGGGGAAGATATACATTGCCGGGGATATCGGAGCCCGGGGCATGACCATGACGAAGCAGAACCCCCGCTTTGCCCCTCCGGAACTTTGGGTCCTGGGCAGCGTGGGTGACTCCTTTGCCGAATTCATGGCCGGCGGCATTGCCGTCGTTTGCGGCCACGACACCCCGCGAATCGAAAACATCATGGGCTACCGCCCGTGTGTCGGTATGGTAAGCGGCAAAATTTTCTTCCGGGGATCTCATTCAGGCTTCAGTGAAGAAGACGCCAAACTGGCCCTGCTCGATGATACCGATTGGAAATGGCTGAAGGATAATATGGCGACGTTCCTCAAGGCCGTCGGAAGGACGGAATTATATGCCGTCCTTACGGCCGACCGCTCCGCCTGGCAGATCCTTACGGCGCGCAAACCCTACGAGAAGGCGGGTAGGACTACCCTGAGTCTCCATCAGTTTCGCGAAACAGTATGGGAACAGGAATTGGGGAAAAGCGGTCTCATAGGCGATCTGACGGATATTCCCCGGGGCGCCATAGATATGGTTCCGTCAGGCGATTTGCGCCGTTTTCTTCCCTTCTGGGAAAATGAACAGCATTTACCCCCCTGCCAGGCTTCCTGCCCGACGGGTATTCCCGTTCAAAAACGCTGGAGCCTGATACGCCAGGGGAAGATGGATGAAGCCGTGGACCTGGCCTTGACCTATACTCCCTTTCCGGCTACAATTTGCGGTTATCTGTGCCCAAACCTCTGCATGGCGAATTGCTCGCGTCAGACGGTGCAAATGCCGACCCTGGATGTTGCTGGTCTCGGAAAAGCCTCCCTGTCGGCAAAACTGCCGACGCCGGCCCCGGACTCGGGGAAGACGATCGCCATTATCGGCGGCGGTCCGGCAGGCCTGTCGGCCGCTTGGCAATTATGGATGATGGGACATAAGCCAGTTGTCTACGAAGCGGAAGAGCGTCTTGGCGGAAAGATTACGGCCACGATCCCCAGGAGCCGCATCCCCGATGAGGTTGTGGGCCATGAACTGACCCGGATACAGGATCAGATCAGTCAGGTGCACTTAAAGAAACCCCTCACAAAAAAGGAGTTTCAAAAGATCGCCGGAAAGCATGATATTGTAATTCTTGCAGCAGGGGCGCAAAAACCTCGTAGAATTCCCGTGCCCGGCCAGGAAATGGCCATGGCCGCCCTGGATTTTCTCCGGTTGAGCAAAGCGAATCAGACTAAGGTCGGCAAGAAGGTAGTCATCATCGGCGCCGGCAACGTGGGCTGTGATGCCGCTGCTGAAGCCGCACGGCTGGGCGCTGACGGGATTACTCTAATCGACATTCAGGAACCGGCCTCCTTTGGTGTGGAACGTAAGCACGCCGAGGCCGTGGGGGCAAAATTTCTCTGGCCGAAATTTGTCAAGGCCATAACGGAAAAAGGCGTGGCGTTGACTGATGGAGAATTGCTTCCCGCCGATACGGTCATCATGGCCATCGGTGATGCCCCGGATTTGCCCTTTCTTCCGGAAGACATCGCCCTTAACAAAGGATACATCGCCGTCGATGAGCATTACCAAACGAGCGATCCCCAGATTTTCGCCATCGGCGACGCCGTGCGCCCGGGGCTTCTGACAGAGGCTATCGGCGCCGGAAGGATTGCCGCCCGGACGATTGATGATATCCTGCGAGGCCGCCAGGACGCCTATGATAACCTTCCGGCCATCGAACCGGCCCGGATTCATCTGGAATATTACGATCCCCGTATAAACCCTGCGGGAGACCTGAAAACATGTTCGAACCAATGCGCCTCCTGCGGAGCCTGCCGGGACTGCGGACTGTGCGAGACGCTTTGTCCGCAGAATGCCATTTCCCGGCGCACGTTGGCGGGAGATGCCTATGAGTATGTTGTGGATGGAGAGCGCTGCATCGGTTGCGGATTTTGCGCCGCGGCTTGCCCCTGCGGCATTTGGGAATTGAAGGAAAACATTCCATTGGAATGAGATAGCATTACTAAAAATATATGGAGGAAATATGAAAAAAACCTGTCCGACAATTGCATCAGAGAGAAGTTACGTGATCGAGAAGGAAAAGTTTGTTGCCATATCGGAGTATTATGGCGAAGACACCTTTAACCTGAAGACCATGAGGACCAAACTGCCCCGGGATGTTTACAAGAAAATTGTCGAAGCCATCAACGACAGCTGTGTCCTTGATCTCGAAACCGCCAATATTGTGGCTCATGCCATGAAAGAATGGGCGCTTGCGAAAGGGGCGACCCATTTTGCCCATTGGTTCCAGCCCATGACGGGAGCAACGGCGGAGAAACACGATGCATTCATCGACCCGATCAGCGTCGATGAAGTCATTGAACGATTCTCAGGTAAACAATTGGTTCAGGGAGAACCCGATGCCTCCAGTTTCCCGAGCGGCGGAATCCGCTCCACCTTCGAAGCCCGCGGATATACGGCATGGGATATATCTTCACCCGCCTTCATCCGGAGAAATGGTATCTCGACAACCCTGTGCATTCCAACCGCCTTCATCTCATACACCGGTGAAGCCCTCGACAAAAAGACCCCTCTGCTCCGGTCGAACAAGGCCGTCAGCAAAAGCGCCGTAAACATATTGAATGTTCTCGGCAAAAAGGACATCAAACGAGTCTATTCCACATTGGGACCGGAACAGGAATACTTCCTGATCGATCAGGACTATTTCTACAAACGCCAGGATCTCGTCCTCGGCGGCCGTACCGTCGTTGGCGCCGCCCCGGCAAAAGGGCAGGAGTTGGAAGATCAGTATTTCGGCAGCATCAAGGAGAGAATTTCGTCGTACATGCACGATATGGAAGAAGAACTCTTCAAGCTGGGAGTTCCGGCCAAGACCAGGCACAATGAAGTGGCGCCCAGCCAGTTCGAGCTCGCACCGGTATTCGAGGAAGCCAACCTGGCCGTTGATCACAACCAGCTGGTAATGGATACGATGCAATCGGTGGCGAAAAAACACAGCCTCGCCTTACTGCTCCATGAAAAACCCTTTGCGGGGATCAACGGTTCCGGAAAACACTTAAACTGGTCATTATCAGACGACAAGGGTAATAACCTGCTGAATCCCGGCAAAACTCCCCATGACAATATTCAGTTCCTGGTTTTCCTGATCGCCACCGTCCGTGCAGTTTACAAGCATGCCGATATCCTGCGCGCCGCCGTAGGGTCATACGCCAACGATCACCGCCTTGGCGCCAACGAGGCGCCGCCGGCCATCATCTCCGTCTTCCTCGGCGACCAGCTGACCAAGATACTGGACAACATCGAAAAAGGCACAGTCACGAAGGCCACGGACAATGAGATCATCGACCTCGGTATTTCCTCATTGCCCATCGTCGGCAAAGATACCACAGACCGGAACCGGACATCGCCCTTTGCGTTTACGGGGAACAAATTTGAATTCCGGACTGTTGGTTCAGCCCAGTCGATTTCCTTCCCGGCAGCGGTCCTTAACACGATTGTCGCTGAAAGCCTCGACAATCTGGCAGAGAAGATCAAGGCCCAAAGCTCAAAGAACATAAACCAGGCCGTATTTACCGTGCTGAAGAAAGAAATCAAAGAGATCAAGGGGGTCCTTTATAACGGCGACAATTACACTGAAGAATGGGAGAAGGAAGCGAAAAAAAGAGGCCTTCCGAATGACAAGACCACACCGATCGCTCTAAAGGCACTGGTTACACCGAAAGCATTGGAGATGTTTGATAAATACCAGGTCCTGTCCAATGTCGAACTGAAATCACGCTATCTGATCCGCCTGGAAAAATACATCAAGGACCTGGAGATCGAGGTCAAATGCCTTAACAATATCTGTGTGAATCAGATTATACCGGCGGCGACGGCCTATCAGGCGGCGCTTGCGAAAACAATTATCGACACCAAGGAAGCCTTGGGCAAGTCGGCCGATCTTTCCGCCCAGCAGGAACTTTTAAAGAAAGTCATTGAGTTGGTCAATAAAACCTATGCGACCAATAATGATATTCTCGCCAAAGTTGCCGCAACTTCGTCCATCCATGACGAGCAGAAGAAAGCGGAAATGCTCTGCAGTAAGGTAAAAACGAAGATGAATGAGCTTCGTGAATATGTCGATGAACTGGAAGGGCTGGTGGATGATGACCTGTGGCCGATGCCGAAATTCTGGGAGATGCTCTTTATCAGTTGATAATCATTACCTGTTGCCGGATGTCTGCCTACAGTTTAAATAAGGTAGACAATTGAAGATGAATGCGTTATGAGGGGGCGGGAAATGCGGAGGCACGGATTCGTGCTTCCGCCTTCTCGCCTTCGTGCTAATAATATCACTTTTAAAGTGCAAGGAGTTATAAGGAGTTATAAGGAGTAATTATGTCGCTCCTGCGGCAGCAGCCACCAGCTATTCTTGTCTTGGAAGACGGAAGCGTCTTTCCGGGTTCCGTTTTTGCCGGAAGCGGCGAGACGATGGGAGAGGTTGTCTTCAATACGGGTATGACAGGCTATCAGGAGGTCATCACAGACCCGTCCTATAAGGGCCAGATAGTCACCATGACCTATCCTCTCGTGGGGAACTACGGAATAAATCCCGATGACATGGAATCAGCAGGCATTCACCTGGAAGGATTTGTGGTCAAGGAATACCACCCCTGCCCCAGCAACTGGCGCTCACGTCAATCGTTAAAAGAATTTCTGGAATCCTGCGGCAAGATCGGCGTGGAAGGCATCGACACCAGGGCTCTAACCAGGCGTTTGCGTCTATCCGGATCCATGCGGGGCATTATTTCCACGGAAACGTTTGATGAGGAAACGCTTCTGGAACGCGTCCGGGCCTATCCCGGTCTCGTGGGCCGGGACCTCGTCAAGGAGGTTTCCTGCCGGGCACCTTATCTTTGGAAGGATGGTAAACCATCTTCCGGAAGCGTTGCAATAGATAGTCAGGCAAGATTCCAGGTAGCCGTCGTCGATTGCGGCGTCAAATATAATATTTTGAGGATGCTCGAAGAAAGAGGTTGCGCGGTGACCGTATTCCCGGCTACGGCATCGGGAGAAGAAATCATGGCCCGGCATCCTGACGGCGTCCTGCTTTCCAACGGTCCGGGAGACCCTGCCGCCCTCCCATATATTGTCGATACCGCCCGTTTCCTGCTGGGGAAGGTCCCTATCTTCGGCATTTGCCTTGGGCATCAGATCCTCGGTCAAGCTATGGGAGGAAAAACGGAAAAACTTAAATTCGGCCATCACGGCATCAATCAGCCCGTCAAGAATATTATCTCCGGCCGAATTGAAATTACATCCCAGAATCATGGCTTTGTCGTTGTCCCTGAATCGCTGTCCTGCTACCGGAAGGCGACTCATGAAAACCTGAACGATTGCACGTCGGAAGGGTTGAATTATCCCGACATCAAGGTCTTCAGTGTCCAGTATCATCCGGAGGCCGCGCCGGGGCCCCACGATTCCGCCTACCTGTTTGACCATTTCGTGAAGCTCATGGAGGCCAATAAATCATGATTATCATTATTGATTTTGGTTCCCAATACAATCAGCTGATTGCCCGGCGGGTCCGGGAGCATCATGTCTACTGCCAGATCGAACCGCCGGATATTGACCTGGCAAAGGTCCGGGAACTTAAACCCGAAGGCATCATCCTGTCCGGAGGGCCGGCCAGCATTTACGAAAAGAACAGTCCTAAAGTGGACACGGGCATTTTCGAACTGGGCATCCCGGTCCTCGGTATCTGTTACGGCCTTCAATTCATGGTCAGCGCTCTGGGGGGAGAGGTTATCGCAGCAGAGAAACGGGAATACGGATTTGCCGAACTAATCATAAAAAAGTCGGAAGGCATATTCTCCGGTGTGAACAAACACACCAAATGCTGGATGAGCCATGGCGACAAGATCGGCAAGCTGCCGAAAGGTTTCCGGGTAACGGCCTCTACGGCGAACACAAGTATCGCCGCGGCGGAAGATGTGAAAAGACGTCATTTCGGCCTGCAATTCCATCCGGAAGTCGTCCATACGCCGGAGGGGAAGAAGATGCTGGAAAATTTCCTCTTTGCCATCTGCCGGTGCGATAAATCATGGACAATGAAGTCCTTTGCCAAGGAAACAATTGCCGAGATTCGAGACCAAGTGGGTGAAGGCAAGGTCCTCCTGGGTCTCAGCGGCGGTGTGGACTCATCCGTGGCCGCCGTTCTCCTCCATCGGGCCATCGGCAATCAATTGACCTGCGTCTTTGTCGATAACGGCGTTCTGAGGGAAGGCGAGGCCCAAAAGGTTCTGGATGTCTATAAGCGTCATTTCAAGATTAACCTCCGTTTTGCCCGGGCCGGCGGAATTTTTCTCAGCCGGCTCAAAGGTGTGGAAGACCCGGAAAAAAAGAGAAAGATCATCGGCCGGACCTTCATCGAGATCTTTGAAAAGGAAGCAAAGGGCATTAAGGGCGTAGCTTTTCTGGGCCAGGGGACCCTCTATCCGGACATTATCGAATCCCGCTCGGCATTCGGCGGCCCCAGTGCCGTCATAAAATCCCACCATAACGTGGGCGGATTACCGAAGAGAATGAACCTCAAACTTGTGGAGCCCCTCAAGCACTTATTCAAAGACGAAGTTCGGCTTCTCGGCAAGGAGTTGGGAATACCCGATGAAATGATCTGGCGGCAACCCTTTCCCGGACCGGGTTTGGCGATCCGCATCATCGGCTATGTTACGAAAAAGCGGCTCGATATCCTTCGCAAGGCCGATGTGATCCTCATGGAGGAGATCCGGGCCGCGAAACTTTATAGAAAACTGTGGCAATCCTTTGCCGTCCTTCTACCCTTGAAGAGTGTCGGCATCATGGGAGACCAGCGTACATACGAGCATATTCTCGCCATCCGGGCAGTGACGAGCGACGACGCCATGACGGCGGATTGGGCAAAGCTTCCCCACGATCTTCTGGGCCGGATATCAAACCGGATCATCAATGAGGTTCGGGGTGTCAACCGGGTGGTTTACGATATCAGCTCCAAACCACCCAGTACCATTGAATGGGAGTAATATGCCCAAACGAACGGATATTAAGAAAATATTAATCATCGGCTCCGGCCCCATCATCATCAGCCAGGCCTGTGAATTCGACTATTCGGGGACTCAGGCCTGCAAGGCCCTGAAAGAGGAAGGCTATGAAGTCATCCTCATCAACAGCAACCCGGCCACCATCATGACGGACCCCGAAACGGCCGATCGAACATACATAGAGCCCATCACACCGGAGGCCGTAGCCAAGATCATTGTCAAAGAGCGTCCCGATGCGCTCCTGCCGACCCTCGGAGGCCAGACAGGCCTCAACACGGCTGTTGCCGTGGCGGAGCAGGGAATCCTTGAGAAATACGGCGTAGAGATGATCGGCGCCTCCATTGACGTTATCCACAAGGCCGAAGACCGGGAAAAGTTCCGCGACGCCATGGACCATATCGGCTTGAAGGTTCCACGAAGCGGTTTTGCCAGGTCGATGGAGGACGTCTATCGGATTGCGGCCGATATCGGATTTCCCATCATCATACGGCCCTCCTTTACTTTGGGCGGTACGGGAAGCGGTGTGGCCTACAACCGTGAAGAATTGACGGAAATCGCCAAATCGGGTCTCGATGCCAGCATGATTCATGAAATCATGCTCGAACAGTCGGCTCTCGGCTGGAAGGAATATGAACTGGAGGTCATGCGCGACAAGGCCGACAACGTTGTTATTATATGCTCAATCGAAAATATGGACCCCATGGGCATCCACACGGGAGAATCCATCACCGTCGCTCCCGCCCAGACCCTGACCGACCGGGAATACCAGGCCATGCGCGATGCGGCCATCGCGATCATGCGGGAAATCGGAGTTGAAACGGGCGGGTCCAATTGCCAGTTTGCCATTCATCCCGAAACGGGCGAGATGATCGTCATCGAAATGAATCCCCGTGTTTCGCGATCGTCGGCCCTGGCCTCCAAAGCGACCGGTTTTCCTATTGCCAAGATCGCCGCATTGCTTGCCGTCGGTTATACGCTGGATGAAATTCCCAACGATATCACGAGGGAGACCATGGCCTCCTTTGAACCTACGATTGATTATGTCGTCACCAAGATCCCCCGCTGGACCTTCGAAAAGTTTCCCGAAACGGAAGATTTCCTGACAACGTCCATGAAATCCGTGGGGGAAACCATGGCCATCGGGCGGACCTTCAAGGAATCCCTTCAGAAGGCCATTCGATCTCTGGAAATCGGCCGTTTCAGCCTCCTGGAGAAACTTCCGGGCGACGTGACCGGCAGCCTGGATTTTCTGGGTCCAAAGCTGCTGACGCCAAATTCATTGCGTCTGTTCTATGTCGCCTCCGCCCTTTACCATGGGCTTTCCATTGATGATGTCTTCGAAATGACAAAAATCGATCGCTGGTTCCTTCACCATCTCAAAGAGATAGTCGATGCGGAGAGGAAACTCCTTTCCCTTGCTCCAACGCCGGATGTCCTTCGTGAGGCGAAGGCCCTCGGTTTCGCGGACCGGCGGCTGGCCGAGATATGGAAAACGGACGAAATTTCGATTCGCAAGTTGCGATATGACCATAATATCCTGCCTGTTTATAAGCTGGTGGATACCTGCGCTGCCGAGTTCGAGGCCTACACGCCCTATTATTATTCAACATACGAGACGGAAGACGAAGCACGTCCGTCATCGCGACCCAAGGTGGTTATCCTGGGCGGCGGCCCCAATCGGATCGGTCAGGGTATTGAATTCGATTATTGCTGCGTTCATGCCTCTTTCGCCTTACGTGAAGAAGGCATTGAAAGTATTATGGTCAATTCCAATCCCGAAACGGTCAGCACCGATTATGATACGTCGGACAAACTCTTTTTCGAGCCCCTGACCCTGGAAGACGTCCTTCATATCCTGAAGAGGGAGAATCCCCTGGGCGTTATCGTTCAATTCGGCGGCCAGACGCCCCTTAATCTGGCCAAAGGACTGGAAGCGGCGGGGGCTAAGATCCTGGGGACATCACCCGACGCCATCGATCGAGCCGAAGACCGTAAACGGTTTCAAGAGATCGTTGACCTGCTTCACCTGAAGCAGCCCGATAACGACACGGCCATGACCGCCAAAGAGGCCGTCGTAGTTGCGGAGCGGATCGGCTATCCTGTTGTGGTGCGCCCCTCCTATGTCCTGGGCGGGCGTGCAATGGAAATCGTGTACGATAGCGATACGCTCCTCCAATTCATGGATCGGGCCGTTCATGTGTCACCGGGGCATCCCATCCTGATCGACCAGTTTCTCGAAGACGCCATCGAAGTTGATGTAGACGCCATCAGTGACGGCAGAGAAACTGTGGTTGCCGGTATTATGGAGCATATTGAAGAAGCGGGTATTCATTCGGGAGACAGCGCCTGTATCCTTCCGCCGATGACCCTCTCCTTGGAAATGCTTGCCCTGATCGAAAAACAGACCAAGATGATCGCCGCAGAATTGGGGGTCGTCGGTCTTATGAACATCCAGTATGCCATCAAAGGGAATGACCTTTATCTGCTTGAAGTCAATCCCCGGGCATCGCGCACCGTTCCTTTCGTAAGCAAAGCCATCGGTGTCCCCCTAGCCAAACTGGCGACAAAAGTGATGATGGGAAAGTCGCTTCAGGAGTTAGGCTTCACGCAAACAGTTCACCACGGCCACATCGCCGTCAAGGAGGCCGTCTTCCCCTTTAGCCGCTTCCCCAATGTCGATGTCCTCCTTGGACCGGAAATGAAATCGACAGGCGAGGTCATGGGCATTGATCGTTCCTTCGGCCTGGCTTTCGCCAAGGCCCAGATGGCCGCCGGCTTCCGCCTGCCCCTGAAAGGGCAGGTCTACATCAGCGTACACAAAACCCATCGGGAAAAGATATTGCCTATTGCAAAGATATTCAGGGAGTTAGGATTCAAACTGGTAGGCACGCGTGGAACGGCGGCGTATCTTAATGAACACGGTGTGGAAATCAAGCCTATCTTCAAGCTGACGGAAGGGCGTCCGCATGTGGTGGACTACATCAAGAACGGCGAAATCCAGTTAATGATCAATACGAGCGTCGGTCGGAAATCCTCTTATGACGGATATAATATCCGGCGGGGTGCTCTGGTTTACAACGTGCCCTACACGACGACTATTGCGGGAGCCAGGGCTCTCAGCGAAGCGATTGCATCTATGAAGGCAGAGGACTGGCAGGTTTGCCCTTTGCAGGAATATCATACAAAATAGAATAAGGTGAACTGATGTCTGATGTCGAATGTTTAATGCCCAATGACTCTATCCCCCGCCACGAATGCGGGGTTTTTGCCGTCTATGGTCACCCGGAAGCGGCCCGCGTTTCCTTTTTCGGTCTGTTTGCCCTTCAGCACCGGGGACAGGAGAGTGCCGGCATCGTGTCATCCGACGGATGCGATATCTTCGACCACAGGGGCATGGGACTTGCTTCCGAGGTCTTTCGCGAGGACAATCTTTCGAAATTAAAGGGATACCTTGCCATCGGTCATGTTCGCTACTCAACCACGGGATCCTCCACACTGGCAAACGCCCAGCCATTTTTAGCCCATCATGCCGATGAGTATTACGCGATCGGCCACAACGGCAATCTGACCAATACCCAGACCTTGCGCTCCGCTTTGGAGGACCGGGGATCCATCTTCCAATCAACGATGGATACGGAAGTATTTATTCATCTCATGGCCCCCCATGTGAAAGACGGCCTGGAAGGGGCTCTTGTCAAGGCATTTTCCCAGGTTGAGGGGGCTTACAGCCTGGTCATGATGACGCGGCACAAGATTATTGCCGCCCGGGATCCCCGCGGTTTCCGCCCCCTTTGTCTCGGCAAGATTGATGGAGGGTGGGTGGTTGCATCAGAAACATGCGCCTTCGATCTTGTGGGAGCAACCTACGTCCGGGATATCAAGGCCGGCGAAATCATCATCATTGACGAAAAAGGCGTGAAAAGCCTCATGCCCTTTCCGGTCGTCAAGCACGCCCACTGTATATTCGAACTTATCTATTTTGCCCGGCCCGACAGCCAGGTGTTCGGACAGAACGTCTATCTGTGCCGGAAGCGCCTGGGGCGCCGTCTTGCCGAAGAATATTGCCCCGATGTAGACCTTGTCATGCCTTTTCCCGACTCGGGGAATTATGCCGCCCTGGGCTATGCGGAAAAAAGCGGCATACCTTTCGAAATGGGTATGATCCGGAACCATTATGTCGGCAGAACCTTCATCCAGCCGACTCAACCGGTCAGGGACTTCGGTGTCCGGGTCAAGCTAAATCCCGTAAAACCGCTGCTGGAAGGCAAAAAGATTACCATCGTCGAAGATTCCATCATCCGTGGCACAACGAGCCGCAACCGGGTGCGGAACCTGAGGGAAAACGGCGCAAAGGAAATCCATATGGTTATCAGTTGCCCGCCGACTCGCCATCCCTGCCCCTACGGCATAGATTTTTCGTCAAAAGGGGAACTCATTGCCGCCCAAAAAGGAGAAGTGGATAAAATTGCCGAATTTGTCGGCCTGGATTCTCTGTACTATCTCTCTCTGGAGGGCATGGTAGAAGCCACGGGCATGAAGATGCACGAGGTTTGCCTGGCCTGTTACAACGGTGAATATCCCATTGCACCTCCGGATAATACAAACAAATACTGTTTTGAATCATAATAAATAATCACAATAAAATTGTTATTGACAATACGGAATCGTTCATGTTAGCCAAACCGGCAATAGGTTGCCGGTTGCTGGTTATGAAAACGAAAACGACTTTTTTACCTGAAGATATTGAAAGAAAAACAAATCTTATCCTGAGAATTCTGAGCGGTCATTCAGAGCCTACTGGAGCCCGCCAGATTGCCAATCAATTGCATGATTACGGCGTATCCCTGAGTGAGAGATCGGTTCGCTATCATCTGCAATTCATGGATGAGCGCGGGCTGACGGAGTTAGTCGGCAAAACGGAAGGCCGACTGATAACGAGACTGGGGACGGAAGAGTTAGTCCATGCCCGCGTCCGGGACAAGATCGGTTTTGTCATCTCGAAGATAGAGGTCCTTGCCTTCAAGACCACCTTGGACCCCCGCACGCTGCGAGGCAATATCCCGGTAAATATCTCCCTGTTTCCCGAGGTCCGGATAAAAGAAGTCCTGGATTCGATTAAACCGGCTTTTGAAGCGGGCCTGTGCGTCAGCAACCTGATCGGTTTGGCTCGTCAAGGGGAGTTATTGGGCGATGTGCTCGTTCCGCGGGGTAAGGTCGGTATTGCCACGGTCTGCAGCATCGTGATCAACGGCTTCCTGCTTAAGAACGGCGTCCCAATGGACTCCAAGTTTGGCGGCATCCTGCAAATACAACAGGGTACCCCTTTACGGTTCGTGGAATTGGTTTACTATTCCGGCTCATCCCTTGACCCGTCGGAAATGTTTATTCGGGGGAAGATGACCTCGGTAGTGAAAGCGGCTAAGGGAGAAGGTAATATATTGGCGAATTTCCGGGAAATTCCCGCACCTAGTCTTGACCTTGTTAAAAAGCTTCTTGTTGAGCTTCAGAAGGCTAATATCTATGGTGTTCAGTCTATCAGCGACATGGGAGAATCCGTCTGCCAGACACCCGTCGATTCGAATAAAGTTGGCATGATTCTCACCGGCGGCTTAAACCCTGTCGCCTACGTCCAGGAAATGGGTATCGAAGCAGAGAATCACGCTATGTCTACCGTCATGGATTATCAGACGCTGGCGCCATTTTCCGAGATTTGCGCCGGTATGAAAGTATAGAATCTTTCCTAAGAAGAATGGAAAGGCGGAGAAATGACCGTTACTGCTAATAATAAGAAATTATATATCTTTTATTGTTCAAACTGTTTCGATGAAACCGAATTTGATCAGATATCACGCAGGCAGGAAGGCATTGAACACACGATCATCAGCCTGCCCTGCTCCGGTAAAGCTGACCTCCTCTATCTATTGAAAGCATTCGAGACGGGAGCAGACGGTCTCGCCTTAGTTACGTGCCCCAAAAACGAATGCCATTACCTGGAAGGCAACTTGCGGGCGCCTAAAAGAGTGGAAGAGGCCAATCGCCTTCTCGAAGAAGCGGGATTGGGTAATGACCGTATAACCGTTCTGCAGATGAACGGCAAAGGAATTGAAGGAATTGTTGACAAGTTGTCGGCGCTTCATGAGAAAATCCGCAGCTTGTAGCAGGTTGTTGAAATATGAATTTTGTAAGGCTGTTCAAAAATGCCCAGATGCAAGGCGCGCAAAAGCTGAGGCAACCACCCCCTGCACCCCCGCCAGCGGGGGACAGCGTACATAGAAGTACGTTGATTGATGAAGCTTGCGGCGCAACGCAGCATATGGACGTTTTTCAACAGCCTGTATCCCTGCCCTGATATGGGTAAAAAATAACGGTTCGGTGAGCATAGTGAAAAACAAAAACACATTTCATGATCAGTTGAAGAGCAAAACGTTCGTCGTTACGGCTGAATACCTCCCAACGGCAGAAACGGAGGGAACGGCGATCAAGGCGGCGCTGCAGGCGCTGGGGGGAGTTCCGGCGGCAATCAATGTTGCTGATAACCCTTTCGGCGTTGTCATGTCCAGCTTGGCGTCATCGATTATCCTTGCCCAGTCAGGAATTGAACCCATCTACCAGGTGGTCACCCGCGACAGAAACCGCATCGCCATCCAATCCGACCTGTTGGGTGCGGCAGCTTTGGGAATTCGAAATGTCCTTTGCCTTTCAGGTTATCACCAGACTTTGACGGATAGCCTCGAGTCGGCGAATGTCTATGATCTCGATTCCACGCAGCTGATCAGCCTCGTAAAAAAGATGCGCGATCAGGGAGAGCTCTTGAATGGCGAAAAGATAAGCGGATCTTTTCCGGTGATCGCCGGAGCCGTCGCCAAACCCAACCTGAGGCCCATGGATTTGGGTATAATCAGGCTCATGCAGAAGGTCGAGGCCGGAGCGGAATTTATCCAGACCCATGCCGTCTTTAATATCGAGGAATTCGGGCTTTGGCTCGATGCGGCGCGTCAAGCCGGTATAACCGATAAGACGGCGATATTGGCCGGGGTTTTCCCCTTGGAGAGCGTCGAAGAAGCGGAAACTCTTATGAAAAAGTATACGGAGTTCCAAATTCCACTCCCTGTCATGGAAAGATTGAAATCTGCCGGTGATAAAGACGCTCAAAAGAAAGAGGGTTTGGCTATTTGTGTCGAAATAATTAACAAACTTAAAAATATGAATGGCCTGCGCGGTATACACCTGCTTTCGGGCGGGAAAGAAGAAACACTGCCGGCAATTCTATCGGCCTCCGGACTGTCCGGTAAAAGCTAGCAAGGCAGTGGAGAACTGATCGTATGCCAGAAAAATATCACATTACAACAAAACCCATCCCGCCCAGACGCCCCCGCATTGGCAAGTACGGTGTCGTTGATTGGCGCGAAGACTGTGCCAGATGCCATAATTGTGTCAAGAAGGCTTGCGTTTACGACCGGCACCGGGATGAGATTAAATATATTCGAAATCTTGAAAGCGTAGACGCCCTTTTCTTCGACTGCATGGGCTGCTTTTCCTGTGTCCAGGATTGCACGAAGAATCTCCTGTGCCTGTCCATCAATCCCGAATATGAAAAGCTCGGGAACAGCTACTGGACGCCGGAGATCATTCAGACAACCTGGGCTCAAGCGGAGACCGCCAAGATTCCCGTTTCCGGAGCGGGGTACCGCGGAAAATTCAGCGGCGAAGGCTTCGATTCCATATGGACCGATATGTCGGAAATCGTGCGGCCGACCCGCGACGGTATTCACGGACGCGAGTACATCAGTACATCCGTTGATATAGGACAGAAGCCCTCTTTACTCGTGATGAAAGGGGACGACGTGACCTCCGGGATGGCGCCCATACTTTCCACCCCCATGCCCATGATCATTGACCGGATGCCGGAGAAGTATGCCCTGCCGAAGCTCGATGCCATAATCGTCGAAACTGCCGTGAAGACCGGCCTTATCGCTGTTATGGATGCGGAGAAATGGAGCCTCTTCGAAAAGGATGCAGAAAAGTACCTGCCCCATATGGCCTTCTATTTCGCCTCCGGCGCCAAGATGGTTCCGGCGGAAATACTGAGAAGGACATCCCTTGCAGAAGTTGAGGATGGCGTGGACGTTATGGACCGCATCAAGGAATTGAAGCAGATTCATCCCGGCATTATCGTTTCCGTGCGATTGAATCTGACAGCCGACGGGCTGAAGCGGGCCATCGAGATTGCAGGTGGAGACGTAGCGGTTATTCACATCGTGGCCGACACGAACGGCCGGCAGATCGGAACGGAGAACCCTCTGTTTATCAAAGATATGATCCGGCAGGTTCACAAGGCCCTGATTGAAAACGGAAAGAGAGACAATGTCACCCTTATCGCCGGCGGCGGTATCGCCCTCCCGGAACATCTGGCAAAAGGTGTTCTCTGCGGCGCCGACCTGGTTTCAATTGAAATCCCACTGCTCGTGGGCCTGGAATGCCACCTGTGTCACCGATGCGAAGAAGGGTCGGCCTGCCCCGCGAAAATTCAGGAGATTAGTTTTGATTACGGTGTGGGAAGGATGACGAATTTAATCAGCGCCTGGCATGACCAGTTGATTGAACTGATGGGTGCCATGGGTATGCGCGACGCCCGGCGTCTGCGGGGAGACGTGGGGCGGGCGATGTTTTTTGAGCAACTCGAGGAGGAAGCTTTTGGCAGAATTTTTGGAACTAGATTGCAATCTTGAAGATATCATTCCGGAAAAGACACGGAAGACTCGAACGCCCCAATTCCATCAGGAACGGACCATAAAGCCTGCGCCGCCCAGATACCGGAACGAGATCTCAAAATATATCATTCTAAGGGATGAGGAAAAGTGTGCGACCTGCGGTAAATGTGCGGCCATCTGTCCCCAGGGCGTCCATGTCAAGAATCCCGGATATAAGTATTTTGCCCAGCCCAAGAGCCATCTCTGCTTCGGGCCAAAATGCGAAGAAAAGGGATGTTATTGTATAACGGCGTGCCCCAAGGGCGCTCTGCGGATTCAGGAAAATCCCATGATGAAGGTCTTGGGCGATTGCCGATGGCCTGCTGAAATGATTATCGCTACCTGGAAAATGGCAGAAAACGGTGAAGCTCCTTCGGCGGATTACGGGTATGAATTCGAGATGGGCGACTCAGGCGGCGGTTTTGACCGCATCCGCTTCAAGTTTCCTGAAAAACCCCCAGTCGTCCTGGAAAAAGACGAAATCGATACGTCTCTGGAATTGAATCGCCGCAATGACGGTCGCGCCAAAATCAGGATCGACGTACCATGGTACGGAGGAGGAATGTCCTTCGGCTCCGTCAGCAATACGACGCAGCTCTCAAAGGCCCGGGCGGCCGTGGCCTGGAACACCTTCACCTGTACTGGTGAGGGCGGTTACATGGAACGCATGCGGCCCTACGATGATCACATGATCACGCAAGTGGCCACAGGCCTCTTCGGTGTCCGGGAAGAAACGATTCAGCGCGTCCCCATAATAGAATTCAAATACGCCCAGGGGGCCAAACCTGGCCTCGGCGGACATCTCCTGGGAGATAAGAATACGCCGGCGGTCGCCAAGATGCGCGAGACGGTCATCGGTATACCTCTGTTCTCACCATTTCCTTTCCACAGTGTCTACTCTATTGAAGACCATATGAAGCATATCGATTGGGTCAAGCACATCAACCGGCGAGCGCTTATCTCGACGAAAGTATCTACGCCGAACGATGTGGATATGGTCGCCGTGGGAAGCTATTCGGCAGGAACGCATATCATTCACCTGGACGGCGGTTATGGCGGAACGGGTGCCGCACCGGACATTGCCAAGAAGAATATCGCCATGCCCATCGAGTATGCCATCTCCAAGGTGCATAACTTCCTCGTGGATGAAGGCGCACGTGAGCAGGTGACCCTGGTGGCAAGCGGTGGCATCCGCAACCCTTATGATGTTGCCAAAGCCATTGCCCTGGGCGCTGACGGTGTCGTTATCGGTACGGCGGAACTTGTGGCCCTGGGATGTGTCAGGTGTTCGCGCTGTTCGACGGGACGGGGATGTCCTCGCTGCATCGCGACAACCGATAAGAAACTGGCGCCAAAGGTCGAACTCGAATGGGCAGCCCAGAGAATCATCAATATGTACAACGCGTGGCGAAAAGAACTGGTCAGCATTCTTCAGCGCCTGGGCCTGAGAAGCGTATCCGAGCTCAGGGGCCGTTCCGATCTCTTGATGCATCTCGATTATACCAATGATGTTGTGGGGAACAAATCGTGAACAACGAACAAATACAATTAATTTTAGACTCAAAGAAGAAATTGATCGACGAGTTCGATCTACCGGCAATTGTCAGGAAAAGCGAAGAAGAAGGCGGCTGCGGCGTTGTCGGGTTCTGCTGCACTGAGCCGGTTCCGGGCAAGCATATCTATGAGCCGTCAAAGCAGATGCACAACCGGGGAAACGGGAAAGGCGGCGGGATAGCCGCGGTTGGGTTCGTTCCGGAGCAGATGGGCGTCAGCCGGGAAATCCTGGAAGACCATTATATGCTGCACATCGCCTTTCTGGAGCCGGACGTCAAGGATGCTGTGGAGGAAAGCTTTATTAAGCCCCATTTTGATGTTGTCGCATCCCGGATGCTCGATACTGTTGATGACTGGAAAACGATTCCGGGTCTTGAGGTGAAACCTCCCGATGTGTGCCGCTATTTTGCCCGGGTCAAAAAAGATGTCCTTGACCGTTTTATCCTTGAGCATAAGCTTCAGGATCTCGACCGCCGGGAAGCGGAAGATGAGTATGTAAATCAGAACAGCTTCAAGCTGAACCAGGTATTTTATTCGGCAATAGGTGACAAAAGGGCCTTCGTTCTGTCACACGGCCGCAACATCATGATTCTCAAAGTGGTCGGATTCGCCGAATCGATAGTCGACTACTATAAGATCAGGGACCTTTCGGCCCATGTCTGGATTGCCCACCAGCGTTTTCCGACCAAGGGCCGCGTCTGGCATCCCGCCGGCGCCCATCCCTTTACGGGCATTAATATCGCACTTGTCCACAACGGGGATTTTGCAAACTACCATTCCGTATGCGAACACCTGCTGCAGCGCCACATCCGGCCTCAATTTCTCACGGACACAGAGGTCTCGGTCCTTCTTTTCGACTTGTTGAGCCGGACTTACCACTATTCCCTCGAGCACATCATCGAGGCTCTGGCGCCAACGTCCGAGTTGGATTTCGATCGCCTTCCGGAAGCGAAAAAGGAGCTCTATCGGGCCATCCAGGCCACTCATATTCATGGTTCCCCGGACGGGCCCTGGTTCTTTATCATCGCCCGGAACAACGTAGCCGATGAACAACTCCAGCTTTTGGGTATTACGGATACAGCAATGCTTCGCCCCCAGGTCTTCGCCTTTTGCGACGGCGAGGTTCAGGTCGGGCTCATCGCTTCGGAGAAGCAGGCCATCGATGCTACGCTTCTCAGTCTCTCCAAGGACGACATCCGCATATGTCCCGTAGCCGACCGCTACTGGAATGCACGCGGGGGAAGTCATACAGACGGCGGCGCTTTCATTTTCAACCTCAAGAGAGACGAGTCGGGGCGGATGCGGATGATCTGCACCGATAAATTCGGCAAACCCATTACGCTGCCTAAGGGTACGGAGCCTTACGATTTTGCGTCGGAAACCTATCTGCAGCATAAAATCAAACCTGCCATCGAGCAGAAGATCAAGGGATTTGCAGAAACCGATGCCAATGGTCTGTACAAGTTTCTCCGCGACCACATTGCCGCCTGGAGCTACGACGATATTCGTGCCGTCTGCCGCATGATAACCGACAGCGCCAAAAATTCGAATACAACCGAAATAGCGATCAAAGCATTGACCATGCTCAACGATTACCATTATCCGACAGGTGTGAAGAAGCGAAGCCATCTTCTGCACATTCTGAGAGGCGAGCTTGCAAGGCTTTTTAAAGGGTTGCCCCGCCTCGACAAGGACCTGGATACTCCCGGCAATGGCTACCGGTTGATTGACTTTGACAGCCGCGGCGCCTTGCGGGCTCCGAAGCAGGAAGAATCAATCCTGGTCATCGACGCTTTTGGTTTCCCCCCGGAAGGTGATCAAAGTGATGCGTCTCTCTTGATGGATGCCTACATGAAGGGTTGGCGGCAGTTTATATCCTTCGACTGCATCGGCCAGCGATACATCGGCAATGGCCTCGGGCCGGAAACCGACGATGTCGCCATTGATGTTTACGGCAGCTCGGGTGACTATCTGGCTTCCGGCATCGACGGCCTGACGATTGCGGTCCATGGTAATGCCCAGGATCAGTTGGGTCAGATCATCAAACGAGGGAAATTGGTCATTTACGGCGACGTCGGTCAGACATTTCTTTACGGCGCCAAGGGTGGAGCAATATATGTCATGGGAAATGCAGCGGGGAGGCCATTGATCAACTCAGTCGGGAAGCCGCGAGTGGTCATCAACGGGACATGCCTCGACTTTTTGGGTGAGTCTTTCATGGCCGGCGATCCCCATAACGATGGCGGTTTCGTTGTCCTGAACGGCATCAGATTTGATGACGACGGCGGGCTCCTTCTGATGGATGAACCGTATCCGGGCAGTAATATATTTTCATTGGCGTCGGGTGGGGCCATCTATGTCCGGGATCCCGGCAAGACCCTCGTTGACCAGCAGCTAAACGGCGGGATGATTTTGCCGCTCTCCAAGAAAGACTGGGAACTCATTTTCCCCTACCTGGAAGAGAATGAGCGGCTCTTCAATGTCAAAATTGATGATTTGTTGAGAGTGAACGGAAAGAAACGAAGCCCGCAAAATGTTTATCGGAAGGTCGTACCGTTTGTCGCGGGAGTGGCAGCCGAAAGTTATGACGATGAGTTTATCAATGAAGAATTTTTAGAAGATGAGGCATAGCCGTTGTCACCGGCCGATAGACAAACGCGCCGGGCATCTTGAAATTCCAATTATTTAACGATCCGGAAGAACAGATAAAACATATGGCAATTAAAATTAAAAGACAAGCCACAGGCCGAGGGATCATCGATCAGGTAATCGAGATATCGGGGATTGACATCAACCGCTGCCTGCAATGCAAGAAGTGCACAAACGGATGTCCCGTATCGGGATTCACCTCGCTGTCTCCATCGGAAATTATCAAAAGGTTGCAATTGGGGGCCGGGGAAGAACTGCTGGACAATGAAATTATCTGGACCTGTGTCTCCTGCGCCACCTGTTTCAGCCGCTGCCCCATGGAAATCAATATGGCAGACGTCATGGATGCCCTGCGTGTACTGGCGGCAGAGAAGGGCGCCGCAACACCGGAGGGAAACATGCCCCTTATGAATAAAATCCTGTTGGGAACCATTAAGACCTTCGGGCGAACTTACGACCTTGGGGCCATGGCTCTTTACAAAGCAGGCACATCATCTTACGGGAAAGACCTGGATAAACTCCCTATGATCTTAGGCAAAGGGAAAATCGCACTTTTGCCACCCAGCGGAGCCGACAAGAAAGCGGTGAAGCGGATATTCAATAACCTAGAGAAAACAAGGAAGAAGTCAACATGAAATACGCCTATTTTCCGGGGTGTTCAGCGGAATCGACGGCCCGCGACCTGTACCTGTCAACCCTGGCCGTCGCACGGGCGCTGGGGATGGAATTTGCCGAACCCGAAGCGTGGTCCTGTTGCGGCACTACCATGGCCCATCAGGTGAATCACGATCTCTCCCTCTCCCTGGCCGCCGCGAACCTGTCGAAGGTGAAGGCAATGGGGCTGGACATGGTTGTCAGCTGCGCCTCTTGTTATAGCCGGATGAAGATCGCCAACCACGAAATATCCACCAACCCGAAGAAACGGGAATCCGTTACAGCCGCTTTGGGAAAGGTTTACGACGGCACCGTGAAGGTTCGCCATTTTGTGGATATCGTCATGGAGGATATCGGGGTTTCCGCCTTCAAGAAGGCACTGACCCACACCCTCGGGGGGCTGAAGGTGGCTCCGTATTACGGATGTCTTATGTCGCGTCCGCCGGAGGTTGCGGGGCTCGACGACACGGAAAATCCCGTTTACATGGATCGTCTTATCGACGCTATGGGCGGCGTTGCCCTCGACTGGCCCCACAAGGTGGAATGTTGCGGCGGTTCTTTGACACTCACCCGTTCGGACCTCGTCGTCAATCTATCCGAAGCGGTCATCGCCATGGCCAAGGAATCCGGAGCCGAGTGTATTGCCGTGGCTTGCCCCATGTGCCAGATCAACCTGGATATGCGGCAGGAGGATATCTTCAAGGCTACGGGCAGGCGCTACAACATGCCGATTATCTATATTACACAACTAATGGGATCGTGTCTCGGCATGTCGAACGATGCCCTCGGACTAAACAAACTGGTCGTTTCGCCTCAAACGGCGATGAAATCCGTCCGGTCATCGATAAGGTCATGAACATGGAAAAAAGTAAGAAGAAAAAGAAGATTGGCGCCGTCCTCGTTCAGGGCGGGGGTATAGCCGGTGTCCAGGCTTCCCTCGATCTGGCTAATTCCGGTTTCAAGGTCTATCTGGTTGAAAGTTCTGCCGCTATCGGCGGTATGATGGCCCATCTGGACAAAACCTTTCCTACCGGCGATTGTGCCACTTGTATTGTCTCCCCCAAGCTGGTCGAGTGCGCCCGCAATCTCAATATCGAAATCCACACCCTTTCCAAGCTCGAGAAGCTGGAGGGCACGCCGGGAAATTTCAAGGCCTATGTTAAAAAATCCCCCCGCTATATAAACGAGAAGATCTGCAACGATTGCGGGGATTGCACCAAGGCCTGTCCAGTAGAAATCGATGACGCTTACAACCGCGAACTGGGAAAAAGGAAGGTCATCCAGAAATATTCCGCCCAGGCTATACCGAACAAGCCTGCCATCCTTAAACTGGGCCATTCTCCGTGCAAGATGAAATGCCCCGCCAATATCAATGTCCAGGGCTACATTCAATTGATCAAGAAGAAGGAATATGTGAAGGCGGCAGACCTCATTCGGGAGAGAAATCCGCTCGCCGCTATCTGCGGCCGGGTTTGCCCTGCGCCGTGTGAGGATGCCTGCACCCGTGGGAACGTGGATGCACCGCTTGCCATACGCCAGCTCAAACGGTTCGCCGTGGACCAGGAAATCGCCATGGTAAAATCAGGCGAAATTGCGCTTCCGGAGGAGAAAACCCCTGAGGCCGGCGCTGTGAAAGTTGCCATTATCGGGGCGGGACCTGCCGGTCTCACCGCGGCCGGCGATCTTGCAGACCGGGGTTTTGCCGTAACCATCTATGAATCATCACCTGACGCCGGCGGCATGCTCCGCTGGGGTATTCCGGCCTACCGCCTTCCCAAAGACATCCTGGACTACGAGGTGGAACTCATCCGGAGAAAAGGCGTTAAAATCGTTTTGAACTGCCGCATAGGCACTGATAAGACAATTGCGCAGCTGCAGGAGGAAAACGCCGCTGTCTTCATCAGTGCCGGGGCCCAAGTGAGCAGGAAGCTCGGGGTTCCCGGCGAAGACAAGACCGGTGTCGATTACGGTGTGGAATTTCTGAAACAGGCCGGAAGTGAAAACAAGCCCCGCGTCGGCAAACATGTCGTTGTCATCGGGGGCGGAAACGTTGCAGTCGATGTGGCCCGAACGGCCCTCCGCCTCGGGGCGGCCCAGGTCGAGCTGGTTTCCCTGGAGGCGCGCGATGAGATGCCTGCTTACAAAGAAGAGATCGAGGCGACCCTTGCCGAGGGTATTAAGATAGTAAACAGCTGGGGGCCGAACCGGATGATCGGTGACGAAACCGTTACCGCCATCGAGTTGAAAGAGTGCAGCCGCGTCTTTGATGAGAATGGCCGTTTCAACCCCGTCTATAATCCATCGAATTTAAAAACCATCAATGCCGACCAGATCATCGTTGCCATCGGTCAGGCGGTCCATGGCGACCTCATCGACCACTGCAGCATAGGCGTGCAGCGGGGCTGCTTCATGGCCGATCCAGAGACGCTTTCGTCATCCGTTCCGGGAATATTTGCCGGCGGCGACAACGCCTCCGGTCCGGCGAGTGTCATCCAGGCCGTGGCTGCGGGGAAGAGGGCCGCCGAATCGATCGAACGTTATGTAAATGGGAAGGACCTCCATGGGGAACGTTTTACCGATACATTGAAACCCCTGCCGGATGACCTCCTCCCCTCCACGACGGATGTAGAAAAGAAAAAACGGGCTGAAGCGTCGGTACTTTCCACTGGCGAACGGACGGGTAATTTCCGGGAGATCGAAGGGGGATTTTCCGTGGAAGAGGCCCTGGCAGAGGCCGAACGTTGCCTCAACTGCGCCCAGTGTTCCGAATGTATGGCTTGCGTAGCCGCTTGCGACAAGAAGGCCGTTGATCATACCATGACGGAAGAGATCATCACCCTTGATGTCGGTTCGGTCATCCTGACGCCTGGATTCGAAGAATTCGACGCCAAACGCAAGGGTGAATATGGGTTCGGCCGATACAGGAACGTTCTGACGAGCGTCCAGTTCGAAAGGATGCTTTCGGCCGCAGGCCCCTTCGCCGGACATATCGTCCGCCGGGACGACGGCAAGGAAGCCAAAAAAATCGCCTGGATACAATGCGCGGGGTCTCGCGATACCAAAGCGGGGAATCCGTACTGTTCTTCCATCTGCTGTATGGCGACAACCAAACAGGCCCTTGTTGCCAGCGAACATACGGCAGGCCTTCAGGCCACGATTTTCAATATGGATATTCGGGCCTTCGGGAAAGACTTTGACCAGTATTATGAACGGGCCCGAAGCCGCGACAATATCGAATTTATCAAGAGCATGCCCTCCCGCATCATCCAGGTTCCGGGCTCGCAGGATGTCCGTGTGCGCTATACGGACGAGCATTTCAAGCAGGTGGAACGCGATTTTGACCTCATTGTTCTGGCCGTGGGCCTTGATCCCAAACCGGTGATCTCCGAGAGCATGGCCCACTTGGGTATCGAACTGAATGAGTACGGCTTCTGCAAGACAAGCCGTTTTCTTCCCCTGGAGACGTCATTGCCCGGCGTTTTCGTCGCAGGCGCATTCCAGGAACCGAAAGATATCCCGGAGACCGTAACCCAGGCGAGCGCCGCTGCCTCCATGTCCATGGAACTTCTGGCGTCGGCAAGAAATACCCTCATCACGGAGAAGACCTATCCCCTGGAGCATGATGTCGGCGACGACGAACCGCGGATCGGCGTCTTTGTCTGCCATTGCGGGATCAATATCGCGGGTACGGTGGATGTTGAAAAAGTGACCGAGGCTATCTCGCATGACCCCCATGTCGTGGTGGCCTCCCACACAATGTATACCTGTTCGGACGCGAGCCTCTCCGAAATCAAGAAACGAATCGAAGAGTACCGGCTGAACCGTGTGGTCGTTGCGTCATGTACGCCCCGCACCCACGAGCCCCTCTTCCGCGAGACCTTGCGCGAGTCCGGATTGAATCCCTACCTATTTGAACTGGCAAACATAAGAGACCAATGTTCATGGGTCCACTCCCTGGAACCCGGGGACGCCACATTAAAAGCCATTGAACTCGTCCGCATGTCAATTGCCCGCTCACGCTTACTAAAGCCCCTTTCCGGTGAATCCCTGGCAATCCTGCAGGACGGCCTGGTCATCGGTGGCGGGTTGAGCGGCATGACCGCCGCCCTGTCCCTGGCCGATCAGGGCTTCCGGGTGTCGCTCGTTGAAAAATCGGGCGTCCTGGGCGGGCAGGCGCGAAACGTTTATACCATCCTTGAAGGCAATGAAACGGCCGGCTTAATTGCCGATCTTCTCGACCGTATAAAGAACCACCGGAATATCACCGTTCATCTTAACAGCGATGTGGTTAAAGTGAGTGGCCACATCGGGAAATTCACGGTGACGATCTCCGAGCGGAAAAAGGGGAAAGGCGCGGGAGAAATGACCAAAACAGACATTTCCTGCGGCGCCATCATTGCGGCAACAGGGGCGGAACCGGCGAAAGCATCCGGGTTCCTCTACGGCGAGGCCGAAAATGTCCTGACCCAAAGCGAACTGGAAAAACTCCTTCATGAAGGAAAGTTTGACGGCCGCGGCAAGAACGTCGTCATGATTCAATGCGTCGGCTCGCGCAATGAGGAGCATCCCTATTGCAGCCGTATCTGCTGCTCCATGGCGGTGAAGAACGCTCTCAGCATCAAGAAGCGGAATCCCGACGCGAACATATACATTCTTTACCGGGACATGAGGACCTACGGTTTCCGGGAGAAGTACTACCAGATGGCCCGCGATGCTGGTGTAGTTTTTATCCGGTACAATGAAGAAAATCCGCCGGTTGTCTCTCATGAAAACGGTCTTCTTGTTTCCGTTGACAGCCCCGACGTTAATGACCGGGTGGAAATCGAGGCCGATCAGGTTGTCTTGAGTACCGGAATCTCCGCGCCTGCCGCAAACAGGCAACTTTCGGATATGCTCAAACTGCAGGTCAATGCCGACGGATTCTTCCTGGAAGCCCATGTGAAGCTAAGACCCGTTGATTTCGCTACGGAGGGCATCTATCTCTGCGGTCTGGCCCATTCTCCGAAGATGATCGATGAGAATATTTCCCAGGCCCGAGCCGCTGCTTCGCGAGCGGCAACCGTCCTGTCCAAGACACACCTGGATGTCGGCGCCGAAGTTTCCGAGGTCAATCAGGACAAGTGCATTTCCTGCATGACTTGTGTTCATGTCTGTCCCTATGGCGCGCCCTTTGCGAACGTCGATAACAAAGGGGAAATCACGGCGGCGAAATGCATGGGCTGCGGTATTTGCGCTGCCGAATGCCCCGCCTGCGCGATTCAACTCAACCATTTCGAATCCCGGCAGTTCAGTGCCATGCTCGACGATCTGTTGGAGCACGGCATAACCGCCGGCTGTAATTAAAGATAGAGGCATTTTATGAGTAACGAAAGTTTTGAACCACTGCTTATCGCCTTCTGCTGCCAGTACTGTTCCTATTCCGCCGCGGATCTGGCCGGTTCCATGCGACTGCAGTATCCCCCGAATGTGCGGATCGTCAGAACACCCTGCACGGGCAGGCTGGAAGTCGAGTTTTTCATGAAGGCCTTCGAAAAGGGCGCCGACGGCATTCTCGTTGCGGGCTGTTTGGAAGGCGGTTGCCATTTTACGGAAGGTAATCTCATGGCCAAAGGCCGGGTCGGCTATACGCGGAAATTCCTCGACGAAGCCGGTCTGGAGGAGGAGCGTATCCGCATGATCAACATTTCGGCGGCCCAGGCCAGGCCTTTTGTCGATTATATCAACGAGATGCTTGCCGTCCTAAAAAATCTCGGGCCAAGCCCGTTAAAAAGTGTCAACTCATCAAAAAAAGCGGAGATTAGGATATGATAGTAGCACAAAGGAAAAGCGTTCCCGAACTCGTCGATATATTGAAAGGCCATAAAAAAATCCTCATCCTGGGCTGCGGCACATGCGTAACGGTCTGCCTGGCTGGTGGGGAACGCGAAGTCGCTATCAATGCCTCGGCTTTGCGTATCGCATCAAGGCTGAAGAACCTCGGATTCGAAATTGAAGAACTGACGATTGAAAGGCAGTGCGACAACATTTTTATAGAAAAGGCCGCCGATACGATCAAGAGAAACGATGTAATCCTGTCGCTCGGCTGTGGCGCCGGTGTCCAGGCCATTGCCGAACGTTACGACAAACCGGTTTATGCCGGACTCGATACTGCTTTCATCGGTATCCTCGAGGAACGGGCGACCTGGACGGAAAAATGCATCGCCTGCGGCAAATGCGTTCTCCATGAGTATGGCGGCATTTGCCCCGTCACCCGGTGTGCAAAACACATGTTGAACGGTCCGTGCAGCGGTTCACGGGAAGACCGTTGCGAGGTGCGGGCCGACCGTCCCTGTGCCTGGCAGCTCATCTATCAGCGGCTCAAGAGTATCGGTGAACTCGACCGCCTGAAATCCGTTAAGGCCCCCAAGAACTGGGATGCGAGCATCCACGGGGGATGCAGAGTGGTTATCCGGGAAGATCATCGTATTTAATTGATCCGGAATTGATAATCATCCATATTTACGGTATGATGCATGGAAAGAACCGCAATACTATAAAGTTTGCGGTTTTTTTATTGATAGCAAGTTGCGTTCACAATAGTTATGGATAGGATAGGTCATTGCGAATAACGTGAAGCAATCCCAAGATTGCCACATCAGCCAAGGGCCTCCTCCTGAGAAACTTGATGAGTCATTGCGAGCGAAGCGCGGCAATCTTGCTTTTAGATCGCCACGCGGTCCGAGGGACCGTTCGCGATGACAAGACTGATGTTTCTTGACTCAGAACCCTGAAGTAAGCGACCAGACTGTAGGGTGGATGAAGCGAAGCGCATCCACCATCCGCCGGTGGAACCGCTTCGCTTGTTCTACCCTACAATGAAATATGCGATACTTTTGGCGTAACGCATCAGCCGTGTCCCCCTCTGGAGAGGGTGCAGGGGAGGTTATCCGCGAACGGCGTGGGATGGAATTTTTCAACAGCCCGTTCGGGTTTCTATTTGGGTGAAGCTTTCAACTTTAACCAGTTCTTATCGGCTTTTTCGATATTTCCGGGAATATCCCTGCTCCATTTTTCATACGCTGCCCTGCTGCAATTCAGGTAAAGCTTTCCGTTAACTATTTTCCATACTTCTGGATCGGTTTCGGCTTTACGCGCCTCCGTCATGGCCCAGGCGCAATACCCGTCATACTGGGGAGCGTATTTTTCGGGGCTTGCCGAAAACAGATCCCGGTTCTTTTCCGTTAAGAAATACCAGGTCTTGCCATGCCACCGAAAGGCAAATGACTCATTGCCCTTGAGCGCTTTGCCAGCCGTGAAATAGGCAACGGTATCGTATCCCTCTATGGCCATATCATCCACCGGTGACTTTCCCATTGCGATGCCGCCGAATCCAGCCAATAATACGAGCAAGAAACTTATCAGCATCAAATCGATTATGTGCCGTAGTTTCATTCTTTCCACCTCCCTGTCCATTACAACAAAATCGTCCATAAGAACACTTCGATCAGTTAAGAAGCGATCCCTCAGGTTTCATAACCTGAAGAGTTCAGGAAAATGTACGTGCCTTCTCCTGCAGATTATAATCAATATTCGTAGAATATGCGTTGTATTTCTTTAGTATTAATCGTTTTAGTCAGCGCCATCATCAACAAAATGCGCGCCTTTTGCGGATTTAGAGTGTCGGACACAACGAAATCGAGCTCATCATCATTGGCCTCACCATTACGGGCAATAATGCCCTGACCGCCACGGCTTGAACGCACGATAACAGCGCCTTGCCTTCGCGCTTCGACCAATGCAGACTTGACAGAATTCGCCAGGCTGCCATTTCCCACACCCGCATAAATAATTCCCTTGGCGCCCGCTGCTATGAAAGCATCAACAGCGATACGATTCACGTTCGCATAGCCATAAACAATGTCAACTTGCGGCAGAGCATCAATCAGCATAACGTCGAATTCAGTATCTGCAGTATGCTTGCGAGTGGATTGACGATAAAATGTTGGCTTGCTATCCTGTATGTAACCGAGCAATCCAAGTTCCGGGGTCTTGAAAGTATCCAGAGTCGATGTATTGGTTTTGGTTACTTCACGGGCAGCATTAATTTGATCGTTCAGTGCAACAAGCACGCCCTTGCCTATGGCTTCCCGGCATCCTGCAAGCACAACTGCATTATACAGATTGATCGGTCCGTCAGCAGAAAGAGCGGTTGATGGGCGCATCGCGCCAACGACCACGACAGGTTTCCTGCTTTTTACTACCAGGTCGAGGAAATATGCCGTTTCCTCGAGGGTGTCGGTGCCATGTGTGATGACGATGCCATCGACATCTTTCTGAGCCAGCAGGGTATTAATGCGCTTGGCGAGCTTGAGCCAGTACTCATTGTCCATGTTCTTGCTGTCGACCTGAAACACCTGTTCACCTTTTATATTGGCAACCTTTCTCAGTTCAGGCACTGCTGCGATAAGTTGTTCAATACCCACCTTTGCTGCTGAGTATCCTACCGTCGTGGTGCTGGTGGCTCCTGTACCTGCAATGGTTCCGCCTGTTGCCAAAATCATTACGTTAGGCAGTTTTCCCTGAGCATGCACTAGCGAAGTGGTCAGAATGAATACGCATAAGAGCAGCAATATCTTTCCATAAATTTTTTGATGCAGCATAAAGTCTCCTTCCCATAGCTAATCACTTAATATTTAATTGTAACGAGGGAAAAACATTCCTATGCTTTCTGAGACGAGGAGTTTTAAACACGTTCATAGCAGCAGTAATGTTTTCCAAACACAGCGGCGAGTGATCGGCAAGGATCAAGGGAATAGCCATATGTTGGGTGCCGCGGGCAATGACAATGTGTTGCCCGTAGCACCCAATTTACCTTGCCCGTTGCCATACGAGATTGGCAAGGGCGATATCTTCAAGTCCGATGCCGACTGCTTTATAGATCACGATGTCGTCTTCATGGCGGATATATTGGCTTTGTCCTGTGATGAACATGCCCAATTCATCGACACGGGCCGGATCGATCACGCCGGGTGCGGCTTGGGCAAATTCTCCGGCCTCGGCCTGGGCTGCTGGCCGCCACTCGACGATGATCCGGGCTGCCCTTGCCAGGAGCGTATCGTCCAATTCGCGGGCCTGTGGTTTGCTCGTCCCGATAGCGGCGATAAACGTACCCGGTTTGACCAGATTGCCGTCAAATAGCGGTTTGAAAGCCCGTGTGCAAGTGGCGATCACATCGGCTTCCGCTGCGGCCGTCGCCATATCCGTTGCTACGGCCTTTATACCGAACTTGGACCGGATTCGTTCGGCGAAAGCTTCGGTATCTTTTCTTCCGGCGACTAAGACGCGTTCAAAAGCGTGGGACAGCAAAAAAGCCTCTACATGGGCATTCGCCTGGACACCGGTGCCGAAAACGGACAGGGTTTTCGCATCCTTCCGGGTCAGCGCCTTCATGGCCACCGTACTTGCCGCCGCTGTGCGAAAACGGGTGATCTCTTTTGCGGCCATTGTACAGAGAGCATCACCGGTTGACGCAGAGAATAAAACGATTACAAAGTTGAACTTGCCGTCAATGGTCGAATAGACCTTCGTACCTACGACGCCGCTTGCAGGAAGTGCCGCCCCCATCGAGGCAATTGCCGCCGTCTTACCGTCATGGGTGGCCGAAGCGCGGTTGCGGGCCAAGATGGCGCCCGTCCCCTTTCCAAATTGTTCAAAGGCGGCAGTCATAGCGGTGATCGCCTCTTTCATATTGACCAGCTTTGCCACTTCTGCATCTGTAAGAATTTGCATTTTCAACTCCTTGATTTAATTATAAGAGGCATCAGGCGCCGTAAGAAGGTGTGACGGAACCGGTAAAGAAAAGAGTCATGAATAAGAAGCCCAGGACCATGACGGCCAGAAGAGGGACACGGAGCTTCAGAAATGGGACGGTCGCGCTGCCCGGAGCAAAAAGGAGTTGCCGGGCCAGAGGATCGTCCTTTTGCGCTCCGGAATAATGGATGAAATACAGGAGGACGATGATTGCCCCGAAGGTTAGACAGAAGGGGCAGAAGACATCCTCCCGGAACTGAAAAGTCACGAGGACGACCTCGCCGCCGCAGGCGCCGGCCAGGAGCAGGCGGATAATATCCGTCTGGTTGACCAGGATGAGGCCTATAACGAAGGCCATAAAGGCGATACCGATATACTTAAGGTCGATTCCGAAGATGTCGCCCTGCAGATACGAGCAATCCGTTTCACATGTTGCATAAAAGACCATGACGCCGATCCCTGCGGCGGCAAGCAGGAGGGTCAGCCATTTTTTTAGTTGCATCCGTATCCTCCCTACCCCGCCACAATATCTTTCACGGTCAATACTTTTGCGTAAACGGCGCCCAAGGCGCTCATAAAGGCGCCATGAACATGGGCCGCCGGAATTTCCAGACCGTTGAAGGAGAGGTCCCGCGTCGCACAGGCATCATGGGCGACGAGGCAGGTGTAACCCAAATCAAAGGCCCCCCGGACCGTGGCGTCAATACACATATGGGACATCATCCCGGCGATGACGAGCTTCCGGACGTTAATGGCCTCAAGATGTTCATGGAGGCCCGTGCCCACAAAACTGTTGGGGAGATATTTTTGGAAGATCACCTCTCCGGGCAGAGGCAGGACGCTCTCATGGATCTGCACACCTTCCGTATCGGGCAGGAAGAATGTTGCCCCTTTTCTTTTGGAAATGTGCTGGATATGAACTACCGGTCCATTATTTTTCCTGAAATACTCAAGCAGCGCCTTTGCGGCCTGACTGGCTTCCGTGGCGTGAGCAACCTCCATCCGTCCGCCGGGAAAGTAGTCATTCTGAATATCAATGAGAATTAATGCATCGTGCATTATCTGATCTCCTTTATTTAGAGTGTATTGAAATATAACGGTTATGCTAATCAATAAACATCGATATGTCAATAATAGCGATTACCATGATCCAGCACCAACTTTCAACCGAATCGACCGGACAGAAGCAGGGCACTGGCCTTCCGGCTCAGGTAATTTCTTCCTGTGCTCCTCTCCTTTCAAGGGGTAGGTTAGGAGGGGGATGGGGTGGTTTTTTCGGTTTGCATGCTTCTTCGTCCCATCCCCACACTGGCCCTAACCTTTGCGAGTTGGAAAAATCCTATTCACCTCCAGACCAATACCCAGCTTCTCTTGGAGACGTGTATCAAAGTCTTTGGCTCTTGGCGGTGGAGTTGTGATTAATGTTCATGATCGGCGTGGTCGTTTTTGGAAATCGTACAACACAGAAGCCCCGTTTCCGCGCATGATTCCGTCTCGAACTGGAGAAAGGGGTGATGGATGCCGAAGTGGTCTCCCAACAGCTCCCGGATGCGGCAGGCGAGTTCATCGACGCCGCTCATCATCTGGTCGGGAACGGTGATATGAGCGGCCAGGGAGATGCTATCCGCCGTCGTACTCCAGACGTGGAGATGATGAATGCCCAACACGCCATCTATGGCCTCGATCTCCCGTTGAATCGCCTCGGGGTCGATTCCCGGCGGGGTCGCGTTCATGAGTATGAGAAAGGTTTCTTTTAAAATGCCCCAGCCGCCGTAGAGGATCATGACGACGATGATCCAGGAGGCGACGGGGTCAAGCCAATACCATGGCCGGAAGATCCAGATTATGCCGATGACTGCAACACCGAGGGAGGTCAGGGCGTCCGACAGCATATGAAGGAAGGCGCCCCGCATATTTACATTGGTTTTTGCCCCGCTGTGAAGGAGGACGGTAGAGATAAGATTGCCCAGAAAACCTATCAGGGCGATGGCGATGACAAGTTTTTCACGTATCGGTTCGGGATGCTGGAAACGGTGCCAGCCTTCGATGGCGATATAAAAGGCCACGGCGTAAAGAAGGGCGACATTGACAAGAGCGGCAAAGACCTCCACCCTTTTGTAGCCGAAGGTCTGTTTCAACGAAGGGCCACCCTGGCCGATACGGAGCGCAGTATAACTGATTGCAACGGAAATCAGGTCGCTCAGATTGTGGAGAGCGTCGCTGATAAGGGCCATGCTTCCCGATATAATGCCGCCGTAGATCTGTACGACGGGAATGATAAGATTCATGACCATCGTGGCCAGAAGGCGCCTGCCCCAGGATACTTCGGGGTTATGTTCGTGTTGATGGCCCATGGCCGTCTCCATCCTTTTCTATTATGGCAAACAGATCGTATTCTTCAGCCTCTACGATGCGGCCGTCGACGATATCGCCGACAACGAGATTCTTGCCTTTCACATAAGTAATGCCGTCGATCTCCGGGGCCTGGCGGCGGCAGCGGCCGATATAAGGGTAATCGGGCACATCGCTCTGCCCTTCAACCAGAATCTCCTGGCGCGAACCGATAAGGCGTTGATTGATCTCGTATGAAATAGAAGCTTGTTCCTCCATGATCAGGTTCCGGCGCCGCGTCTTTTCTTCCTCGGATATGCGGGATGGCTTTTCGGCGGCTATGGTGCCTTCTTCGCGAGAATAGACGAAGGCGCCCAGGTGGTCGAACCGGGAAGCCTTGACGAAATCGACGAGTTTGCCGAACCTTCTGGAGGTTTCACCCGGGAAACCGACGATGACTGATGTCCGGAGGGCGATGTCTGGTATCGTGGCCTGGGCCGTTTGAATGGCCCATGCGATCTGCGACGTGTCGCCCCGGCGGTTCATGGCCCGCAGGATGTCGTTGTCCGCGTGCTGGATGGGCATATCGATATACGCACAAACCTTTTTTCCATCCGCCATCACCTGAAACAAGGCCTCCGTCAGCCTGGACGGATAGGTATACAGGATGCGTATCCAATGCAATGTATCCAGGGACGCAAGGTCTTTCAGAAGGCCCGCAAGATTTGGTTTCCCTTTGAAATCCTCTCCGTAGGCCGTCGTATCCTGGGCGATGAGGATTATCTCCTTAACGCCGCGGGCCACAAGGGCCTGGGCTTCCTCAAGAATATCATCAGGTTTCCGGCTTCGCGCCCGGCCGCGAATATCGGGGATAACGCAGTAAGTGCAGCGATTGGAGCAACCGTCGGCAATCTTAATGTAAGCGCTGTGGGAGGGTGTGGCAAGAATGCGTTTATGGCCGGAGTTCATCAGAAAGTTCGGTTTCCCGATGTGGGACCGACGTCCTTTATTTGCCATGAGATCGTCTATGCGGCGGGCGAGAAGAGGCACGTCGGAGGTTCCCAGAAAAAGATCGACCTCGGGCAATGCCTGTTTCAGGTCCTTGCCGTAACGTTGGGGAAGGCATCCGGCGACCACCAGATAGCGGCATTGTCCCATTCCTTCATTCTTGAACCGGGCCATCCGCAGGATCTCCTCTATTGATTCCTCCTTGGCCGGAAGGATGAATGCGCATGTATTGACCAGGATGATCCCGGCATTTTCCGGCGTCTCCGTCAATGTGAAGCCGCTTTCCGCAAGGGACGCCGCCATGATTTCCCCGTCAACGAGATTTTTTGGACAGCCGAGGTTTAAGATATGAACTTTAAGGGAATCCATGGGTCAACGCCTTTCACAGATCGTATAGTGTCTCATCGATATGAGGCTTTGCCTTCCGGGCGCCTTTTTTACCATGGGCGCCATCGAAAATGAAGGGCTCTTCCGATTCCAGAAGGTCTCCCATTTCCGCTTCGATCGCTTCGGGGTCTTCCCCCCGTTCCATGCGCCGGAGGGCCTCTTCCATGGCCGGTCCCAGGTTCATGCCTGTCGCCTCCGAGAGTTTTCGCATGAGGTTGGCCGCCTGGCGGGGATTGTCGTCGCTGATCTTATCGGCCTCGCCGGCCAGCAGGGCCATAGCTTTTTCCATCTTGGCCTCATCCATGGGCGGCATAGCGTCATCTTCGCCGCCTTCGTCCCGGCCACCTGAAATCTTTGCAAAGACGGACATCTGCCGTTTTAACTTTATTCTTTTACATTTCGGGCAGTTGGGTATCTTCTCCGTGTTGACTGACCGGGAGAAGAAGTTATAAACCGTGTTGCATTTATGACAATAGAATTCATAGATCGGCATGGGATCCACTCCTGAATGGTTAATCTTACAACTAGTAAACAGTTGTCATTCCCGCGTACGCGGGAATCCATTTGGTTTGTAACTGCCTGAAAAGAATGGATTCCCGTTTTCACGGGAATGACAGAAATTTGGGGTTTGTTACTTTTTACGAGACCATCAATCTTGTTGAATATATTTTACCATAATTTGGTGATATTAATTAAGCTTTATGAACATCCATGGCTTGGAGGCGGGCGATGCGCGCCGTCAGCGCCGGATGGGAATAGTAAAACCACGCATAAAACGGGTGGGGATGGAGGTTCGCCAGGTTGTCCCTGGCCAGACGTTTCAGGGCCTCGCAGAGGGGCCTGGCCGTTCCCGTCAGCTCGAAGGCGTAATCGTCGGCTTCCCGTTCGTATTTACGCTGGATCATGGCGGAAAGGGGCGTGAAGAAAAAGCCAAATGGGCCGAAGACAGCCGCAGCCAGGAGAAGCCCCACATAGGGGATGGTAGTGGAGAAACCGAATGTGGCGTAGAGAAGGGGCCACTCCACCGCCCGCGATACAAGGAAGAATACAATCAGGGAGATAGCTTCCATGGAAATGAGCTGCTTGATAATGTGCCGCCGTTGCCAATGGCCGATCTCATGGGCCAGAACCGCAACGATTTCATCCGTGCTGTGGGACGAAATCAGGGTGTCGAATAAAACGATGCGTTTCGATTTTCCCAGGCCCGTAAAATAGGCGTTCGTATGGCGGCTCCGCTTGCCGGCGTCGATTTGGTACACCCCTTCCGTTTTCAGGCCCGCCCGGTTCATGAGCGCCACGATGGCATCCCGCAAGGCCTCGTCCTTGACGGGCTCGAACTTGTTGAAAAGCGGCGCGATCACGACTGGGTATAGCCAGATCATAAGAAGCTGGAACAGGGCGAAAACGATCCAGATAATAAGCCACCAGAACCGGGGTGTTAAGGAAATCATGGCCAGGAGGACGGACAGGAGAAGACCGAAAATCAAGGCGGAAAGGACCAACTCCTTCAGCATGTCCGTCACCCAGAGGCGCGGGGTCATGGTATTGAAGCCGAAGGCCCTTTCGATGCCGAAGGTTCGATAGAGGGTGAAGGGCAATCCCAGAACGGTACTCATCAGGGCCAGGACAAAAAAGAAGAGCAGTCCCGATGGGATAAAGGGCCACTGAAGGGACAGAATACGTCCTGTCAACCAGGGGAGGATGCCGCTCAAAAGAACCGCAAGCGTGACGGCGTCGTCGAAGACCTGTTCCCGGCTATCGAATGTCTGGGACGTCCTTGTGTAGTCGCTCATCTTTACCAGGGTTGCCTCATCGATCTCCCCTTGAAAAACGGGAGGAACCTGATGGCCAAAACGGCTGAGATGACGGGCATTGAGGTGAGCAAGACCCCATCGGCAAAGGGTTACCGAAACAAACAGACTAAGAAAAAACACCATGAGGGCGTTAATGATCATTGGACCCCGACCGTGCGTTGATCGCTGATAAGGCATTGTTTGCCCGTTTGGTATAATCTTCTTCCAGTTACCATGCTTTTTTCCTGTCAGGCTGTTGAAAAACGTCCATCCCACGCTTTCGCGGGGTTGGCGTCCGCTGCGTTACGAATTTCATTGTAGGGTGGAACAAGCGTAGCGGTTCCACCGTCGGATGGTGGATGCGCTTCGCTTCATCCACCCTACATCTCAGTCTACCTTCCGGAGGGGAACACGTCTGCTTTGCTTAGCCTGTAGTCCAGCCCTTTAGGGCTGCAATAAACAGACACAGGGCTGAAACCATGCACTACATTTGCTTAAAAAAAGAGCCGAAGCTATATAATTCCTCGACTTTTGCGCGCCTTGGGTCTGGATCCCGTATCAGGCACGGGACAAGCTTTTGAACAGCCTGCCCAAAATCGAGTTTTTCAATAACCTGCTATAGGTAAAAGAGTGGCCCGGGTCAAGATTTACTTCTCCTTGACAGTATCATTTTACCCCTCTATATTTCGATGGCATTAAGAGTATGGATGCATTACTTTAATGAAAGGACGAAGCATGCAGGAAGAATTCACGGATTACCAGGCTTTGGTAAGGCGATTAAGAGAAAATGATGACATTGCAAAGAAATTTTTCGCCATACAAACCAGCGTCCTGTCAACACTTAATTTCGATGACTTTTTCTCCAAGCTTCTGGAAACGATACGTGATAAATTCAATGTGCCCAATATCTGGTTTTCCCTGATCCATCCCAGCAAGGTCACGACGCTGATCCACCGTCAGGACCATCCGGAATTGATCAGCCGCCTTTCCCGGGATGTATTGACCGAGATTGTCGGCAGGCGAAGAAAACCCATTTTGATGAATGAGAATCTGGAGCTTGTGTCCTCAACCCTTCCTGAGGGCCGCCCATTTGACTTCCGCTCCGTCGCCATTATGCCTTTGACACTGGACGGGGAACTCATCGGAAGCTTCAATCTTGCTGATCCTTCACCGGAGCGTTTTCACGACGGCCTCGATCAGAGTTTTCTCGCGCAATTAGGTTTGGTGATTTCCATCTGTTTCTCCAATGTGGTTGCCCATGAGGAGTTGCAAATCCTGGCCTACAAAGACTCTCTGACCGGTCTTCTCAACCGCCGGGCCATGGAGCGGATTCTCAAGGCAGAACTGGCGCGGGCCAAGCGTTACGGTACGCCTCTGAGCCTCGCATTCGTAGATCTGGACGACTTCAAGCGGATCAATGATCGGTTTCGGCCATGATCGGGGCGATGACGTTCTTATTCATGTCTCCTCCATATTTACCGAATTGAGCCGGGAGACGGACATTATCGCTCGTTATGCCGGCGATGAATTTGTTTTGATCCTTCCCGGTGTTTCTTTGCCCGAGACCGAGGCGGTAATGGAACGTCTTAAAATCGAGTTAAAAGATCGCCCCCTGTCGATTAACGGCCAAAATGTCACTGTTCGGTTCAGCTATGGTATGGCTGGCGCCGATGAGGCGGCGAGTGCTGATGAATTTCTCAGGAATGCCGATATCGAACTCTATGCGGCGAAAAAGAAGAAGTCTTGAGGGTTTTCCTCCCATTCGGTTATTCGCCTGCCATCAATAAAAACAATTCATAACCGTCTCTGACTTTTTTCGCTTGCTGTGGGGACAATGCGTAATTATATTAAATGATGTGACATATATTTGCCCATTTGTTATGAGGATATTTATCGGAGGATATGATGATGTTACAAGAAGGAAGAATTGATCCGGATTATTTGCTGGATTTTATGGGAGAGACCCCGGCGGACAACATTGAAGGCTTGGCCGAGGAAGTGCCCTGGAAAAGCCAGATGTCGAGTTGGTATCTGGAAAAAATATTCAATTACCAAGATTATTTAGATTATCTTTGCCGCAACGCCATTTTTTTCGGCCCTCTTTCCGTTGCCGCTCAATTGCAGCGGATGGCGATCCAGGCGTATATAACGGATCCTATTAAAAAAAATGTTCAGTTAAACGTGCGCCTGAGAAAAGAGCCCGATATTTACAAGGATACAAATACCTGGATTTACAAACAGTATGGGAAATTACTCCATAGCCTGTGCGACCAGGTAATGACGAATGATAGTTTTGACCAGGCAAAGGCCGATTACCTGGCGGTGACGCCACAGGGGAAGGAGCGCCTTAAATTTTTTGTGAGTGAGTTTTCCCGACTGGAAAATACCTATACATCCCGAGGTCTTTCAAGATTACGGGCGATGAAGACCCTTCTGGAATGTCTTCTGATTGTCATCACAGGGGTCCCTTTAAAAGACCGGAAGCTTCCTTTTATGAAGTATAATCCCGACGGTTCACCGGCAATACCATGGGATACATATCTTTCCGAAAATAAAACAAGATTTGAGAACCTCTATAAAGAGGATGCCTTCGACCCCAAGAGTTTTGCGGAAAGGTCCACGCGCGGCAGAATCGGGTGCTCACACTATGAGATCGTTGCCGATTCATTTTTGCGTACCGTGACCCTGCGCTATTATCCGTTACCGGACGGGGTCAAACCGAACGGGCAAGTACTGTACCTGTCAAGCCCACTCATTAATAAGCCGGAGATATTTGATCTTGCCGCCGGCAAATCCGTCATTGAAGGTCTTCTGAAGGAGGGATTTCATATCTATATGGTTGATTATGGTCAACCCACCCATGAAGAGGAAAACCTGGGCCTCGATTTCTATGGTAAAACCGTTCATGATCAGTATCTTGATCTTATCGCCCGTCGCCATCCCGACGAAGAGATTGGTGTCATCGGTTACTGCATGGGGGGTGCGCTGATCCTGCCTTATCTTGCGCGCCGGGCGGAAGAAAGATTAATGAAAGGTTTGCCTATGGACGTCAAGCGCTTGTGTCTGATGGCGGCCCCGATAAAGTTTGACGATGCGGCAAGCGGCCATGGTCCGATGCGTGCCTACATCCGGAAGCATTACAACACCTATGTCATGCAGCAATTATTCAGTTCAGTCAACATCCCACCGCAGGTTATCGATTACGGTATAAGCGAGATTCAGCCGGGAGTTCAGCACAGCGTCATGACAGGTTTTTATGAACGGGCCAACCAGCCGGGCGCCCTCGAAGACACGGCTCCTTTCCTCTTCTGGCTGACCCATGGCACAAGATTTCCCCTGAAGGCCCATCAACAATGGTTGAGAAAATTTTTCCTGGATAATGAAGTAATCGAGGGAACATATTGCCTGCCCTCCGTAATCCCCGATCTGGACGGAAAGCCGGTAAACATGAACGCGCTCGATGAGGCGGGAGTGGTCATCTTCGACTACCGAGGCACCCGCGATCCCATTGCACCTTTCGGTTCGTGTGTCGCCAGTGAGACATGGGGTCGACTAGGGTCGGGAAATCAAACGATTGAGAAAGATATCGGACATATCTTTGTTGTCAGTAAAAAGCTGCTTGCAGAATTTCTATCCCATGTGAAGTGCTTCTTTCTCAACCCATAAACGGTGTGCCATTCCACCCGGGAAGCACCTGAATTTAATGTAATCCGCCATAAAATTTCAGCTAAATTGACCGGATGTAGCGGGGCACTGGTCTTCCGGTTCAGGGGATTTTTCCGATATTTCGCTTTACAGATGAGACTACTTATACGAGTTGGAAAAATCCTATTCACCTCCAGACCAATACCCTGCTTCTCTTGAAGATGCATCAACGGTCTTCCGGTTATATTGGTGGATTTGAACGCAAGAAGATTCTTGACAAGCACCTGATATCCCCCTATATTTCAGATGCAAAGGCGCCCGCGCATCTGTGCTTCTGTTTTTGCGCGTTTACGCAGGCGGCAAGGCAATCGTAAAGAGTTTCCCCATATTAAGCGCACGGCCCTTTTTTAAAAGGCGGGTCCGGATGGAGGTGAAGATATGTCTGATACATTAGATGTCATTGTCCTTGATGACGATGATGCCGTATGTGAGGTTGTAACGGATCTGATTAAGGATTTTTATACCTGGGGACAGGTTTACGCCTTCACGGATGTTGATAAAGCCATAAAGTTCTGCATGAACAGAGATTTCGGGGTGGCAATTTTTGTTGTGGATGTTTATCTGTCCGGGAAGAATGCCTTTTCTTTTCTTGATGCCATTGCCGATAAATTTCCCATGGCTTTCGAAGATACGGTTATCATCACGGGCAATGCCAGCGCCGATATTGTCAATATCTGCCTGGCCTCAGACATCAATTATCTCCTGGAAAAGCCCATTCGGCCCTATGCCCTGCAACTGGCCGTCCGTGCTATCGTCTCAAAATATCTGCATTTCGTCAAAAAGCTGCATATGAACCCGGCGCTGATGGAAAGCCTGGCCAAGTTCAAACCTTAACATGAACCGTAGTTACTGTATGCTCTTTTGAATCTCTGCTATCTTTTCGTCGATAACGAAGGCTTGGGGAAATTCATGGTCGTCCTCCGTCACGAACTTGACCGTAATTGAAACCTTCGTTTTTTCGATGGGAAGAAATTCATCGCCGGAACGCACAACGCCGTCGATGATGGTCTGGTCTGCCGTGTGGAGGATGACAAAGCGCTCATATTTTTTTTCTTTTCCGATTCCGGCGGCCCTCAGGACTGCCATAGCCTTCATCTTGTCCACTTGCTCGTCCATGCTGCCTTTGAAGTCGATTTGCAGGGTTCTTTTATCAAGCCAGATTTCCGAGTAGCTTTTCGGACCCGCCGCCTGTTTTCCTGCAGCGACATTGTTTAGCGGGGTTTTTTTCGCGGCGCATGCGGTCAGGGTGATGAGGACCAGAAGCATAATCCATAACGATTTTCTTTGATGAACCATACGAGGCTTCCTTTCACTTCGCATTTATTGCCGTCTGTTGCGATGGGCGTCAAGAATTTCACTTTTATTAACGTTTAATCGTCCGGATCGCAAGCCATTAAATGACCGGGATGGCGTTTTGTGAAAAGCTTGTCCCTGTTGTGATCTTCTGGTATAAACTTATATAATCATGATAGAAAAAGATCCGCATGCAAAGCAGCTTTCCGACGAGTTGGCCCTTTTGCAGCGCTGTATCAGCGGTTCCCCTATCCCTGCTTTCGTCATCGGCAAGGACCGCAAGCTGATCTACTGGAACCGGGCACTCGAAGAACTCAGCCAGATCCGTGCCGATGAGGTCATCGGTACCAGCCAGCACTGGCGGGCCTTTTATGGCGAGGAGCGCCCCTGTCTGGCCGATCTTCTGGTGTCGGACACGCTTCAGGAAATTCCCCAGTGGTATCTGGGAAAATACACCAAATCCAACCTCATTACGGACGCCTACGAAGCCACAGACTTTTTCCCAGAACTTGGGCAAAGGGGCAGATGGCTTCGTTTCACTGCGGCTCTTATTCGGGATTCGCAGGGCGACGCCATCGGCGCCATTGAAACCCTGGAGGATATTACGGGACGGAAGGAAGCGGAGCAGGCCCTTCTGACCGCCCATGAAGATTTGGAGCTCCGGGTACGCGAGCGTACGGCCGAACTTGCCCGGACGAATGAGGCGCTGCAGCGGACAACTGATCATCTTTCCCTGATCCTGGAATCCCTGCCCATTGTCTCGTATGCCCGCAAAGCTGCTGGAAATCTCGATTTTACGTATGTCAGCAACGCCATTGAAGAGATAACGGGTTATCCTGCATCCGCATTCACAGAGGATGCAGCATTCTGGCAGAGCCGCATCCATCCGAACGACAAACAGAATGTTCTTAAGATGTTCCGGAACAGTAAGAAGAAGATCTATGGCTGTGAGTACCGCTTCCTTGCCGCCGATGACACCTACCGCTGGTTTTCCGATTATTGGCGTGTGATCCAGTGGCCGGATAATCCCGATTCCCACATTGTGGGTGTCTGGCAGAATATCACGGAAGAAAAGAGAATCCGCCAGGAGAGTGAGCTGCGTCTGCAGCAGATGATCCACACGGATAAACTGACGGCACTGGGCGAGGTTGTGGCCGGTGTGGCGCATGAAATAAATAACCCGGTGAGTTTCATCTCCTATAACATACCTCTCCTGGAGGAGATCTGGAACAGTGTGGATGAAGTCCTGGCGGAAAATGTCGATAATCATCCGTCCTGGGACAAACGGGGGATGAATCGCGAAGACATCGCCAACCATATGCGGGAGATCATCCATGCCTTTAAAATAGCTTCCAGCCGTATCAGCAGAGTCATTACCGGTCTGAAGGAATTTTCCCGGACCGATGAAATTATCCGGATGAACCCTCTTTCCGTTTCCGATATCATCGAAGGCGCTCTCGTGATTGTCGGGGCTCAGGTCAGGAAGACCGTATCGTCCATCCTGATCCATATCGATCCTGATCTTCCGCAGATTCACGGACATTTTCAGCGACTGGAACAGGTGATGACGAACCTCCTGATCAATGCCCATCAGTCCATACCTCCCGGCCAAAAAGGCAGAATCACCATTACGGCCAGGCATGTTAAGAGACTCCGGGCGGTTGTCATCGCTGTTGAAGACAACGGCAGGGGGATGACCAAAGAGATACAGGACCATCTTTTCCACCCCTTTTTTACAACGCGACGCGATTCCGGCGGTACAGGTCTCGGTTTATCCATATCCTACGGGATCGTGAAGGAGCATCGTGGCCTGATCGGCATTCTCTCGCAACCGGGATTGGGAACACGGTTTACTCTGTTTCTTCCTGCCGGAGAAGCGGATATGGTCAAAGTAAGCCCCGGCATCCTTTGCATCGATGATGATGAAATATTCCTGAAGGAGTTGGCAACCAACTTACCGGATGCCCGGATCATTCATGCCTCCATCGACGATGATGCGGGGAAGATCATCCGCTATCTGCTGGATCACCCTGAAATCGACATCGTCCTTTCCGAAGTCATGCTCCCGGGGATAAACGGGTGGGACCTCCTGCGCGAGATAAGCGAACAATTTCGACTTCTTAACGTCATCCTCTATTCCGCGGACTCCACGGATTGCGAGGCCCCGCAGGACATGATTGGCAAAGCCCGGTGTATCATGATGAAACCATTTAATATAGATAAGTTGCAAATTATTATTCGGGAAATCGGGAGGCAGCGCCTATGAGGATATTAATCGTTGACGACGAAGAATTGTCCCTTACCTCTGTGAGACGTCTGCTGAAATGGCAGGGCATAAAGGACGTGGATATTTGCGACAACGGCGCCGATGCCATTCGCCGAATCAAGGAAACGGATTATGATGTTGTTCTTCTCGATCTCCTCATGCCGGAAGTGGACGGTCTTCAGGTACTCGCAGCTGCCAAACCTTTCAAGCCCCATACGGAATTCATTATTCTCACCGCCATGGACGACATCCCGACAACCGTCAATGCCATTAAACTTGGCGCTTACGATTACCTGGTCAAACCTGTGGATAACGATCTGCTTTTGCTTAGCATCGAGCGAGCCTATGAGAGAAAGGGTTTGTTGAAAAGCCTGTACGGGGGATCCTCTGATCATTCTTCTCAGGTCCCGGAGGCCTTTGCCGATATCGTCACCCAGAGCCCCCGAATGAAATCCATACTGGCTTTTGCCCTGACTATGGCCAGGAGCGGCAACCCCATTATGATTACGGGCGAATCGGGAACGGGGAAAGAATTGGTGGCCAGGGGCATCCACCGGGCCGGAACAACGCCGGACGGTCCTTTCATTGCCGTAAATGTCTGCGCCATTCCGACAACCATGTTCGAAACACAGTTCTTCGGGCATGTGAGAGGTGCCTTCACGGGCGCCGAATCCAATTATCGGGGCTTCTTCGAACAGGCCAACGGCGGCACGTTGTTTCTCGATGAGATTGGGGAGTTGCCCTTTAACCTTCAGGCGAAGCTTTTGCGCGTTTTGGAAGAAAAGACGATCACCCCCCTGGGAGGGGCAAAAGCCGTACATGTCAATGTCCGGGTAGTTTCCGCAACTAATATGGACCTGAACAAGGGTTGTCAGGAAGGGAGGTTTCGTGTCGATCTTCTGTACCGGTTGAAATCGGTCCATATCCACCTTCCACCGCTTCGGGAACGGGAAGGCGATATCGCCTTTCTCGCCCAGCACTTCCTCAGAGAAGCAAGCACGCGGCACGATAAGCAAATAACGGGATTCAGTCCCGAGGCCATGGATGCAATCATCCGCAGGGATTATCCGGGCAATGTCCGCGAACTGTTACAGGTTGTCGAAAATGCCGTATTGCTCGCCGAATCCAACCTTATTATGCCCCAAAATCTGGACATGGCGCCTTCCCGGCCATCCATTTCTACGCGCAATCTCGGCAGCCTGCGAGAAAACGAAGAAGCCCATGTCGCCTATGTCCTTGTCAATTCAGGCGGCAATCGGCGGCAGGCGGCCGAAATTTTGGGCATAACCATTCGCCAGCTCCAGCGGAAGCTTGCCCAGATGAAAAGCGATTCACGTTGGTCCGACTTATTACACGACATATAGGTCATAAACCCACGACATAAATGTCACCTGTCCTATATATTTATTATCATTAGAGTTACATTTATAATTCGGCAAAGGTCTTTTATATCCGGAGAACCGGATATGACATATTCTTCATTTAATTTTTCTCCCCCCGACACAGAATCATAAAATAATGTAATTATTTCAATATTTTGATATCAGGCACGTCTTTGCGGCATGAGCTTTGCTCTGCATACAAGGTAACGGAGATAGATTTCACTGACATGAAAGGAGGAAACGACTCATGCTACCATCTCTAAAACTGGCGGATTTGGCTGAGAACAATGCGGAGGTCATCGCCCGGCAATGGGTAAAGAATGTCCAAAAGAATGACCTGACACCATATTATCATGGCCGTCCACCGGAAAAGCTCATTCCCCAGGCTGTGCGGTTCTATCATAACTTCCGAAAAATATTCACCGTAGCGAAACCCAGCGAGGCAGCCGACGAGTTCTTCTCAATGTATGCCCTGGAGCGTTTCAGTGACGGCGTGCCGCTTCAAGAGGCAATCTATGCCTTAATCCTCATGAGAAGACAGCTATGGCTATTCGCGGAATTCCAGGCAGTCTTCACGACAGCCATGGAGAAGCATCAGGCCATGGAGAGTCTGAACAGGACCATTTTGGTTTTCGATTATGCAATGTATTACATCACGAAACAGTACAATAACCTGATGAAACCGGCGTGGTTGAAGGTAGTAAACGCATGATTCCGGTTCAGGGCATAAAAATGGAAGGAGAAGACAACACAGAAAATAAAAGATAGTGCTTTGATCTGATAGTGGAATAACGAACTCATTTCCTTCCACCCGAGGAGGAGAAAGGAGGCAAATGGTATGGCCGGATCAATGAAATTGATCACTCTTATAGAGGGCCACGCGGAACAGATCGCACGGCAATGGGCGAAGGATGCAAAAAAAAATCCCCGCACCCTTTCCTATCACCACGTCCCCGAAGATACCCTCGTTTCCATGGCCGCGAGATTTTATGACAACTTCGGCCAAATGTTCTACACCGATAAACCGGCGGAAATCTCACGTCCCTATTTTTACCAGTATGCCGAGGAACATTACAGGCTTGGTGTCCCATTGAGCGAGGCGCTCTATGCCCTCATTCTGATGAGGCGTCATATCTGGTTGTACGCCGAGTTCCAGGCCATTTTTATCTCTGCCGTTGAGCAGAAACAGGCCGTAGATTCACTCGTGCGGACCATCCTCATGTTCGATTACGCCGTCACTTTCATCAGTCAACGCTATCAGGAGCTGATACGTAGCGAGGTCGATGAAAAGATGGGCATCCTCAATGTCATCCTCATGGGGGATGAGTTCAGATCCAGGCTGAAAAACTACAAGACCGCCATCATGACGGGGCTCCTTCTGGGCATATTTGCCCTCACCACATATAGCCACGGTATCTTGGGGACAAATATCATCTTCACCCACCTGTTTTACATTCCCATCGTCCTGGCCGGTATCTGGTGGCAACGCAAGGGAGTCTGGATCGCTCTGGTTCTTGGTCTCTATCTCATGTTGAGCCATTTCCTGTTTATGAAAGGGATGCCGATCTCCGATGATCTTGTCCGTGCTGTGATGTTTGTTGTGATCGGGTCCGTGGTCGCCTTTCTGAGTGAAGGTCTTAACAGGGTGGAAGAAATTTTTCGGCGGACTACATTGAAGGGAGCTACTTCATCATGAGTACAGACGAGCAAGCCAATCAGGGCACTGTAGTATCCATTCGGGGAAGTGTCGTCGATGCCTATTTCCCGCATCAACTACCCGAAATCCGACACGTTCTGAAAACCGGCGATAACGACCGCATTATCATTGAGGTAAATACCCAGCTTGACGCCCATACGGTCCGCGGTATTGCTCTGACACCCACTCAGGGTCTATCGCGCGGTGCCGTTATTACAAACGAAGGGAAACCCTTCTCCGTTCCCGTCGGCAAGGAGCTTCTGGGGCGGGTCTTCAACGTCTTCGGCGATACTATCGACTACAAGGAGCCCCTGACGAATCTTGAACGGCGGACCATCCACGGCACCCCCGTTCCCATCACCCAGCAATCCACCGTTTCCGAGATCTTTGAGACCGGCATCAAGGCCATTGATGTTCTATCGCCCCTGGAACGGGGCGGGAAGGCGGGCCTCTTCGGCGGCGCCGGCGTTGGTAAGACGGTCCTGATCACGGAAATGATTCATAATATGGTCGGCCGCCATGAAGGCATGAGTATATTCTGCGGCATTGGCGAACGATGTCGTGAAGGTGAGGAACTCTACCGGGAGATGGTCGAAGCCGGTGTCATGCCCAATACGGTCATGGTCTTCGGACAGATGAACGAACCTCCCGGTGCCCGGTTTCGTGTTGGCCAATCGGCCCTCACGATGGCGGAATACTTCCGGGATGACCAGCGACAGGACGTTCTGCTGCTCATCGACAACATTTTCCGTTTCATTCAGGCAGGCTCAGAGGTTTCCGGACTCATGGGGCTCCTGCCCTCTCGTCTCGGCTACCAGCCCACCCTGGCCACGGACCTTGCTGAACTGGAAGAGCGAATCTGCAACACAACGACAGGGGCTATTACATCCATCCAGGCCGTTTATGTACCGGCGGATGACTTCACGGACCCCTCCGCTGTCCATACCTTCGGCCATCTGACGGCCTCCATTTCCTTGTCGCGGAAGCGGGCCAGCGAAGGATTCTATCCGGCCATCGATCTCCTCCAGTCAGGATCAAAGATGCTCATGCCCCTTATCGCCGGGGCAAGGCACTATGGAATTGCTCAGGAGATCCAGAAGACCCTCGCCACCTACGAGGATCTTAAAGACATTATTGCTATGCTGGGTATCTCCGAACTCTCGCGGGAGGATCAACGCGCCGTCAACAGGGCGCGCAGATTGGAACGTTTCTTCACGCAGCCCTTCTTCACGACGGAGCAGTTCACGGGGAAGTCCGGCCGTATGGTTGCCCTGGAAGATGCCCTGACGGGCTGTGAACGTATCTTAAACGACGAATTCGCCGATTTTCCCGAGGGCAGTCTCTATATGATCGGCGGTCTCGACGAGGTTAAATCGCTATGAATCTGAAAGTCCTTCTGCCATTCCAGGTCCTGATCAGCCAGAGCGTGACCAAGATTATCGCTGAGGCTGAAAACGGTTCCTTCTGCCTGCTGCCCAATCATGTAGATTTTGTGGCGGCTCTGGCGCCGGGCATTTTTTCCTATACGACCTGTGAGGGAACGGAGGAGATGCTGGCTATGGACGAGGGATCCCTGGTGAAGTGCGGCCCCGATGTCCTTGTCTCCACAAGGAACGCCGTCAGGGGGCCAGATCTGGGCACGCTCAAACAAACCGTGGAAGAGAGTTTCATGGTCCTTGACGAACGGGAAAAAGTCGCCCGTGCGGCTGCCGCAAAACTGGAAATCGATATCGTCAGACGTTTTATGGAGCTCAATATCCATGGATAAAGAAAAGCAAACCGCGAAGGAAAGGCAGCGCATCCAGGCCAAAGAGTTCATCAAGCGCATTGGGAAAAGGGAGAAGCTGAAGATCCGGGGGCGCGAGGAAGGCGATGAAACGATCTGGTTCGGCCTCGGCGTGTTCGGTGTCGTCGGCTGGTCCGTTGCAATTCCCACCCTGATCGGCGTGGCCATCGGCCTGTGGATTGACGGGTCCTGGCCCTCCCGGTATTCATGGACGCTCACCCTTCTCATCGGTGGTGTCATGATCGGCAGTCTCAATGCCTGGTACTGGGTAAAGAAAACGGGAATCCGCAAGGGTACAAACGGGGAGGGAGATTAATGAACATGCCTGCCGTCTTTTTACTGGTTTTTGTCGCCGGTTTATCGCTCGGATTATTCTATTTTCCGGTTCTGTGGCTGACCGTTCGCCGCCTTGCGGGGTCCGCCCGGCCTGTCCGCCTTCTGGCGCTCAGTTTTGCCGCCCGCTTCACGGTAGCCCTGGCCGTCTTTTACAGCATCATGGATGGGCATCATGGCGAGAGGCTGTTGATCGCTGTGGCGGGATTCATCGCGGCACGGGAGATATGCAAGCGTCTCTGGGGCATGAGACGAATGGGTATTACGTAAACTTCCTTAGAAAAAGGAGACTTACATGGAAATCATGACGATATCGCAAATCAGCCCCGATCAGGTCATCTTCTGGCACTGGGGATTCATTACCATCAATGCCACCCTGGTTTTCACATGGCTGGTCATGGCCATTCTCGTGATCGGGTCTTGGCTGGTCACGAGAAATCTTTCCCCAACCATCCATTCCTCGCGCTGGCAGACCTTTCTGGAAGTCGTTGTATCGGGGATCAGGAGAGAGATCGACGAGGTAAGCAAAGGCGAAGCCCTCTATTACCTGCCTTTTATCGGCACGCTTTTTCTCTTCATCGCCCTGGCTAATATCCTGGCCATCGTTCCGGGTTATGTGGCGCCGACGGCATCTTTGACAACGACGGCGGCCCTGGCAACCTGCGTCTTTATCGCCGTGCCGCTCTATGGAATCACCCGGCAGGGTATTGGAGAATATCTGAAGGAATACTTCCGCCCCACCTTCATCTTCTTCCCCTTTCACGTCATGGGGGAATTCTCCCGAACCCTCGCCCTGACCGTCCGGCTCTTCGGCAATATCATGAGCCATGAAAAAGTCATTGCCATTCTGCTGTCCGTAACGCCCCTGTTCTTTCCCGTTGTCATGCAGGCCCTGGGGCTCATGATCGGCCTGATCCAGGCTTATATCTTCTCGGTTCTCACCATGGTCTACATCGCCTCGGCGACGCAGGCACACGAGGAACACGGGAAGAAGGAAGATAAACAGTAATGATCAAAACTAAACCTTATAAAGAAAGGAAGGATTAAAATGGACAGCATCAACTACATCGCCATGGCTTCCATCATTGCAGCGGGATTATGTATGGGGCTCGGTTCACTTGGACCCGGTCTCGGACAGGGGAGGGCGGTTCAATCGGCCCTAAGTTCCATGGCCCAGCAGCCGGATGAGAGGAATTCCATCACCAGGACCCTCTTTGTCGGTTTGGCCATGATTGAATCCCTTGCGATCTACTGCTTCGTGATTTCCATGATCCTTATATTCGCCAACCCATTCTGGAACTATGTCATTAAGAAAATAGGAGGATAGGCCATGCATGTCGACTGGTTTGTCTTTTTCGCGCAGATTGTGAACTTTCTCATCCTGGTTTTCCTCCTCAAGCACTTCCTTTATGGCCGCATCATAAAGGCCATGGATAATCGGGAAGCCCGCATTGTCGCCCGCTACGATGAGGCCGAGGCCCTGAGAAAGGAAGCAGAGAAATCCGCCGCGCTCTTTGATGAAAAGAACAGAACCCTGGCGGAAAAACAGGAGGAACTTCTGAACCAGGCGGTTCAGGATGCCGAAACAAGGCGCAAGGAACTCCTGGAAAAATCCCGCCAGGACGTGGATGTCATTCGCGAACGTTGGCAGGAGACGGTGGAACGGGAAAAGGAATCCTTTCTCCAGGATCTGCGCCAGCGGGCGGGAAAACAGATTTATGCCATTGCCCGGCGTATCCTCAATGACATGGCCGATACGGACATGGAAGAGCGGATCGTCAGGGTTTTTCTCAAACGCATCAGCACTTTAGACGATGCAGAAAGGGAAATCCTCAAGACATCCATCGCCCAGGCCGACGCGGGGATTATTGTTCAGAGCACCTTCCCCATTGGCGAGGCCCTCCGCAAGATGATCGAGGAGTCCCTCAGGCTCTATGCCGACCGCATCCCGGAGATCCGGTACGAAACGACAACGGAGATCGTCTCCGGGATAGAACTCCGCGCCCATGGACACAAGCTGGCCTGGAGCCTCGGCGATTACCTGGAGACCCTTGAGGAAGGCTTTGCCCACGCCCTGATGGAGGAAGCAAGGATCAAGGCTTAGGAAATAAATAACAGGACATTGAAAAACCGCCTGTTTTCAAAGCTGTTCAAAAATGTCCGGATGCAAGGCGCGCAAAAGCCGAGGAAAGAGGCATACACAGAAGCATGTTGATTGACGAGGTTTGCAGCGCATCGCAGCAGATGGGCGTTTGGGGGCAGCCTGACAAGGAGACCGTTATGAACGTTTCCATAAGTGATGAACAACGAATCAGGACATGTCTTGACGATACCTTTTCAACCCTGGAGCGGATCATGAAGGACGAGCCGCCGCAGATGAGGCAGCGGGAGGTCGGGATTGTGCATTTCGTCGGCCAGGGCATCGTCCGGGTCGGAGGTCTCCCCAATGTAAAATCTGAGGAGATCGTCCGTTTCCCTGGTGATGTCCTCGGTTACGTTTTTAACATCGATCCTGACGAGATCGGTGTGATCCTCCTTGGCCGGGCAGAACATCTCACTGCCGGTTCCGAAGTCCGCCGCACGGGTCGCGTCATGGATGTCCCCGTGGGCGACGACCTCCTGGGTCGTGTCGTCGATGCCATGGGCCGTCCCCTCGACAACCTTGGCGAGATCCGCGCTTTGCGCCGTCTCCCCGTGGAACGGGAGGCGCCGCCCGTCATGGCCCGCGCCCCCGTGACAGTCCCTCTCCAGACAGGACTGAAGGTTGTCGATGCCCTCATCCCCATTGGGCGAGGACAGCGGGAACTCATCGTCGGAGACCGGCAAACGGGGAAAACAGCCATTGCCCTGGACACTATCATCAATCAGCAGGGCAAGGATGTCATCTGCATCTATTGCGCTATCGGCAAGCAGGCCTCGGACGTGGCGAAGGTCATCGCCGACCTCCGGGAATACAATGCCATGTCCTATTCCGTCGTGGTAGCGGCCACGGGGGAAGATACGCCGGGCTTGCAGTTCATCGCCCCTTACGCCGCAACGAGTATGGGTGAATACTTTATGGAACGGGGACGGGATGTTCTCATTATCTATGACGACCTTACCCGCCATGCCCGATCCTACCGGGAACTTTCCCTGCTCCTGCGAAGGCCCCCGGGCCGGGAAGCCTTTCCCGGGGACATTTTCTATATCCATTCACGGATGCTGGAACGCTCCACCCATCTTCGCGAAGACCGGGGCGGCGGCTCACTGACATCCCTGCCGATCACGGAGACTGAGGCCCAGGACCTTTCCTCATATATACCGACAAACCTCATTTCCATCACCGACGGCCAGATATACCTGTCTCCCCGCCTGTTTCAGAAGGGGATTCTGCCGGCGGTGGACGTGGGCAAATCCGTCTCCCGCGTGGGCGGCAAGGCCCAGTTGCCCGCCTATCGCGCCGTAGCGGGCGATTTGCGTCTCTCCTATTCCCAATTTGAGGAACTGGAGTCCTTCTCGCGGTTCGGCACCCGTCTGGATGACGCCACACGGCGGGTCCTTGAACGAGGCTGGCGTATCCGTGAGATTCTCAAACAGCCACAGTACCGGCCCATGCCGGCATCCGAACAGATTGCCGCCCTTATGGCCGTCACGGGTGGAGCATTGGATCATGTGCCCGTTTCGGAAGTCGGTTCCGCAGAAACAAAGATCCGGAATGCCGCCAGGGAACAGATTTCCGATATTTGTACGCGCATCGAGGATGCACAGAAACTTTCAACGGATGATTTCGACACTATCCTGCATGTTGCGGAAAAGGCCACCGGAATGCCCCAGGGGGAGTGAAAGATGCAGACCACGGAATCTCTGAAAAGGAAAATCAAGAGCGCCCAGGACCTCCAGTCGGTGGTTAAAACCATGAAGGCCCTTGCCGCCGTGAGTATCCGTCAATACCAGCGTGCGGTGGAGTCGCTCATCGATTACAGCAAAACCGTCGAGATGGGCCTTCAGGCGGCCATGAAGGACAGCGCAGGAGCAGCCGAAGCGGCTCCGAAGGCTGCCGCGCTGCGTATGGGCGCCATTATTTTCGGCTCCGATCAGGGTTTATGCGGTCCCCTGAATGAAAACATCGCCATCCATGCCCTCGATGAAATGTCCGCACTGGGTGTTGCGACGGAGGACAGGTTTCTCATCACCATCGGCCTGCGTGTCAACGGCCGCCTTGAGGATGCCGGTCAATCGATTATTGAAGGACTGACCATGCCCAACTCCGTGGCTGGCATTACCCCCATGGTTCAGGATCTGATTCTGGTTCTGGAAGACTGGCACTTCCGTCAACAAATCGACCATATCTACCTCTACTATAATGAGTATCTGTCAGGTGCCAACTATCGGGCTCACACGCTGCAACTGCTGCCCGTGGATCAACAGTGGCTCAGGAAGCTGAAACAGAAGAAATGGCCATCCCACATCCTGCCGACCTATACGATGGGCTGGGGCGCTCTTTTCATGGCTCTCATTCGGGAATACCTGTTTGTTTCTCTCTATCGCGCCTTTGCCGAATCCCTGGCCAGCGAAAATGCCAGCCGCTTGGCATCAATGCAAAATGCGGAAAAAAATATTGAAGAACGCCTTCAGGAACTCAATGGTCAGTTCCACCGACAGCGACAAATGACGATTACGGAAGAACTGCTCGATATCGTCGCCGGGTTTGAGGCCATGAAAGAAAAGCCCAAGAAAGGGAGGTAATGATTATGGGAGCGGAAAAACGATTGTGCATAATCTGTGCGTGGCGGCAGAATTGCCAGAAACGGTTCTCAGTATCGTACGAAGGGCCATTAACTATACATTGTTCCGATTTTACGAGGGATTTTACCATTAAAGATTCGGAGATCGAGGCTAAGGCCGTGGAGGCGCAGCTGGAAAAATGGCGCAAAGAGAAAGGAAGGCCGCGGCCGTGCATTACCATATCCCGCGAACCGGGAGCATGCGGTAGTGAAATCGCCAGGAAACTGTCCGTCGATTTGAAAATGGACCTCATCGGCACCCATATTATTACCAAGGTGGCCCAAAGTGCCAACAGCAGTGAAAAGGTTGTCAAAACCCTTGATGAAAAACACGTGACGACGATGGATACATGGATCACCTCCCTGTTTACAGCCAGACACCTGTGGCCCGATGTCTATCTCCAGCATCTGATCAAGGTAATCGCGACGATCGGCGAGCATGGAAACGCAATCATCGTCGGCCGGGGCGCCCAATATATCCTGCCGCCCGAAAGGATGTTCCGGGTACGCTTTATTGCTCCCCGGGAGAAGCGGATTGAGAATCTGATGAAAAGCCGCGGCTGCACAAGAGACGAAGCGGAAAGCTTTATTCAAAAGACGGAAAACGATCGCCAGGCCTTTATCATGAAATATTTTCATGAAGACATCGCGAATCCTGCCGACTACGATCTTATCGTCAATACGGCAGACCTCGGTGTCGACCAGGCTGCGGAGATCGTTAAAAACGCTTATTTGGCTCGAATCGGTTAAAGGGGCAATTTCATGCGGCGACCATCATGCAGGTTGTTTCGTCGGTATGGAATAGGTTGTTTTTATTATCATAATTCAACTCTGCAGAAAGGAGAAATACAATGATAAAGAAAATGACGGATCTGCTGAAGAACAAAAGCAAAGAAGTTTACTCCATATCCCCGAAAGCGACGGTTTTTGATGCCCTGAAAATCATGGGGGAAAAAGAGGTTGGGGCCCTGATGGTCATCAACCAAAGCGATGAGGTTGTCGGGATCATAACGGAGAGGGACTATGCGCGCAAGGTGGTGCTTAAGGGAAAGCGCAGCCAGGAGTCTCTCGTCGAAGAGATCATGACACCTAGAGAAAGCATGTATACAGTGAAGCCCGATACGACTGTCGAAGACTGCATGGTCCTCATAACGGGTAAGCGCATCAGGCATGTGCCTGTTTTTGAGGGCGCTAAATATGTCGGTCTCATATCCATCGGCGATGTTGTCAAGTCAATTATATCGCAGCAGGAAACGTTGATTGAGCACCTGAGCAATTACATTGCAGGAAAGCTCTAAATCTAAAGAGCAACCGCCGCTGGCCCTTCGATCGGGATCAGGACAGGCACTTCGGCAAGTTCACGACGGTCTTCAGTTTATTTCTGTAACGCGAGCTTGTCAAAGCCTCTTTCCTGCCGTCTCAATTTATATTGACGCTTCATTTGACATAGGGGATCGTTATTCCTAAATTATTTGAAATAGTGAGATGTTCGAAGCACAATATAATGCCATGGCTCTAAAAGGGAGGAATAACCTATGAAGACAAAGGCAAGTAAAGCGATTGATCCAGGTAAGGACGTCAAAGATCAGAAGAAAGAAATGCAATTATCAGTCAGTCCTAACGAATCTGAACATCTGCTCCAAAGCATAATCCATGGTTTCTCCATCCCTGCTTTTGTGATTGGGAAGGACCACAGGATTATCCATTGGAATCACGCGCTTGAACAATTGAGCAAAATCCCGATGGATATTGTTGTAGGCACCAATGAGCAATGGCGGGCTTTTTATGCCGAGGAAAGACCCTGTATGGCGGACCTGCTCGTCGATGGGGTCGCGGGGCGGATTCATAAGTGGTATGAAGGAAAATACTCCAAATCCGATCTGCTGGATGAGGCTTATGAAGCCACCGATTTCTTCCCCGATCTCGGTGAGCGGGGCAAATGGCTTCGTTTTACGGCTGCTGCAATTAGGGACTCCAAAGGTGAACTCATTGGAGCCGTGGAGCCGCTGGAAGATATTACGGACCGTATAGTGGCCGAGCGGTCAATGCGCGAAAGCGAACAGAGGCTATTCAGTATTATCGAGGGTTCGCCCTTTCCGACATTCGTCATCGGACTCGATCACAAAGTGATCTACTGGAATCGCGCCCTCGAACAATTAAGCAAAATACCGTCGGAAGAGGTGATCGGGACAAGCCAGCAGTGGCGCGCCTTTTATGCAGAAGAAAGGCCGTGCATGGCTGATCTTATCGTGAATCAATCCCTTGAGACAATACCGGAATGGTACAAGGGTGTTTCTAAATCGAAACTTCTTGATGAAACGTTTAAAGCTGAGGGATTCTTCCCCGACTTGGGTGAAAATGGGCGCTGGCTCTGGTTTACCGCAGCGGCAATCCGAAACTCCCAGGGAATTTTGGTTGGCGCGATCGAGACGTTGGGAGATTTTACGGACACGAAAAGAGAACGTGAACTTGCAGCGCATAAGCTGGTGGAAAGCGAAAACCGACTGAACAGCATTTTCCAGGGCTTTTCCATCCCGGCATTTGCCATCGGGAAGGACCACAAGGTTATCCTTTGGAACCGGGCGCTGGAAAAATTGAGCCAAATACCGTCCGGGGATATGATCGGAACAACTAAGCACTGGCGGGCCTTCTATAAACAAGAGAGACCCTGTATGGCCGATCTGCTTGTGGATAGCGCCGTTAAAAATATTTCCAAGTGGTACTCGGGAAAATATCGGTTCATCGATGTCAATGAAGAAGCCTTCGAAGCAACGGATTTCTTCCCTGAGATGGGGCAAAAAGGGCGCTGGCTTCGGTTCACTGCAGCAATAATCCGGGATAGTCATGGAGAACTTATCGGGGCCGTCGAGACACTGGAAGATATTACTGCTCAAAAGCAGGCAGAGGCTGCCCTTGAAGGTAGCGTCCCCAAGAAAAAGTAGCTTCAGGAATAAAAGGCGTGTGAATCTAATGAAGCGGATCTGTTGACTAGAGGCCAAATTATTCAAGCGCAAATTAGGAGGTCAGATCATGAAGTCATCCACAAAATTAATCGAATTGACGGAGACGCATGCGGGAGAAATCGCCCAACAATGGTATAACAATATAAAGAATAATCCCAAAACACCCTTTTATCATAAAATACCGGAAGAGAAGGCAAAACAGCAAGCCCTGAATTTTTACAGCAGATTTGGTAAACTCTTTCTCTCGGAGCAACCATTTGATGATGCGCATACCCTGTTTGCCAAATATGCAGAAGACTGCTATAAGGAGCACATCCCCCTGCCCCAGGTGATCTACGCAATCACGCTCATGAGGCGTCATATGTGGTTGTATGCCGAATATCAGAGTACATTTACAACCGCAGTCGACCACCATCATGCCGCCGAAAGCCTAAACCGCACGATTCTCATGTTCGATTATGCAACTTATGTAATAGTTCTGCAATATGATGAAATGCTCAGAAAGGAGATCGAGGAGAAGATCAAGGCATTGAAACTCAAGAGCCCCCTTGCCGTATCTTTGTGGACAGACGCCCGCAAATGAATGTGTCCATAAATAGCATTGCCTGAGATCGCCAGATCAAGACACTATATATAGCATGTCCTTTTTTCAAGGGGTGACCTATTCATTCCCCCTTGAAAAAACAGGTGATTTTGCAGTTCCCGTCTATAATGGAAGCTCCCATCCTGTCTGCTCCGGCCCATCGCTAATTCATCGCTGCCATTCTTTTCGTTTTTTAAATATTTTTCACGAATTGTTGAATTATGAAGACAACATCCACGATCCTGTGATATAAGACTCGCTGTTTTATATTTTTCTCATTGACATGAGGCCGTGCGCTCTGCGGATGGTGACGATATTTCGTTACCTTGCGACCTTTGGGAGTGTTTCATGAACTTGTTGGCGGCGTTTCTATTGGGTGTTGCCTTCACGGCCATCATCTGTTTGGGCTATGCCGTATGGCAACGGATGGAAAATGAACAGATGATGCGCAGCATTATTCAGGGGTCTCCGATCCCTGCTTTTGTCATTCAGAAAGACCACAAGGTTCTGTACTGGAATAAATCGCTTGAGGCCTTAAGCGAAGTCAATGCAAAAAAGATTATCGGAACCAATCTTCAGTGGACGGCCTTTTATAGTGCTGAAAGGCCATGTATGGCCGATCTCATCATCGATGAAACCCTGGAATCATTAGCCCCCAACTTGTACTCCGGAAAATTCACCAAATCCAGGTTCCTGAAGGAGGCCTACGAAGCAACGGAGTTCTTGCCGGGTCTCAGCAGTAGCGGACGTTGGGTTCGCATCACTGCTGCCGCCATCCGGGATTCCCGCGGAAAAATTTCCGGCGCCATCGAAACTCTCGAAGACATTACAGACCGAAAACTCGCGGAAGACGCCCTGATCAGGATGAAGAAGCTTGAATCCCTGGGCACATTTGCCAGTGGCGTCGCCGAGGATTTTGATAGTCTGTTGTCGGCCATTCTGCGTAATATCTTTCTCGCCAAAATATCTGTCGACGACGAGGACAAGATCCTGGAAGAAGGGTTGGCTATTGCCGAAAAGGCGGGTCTGCAGGCGAAAGAGCTGGCCCATAAACTTATTACCTTCGCCAAGGGGGGGTATCCTGTACTGAAACCGGAATCTCTCGATCAACTCCTGCTTGATACTTTAGAATCGGTAAAGCATGAAGGCGTGACGCTGGAAACCAGGATAATTGCGGCGCCCGATCTGGCAGCCGTCAGTATAGATGCCAAGCAGATTCGGCAGGTCTTTGAAAATATCCTCCAGAATTCCCTCGAGGCCATGCCGAATGGCGGCGTCTTGTCCGTATCGGCGGAATGTCTGACCCTTGCGGACGGATCGTTCAACCTGAAACCGGGGGAATATGTGAAGGTATCCGTCAAGGACAGCGGGTGCGGCATAAGTGACGAAGATCTGCCGATGATATTCGACCCTTATTTTACGACGAAACGCACAGGCGGAAGAAGGGGGACGGGTTTGGGCCTTGCGGTTTCCCATTCCATCCTCAAAAATCATCAAGGGCTAATTGTCATCGAATCGGAGATCGGTGTCGGCACGACCGTTCATGTATATTTACCGGTCAAGCGCGCTGATACCAGTTCCTTAACGGCGGGTTGATTAGAATGAATTGAGAGCAAATCATTTCAGCTCTCAGCTATTGTCCCCCGCTGGCGGGGATAAAGGCCACCCCCTACGCCCCCGCCAGCGGGGGACATGCCATGTGCCGTCACCTCAAACCTTCGATGGCAGGCGCTCCAGAGAAGAAAAAAGCTCATGACCCCGTTCGCAATTGAATGTTGTGCGCCCCGAGTCGATGAGTTGATAAGAACCGATCCTGCCGGATTTATCTTGCCGATGTTTTTGAGGCTGCTTAGGGGCACTCCTTATCTTTTCCTGGATGATTTGTCTTTGCAGGCTAATATCGGATATGGGAATGTACTGTTTGCAGGTCTTGCAATAAACGGTTCCCTCACGGGTCTGCAGAAGGGCCTTGATGATTGGCGTAATACGGTGAAGGCATTCGGCCTTTTCATATGCCGACTCATCGATGCGGATATTCTCTTTGCCATGCTTCGATTTTTCCCAAAACCAATTCTGCAGATTGATATCCTCAGAGACATTATATTCATATATGCGAGATGTCAGGTGTTCATTCATTGACAAATAGTCAAAGATCAATGTGGCATCATCGTTCTCATAAATAAATTTGATCATCTTCCCTACGCCTCCAAACTCAAAATCGGATATACACTTTTCCCTCTGTCTTTTGACAGACGATCTATTAGGCACAAAGTGGCAGAATCGCAATATTGAATTATTAATTGGATATTGTGGAGATTAATTCATTAGTCGATGGATTGAAGATGAATTTGGAGATTTACATTTTCTTTAATAATACCAAGTTTCTTCCTGATATTATTCCTGTGGGTATTAACCGAACTGGTCGCGATCCCGATGATCTTGGCAATCTCCTTGCTCGCCTTACCTTCTTTTATCAAAGATGCAACTTCAATCTCGGTTGGCGTGAAATTGAACTGACGCATCTTTTTCATCATGGATGATGTGATGTCGTTGATATGCGTTTCTATGATGCTCAGATAAGCCAGCTGCCGCTCGTCAAGACGGGAGCTTTTGATCTTTTCCATAAAAGGAATAATCAGGTTGCTGACATTCGTAGCAACCCGCTCTTCCAGGTCGATCTTGTCTTCTTCCCGGTGCTGTAAAAGAACTTTCAGGGCTATATTAAGTTCCTCAAGGGCTTGTGTTTTGTTTTCCAAATCCTTCGTTCTCGCCTCAACCAATTGTTCAAGTTCTTTCTTGTATTTCGCAAGTTCCACCTCGGCCTGCTTGCGTTCGGTGATGTCCATTACCACTGTCAACAGGTGAACTTCATTCGAGATCGATATAGTTGCCGAATTGAACAATCCACACCTGAGCTCACCCCCCTTGATTCGCATCTGCAATTCCAGATTCTCGACGGATCCTTTCCGGTTTAATTCGTCAAGAAGTTTTTTTCTTTGTTCCGGTGTAATGAATCCGATTTCTGTTGAAGTATGTCCGATGACTTCACTCCGCTCCATGCCCATGAGTTTCAGAAATGTCTCACTGACTTCCATATACCGCCCCTCTTTCACGGTAGTAATGGTCGCGGGAATTGAGTTCTTCAGAAAGGCGGTTGCAAACTTTTTTTCGCTTTGCTTGAGGTATTCTTCCGCTTCCTTGCGTGCGGAGATGTCACGGGCGTAACCAGTTGTGCCGATGATGTTCCCTTGCCCATCGAAGACGGGGGTCTTGAACGTTTCAAACCATCGTAGATTGCTCCCATCGTAGATTGGTTCCTCCACAATGACGGGTTTTCCAGTTTCCATGATCATCATATCATCCCTGCGGTATTTTTCCGCAAGAGCTGCGGGCCAGATATCCTGATCTGTCTTGCCTACCAGTTCTTCGCTGGTTTGTTTACCGCAGGAAAGGGCAAATGATTGATTCACGGTGAGGAATCTGCTCTGCCGGTCTTTGAGCCAAACGAGCCCCGGTTGGTTTTCGATGATAGCAGAAATATATGATTCGCGATGATTTAGTGCCTCCCTAGCTCGCTTGTGTTCGGTGTTGTTGGTATACAGGCCCACAACTCCAATGATATAGCCATCCAGGCTATGGACGGGGTAGGCCTTCTGGAAAATGTCCATAATTTGTCCGTCTTTGTTGAACATTTTCACTTCGCCTTGCCAGCTTCCTCCGTTCACGATCGTGTCGAATACCATCTTTCCGATCGCTTTATTCACATACAATGTTTCGGCTGGCCAATCTCCAATAGTGCCAAACAATTTCGAAAAAGCCTCATTTTGATAATAGTGTTTTCCTTCAGGCGTCGATATACCGATGGCATCGGAGGAATTCTCGACCAAATTCCTGAATAATTGCAGTTCCGCCTCCACCTGTTTGCGTTTGGGTTCAGAAGCCTTCAAGTCATGGATTTTTTGATTTAAAATAGATATTTCTTCTTTGAACTTTGTATTTTCGGTGGATTGGCCGTCCATTGATCTTCTCCTTTGAAGAACCGGAATTAATACAAAATTATTTGCTCATTTAAGCTTTAAGCTCATCTTTACGAGATCGTAGGGTGTCCGTCCGGCGACCATGCCGAGTTTTGCAGTCAGGTTGACCATCTTGCGGTTCTTCAGCTCGATGTATCCGAAGAAATCTTCTATCCCCTTTTCATCGGCAATGCCGATGATGAGATCCACGAGCTTCGAGGCAAGGCCGTGGCCCTGGAAATCGTCGTGGACCAGGACGGAAAATTCGCATGATCTGCCATTGGCCTCGATCATGTAACTTCCGATGCCGATGATCCGCCTTTTACCGTTTTCCCTGATCTCGGCTACAATGGCCATTTCGCGGTCATAGTCGATATTGCAGAACCGGGCGTGCATTTCGTGGGTGATAGTTTTGATTGCCTGATAAAAACGCTCCCGCAGGGTGTCTTCGGATAGGGATGTGAACATCGCATGCTCCAGGGGTTCGTCTTCAGGTTTGATAGGCCTCAGGAGGACCTCCGTGCCGTCCCGGAGGTGCCAGCGCGATACGTAGCGCATGGGATATAGGGTGTAATGACAAGGTGGGGATAGGGCGTGTCATAGCGCAGAGCCGAAGGATCGAGGAGAATGCGGGCGTCCAGGGCTACGGCCTTTCCGTCGGTAATAGCGATGGGGTTCATATCCATGGCGATGATTTCCGGAAAATCCATAATAAGATTAGAAAAACTCACCATGATCTGTTCAAGTTGCCGCAAGTCCGCCGGTGTTTTTCCCCGGTAGCCCTGAAGCATTTTATAGACCTTCGTGTCTTCCATCAGTCTTCTGGCCAGCGCCTGGTTCAACGGCGGCAGTCCGACGGCGAAATCCTGAAATATCTCCACGCCGATACCGCCCATGCCGAAGAGGATGACCGCACCGCAGTCGGGGTCTTTCTTGGCCCCTAGAATGATTTCGTAGTCAATGACCTCCATCATTTTTTGGACCGTCACACCATGAATCGCCGCTTCGGGGTGGCGTTCCCGGACCCGCTCTATCAACCGGTCATATTCCCGTCGCAGGCCCGCATGGGTTGTGATGCCCCGGACGACACCGCCCACATCCTGCCGGAAGATAATATCGGGGGAGGAAATCTTCAGGACAATGGGATAGCCGATGGTATCCGCGTAACCAACGGCTTCTTCTACATTCGTCGCCGTGTAGGTTTTCATGAGGGGGATACCGTAGTTGGTGAGAAATTTCCGGGAATCTTCATCTGTCAGCGTCGTTCCGCCTTCCCGCAATACTCGCCTCACCAGGGATTTGAGATGATTCTTCGGGGGCGCCTCTTCGACGGGCAATTCCGACGGCGTTTCGTGGAGGTTCTGAATGTTCCGCTCGTAAGCGTACATATACAGATAGGTTCGCACAGCATCTTCCGGTGTGCCATAGGTGGGGACGCCGTTTTTGATCAGAATGTTCCAGCCCGGATCGTTCTTGTCCCTTTCCAGCCAAGTGACGATGATGGGTTTGACGGCATCTTTGGCGATAGCCACCAGGGTGTCGGCCACTTCTTCCGTATTTGCCTGATACATGGGGCCGAAAACCGCAACGACGCCGTCCACGCCGCTGTCTTGAAGACAGATGGAAATCGCCTTTTTGTACTCGGCGGCCCCGGCCGACCGGAGGATATCGACGGGATTGGTCTTTTGCAAATAGGCAGGAATGACCTGATCCAATGCGGTTATGGATTCCGCAGACAGCCGGGCCAGTTGCCCGCCTGAACGCAGGAGACGGTTGGTGGCCATCTGCCCGGCACCCGTCATGTTCGAGATGATGGCCAGCCGGGGGCCTCGGGGACGGATCCGGGAAAAAAGGACACTCGCCGTGTAGTAGAGGTCCTGGGCTTCTTTGACCCGGACGATGCCTATCCTTCGAAGGAAGGCGTCGAAAACGTCTTCCGGCCCGGCCAGGATATCAGTATGAGACTGTTTTTCCTGAGTGCCGTTCATCAACTGCGGCGGCTTCAGGAGGACAATGGGCTTGTTGCGGGCGAATCCACGGGCAGCGCTGGCAAATTTCCGGATATCGCCGATCTTGTCTTCCATGTAGATCATGATACTGCGCGTATGGGGATCGTTGCCCAGGTAATCGATGAGATCACCGAAGTCGATGTCGATGGCCGATCCCAGAGAGGCCAGCATACCGAAGTTGAGGTGGGCGTGCATGCCCCAGTCAAAAAGAATTTTGCCGAAGGCGCTGCTCTGGATTATGAGCGCTATGTCGCCCTTTTCAGGCAAAGCCCGCAGTCGGGCGGCGTAGAGCCCTGCATGGGGACGGATAATGCCCAGGCAGTTTGGCCCGAGAATGCGCAGGGGATATTTTTTCTTGATGCGGAGAATCTCTTCCTCCAGGCGGCGGCCCTCCTCCCCGGCCTCCCGAAAGCCGTCCGAAATGATCACTACCCCGTCCACACCTGCCCGGCCGCAGTCCTCAATAATAGCCGGTACGGATGCCGCCGGGGCGGCCACCATGGCCAGTTCGATATGCTCGTCAATATCGTCAATCTTATTGTAACAATTATAATCACAGACCGTTTTACGGTTGGGGTTGACGGTGAAGATCTTCCGTTCCTTACCGGCCCGGAGATTGTCCATAAGCATGCGCCCCAGGGAGCCTTCTTTTTCGCTTGCCCCGATGACGGCGATTGTTTTGGGGTCGAACATGCGTTTCAGATTATCCATAATCTATATCTCCTCCGGGGGCCTGGGGGCGAACTTTTTTTAAATGATAAGTTCCAGTATGGCCAGGGCTACCTCTTTGGCCGTAGGGCCTACCTCCTGAGTCGGGCCCACGCACGAGGGGCAGCCGTTCGGGCAGGGGCATTGGCGGATGAGTTGGCGTGCCGAGGCCAGCAGCCGGTCATGCTCTTCATAGAGAAGGTCGGAAAAACCGATGCCGCCGGGATAGGCATCGAAGATAAAAATGGTCGGATCGAATGCGTCGATCATGGGTGGATGATCCCCATCCGGTGTAGAGACGATGGTCCTGAAATCCTTACCTTTCTTCACGAACCATTCGCCGCTTTTGTCGCCGATGGCCCGGTCCACGTCGTGAATGTCCGCCATGAGGAGCATGGCGGCGAGATGGCGGAGGCTGTAGGCAAGTCCGGACAGGCCGTCGATGATCTCCGCCTGGGTGTAGCTAAGGCTCTGGAGACGGTCACGGGGGATCGTCATCCAATAGCTCGTCGTGTGCATATCCTTCTCCGGCAGGTTCACGTCGCCGTAGCCCAGGTTTTCGGCAGTATAAAATTTGATCTTCTTATATCCCACGACCTTGCTGACCACCTGGACCTCGCCGTGTTCGGCGATGAGTGCCGGACGCTGCTGCCGGTCGAAGCTGTCGATGACCCGTACATTGGTGTAGGTCATGGCATCCGTGTAGTAGTCGGCATCGACCTTCCGGACATAGGCCTTTTTCCCTTCCAGATCGAGCTTGTCTACATGGTACTGGTTGGATTCGACCATATAGATGGCGTTGTCATGGACCGCCGTGAAGGCGCTGTCCCAGTCCACTTCGGCGATGACACGGTGGTTTCCCGCTTCCGTCGTATCGACGACGACGATGTTTTCCGGATTGATGCTCCGGAGGCTCACCTCGTCCGCGGGATAGCTTTCCGCCGACCAGTGCCAGCGCCCCTCGACCCGGTGAAGGACGCCTTTGCCCTCCAGGTAATCGAGAAGTTCTTCCAGGTTTTCACCGCCGAACAGTTCCCCTTTTTCAAAAGGCAGTTCGAAGGCGGCGCTTTTGATGTGGTGCAGAAGGATCAGGAGATTGTCCGGGTTGATTCGGCAGTGTTCCGGAGACCGGGAAAAGAAGTACTCCGGGTTTTCGACGATGAACTGGTCCATGGGGGAACTGCGGGCAATGAGGATCGCCAGGCTTTGGCCTTGACGCCTCCCGGCGCGGCCCGCCTGCTGCCATGTGCTGGCGATGGAGCCTGGGTAGCCGCAAAGGATGCACGCCTCCAGATCGCCGATATCGATACCCAATTCCAGGGCGTTTGTCGTCACGACGCCCATAATCTCCCGGTCGCGGAGACCCGCTTCGATCCGGCGCCGGAGGTTCGGGAGATACCCGCCCCGGTAGCCTGTCACAAACTGGTTGTCCACCGGTTTTCCCTTGGCGAACTCGTCTTTGAGGTATTTTGTCAGGACCTCAACATTAAGGCGGCTCGTGGTAAAGACGATAGTCTGGATGTCGTTCCCAACAAGCTGGGAGGCTATTTTCCGCGCCGGCGTCAGGGCCGACTGGCGGATGCCCAGTTCCCGGTTCACAACGGGCGGGTTATAGAGGATAAAGGTCTTGGCCGCCGTCGGGGCGCCGCTTTCGTCGATGAGGGCCACGGGCCGCTCCAGAAGCCTCTCGGCGTGTTCCCTGGGGTTGGCGACGGTGGCCGAACAGCAGATAAAAACGGGGTCCTGGCCGTAAAAGCGGCAGATCCGGACGAGGCGCCGCAGGACATTCGTCAGGTGGGAACCGAAAACGCCGCGGTAGACATGGAGTTCGTCGATGACGACAAATTTCAGGTTGGCAAAGAGCTTCTGCCATTTCGTATGATGGGGCAAGATTCCGGCATGGAGCATGTCGGGATTGGTCACGACGACATGGCCCTGCTTACGGATGGCCTGACGGGCGTCGTCAGGCGTATCGCCGTCGTAAGTGAAGGTCTTGATGTCCGCCTTGAGGTCCCCGATTAGGCCGTGCACCTCGTGCATCTGATCCTGGGCGAGGGCCTTTGTGGGGAAAAGATACAGTGCCCTTGTCTCCGGCTCTTCCAGAATCTTTTGAATGACGGGGAGGTTGTAGCAGAGGGTCTTGCCGCTCGCCGTTGGCGTTACAAGGATGACATCCCGGCCTTCCCGTGCGCATTGAACCGCCTGGGCCTGATGGTTGTAGAGGCGTTCCATGCCCCGATTCTTAAGGACGGTCTGAAGGCGCGGGTGTACCCATTCCGGATAATCGGAAAATGCGCCGGGGCGGGCGGGGATCTTCTTCAAGGCCCGGACGTTTTCCATGAAACGCCGGTTGTCCTCCATTCTTGCGAGCCATTCGGCTAGGGTCAGCTTTGCCATAGATCATTTAATAATATGTTTTCATGACAATAAACAAGTTTTTTGTTGTCCGCGCAGCGCCGCAGACGTGTCCCCCTCTGGAGGGGGTGCAGGGGGAGGTTATAGGCGAAAGCCTGGGTTGGAAAATCCAGGCTGTCTTGAATTCAAAAAGTGAAATTATTTCCAATTGACAAACCGCATTTCCATGGCTAGGTTATTTTCCTTACAGACGGGTCGTCTCTTCGAGAAAATGAGGCCCGCAAGGAGGCAATATGCTGGAAGTAACGGATAAAGCAAACGAAATGATTAAGGATTTTCTGCGGGGTCGTGAGGAACCCCATTCAATCCGCATCCTCATGAGCGCGGGTTGAGGCGGGCCGTCTTTAGGCATGGCTCTGGATGAGTCAAAAGAAGGCGACGAAGTTATTGAAGACAATGGCCTCACCTTTGTCATTGAAAAGGTCCTGATGGAGGAGGCAACGCCGATTACAGTCGATTTTATCGTAACGCCTTCGGGATCGGGATTCAAATTGAGTTCTCCGCTCACGGCTGCCGGCGGCAGCGGGTGCAGCGGATCGTGCAGTTCCTGTTAAACAAAAAAACCAATCACAAACCTTCCCCCACTTTTCTCCCGGTGGGGGAAGCTTGAGAGACAGCGTAACCATGAATTACGAAGACGCAGCTCAGCATCATGCTATACCTTCCGATCCGCTGGAAAAAACAGCGGAAGATCACGTGAAGGCCGGCCGATACGATGAGGCCATCCATATCTACCAAAAACTCATTGAACGTCACCCCGAAGAAGATTCCTTTGCCCTTGCCCTGGCTTGGGCCTATCACGACCATGGGCAAATCGGCGACGCCATCGATTGTTTCGAGAAACTTTTCGAAAAGGAAATCTCCCGGCGCATCTTTACGGGTTTCGCCTTTGACGAACTCGTTCGGATATTCAAACGGGAGGGGCTTTATGACCGTCTGCTTAACCTCTGTGAACGGGTTATCGCAGTGCAGCCAGCCGACTTTGCGCTCTTGGGCGATCTGGCCGAGGCCTGCCTGAAGACGGGTCAGGCGGAGCGGGCTGCCGGTGTCTACCGTAAGATGATCGAGATGGAGCCCGAAGCCGCTGTTGTTTATTGCGGTCTGGGAAGCGCCCTTTTGGCCAAAGACGATTTCACGGGCGCCGAAGAGGCTTATAAAAATGCCGTAGCCGTTGAGCCGGAAAAAGCGGCTTCTTTCTATTGCCGTCTGGCCGATGAATACCGCCGGATGGGGCATGGAAATCACGCGATTGAGGCCATTGGCAACTGTTTGGTTTTGAATGCCGCGGAACCGGCCTATTATCTCATGATGGGGGATATTCTGATCGAAAGCGGAAAGATCGATGAGGGCACTCAGATGTATGGCACGGCGATCCGGTTAAAGCCTTCGTTTGCAGGGGCGTATTATCACCGCCTGGGCAATACAATGAGTGGAATGGCATACCATGAGCAGGCCGCCAATGCTTTCCGGAATGCCATGACCGCCGACCCGTCAAACCCTTTTTACCGATTGAAGCTGGCAGAGGCTTATGTGGCCCTGGGCCGGGGGGATCTGGCCCTGGAATTGATTGAATAATCGAACAAGTCCATCTAATACAATATAACATTTTTTCCGCATCAATGTAGGGTGGATGAAGCGAAGCGCATCCACCATTTGCCTATTGAAAAAGCCCTCCTGCAGAGATAATTATTTTTACCCCATCCCCACCCTGACCCTCCCCTTGAAGGGGAGGGGAAAATTCTGTGCGTTCCTTACCCTCGATGCTGAGGGGAGAATTCTGTGCAACTGAAACATCGTTTACATTTTAGACCGGGTACATGGTTTACACTTTGAATTGCATTTTTTTAATACGGCATAGGGGGTCATCCTCCTTGCCGTCAAGTGTAAACTATGTACCCGGTTTGTTTTGTAAATTATGTTATCGGATTGTACCCCTCTGGAGGGGGATTCAGGGGGAGGCTAGGAGGGGGATGGGGTTCATTTGTTCGAATTTGTGTTGTTTCCTCTGGAGGGAGACCGTGTTGCAAATAGTGTTTCTCTAATCGATTCTACTGTAGCGCAGGACTTCAGTCCTGCAAATGCTTTGTAAGTTTAAGATCTTAAATAAAAAAACGCAGACCTAAAGGTCTGGACGACAGTAAGTCGAATGTAACAAATATTTGAATTGCGACACAGTCTTGCGGCGCAGGGCGGTTAAGTCCCTCTGTGTTGTCCCCCTCTGTAGGCGGGCCCAGGGGCGGTTAAGTCTCTCTGTGTTGTCCCCCTCTGGAGGGGGATTCAGGGGGAGGTTACCGGTTACCTTCTATCCCTCCCCCTTCAGGGGAAGGCAGAAATTCTCTACATTCCTCCCCCTTCAAGGGGGAGGCTAGGAGGGGGATGGGGTTATTCGCCTTAAAGTAAAAAAACCGCCTCAGTTTTTCCCCAGCTTCTTCAGCGATTCCTTAAATACCTGATAAAAGGTAGTGTTGTCGGACAGCGCTTTTTTGAAGACAGAAGGGAAATCTGCCATATTGGTCGTATTGATGATAAGATCGACGCTGTTGTTGAAAGCAGCCATGTTGTCCATCGTGCGGAAGCGCTCCGACAAAAGAACGACAAAGGTCTGACGTCTTGTCACCATGGGTAGGGCAGACAGATACCGGAGCAGGTCGTTGGCATCGGGATTGTCCGTATCGAAACGCTCGTTCAGGATCACAACATTGTAATTGTCAAAACGGGTTTTTTTCAATGCGTCCCGTGCGTTGTCGGATTCAGCGGTCCGGTACCCCATCGTCTTCAGGGCTTCTGTGATCTTTTCTCTGGTGGCCCCGTCGGGCTCGCATATAAGGGCCGTCTTCGTTCCTTCTTCAACGAATTCAAAGGGTGTATCCGAGGCGTTTGCAACGGCTGTCTGTTCTTCCATGCGATAGTTCTCCTTATTCCTTATGGCGATCAGCGAAAGCGATTGACCGGTTTGCCGTAACTCTGGTCGATCTCCAGTTTTCCCAGGTCAGTAGTCGCCTGACCGGCCGCGCTCTTGACGGAATCGATGCCCCGGCCCACGATGCCCTTGTTGGAGGCATAGGCCCGCGACGTTTCTTCCGTGACCTGCCCGGCCTTGAACAATTCTACGATATAATCGTCGAATGTCGTCATACCGAAGGCTTTCCCGGCCTGGATGATCTCGTAGAAGGTCTTTCCTTCCGATTCGCCGTTTAAGATCGTATCCTTGATGCGCAGGTTCGTCCCCATTATTTCGAAGGCCGCCACTCGGCCGCCGCCCACTTTAGGCAAAAGCCGTTGACAGACGATCCACCGCACCGTATCGGACAAGCGGATGCGAATCTGGTTTTCTTCTTCGGAAGGGAACATGCCGAGGATACGGTTGATGGTCTGACCTGCATCGACGGTGTGGAGGGTGCTGACGACAAGGTGGCCCGTTTCGGCAGCTGACAGGCCGATCTCCACCGTTTCCCGGTCCCGCATTTCACCGACGAGGATCACCTTGGGGGCCTGGCGCAGGGCCGCCCGCAAGCCGCTGGCAAAGGTGTCGAAGTCGTTGCCCATTTCCCGCTGGTTGAAGGTCGCCTTCTTGTGGGGATGGGAGAATTCGACGGGGTCTTCGAGGGTAACGATGTGAACCGATTTCGACTCGTTGATCTGGTTCAGGACGGCGGCCAGGGACGTCGATTTACCGCTGCCGGTTGCGCCTGTGACGAAGATGATGCCGTTTTTCTCCTCCGCCATTTTGGTGAAGGCCTCCGGGAGGTTGAGATCCGCGCAGGTTGGGATACGGGTCTCCAGCTTTCTCAAAACGATTGAATAGTGTCCCCGTTGAGAAAAAATGTTGACGCGGAAACGGGCCTTGCCGGGAAGTTCATAAGAGGAGTCGCAGGAACCTTCGCGCAGGAGGGTCTCCGTCAGGCGGCGGTCCCGGTTGATGAGGTTCATGGCGAAGATTTCCGTTTGGAAAGGCGTGAGTTTGGGAAAGGACGGATCAAGCTCCACGCCCGACAACTGGCCCGATGCTTCAACCTGAAAAGGCTTGCCCACAGTGATGTTCAAATCCGATACATTGCCGTAGGAATCGAGCATTTTCCCAAGGATATAATCTATTTCCTGTTTGCGCATGGTTTGGTCCCCCTATGCATCAGTGAAGTCCGCCGGCGGCGTCTTAAGGAATGGTCTGAATCTCTGCTTATCGTTCGCCTTGGCATAGGCCTCATCCGGGCCGATCCACCCTTTGTTGAGGAGGTCGGCAACGGCGTCATCCAGAAGCTGCATGCCGTACTTTTTGCCGGTCTGGATCATGGAGGGAATCTGGAAAGTTTTTGATTCACGGATAAGGTTCCGGACGGCCGTGTTGGCAATGAGAATTTCCAGGGCGGCGCAGCGGCCTTTTTTATCGACCCGTTTAAAGAGGACCTGAGCCACGACGGCCCGCAGTCCGTCGGCCAATGTAGAGCGGATCTGTTGCTGTTCACTTGCGGGGAAGACCTCGATGACGCGGTCGACCGTTTTGGCCGCGCTGGTCGTGTGCAGGGTGCCGAAAACAAGATGGCCCGTGGAGGCCGCTTCGACGGCCAGGCGGATCGTCTCCAGATCCCGCATTTCACCGACGAGGATGATGTCAGGGTCTTCACGGAGTGCGCCGCGGAGGGCCGCCGAAAAGGTCTTTGTGTGAACACCCACCTCACGGTGATTGACGATGCAGCTTTGGCTCTGATGAACGAATTCGATGGGGTCTTCGACGGTGATTATGTGGTCTTTACGGGTCCGGTTCGCCTCGTCGATAATGGCTGCCAGGGTCGTCGATTTACCGCTTCCCGTCGGTCCCGTGACGAGGACGAGCCCCCTTGGCAGAGAAGCCAGTTTGGAGACAACGGCGGGCAGGCCCAATTGATCGGCGGTCAGGATGGTGCTGGGAATTTCACGAAAGACGGCGGCGCAACCCCATTTCTGCATGAAGAAGTTGGCCCTGTAACGGGCGAGATTCGGGATTTCGTATGCGAAATCGACATCACCCGTCTCTTCGAATTGCTTGACTTTATGTTCCGGGGCGATCTCGTAAAGCATGGCCTTGAGGCCGTCGTTATCCAGGATGTCGTATTTGATTCGCTCGATCTCTCCGCGGATGCGGATGGCGGGCTGCTGCCCCGTAACCAGGTGCAAGTCCGATGCACCCTGATCATGCATTAATTGGAAAAAAGCATCAATCTTGGCCATAGATTTCCTCCGTTGGGCTGCATTCTAAGGACATATAGCGCGCATAATAGGGGAACCTCTGAGCGATGTCAAGATTGAAAATACTTGCCTCTTGACACAGGGATAGCAAATCAGATATGGTGCCGAAACGTTCATCCATGCACACAGCCAACCATGGGGATGTAGCTCAGCTGGGAGAGCGCGGCGTTCGCAATGCCGAGGCCAGGGGTTCGATCCCCCTCATCTCCACCAAGACATAGTCCAAGGACATCCAAAGAAGTAAAAAACCCGTTAGAAATAGCGGGTTTTTTATTAGTGTTTGTCCGGGGATATAATGCCCCGCTTTATCTTGAAGCATTGACCGTTTATCCAATATTGTTTCTCTTGCCTAGTTCTGATGGCCTAATTCTTAGAATCCCTGAGGCACCAGTCCCAGGCTGTTGATGGACTCGTTGACCATTGCCAGGGCCTCATGTACTTCAAGGACTTTCTTATAGTCCCAGTACTTCAATTTTACGCCTAAATTCGGCACTTGCCCGGCATGTTTTTTGATCTTTTCCAATTGGAGGACATCCGAAACAGCGACAACACCTTGGACAGCAGGGTTGTTGAGGGCCTTTAGAAGATTAAGAATGAGACCGTCTATACTGCCTTTCGTCTGCACCTCGAAAACGTAAATCACCCTGCCCATATTGCCGATCGTCGCCTCCCAGATTGCATCTACGACGGATCCATCAGCAACTTTCTTTTCCGTATTGCTCTTGAAACCCAGCCAGGTTCCTATATCCGATAGCTTGTCTCGGATTTCATTATGAATGAATTTTGACGTTTCCGCATCCAAGACCTCTTTTATGGGGTCTTCTTTCGGTTTCTTTATCTTTGAATAGATTTGGCTGAGATTGTCTTCGACCTGTAGTTCGTCCCAGATAAAGTAGTCGACAGTAAGTAAATTGACGCCTTGAATGCCGGCCGAATTCATTTCGGAGGCAATAATCTTAGTTACCTGTGATAATTCCTCGTATTTTTGCCCAGTCATCTGATAATTATAGCGGGGTAGTTTTTGCACTCCAAGATAGTCGAGTCCAACATAAGCCCTGCGATTCCAGAGCATACAGCTTTCTGGATGAACGTGGCAGAGGATTTCGCTCACCATGGCGGGGCCGAACCCTTTAATACTTTTCATGAAGCTATCCCATCTTTTTGCCATGGGTGACTGATTCCAGACAAGTTCGGCCAGTTCTTTTCTCAACGTATCCAGGCCGTTATCCTGGATGTATTTGTCAACCGCAAACTTTTTGTTACCCCACATGAGCATCGCCCAGAGCCGTGAAATATAGCTGTAAAAATCGTCCTCGGACATGGACAGGATTCGTTTCCTGGTCCAGGACTGGAAATAATCCATCCGTTCCTTACGTTGCGCCAGGTCTTCCGCATGTTTATCTGGGTTCTCTTCTAGATTGTTCTTGTAGTTTGCGATGTGCTTTCTCAGGAGGGCGATATTCACAGTGATTCCTTTCCGGAAAAATTATTCATTAAATTAAAGATGATAACACTTTTTCAATACGAATCAGGCTGCATGTTCCTATCCCGGAATCTCGTGCGTTCAAATGCTATCATGGCGCCTGACGCCTCGCTTATTTTTTTGCCGGTCTCGGCGAAAAATCAAGTTCATACAATTTTGTGCTGATGCAACGGACTTTATTGTCGTTAAATACTGCAACATTGTATCCCTTGCTTACCGAGCTCTTATAAATAACTCCAGCGAATCCTTTATGCTTGATGAATTCGCATAGATATTGAAGGGGAAGGTATTCAAGTTCCGGATCTTCCGGGTTTATGGGTTTCGATATTTCAGATCCTAGCTTCCTGAGAAAGGCGGCATGCTGTATAATGTATTCTAATTCGTGGCCATGCTTGAAAGGAGAGTCGATTCCTGGGTTTCTCAGATCTATCACCTTAAGAGAATTAATGATTTTAAATTTGCCGACAGTAATTCTATCATGAATTCCTGGTCTAATTTCTGCTATGGCGGTTTCTGCATCAGATGCAAGGTATAGATATGGAATCCCCTTGGGATTGGCACGGCCGTGCTGGCTTTGCTTAGCGGAAGGTTTACCCATCCGTTGAGGTTTGAACTGATGGATGGCTTTTCGAGTATTGTTGCGCGCTCTGTAGAGCAATTCATTGTCTAATGAAATTGATAGATAAGAAAGCAAATCCCCGAGATTATACAGATCAACCTGTTTTTTAATAAAAAATCTGTTTTCATATTTAATTTCGTTGCAGAAATCTTCCCATCTTTTTTTCAATTCATCTGCAATATCATCATCTGTTCCCCAATATTCGTTCTCCCTTTCAACATAGGATTCTAAGAACTGAGGTGGACCCTCTTTGCGGTCACCAGGAAACATAGAGCGTAAGAGTTCTTCTTGTTCCTTATAGTCTAAATTAAATATTTCCCAATCGTTATTAAGTTTCTCCCATATGAATTCGCCATCATACTCTTTCAGCTCTTCCGTGGGCATAAAATCTTCCACGATAGAATAAAGGTGTATCACAGGCAGGAAAAGATCAGCTAATTCTTCAGGATCAATGCAATATGCACTGTTCTTGCAGCAGAAATCGCAGGTACCACGATGGCCATTTTCTTTCAAATAGCTTTTTAAGTATTCGTCGCTAAAGCAATTAGGGCAACAAAGATTCATAATGACGACTCCTAAATCATATTGACATTCAAGCACTCTGAAGTAAGCCTAACAAACGAGGATCGCCGGTGCTTAGCACACAGGCGCGGGCAACGGCAGATAGTTCTTTTTCTTCGCGCATCATGCTCCGGATTTCCTTCGCACATGTTTTGGCCTGATTTCGTGCAATTACATTCGTGCCATTGCTGCGATTAAGCTTTCCCAACTCATCCCGGTATAGTTGAATTCTTCGCCAACACTCATTCCAGATGGTCTTTCGCTTGTCCACAAGGGGTGGAAAGTCGAGGTTGAACCTTTCCACGGAATATTCAACTCGTTCTTTGTCCCACGCAGCTTCAAGACCCGGCGCAGGTATGGCGCGACCTTCGACATTGAACGACAGCAGGTTCGGATCATCCTCATCAATAGGGTCCAGCAGTTGCGGATCTTCATAACGGAGGTCATCGTCCGGGCACGCCGCGCGCGCACATCCTTCTCGAAGGGGAAAGTACGTGCTCTTCTTGCGGTTGCCTGCATTTCCGCAGATGCGAAGGTTCTGCCAATCAAAGGCCAGCCACCAATAACCATCATACTCAGTTCCATCTAGGTCTTTGGCCGATTTTTTTGGCCGGAAATGCTCTACATCCCAATGGCTGAAGCAATCTTTCGCTTCGGAGAACCAGCATTTTCCATGTGAGAGGGAAAGCAGCCACGTTTTCAGTTCACCCCACACCTTGCTATTATGATCTATTATCTTTTTACGGGCTTCTGCGTCCGGAGCGGTTTTAAGTTCTTCAATAAGTCTGTTGGCCTTATCAATCCAAGCTTGGTCGGGGCATTGCTCTTTAAGGGGAATATGTCTCATGCCGGCCTGTTTGCGCCTTCCTCTTTTTCTTCTATGAGAATTTCTGCAATAACTTCGTCGGCAAGCCTTGCCTGCGCGGCGATATCTTCTTTGGTCAGAGTCTTTTCTGGCGTTGGTGTTCGTTTCGCCATCGCATTGGCAAACTGTTCAAAATAAGGATTGGGATGGGTCCGGGCAATCCCGAGATCGTTCAGTTGGTTTGCCAGGAGCATCAACTCCGCCTGCTCTGCATTAGATTTATCTGATTTCCCCAGCAGAAGGTAATGACGATCAAGTTTATTCAGGATTTCCGGCGGCAAGGTGGACCTAAGGCCGTAGAGTTCAGATTTGAGAAGCCCTTCGATTCCGATGCCTCTAGGGTCATACTCAGGTTTTGCCGCTGTAATGCCTCGCTCATTCTGGGCCAGGATACGAACCTGATTTTTGTGCAAGCTACCGATCATCAAAGGGTTGTGCGTGGCAACGATCAGTTGGCCCTTCTCCGCGCGGATGTTCTCCTGCAGCAGTTTAAGAAAATCGTAGGTCCAGACCGGATTCAGATGCGTGTCCGGCTCGTCGAGCAGGTAGAGCGATTCATCGTTTTGAGTAAAAAGCAAAAGGCCCAGAACCGTCAGGAGTTGCTGTTCGCCTTCGCTCAATTGCGCAAATTTTATCCTCGTGCCATCCATCTTTTCTACCGTGATGCGCACCTCATCGATGAGATCGCAGAGGAACAAACTTTCGAGATAGCCGAAGAACGTTTTGGAATCCTCGTCGCTATGCCTTAGTCCGTCTAGTTCCGTGGCGTTCTTGATATAAAGATAAAGACGTTCTGTTCTTTCCCCTTGGCGGCGGACGTCGCGCTCGATTGACTCATAATTGTGGATTGGCGCCAGAGACCGTTGCCACAAGCGATCGAGAAATACCGTGAAGGCACCTCGTGCATACCAAAAATGTTCGTCTTCCAAAGGATCTAAAGCCATGACATGGCGCCGCCACCACGGCCTCTTAAGAATGAACAGCGAGGAATCGAAATGCCTGATTTTCAAATATTTGGATAAAAAGTGGCGGGCACTATTCGATTCGGCCAGGAAAAAAGCGAGGAGTACCAACTGGCTGTATTCCTTCCGACAGAAGAACATCCTGCGCAATGGCATCTCATGGTTCCCACTATTTAGAATCCTATCGTAGTAGCGCCTTGTCGGTGCGTCAAAATGGCGTTCTAAGCGACTGTTCCAACCAGAATAATAGGCAAAGATGTAATTGGGAAGGTAGTTCGCAAGATCGTTCTGAAAGGCATTCTGTGCCACTGGCCGCCCATTGGCAGTTATTCCCAGGCGCTTGCTCTTGCGTGCCGGATCCGCGTCGATTAGAATCGTTTTCTGGCGGCAGACGTATTGCATCGAATAAGCAAAAGGCGGTGAATTGCCGAGTTCAAGTTCCCGAAAGATCTCTACAATGGCTTCGATCAGATTGGATTTGCCTGTCCCATTATGTCCCAGTAATATGGTCGTTGGTTGCTGTTCATTGAAATTGATAAAAAAATCCTTCAAATTCCGGTAATTACTAATCTTTAGCCAATTCAGCCTCATGCGACCTCCAACAACCGGCCCGTACGGCTATTGTTGCTGTGTACCTCTCTGAGCAGGCCGCACGATTCTTCATGTTTCAATTGATCATAAAAATCGTCGATATCAAGTTGCGAGGCTGACCATAGGGATTCAGCTTCTAGGGGGCCATGTTCTTTCAATATGGTGGACAGATGGGACGACTGAATTTCCTGCCTTTTCAGCATCATAACCTCCGTAACAGGTTTTTTTTGGGCCTTACGGATGCCCTTGCGCCGTTTGACAGCCGGTTCACCCACGGCAACCGCGCGTTCGGTGCGGATGCGTTCGAGGAGCACACTGGCCGGTTCGTCGTCGGGGTCCTGGGGCACAAGTTCACCGCGGAAGGCCTTGGCAAGGATTGCAGGCGTCAGGCGGTGCATTTTTTCGCGTGAAGCCTGATAGCGAGCCTCCAGGCAGGCGGCATAGGTGAATAGAACTTCTACACGGCGGACGATTTCGTCTTGTTCTTCACGAGAGGGAATTGCTACTTGCAATGCACGTACATCACCAATATTAATTCCTCTCACGGCAACCCCTTTTATAGCCCCTCTCATTCTTCTTTGTGCTAACTCGGATCGGAGATACCAAAGTACATAATCACGATTGATAATAGGTTGAATTGATAACCTTGCTGAGTCTTGAGTGATGTTTGCATTTTCCAGTTCTGGTGGAATCACAACAAGGCGTCCAACTGTTCCGCGGATCGATAGAAGAATGTCACCAGCTTTCAGACGTGACCGTTTAAATGCATCATCAATTAAACGCGAAGTATTTCGAATTGTGTTCATGTTAATTTGATCACTTGGAAAATCAGCGACACGAATATATGGAACACCGTCTTCTATTTCTGGGCCGGGTTTAAGAATACCGTAAGTTATTGGATGCTCGGGCTTAACTAATTCGCGCAGATCAAGTAATTCCCATCCTTTGGGAAACATATCAATATGTAAGTCATGGACATCTTCCGTTGGTGGTGCTGCATTGCCTGCTCGATGGCCTCCCGCCATATCGTGCATATTCCGGATTTGTAGCGCTAATAGTTTCGCATCGATTTTTTCAGGATTCATTTCCCGCCATTCCTCCGTCAACTTGCCGGAGGTGGCGGCGGCGAGGACGGATTGACGGAAGTGTTTGAGGATAAGGGGGACGCGGTCGAGGTGTTCGCGGCAGGCGTCTACCCGAGCCAGCAGCGCGTCGAGCTTGTCGGCGATGCGTTTCTGTTCGTTGATGGGTGCAAGAATAAATGGCGCAGAACGACCAGCTTCTGTTCCCAGCCTTGGCATATTTAAACCGTGGCTTACTGATGAGACGTAATCCAGAAATATAGGATGTTTTAACCAGTAAAAAAGATAGCCGCCATTCAACCACTTTGAGGGTTTTAGCGGAATGATCTCTGTCGAACAGAATCCATCAATATCAGCGCGAACAACCTTATTCAAGTATGGTCGGAGTTTCCCGTATAGAACATCACCCGAAGCAAAGCGATTCTTTGTACTCTTTGATAACCGTTCTGAGTAATTAAACCTCTTTATAATTTTTGAAGTGTCCTTTTCTATGTCTTCCAGCTCAAGTATCCAATCGTCTGCTGCAATGTCGATCGGCTCCACCTTATTCGAAGAACCATAGTCTATAACATCTCCAAGCTTGCACTCCAACCAAGAAGAAGGAAGTTGAGGCAAATCTTTCACTCCTCAACCTCCCCGCCCAACTCCCGCTCAATCTGTTCAATGCTTGGAAGGCTGATTTTCAGGTCGGCGGGCAGAGCCGCTGCTAGGTTGTACTCGGCGACGCCCATGGGTTTGTTGACGTCCCGGAGGGCGTATTCGGCTACAAGGCGATTCTTTGTCTTGCACAGGAGAAGGCCGATGGTCGGCCCGTCTTGTTCCGCCCTGAAACGGTCATCCACGGCACTCAGGTAAAAGCCCAGTTGGCCCGTATGTTCGGGCTTAAATGACCCGGCCTTCAGCTCCACGACTACATAGCAACGCAATTTCAAGTGGTAGAAAAGCAGGTCGAGATAAAAGTCATCCCCCCCGACCTCAAGATGGATCTGTTTGCCCACGAAGGCGAAACCCGCTCCCAACTCCAAAAGAAAGCGGGTGATGTGCCCCACCAGCGCCGTTTCAATCGTCCGCTCATCGGCGTCTTCACCCAGGCCGAGAAAGTCGAGATGATAGGGGTCCTTGAGGGATTCCTTAGCCAGATCCGAGGCCGGCTTTGGCAAACGAGCCTCGAAATTGGTGACGGCCTTGCCCTCGCACTCCAGCAGCCGGGTTTCAATCTGGATAGTGAGAACACTGCGCGACCATCCGTGTTCGATGGTTTTCTCGGCGTAGCGTATGCGGTTCGTTGGGTCTTTGATTTTTGTGATCAGAACAAGATTGTGACCCCAGGGCAATCGTCCAACAAGCTGTTGGACCATTTCGGGTTGGGGCCATGCGTCGGCAAAGGCGCGCATGTAGAGCATATTGGCCCGTGAAAATCCCTTCATGTCGGGAAACGCCATGCGCAGGTCATGGGCCAACCGCTCGACGATCTTTGATCCCCAACCCTGCCGAGATTGCCGCTCCAGAATATCCTTGCCAATCTGCCAGTAAAGCGCAACCAGCTCCTGATTGACCGCTAAAGAGGCCTGCTGGCGGGCCTCATGAACACGGGTTTTGATTTCGGCCAGCCAGTCGCCATAGCCGGCTGGCGCCTGTTCCAGGGAAACGGGCATGTTCCGATCCGGTGTCATGCCTCCACCTCCTCGACAGGTTCGCCCAATTCCTCCAGAATCCCCCGTAGTTCTTCCATGGCCGCTTCCAGTTCGCCCATGGCTTCCTGGGCCAAGAGAGCCGGTTCGGGCAGGTCATCGTTATTCGTATCACTATCGTCCTTGAGCCAACTGATGTCGAGGCTGTCGCCGCGTTCGGCGATCCAGTCACGAGTGAATTTGCGGAAGCGCCCGGCCTCGCCCGTGTCTTTGCGCTTGTTCAAGCTTGCAGGACCGCCGATGGGATCGTCACCGAAGGTGGCCTCGAATTCGGCGAAGTGTTCACGGGTCAGCACCGTTCTCTTGCCGAATTGAGGCATGTTGGCCCGGAGGTCGTAAACCCACACTTCTTTTGTATTGCTCTTGTCGTTTGCGCCCCGTGTAAAAAAGAGGATGTTGGTCTTGACGCCTTGGGCGTAGAAGATACCCGTGGGCAGGCGCAGGATCGTGTGCAGATTGCACTTGTCCATGAGATCGGCGCGGATCTGCTTGCCCACATTCCCCTCGAACAGGACATTGTCCGGGAGCACTACAGCGGCGCGGCCGCCAGGCTTGAGCCCCCGGTAGATGTGCTGGAGAAAGCAGAATTGCTTATTGCTTGTTGGAAAGGTGAAATCCGTCCGTGTGGGCAGGCCGCCGCCTTTCTTGGTGCCGAAGGGCGGATTGGTCAGGATGAGGGTTGCTTTGGGCAGGGCTTCGCCCTCCGGGCTCAGTGTGTCGCCGTAATGAATGCCTGCAGCATTGGGATCGGAATCAAGGCCATGGAGCATGAGGTTCATAAGGGCCAAACGGTGGGCGTCCTGGACATGTTCCATGCCGTAGAAGGTATTGCGGTGGTACTTACGTTGCTGCTTTTCCGTCCAGTGATCGGACTTGCTGTGCTTTAGAATGTACCGATTGGCGGCGATGAGAAAGCCCCCGGTGCCCGCTGCGGGGTCCTGAATGATGTCATTTAGCGTTGGCTTCATCACGGCGACCATGGCGTCGATGAGCTGGCGGGGCGTAAAATACTGGCCGGCGCCGGATTTCTTTTCGTTCGCATTCTTCTCCAGAAGACCTTCATAGAGATCGCCCAGGCCTTCTTTGCGGGCGCTGTACCAGTCGAGTTTGTCGATCTCAGTCACAAGGGTGGAGAGGGTAGCAGGTTTCTTGATGAAGGATCCGGCATTGGCGAAGATCTCCTTCACCAGCATGGAACCGTGACTGCCGAGGTGAATGAGGAGTTTCTTGTAGACATCGAGGCGGTCGGGTGCTGTTTCGGTTTCCAAATCATCCCAGCGATATCCTTCCGGCAGTTGATCCTCCGTATTGGTTTCCTTGGCCATCTTAAGGAAGAGCAGATAGGTCAATTCGGTGACGTACTGGTGATAGGTGACGCCGTCGTCCTTGAGGATATTGCAGAGATTCCAGAGCTTGGCGACGATGTCTTGTGTGACGTTACTCATGGGCAGGTATTTGTCCTTTCGGGTTAGGCAGCGGGCTGCCAAAGGGATTCGTTAAAGGTCTCAAGCACCTGTTGCAATGTGCCGTCGAAGATGCGGTCCAAGCGCGTAAAGCCTCCACCTTCGCGCTGGAAGAGAAGATCGGGGTCATCAAAAGCGTCGCGATCCACAATCAGATTGGCCTTGGTCTGAGCGGCGATTTTCTGGAGCCACTGGCGTTGTGGTGTGGTCCAGCTTTTCGAAGCCAAGATCGCCTGCAGGGCATGGTCCACCCGCTCACTGAAAGGGATAAGGGCATCCCCCATTGCTGCCTGGCGGATATAGCCGATAATCCGGGCGGCAATGTCCTGATTGGTCATTTCTTGCCAGGCCGTGGCGAGGTTCGCCTCGCTGAAACCGGCCTTGTCAAGTTCCAGGGCCAGTTCCCGTAACTGCTTGCGTGTCAGATCCCGGGGGCGCGTAAGAACGGTCATGAGGGCCGGGATAGTATTGCTGTGGCTGCGGATAAATTCTGAAAATTCTTTGAGGTAATCCTCGGGCTTTCTGGCCTGACCGTACCCGCGATCCACGCGATAAAGATTGTCTTTGTGTTCGGATATGAAGAAGACAGAGGGGTTCGTGTCGTCTTTCCGGTCGAGGATCTCGCCGAGATCCGGATTCTTTGTAAACCAGGCGGCTATCTCTGACAGGGACATATTTTTGAGTCTGGCGATGAAAGCATCGGGCGTCATGCCGGCGCGGGTCTCGAAATCGTGGGCTGTCTTTTCGCTCAGATGGCGCTTCTTGCGCTGCAATTTGGCGATAAACTGATCGCGCACGAGTGTCCGTTCCGCATCTTCCGCAACAGTGATCATCTCGGCGATCAATTGGCAGAAGCTGATCTTGGGGTCTACGATGACAGGTTGCATGGCCGTCAGATTCTGGAGGGCTTCGTAGATTCTGACGGCATCGAAGATACGGAAGGTCTCCTTGCCAATTGCGTCGCATGGCCGTGTGGCCCTTCCGAGCATCTGATCGAAGAGGATGCGGCTGCTTACGCGGCGGAGGAACACGAGATTGCATATCTCGAGGACGTCTATGCCGGTGGTAAGCAGATCGACAGTGACCGCGACATTGGGTTGGTGTTCGTTCTTGTAGCGGCGGATCAGTTGGAGCGGGTTGTCGGCGGCGCCGGTGATCTTGATGACGGCGTCGTCATCGATGCTTCCGTACTGCTTCTCGAAGGCTGTTTTGAGGAGTTCGACGACGAGATCGGCATGGGCATCGTTAGCACAGAAAATCAGTGTCTTCTGGCGCGATGCGGGATCAAGTTCACGGGCCAGGCATGCACATACCACCTCATTGAATGGCTTTGTAATGACCTTGCGATTGAAGTCCTCGATCTCTATCTTGATTTCATCGGGCGTATTGAAAAGGTCAATCTGCTGATTACGTGTATCATAGACTTGAACTTCCTCACCCTGCTTCCACACAATGCCGCCCATGGAAAGTTCGGTCTGGATCTGCACCGGTGGCTCATGATCGATGAGGAAGCCGTCAATGACCGCTTCGCGGTAGGTGTATGTAAAGATCGGATGGCCGAAGATCTGAGACGTATGCAGGGCCGGAGTGGCCGTAAGGCCGACCTTGACGGCATCGAAATAGTCCAGGACACGGCGATATTTGGAGATATAGTCTTCAAAACCCCGAAACCCGAGTTCCGTGTCGGAGAGTTCCCGGTCGAGAAGATAACCGCGGTGGCATTCATCGACGATGATGCAATCATATTGGTCCACTGCCGGAGGTGTCTCATTTTCTCCCGAATAGAGGACACGCTGCACCATGCCCTGGACCGTCGCTATATGAACTGCCGTGGCCGATTCCGGCTTCTGGTCGTCAAGCTCCTTGATTCCGAAAGTATCGGCAAAGGTCTGAAGATTCTCCATGCGCGTATCCTTGAAGGCATTTGCGGCCTGCTCGCCCAAGGCGGAACGGTCTACAAGGAAAAGGATGCGATTGAAACGCTGCGCCTTTAGCAAGCGGTAGATCAAGGCGATGCAAGTTTTTGTCTTGCCTGTACCCGTGGCCATGGCAAGGAGCATGTCGCGCCTGCCTTCGCCGATCGCAGCCTCGACTGCCTGGATGGCTGTCTGCTGGTAATGGCGGAGCGTAAAGCCGTAGGTAAAGGGAGCTTCCGCTAACTTATGATGGGACTTTTCTTCATCGCGCTTGAGTAGCGTCATGAGCCCTTCGGGTGTATACCATCCGTCCAATGCATGGCCGAGATTCTCCGAACACCTAACATCGCAAAACCAGATGCCGCTTCTGGTGGCTATTTGCCTTAAATATGGTCGTCCATTGGAAGAAAAAACGAAAGGAATCCGAAATTCACCCCAAGGTCCGTCCGGCGTCTGCATGCCCTCTTGGACGATGAAGCTCCGGCTGTACCGCTTTGCCTGCTGCAGGGCGCCGGAGACATCGATGTTTTTACGTTTTGCCTCGATTGCAGCGACAGGCGTCAGGCCGATAAACAGGATATAGTCTGCCGGACCGCTGGTGGTTGGCCACTCTGCGATGGCAAGGTTTTTGTTTTTTTCAGGGCGTATGCCTTTTGCATAAGTCAGTGTCGGGGAATTCACCTGCCATCCTGCTCGCCTTAACTGTTCATCGATCAGTTTCCGTGTATCTGCTTCGTCAAGCTGCACCGTTTCTGCAGCAAAATTGGCTGCTTTTACAAATGCCGCCCAGGATGCTTTGGTTAGCGTTGCGTTTGTCGCCTGCTGATGGGCAAGTTGCTCTGCCAGAGAGACCTTGGCGTGTTCCGCTTCGGATGCCATCTCCTCCCAGAAGGACTGTTCATCCTTGGCGTCCCTCAAGTTAGCCTCTACCGATGCAAGTCGCCGTTCCGCCTTCTGGTGCATCATTTGATATTCATCCAAGACCTTACTGAGGCGGGTAAGTTCTGTTTTCAATTCATCGCTTTCATCTTTCGGAGCAGACGGCGGGATAAACGGACCCGACTTGAAGGAAGGTTCCTTAAATGTGCGATGAAACCAAAGGCCTAACTGCCAACTGATTTTCAAGATGGAAAGGGCCGTACCATGATCGCCTGTCATGGCATGACTGGCGGCATTGCCGGCCCTGCGAACTTCACCAAATAGCTGGGCGATCTCACGCGGCAAAATACCATTGTCTTGCAAACGACGCAGCAGATCGAACTGCTTTTCATCCGACGATTCAAAAACCCCGATCCGTGTGGCTATCATCTGAGCAAGCAGTTCTGCGAATTGGCGCAGTTTCAAGATAGAAGTGTTAGGGTCTTCAGGGAAATATTTCTCAGCCAACATGCCAAGACGAACAAGCTGTTCATCGTGCTCCTGCATATGTCCGAAATTGGTTTTAGGGAATCCGTCCATCTGCATTCTTTATGGTTTAGAGTCAATTGTGGGTGGAGAAAGTGGTAGTACTTTAGGTAATTTAAGAGCAAAAATCAAGGTTATTATGGAATTACCAATATGTTTATCAAAATCCGGTGCCTTTCATATTTTCGCACCCCATATCGGTTTCTTACCTAAACATTGGCGGCCATATTTTTCAACCTATCTCAGTAAGTAGTGGGCCAATCTTTTCAGACTGCCTTTGCCCTTTTATCAATAACAGCCAGGATCTTTTCAATAGTTGTGCTCATTCCGTATGTTTTATTGAACTCAATCGACAGCATTTGCGCTGTTGGCATGATGGAGGATGACATGTCTTGCAACGTCTTCAAAACAAGGCTTGTTTTGATTTCGACGGATTCGCCAAATCTTTCCCAGTGTTTCTGCTGAATCCAGGACGGTCGGTTCTCCCCGCCTATCCTCATGGTCTGTTTTCCCGTTAGATCAGGATAGACCTGCGTACAGATCAGATCATAAAAGGGTGCGAGGCGTGGTCCGCGGTCAGTGAAGAGCATGGACAAATTCTTGGCATGGGCGTCGGCATTACCGATCAGAAAATTGAAGATCGTCCATCGCAAGAGGGCCATGCGATCGGCTGCGGGGCGGATACTTTTTGCCTGCAAAAGGGCAAGGCACTGCTTTAAAGACGGTCCGCCTTCCGTTTCGTATTTCTGGTCGGGCAGATACCCCAGGGCCTGGCAGAAATCTTCCTGGTGCAGGCGCACCATGCGTCCATCCTTGTCCCTGCTTCTGTCATAACGGGCGATGATGAATAGCCGATCGAGACCCTGGTGGATCGTTACCAGCGGTACCGAAAGTCCCATGTTTTGGGCGAGCATCATGCAGAATGCCTCATTGCCAACTGTATCCTCCAGATCCCTGATCGGCGGTTTCAGGATGTGGCTGCTCGGCGCATTTCCCGAGGCGATGAAGATGCGATCGCCTTCCATATAAACCGGCAGTTTGTTTTGCGCCCCGGCCAAGGAAAGGCGCATTCCTTCCACGCCGACCATTAGTGGTCGTCGAGGAAGGTCGATGATAATCTCGTGCAATTCTTTTTCGTTAAGTTCCCGATAGCCGGGTTTTAAGGTGGGGGCAGCGCCCGAGGGCAGCAGGGAGACCGCCCCGGCGCATTCCCCTCCGATATTGTTCAGCATGGCAAAGTCATTGCTTTCGGAAATCTGAAGGCGCTGCGCGATGACCCGTTTTATCTCCGCTTCGGGCAGGAGATTGGAAAAAAAAGGACGAGACAAATCATCAGGGTAACTCTCTTCTGTCAAGGGGAGGTGCAGTGATAAAGGAATAGCGCCTTTCTGACGGACCCATTCCGCATCATATTGAAAAACAAAACGTCGTTTTTCATCCAGACAAAGCCGTCCGATCTTTTGCTCCTGAAGATAGACATCGAGGCCCGGATTGTCTCTGTTGTTATGGTTACTCATCCGGCCACTTCCTCGCTTCGATGGTGACATCGATCCCCAGCGCGATAAGAACCCGTAGGACTTTTCCAACCTGCGCCGTCGCCTTGCCATTTTCTAAATCGGACATGAACCGGTACCCGACACCGCACAATGCTGCCGCATCGGCCATGGTCAGTCCGTCTTCCTTGCGCCTCATTCTGACGGCGGCGCCAATATCCGCCGCTGTAACTACCTTGGTCTTCAAATTTTCCGTCCTCCTTCTCCTCCATTCCCTTTCGGGAATAATAATCGGTAAAGCAGGGGTTGTCAAGAATTATGTTACCGATAGGGAATAATCAGGGGAGCGCATTCTTCTTGCTGCTTAAATATTACCGTTAGGGAATAAAGCAGAACGCGCTTCCGATAAGATTATCCAAAACGGTGAATTGCTCGCGTGTGCTTATGTACACTTTGAGTTGCATTGCCTGGATGGTATCGTCATCGCCGAAAACGATTGACAACCGAGTGCAACCCGAAATTAAGGTCGGAACTGTGTTATTTAATTTGTCGCGATTTAAAGACAATGATGCTAATGTCGTTGAAAACATGATTCTTCTTATGTTCGGAGTCTAATGATAGCACCAACTGAAATGAAGTTCATAACACCCAATATGCCATTTTCAGAAATATCGCGAAAGTATCTAAACGCTCTGCTTTCGCTGGAAACAAATCAGGCGAAAGAATTAATTTTACGAGCAGTGGAGGAAGGGGTCAGCGTCAAGGATATTTACCTGCATGTGTTCCAGCCGGTGCAGTATGAGGTTGGTTGGCTCTGGGAATCCGGAGTAATATCAGTTGGCCGGGAGCATTATTGCACTAATGCAACTCAACTTATGATGTCGATGCTCTATTCTCGTGTATTCAGCGGCGCTACCGATGGCAGGAGATTACTGGCTGCGTGCGTGCAAGGTGAACTCCACGAACTGGGGCTGCGAATGCTGTCGGACTTTTTTGAAATGGAGGGATGGAACACTGACTATATGGGTGCAAATACCCCGAATGAAAGCATTGTCAGTGCGCTTGAAGAGATAAAATACGACCTGCTTGCCATAAACGTCACAATGAACGATCGATTGGAGGATGCGAAAAAATTAATCGATGCTGTACACGCTTCAACCAAAGCCAGAAACACACTAATACTTGTGGGTGGGTATACTTTCCTTAATGTCGATTCAATATGGCTGAAAATAGGAGCAGACGGAATGGCTGCCGATGCGAAGCTAGCTATAAACATGGCGAATGAACTTGTACAGGGTGGTAGAAAAAATGTTCGATGATCAAAGTTCATTAGCATGCAACAGCATATCATTAATAATAAATCATCGAGAGTTTAAAAATGGCCGAAGATAAAGAGATATATGATGAATTGTCTCGTCTTAATAATGAACTCGTAAATCTTCAGCGCAAATTAGCTAAAAAGAATGCGGAACTTCAGGCAGCATTAGATCGTATTGAAACATTACAGGGTTTCCTTCCAATCTGTTCATACTGCAAAATGATAAGGACCGATAATGGCAATTGGATGCAAATTGAAGCATATATAAGTAGACATTCTAAAACTGAATTCAGCCACGGCATCTGCCCGGAGTGTTTAAAAAAATATTTTCCGGAAATGGATGAAAATTGATTCTCATTTGATATGTGCATAGCCATGGGCTCTGCTTTAAAAGGTTTTTATGATTGATATCGCCGACAGAGCCGGATTAGTCAATTCGTGAACTCAAATTACCTTGTCTTGGTGGAAAGAATCGTGATAAAAAAAGATAAACTTAAAGAGGGATTCATGTCTTTTAAGCATCGACGCACGCCCAAATATCATGCTTTTCTGGAAGTTTTAATAAACGAATGTCCCCTTTTCATTCTTTTACTTTTCACACTCGTGACTCTCATCGCAGGCTGCTCGGGGAGTAATAATGCGTCAACTCCTCCGGTCGAAAGGTTGCAAGTTTCCGTCGCTGCAAACTGGTCGGCATACAAAAGTACACATGGTCTTTCAGAAGGTGGAGTGGCTGTCTATGTCGAGACTCCTTCCGGCAATTACTACGCATCCTCCGGTATGCCTGCGGGTGTCGATCAGTATACCCGTTTCCGGGCCGGCAGCAACACAAAAACCTTCACGGCTGCCGCCATCATGCTTCTCAACCAGCAGGGACTTCTGAACATTGATGATTTCATCACTTCAAATATCCCGTTTAAGGGGATTCCCTACATACCGGAGACCGCGGCATACAACATTCCCAACAAGTCGACCATCACCATTAAGCAACTGTTGTCGCATACCGCAGGCGTATTTGACATTTCGAACCAGGTAGTTCCGGCAACCTGCACCTGTCCGTTTGCCGGGCAGGACTACATTACCAGCGTTCAGACGACTGATCCCACCCACCAATTCTCGGTCGATGAGCTTGTCGGTGTCATCGCTACGTGCCAGATATCCTACTTTGTTCCAAGCGGCGGCTACCATTACTCAAATGCGGGATATTGGCTGCTCTGTAAAATAATCGAGCGGGTCTCTGGGATGACCTATGACCAATACGTTATGAATAATCTGTTAGTGCCAAATAGACTTTTATCCACCACTGTCCCCATGCTGGGAACGGACCAGACAATCCCGGCGCCCTTCACACCGGGCTACATTTTTGATGGAGGCGTGATGACCGATGTTACGCTGGCCAACGAGTCGCCCAGCGTGGCTTCGGGCAACATACTTTCGACACCGGCCGACCTTGCGAGATGGGTCAGGAACCTCCTCACGGCTCAGGCCGGACTGAATGCCGCTTCAGTGGCAGCGATGAAGACTGCGACCCCGCAGAGTGGAGGCAATCAATATGGTCTGGGGATCTTTTACACGGCTGGGCTTGGGTATGGTCATAATGGCGCGGTATCGGGTTACCTGTCCAATATGATGTACGATCCCATCTCCGATGTAACGACAATCGTCTACTTCAATGTGTGGGACTTAGCGCACATGAATCCCGATCAATTCGCCCTGAACGTTAAAATTGCCAAGGATGCGAAGGCAGCCTTGGGTTATTGACGTTTCCCCTCATCCCAGGACATAGTCCAAGGACATCCGAAGAAGTTAAAAACCCACTGGAAATAGTGGGTTTTTTATTCGTTTCGGGTCTAATACCCCGCGGCTTGCCGCGCATCCGTCATTCCGGCGAAGGCCGGAATCCAGAGAATCGGGACTGGATGCCGGATCAAGTCCGGCCTGACGAAAGGGGTTTAATACCTCGCTGAAAATAGCGGGGTTTTTATTGATGTTCGTTCTTTATATGGTGATTCAGGCACTATTTACTTTATTTGGGACGGGCAATAAGTTCTTTGATTTACTACCGGGATGACTGCTTGCCAGATAAGATATTTTGAAGTGCAAAATCAGGGAAACACTTATTTAAACGGTTCATTTCCGTGGTAGTATGAGTTTGGACTAAGCCAAAAGAGGAGGCCTATCGTCCAAAGGCTGGAGGGCGATCGAATATGGCAGAACGGCTCCATTTTAAGGTGTTTGATACCCCGACAGAGGCGAGGCTCTTCCGCGCATTTCTGTACCAATACGTTCCACTGGCAATCATTGCATTGCACGATCAGCGTATTCTGGAGGTGAACGAGAGTTTTCTGATCTTGACCGGACTCTCCCGGGAACAGTTGATCGGTCATCCGTATGATGAATTTGATTTCTGGCCAAGCCTTGGACAGCAGGAACATTTGTTGGCCATTATTGAAAGACAAGGCAGCTTTAAAAATGTTGGATCCAGTATTTCCACGGCCTCGGGGGACACTCTCGATCTGCTTTGGAGCGGTATTACTGCTAAACATAATGGCGATAATTATATAATACTCTCCGTGGTTGACGTGACCATGATCAAACGCATGGCCCAGTCCCTTGAAGAGACGAAAATCCTTCTTGACAAGATATTGGCCAGCATCAAAGAGGCTATTTTTGTTGTTTCTCATCCTTACCGCAATATTCTCTTCTTTAATCGGGCAGCTGAGCGCCTCTTCGGGTACAATAAAGAGGAACTTCTGGGACAGCCCACGGAAATGCTTTATCTCAACCATGAAATGTTTGTGGAATTCGGCAGACGTTACTTTTCCGTAATTGCGAAGCGGATAACCGATGATCCCGTGTTCAAAACGGAATATCAAATGAAACACAAAGATGGCACCGTCATTGTCACCGATCATACCGTGACACCCATAATTAACGAGGACGGCTCCTGGCTTGCGTCCGTCAGCGCGGTTCGCGATATCACGGAAAAAAAACAGGCTGAAATGGATATGCTGAAGAAATCGAAGGATCTGGAAGAGGCAATCACGGCACTTAAGGTCCTGTTAAAAGAGCAAAAAAAGGACCAGGAGGAGACTGAAAAGAAAATATTCTCAAATATCCGGGATCTAATCCTGCCCTTTATGGAAGAATTAAAGCATACCTCTTTATCGGTAAAACAAAGCGGGCTGCTCACGGTTATTGAGAATAATCTTGACAAAATCGAATCCTCTTTACTATCTCAGCTAAAACTTAAGTTTTCGACATTGACCCCGAGGGAAATTGAAATAGCAATACTGATCCGGGAAAGAAGATCGACAAAAGAGATTGCCGGCCTGTTGAATTTGTCACCTAAGACGGTTGAATTTCACCGTAATCGGATCAGGCGTAAGATGGGTTTGGAAAACAATAAAATCAATCTGCAATCCTCCCTACTGAAACTCGACGAATAATAATAACCCCAGATACAACCTAGCAATTTATGCGAAATCGACTAGGGTGTGCCTTACACCCATCGATGTGGCATTAAATCAGCCTGATATTAAAAAGGATTTTTTGGAAAGGATAAAATGCAAAAGAATGCGCCTCCTGAAATATCCAGACCGGATGGGTTCTATCGGAATTTGACGATAAACAATACGAGCTTAACCGCATCTGCATTGATTGTTAACCTTGAGACGGGCCACATTATCGACATCAATAAAAGTTGCCTAGATATAATCGGTTACTCATATGACGAGGTTGTGGGCGGCGCCTTGCTTGAATTCGGCTTTTTGGAGGGTCATGAAGACTGGGCAGGCTTTGTGGAGATGCTCCACAAAGACGGTGGCATCAGCGAAGCGCAGATCAGGTTACGCAGGAAAGACGGGCAATTGGTCAATCTGCGCTGGGCTGCCGAATTGATCGCGCTCAATCCGCAGGAAGTATTGCTTTCCGAGCGCGCGGACAGGAGCGAATGCCAGGGCATCGGCAAGGCTGAAGGAAATATGCAGCAGGATACGCAAAATCTTAAAGAAGCCTACACAGCATTAAAAATTGTTTTGAAACGGCTGACGCAGAGACGCGCGGAGATTGAAGAAAGGGTATTTTCCAATATTCGGGAACTCATCCTGCCGCTCATAGGCAGCCTTAAGCACACAGATTTATCGGCAGAGCAGATGGGGCTCGTACGGGCGATTGAGAATAATCTCAATGAAATCAACAATGCCTTCATGACTCATCTGAAGCTTAGGTATTCCGCACTTACCCCCCGGGAGATTGAGATAGCGACGCTGGTGCGGGAAAGTAAATCGACAAAGGAAATGGCGCTCCTGCTGAATATTACGCCCAAAACCGTTGAATTTCATCGCAGCAGGCTCCGGCAAAAACTGGGATTGAGAGACAAGAAAATCAATCTGCAATCTTACCTGAAAACAATGGAACAATAGATTTGGATTGAGGTCGGAAGAGGAAAGATGGCCCGAGTTCTACTCATAAATGATGACGAAACCTTTTCACGGATAATCTGCGACCAGATATGTGCCCTGGGGCACGATTGTAAGTGCATGAAAGGTATTGACAAAGGACTCGAACTCGCTCTTTCGGAGAATTTTGATGTGGTCCTGCTGGATATTTTACATCCCGGTGATGACGGGCTTTCAGCAATTGATGCTATGAGACAAGGGCCGTCACATCCTGAAGTTATCATCCTCACCGGAGATGGCACGGCCGATTGGGCTGAACTTGCCATTCGTAATGGTGTTTGGGATTATATTGTCAAACCATGTTCCCAAAACAGGGTAATGCGCCCTCTCATCAGTGCTCTTCGATACCATGAATTTAAGACGGGCGTAGGGGATGGCAAGACCCTGAAGCTTGATGGAATCCTGGGACGAAGCCAGAAGATGAGAAACTGTTTTGAACTCATTGGCCAAATAGCGTCTGTGGATATCAGTGCTGTGATTATCGGTGAAACCGGCACCGGCAAGGAGCTCTTTGCCAGGTCCATACATAAAAACAGCCACCGGGCGGGTAGAGATTTCGTTACTGTGGATTGCGCCTCACTTAAGGAAAGCCTTGCCGAAAGTATCCTGTTCGGTCATGAAAGAGGAGCGTTTACGGGTGCATACCGAGGGACGGAGGGCCTCATTTGTCGGGCAGATGGCGGAACGTTATTTCTTGACGAAGTCGGCGAACTTCCCCTTTCCTTACAGAAGAACTTCTTGAGGGTTCTGCAAGAGCAACGATACCGCCCTCTGGGCGGCCTTAATGATTTGCGGAGTGACTTTCGCTTGATTGCCGCGACGAACCGTAACCTCGATGCGATGGTTCAAGAAGGGACTTTTCGTGAGGATCTTCTCTTCCGCATGAGGTCGATCTCTCTGGAGATACCGCCTTTAAGAGAGCGCAAGGAGGATATGGGGGAAATTGTGATCTACCATGTGACCAGGATTTGTCGTCAGAACGGAATCAATCTGAAGGGTATTTCGCCAGGATTCCTGGATGCGCTCTGCTGCTATGACTGGCCCGGTAATGTCAGGGAGTTGGTGAATACAATTGAAAAGGCAATCGCTTCTGCACTTAATGAGCCGGTCCTTTTTCGTCAGCATTTGCCGGCAGAAATCCGAATCCGTTATGCATGCGCGGCAATCAAAGATGTGGATTCTAATCCTTTCCTTGAGACGGACATGGACCAATCAGAGCCATGCCTGCCCAAACTCAAGGAGTTGAAAGAAGCTACATACATGAAGCTAGAGAAAAAGTATCTGCATGATCTCATTGAATTAACCGGCGGGGACATTGATAAAGCCATGGGTATTTCCGGCCTTGGCCGTGCTCGCCTCTATGGTCTTTTGAAGAAACATCTAATTTCCCCTTCATCAAGAGTTTTCGCCTGATTCCGGAAGAAAATATCTGATATCTTTTCGTTCATCAAGGGGCGCATCCTTTCACATATGCTCTTATGCCAGTTTCACCTCGACGTGTGATATGTCTCCAGATGCTACCTCCACAACTTTCTGGATTGTTTGCGGCGCTGCTCCACTCGTCACGACATTTATGGTGTGCTGGCCGGGTGGAACGTTCAATTTCGACCAGACTGTTCCCGTGAATTCTTCCGGTGGTTCCTCATCGATGGCAACGGTTACGGGTTTCACTTCCGTTTTGTGAACGAGTGTCAGCTCAATGGCGCCGTTCTGCTTAGCCTTCTCCGTCGCTCGCGCGGCATTCTGTTGCGCGGTAACGGCGGCGTTTGCCGCGGTGATGGCTTTTTCTCCCGATTCACGTTGCGTTTTGATCAAGTCGCCAAGCAGAGCCATGCCGGTATTGAACTCTGTTACCCACTTATCCGTTTCGTCACTTTGCAGCTTCACGATATCATTCTCAAATCGCTTTGCCAGATCGAACAACTGCTTGTCGTCCGCTGTGGTCAGGGGTTCTATCTTGTTAAGCAGGTATCCTGCCCATTCAAGTTCAAACTTTCGGGTCAGGTTTTCCATTGCCGTTACGGTTGTTACGTAACGGATCCATCCGCTCGACCAGCCGAATACCCGGTCGGCTACCTGCAGCAGTCCGCCCAGCGCGAGGGCTGCCACGCCTAACTGCGTAAACTGAAGCCGGACTTCTGCATCACCGTTGAGACCGGCCAGTATGGGAAGGACAGTTCCAATTATCAGGAGAAAGAATGTAATCCATCGGACACCGAGCGATGTTTTGCGCTTCATTCTAATGCCGGCCCAATACCAACCGCATACCGTTCTGGATGTGCTGATAGCGCGTTCATAAATGGACTTCAATGTTTCAACGATGGGCTTGTCCTTGTACTCATCCCACGGCAACAGTTTCGTGGAAGCGATGTCTGCTTTTGCCATAAATTCCATCCTTACATTTATATTTATCCCAAGATCCCTGTTGCCAGGCCATATACCATAAAATAACATATTATATGAAATATTATTTTATTTAGTCCATAAAATGTAAATTATAATGGTATTTAAATTAATATAAACAAAATACTGTAATTAGCAGAAACCTCCCCCTGAATCCCCCTCCAGAGGGGGACACGGCAAATGGCAATACAAGCTGAAAAGCTTTTTCCCTCCCATCGGAGACTGAGTCGTAAGTAGAGTTTCTCTGATCGATTCGACTGTAGTGCAGGACTTCAGTCCTGCAAATACTTTGTTAATTTAACTCCTTAAACCAAAACCGCAGACCTAGCAGACTGTTGAAAAACGCCCATCCGCTGCGTTGCGTCGCAAGCTTCGTCAATCGACGTACTTCTATGTGCGCCTCATTCCTCAGCTTTTACGCGCCTTGCATCTGGACATTTTTGAACAGCCTGCCCAAAATCGAGTTTTTCAACAACCTGCTAATGGTCTGGACTACAGCAAGTCGAATGTGGCAAATATTTGAATTGCGACACAGTCTGTGAAGGGGGAATTTGTTAAAGCATTTTGTCCCCCTCTGGAGGGGGTTAGGGGGAGGTTAGTTTCGGCTTCTTATAAGCAGACATTGAGGGTGTCGAGAGTAAATAGACTTGTCCGCTTTTACTGTTCTTGAATGGAGGGTCATTTAAGAGCAGGAGGTGAGCGGCGGATGTTCGCTTTCCTCGTTCGTGGTTCTTGTCGTGGAGTTATCCATAGCCATTTTCCCGCAGCCCTTGCGAAGCATGGC
>CAZYDG010000061.1:0-64290 GCA_964645835.1 uncultured Syntrophaceae bacterium
AGGTGAGGCGATTCGGAACACAGCCGGTACGGGCGGTCTTGGGTCGATCATGTCCGATACCCTCGAAGTTTCCAACACGGATACGGCCAAGGAATTTATCAACATGATTACGGCTCAGCGGGCCTATTCATCCGCCGCCAAAGTTATTACGACAGCTGATCAGATGACACAGGAACTTATGAACATCAAGAGATAACTGGAAAACTGAAAGGGAGCGGATTAATGAATAATCCGCTTTCTTTCGTACTAAGAGCAGACTTTCAAAATTAACTATTGACATTATTAAGAATGGTAATATTATAGGCTTTATTCATTTTATGATGTTGCCTGTCCTGATCATACGGGATGACCTCCCCAGGAGACCTGACATTTCGGGTAGGGGATTTGAAAAACGCGTGTCGGCAGGCAGGGGGGTCGATTTTGAACCATCGACTGGGCGTTTCATGAATTGAATTAACTGGTCCGGTGCCATGTCTGGAAAACGTTCACATTGGTCCCGGATATCGACGACGACTATGGCCGTACTGAAAATCGGAACAACAGACGTTGCACCCGTCGTTGCCCAAACCAATCCCACTGGACGAGCGGCTCAGGAAGCGGCTCGTCAACAATCCAGGGCTCCTCGCCAGAAACCCCACATACCTTACTCTGTCCGTCAGGAAGAGTCGATTACGTGCCGTGAAACATCGGCAGGCACTTATGAAGCCATTCTCACGGGAAACGATCCAGCCATTCATGGAAGGGCCGAAAACAGAAAAGGGCAGATAATCGACCTCTGGATTTGATTCCATGTAGGGGCAGGCCCCTGTGCCTGCCCTGTGATTCTCAACGTCTACGCTATCCGTTCGCCGCAAGAATTACAGAAAATGGCGCTGGTCAGATTTTCGGCGCTGCATTTTGGACATGTTTTCGGCTGTGTTTTTTGCTCCACGGAAATCCCGCAGTGACAGCAGAACCGGGCGCCTATCGTCAGGTTTTCGCCGCAGTGGGGACATCGCTGCACGATGACGATCTGATGGCCGCAATATGGGCAGAATCGGGCGTCCCGAGGCACAATCCGACGGCATGATGCACAGTTAATTCCCTCGTCTGCGAGGGGCTGAGATGGCGATGCCTTGAAAGCTTCTGCGAACATTGAAGGCATCATGAATCCCATGCCCATTCCCATGGCATTTCCCGTTTCTCCCTGGTTTTGGGAGGCCGCCTCCAGGGCCATCGCAGCCTTCATCTTCAGAAGCTTGTTGAGATCGTCAAAGACACCGAGCTTGCTCTTGTCGTCAATGGCCTTTTGAACCTCCGGTGGCGGTGTGATGGAATTGATGTACAGGGAGGTCAAACCGAGACCGAACTGTGAAAAATCAGCTTCCAGCGCCTTCTTGAGATTGTCGGACAATTCGCTGTACCGGGCGGGAAGGTTGAAGATTGTGTCGATGTGCTCGCCCATGAAATCATTGAAACGTGATACTATGACGCGGTTCAGGTATTCGGCCACTTCGTCGGACGTATAGACACCCTGTGTGCCTACGAGGCTGTTAATGAACAGAACGGGCTGAAGGATGCGGATGTTGAAGACGCCGAAGGCCCGGAGCCTGATCAGGCCCAATTCAGTATCCCGAAAGGCAACGGGGTCCCGTGTTCCCCAAGTTAGATTGGGGAATACCTTCATGTTGGCGAAATATATCTCTGCCCGAAGGGGGCTGGTCATGCTCCAGGGGAGACTCAGGACCTTGGTGAGGATGGGGATGTTTGCCGTCTTCAGGAGATGACGTCCAGGACCGAAGGCATCGTAGGCCTTGCCCTGATAAAAAAGGATAGCGGCTTGACTTTCACGAACCGTCAATTGGGCGCCCCATTTGATTTCACCGGACCCCTGCTCCGGGATGCGGTGGATCAACTCCTTTCCCGATTCGTCAAACCATTCGATGACTTCCAGGAAGACAACATTATCGGTGCCCATGGGTGCGCTCCTTTCGTCTGTTCATTCGCCTCTCAAGCCTTGCAGCAGATTATCCATTTCCTCCTGATCTGCACCGCTGATCCGCATCTTCACGGCATAGATTGCGTCGGCGAGCCTGATTTTCGTATTCCGGGCGTCCTTATATAGGTCATCCATTCCTTTGGATAATTGGCTTACTGTGATCTCATAGACTGCAAAAGCTGAAAGACCTCCCTGGATGGCAGAGGCCCGGTAGTGACCCCAAAGAATCATCTCTTCCTTGCTGAATGTTACCTGGGGGTTCTTCTTCTTTTTGCTGTTAGTCAGGCTCAGTCGCTTCCTGATGTCATCAATCTGCGACATCTTGTATTGGTCCGACATGAACGGTTCATTGCATTTTATGATGAACGAACTTCCCAGAAGGAATCCCGACAGAAAATTGAATTTCTTGCTTTCCGTCCAACTTTGCCAATCCGTACCATCGAATTCGGATACGATGGTTTTTTCTGCAAAGGCGGTGCTGCACAAAAGAAGAACGATTAAAAAACCGGACAGCATTTTCTGCATGATACATTTACCCCTATATTGCTTATATTATATCCTCAGTTCAAGGATGTTGCTGCATTATAGGGGATGGGCGCACGGCGCGTCAAGCAGAGAATCTCGCCAGAATCAATCACCAAACCCAAAGACTTTGATGCACGTATGACAAAAAGCTGCGGGGTATTGGCCTGGAGGCGAATAGGATTTTTCCCAACTCGCAATCAGTGATGTCATCTTTGGATGAAAGTCGGGAAAAATCCCCTAAGCCGGAAGGCCAATGCTCCGCAGCTATCCATCCGATTTGGCTGAAATCTGTTGTGGATTAAGGCCCGCTTGACATTCGAGAATTGATCATGCCATTCGTCCCGCCTCGACGATCATCCGCCGGATTCCATCGTTGAATGCCTTTTGGGCAATGAGGTTCGGTAGGGTCAAGTGGAGCCGGAAATTCCATTGGTGATGGGCTATTCCGGGGTTGTTTATCCGTTCGGACCGGGAATCAGCCCGCCGGAGGTTATGGTCTGCGGCAAGGAGGTCCTGGACAGGGATGACAGCCAAGAGGCTTGGACTGTGCAAATGTCTGTCGATGATTTCACGGCATACATCAGGACGGCATACTCTGGGCGCCACACCCTTGTGGCCGAGGATATCCTGGTAATAGATCTGGATAACGGCCCGGTCATCTTCCTCCCACCAGCCCCGGATAGTGGACATGTCATGGCTGCCCGGGGTGGAAACGGAAAGATAGGGGGCTGTCCGGGGATCGTCGAAGATATCGCCCAGCATCACGGGCATCCGTGGTATTCGTAAAGAAAGAATATTCAGATCTCTCAGAACCTCCGGGACACAGTGGGGAACCATGCCCAGGTCTTCGCCGCAGATCATCATCTGCGTCGCCTCTGTGAGGGAGGATAATTTTTCCCAGCCTTCGGCCTGCCAGAGGGCCTCTTGACGATTGAAGAAATAATCCTCATAGAACCGGCGCAGAATGGTTTTCGTTTCCGCGTCTAAGGCCTGAAAGGAAGCGGTCTTCTCCATGAGAATGCGTGGATGAAATTGCCGCCGGTTGTTTGGCCCGTCGGGAATGAGGATGATGTTGTCATGGAGGCGCAATAGACCATCGAACTTTTCCCGGAAGAGAGGGTCTTCCCGGATGGCCTCTGAATGGGCTGCCATGTGTGACGCAAGATCATCCTGTGTTTGGAAGGCCGTCTTGAATCGGTAGTATCCCGGTGCTTTTTCATCCAGATAGTCGCGGATGATCTCATCGGTGTCGCTACCAAACGATTGTTCAAGAATCTGATCAGTGATCCACGGAGTGCAAAGGCGATCAAAGTTGTGCAGGCCTTCGGCTGCCAGTTCCGTATCCATCAAAGGGAGAGCAGGTTGGAAGCGTCCCTGCAATGCTGTCCGCGCGCCTTTGGGGATGGCCCAGATGCGGAAAAAGCCGATGATGTGATCTAGGCGGACGGCGTCGAAATAGCGGCTCATGTGTTGCAGCCTATCCCGCCACCAGATGTAGCCATCTTGAGCCACGGCCTCCCAGTTGTATGTGGGAAATCCCCAATTCTGCCCCGTTTCGGAGAAATCATCCGGCGGCGCTCCAATGGCTTCATCCATATGAAACCACTGGGGGTTGAGCCAGGTTTCGACGCTGCCTCGGGCCACGCCGATCGGGATGTCGCCTTTCAGGATGATGCCCAGTGACCTGGCATAATCGCTTGCCTCCGCAAGTTGCAAATGCAGGTGAAACTGGACGTAGTAATGGAAATGGATATAGTTTTCATCCGCAGCGTCAGGGGCGGTCAGGGAGTCAATCAGGTTGGGGGAGGCGCTTTTGTCAGCTCCCCATTGACAGTGATCACTCGTTCCGTAACGGTCCCGGAGCACACAGAAGGCGGCATAAGGCCTCAGCCATTTGACGTTATTATCAAAGAAGGCTTGGAAGGACGAGGTGTTCAGAAAACGGCGGCCATCTTCCATGAAGAGTTTCCACAGGATGTCCTTTTTAGCAGCCATGACGGCCTCATAATCAAGGACGGAACTTTCGTTAAGTTCTTTTGACCGGACACTGATTTCCCTTGCCAGATCTGAGCCGGGGCTGGCAAGGTCGTCCAGGTTCATATAGAGGGGATGGAGGGCAAAGACGGAGATCACACCATAGGGGTAGGAATCGTACCAGTTGCCATATGCAGTCGTATCGTTGACGGGCAGGATTTGTATTATACGGATACCCATCTGCTTTGCCCAGTTGGCGAGTTCCTTGAGGTCTCGAAATTCTCCCGTTCCCATGCCCCTGTCCGTCCGCAGGGAGAAGACGGGAACGGCCATTCCAGCGCCCCGCCACGGAGCCTGGTCATGCCGGAAGGGGCCGACTGTGGCGATGACCGCACGAGTATCGTCACCGGCATCGGGTAATGGCGCCTCGAAGAGGCGGTCTGCGCTATCTTCCCACATGATGTAACGGCGGTTTCCATCGGCGGTGTAGAATTTATAAGAAAAGGATTTCATGTCACAGGGAATGTCAAAGTCGAATATCCAGTTGGGGTAGGGGCCGGGTCTCATAACAGGGGCCCTTTCGATTTCCCATTCTCCCAGAGAGGGTATTTCTCCGGCAATGTAAACAGCCTGTCCGGAAGGTACGCGGGGAGCTGCTACCTGAATGCGGATAGTTAATGAATTTTGCCCCCCAGGTGATGTGTTTGAAGTTGCTGCAGATTCAGTTTTGTATGGGTGTTGTTCCTTCAGGGCACGATGGAAAAAGACCTTTTCGAAGGGCGCTGTTTCTAGGATGGCATCCATATCGTGAGAAGACCTCCAGAGATCGAACAAATCCAACATTTCCAGGTGAGGAAACCCATCCGGACGGAACCGGCGCTTTTTTCCGCCTTCCCGTTCAATGAGGGCGCCATCGCCGCGGTCAATATAGTAGATGTAGTCGAAAGGAGGGGGATTTTGTCCGGGAATGGCGATTTCAGCTTTCCAGAGGCCTGTTTGGTTGTCATAGTCCATTTGCAGCGCCCGGGAGGCATTGCCGTTGCCAAGGTCGGGCAGGGAGCCTCCGACCAGGAGCTTTTCTTTATCGACAGGCCGATAAGGTATAGAAAATCGTATTTTCATGATTTTCGATTATATCAGATGAGATATGGAATGGGAAGAATGAGCCGCCAATAAAAGCATTTGATATTTTATTAGGTATATTATATAGTTCAATATATGATACCCAAGGAAATGGAATCCGTTAAAATCTATCAAGGTATGGCGTTGATGGCCGATCCCATCTATCAATATACCTGTTTCACAGTGCCCGTTTCCGAAAAGACGGATGAGAAGACGGAGAAGGATCTCGTCGATTCGCCATGGATGCAGCGCCTTCGCAGGATCTATCAATTGCAGAGTGCTCGCTGGGTCTATCCGTCGGCGGAGCATACCAGGTTCCAGCATGCCCTGGGAACCATGCATCTGGCGGGAGAGTTCGGCAAGACCTTGTATCCCAGTCTCCTGGAAGTCACCAGCGAGGTGCCCTCCCTCCATTATGTCGAAGAATTGCTAAGAATTTCCGGTCTCCTCCATGACATCGGCCATGGGCCGTATGGGCACTTCTTCGACGATAATTTCCTCGACAGGTATGGCCTGACCCATGAAGACATCGGCAGGGAACTGATAGTGAAGAAACTGGGCCGAGTTATCCGGGGGATTCGCCGAAGCCCGTCAGGGCCTCTGGCGGAGGATGAGTTCCTTGATCCCCGGCAGGTAGCCTTTCTCATCAAGGCGCCTCAAGAGAACCGGGATGGGGCGGCGCCCCTTTGGATGCGCCTGCTCAGGCAACTCTTTTCCGGAATCTATACGGTCGACAACCTGGATTATGTCCAGCGCGATGCCTACATGACGGGCTTTTCCCTAGACATTGTCGATATTGCCCGAATTCGTTACTACAATTTTTTTACGGAAGATGGTCTGACCCTTCATCAGGCGGGATTGTCCGCACTCAGCCGTTTTTTGAACGCCCGTCTCAATCTCTATGCCAATGTTTATTTTCACCGGACCACACGCGCCCTTGATCTTCACCTCCAGGAGATTTTTCGGGAGACAATGGACTTTCTCTTTCCCCGGAACCCCCTGGAGGCCATCGATGAATATCTCCGTCTCGATGAGTGGTATCTTTTCCATACCGTCAGAGGCTGGCACGCGGATGAGAATCCCCGGAAAAGAAGATTGGGCCGGGAATGGGAAACTTTGTATAACAGGCAGGTAAAATGGAAAATGTCCTATTCGACGGAATTTTCCATAGATCAGTTGCAACGGGGAACCAGTTTTTCTGCCGCTGCCGACTACGAAAACCAAATACGGGGTTATTTGCCGAAATCTCTGAGAAAAAAGGCATTCAAGGTGGATCTGGCTATGCAGGATCCCCGGCCCATCAATCCCATGTCGCAAACCGATAAGGGCGTCAATGTCTTCAATCCCGCCACAGAATGTATCTCCCGTGAGCCCCTGAAGGATATCTATCGTTTTATCCCCGCACGGGTTGTTCATTTCCGGATCTTTGCCCTGAACCATGATCATGACGGGGAACTGACAACGGCAGCAGTCAAAACCCTGGAAGACCTGCGTGATGCATCACGAACGAATATATAGACACTATGAGTGGAAGACCCTATGCCATTTGAAGAAACGACAGATTTAACCCTTTTTGTCCGGTCATCCGGTGAGGATATTGCCCGGTGGGACCGTCGGCGCATTGTCGACGCCCTTATTCGGGAAACGGTCATCGATGCTGAAACTGCGGAAGCCATCAGCAAGGCCGTGGAAAAGCAGATTGTCGCCTCCGGCATCAGTGTGCTGACCGCCCAGTTGATCCGGGAGCTTGTCGATGCCAAACTGATCGAACGGGGAATGGAGAAAGAACGGCGCATGCATGCGCGCCTGGGATTTCCTTTGTATGACGTGGAGCAACTGATCCTTCACCAGAATAAAGAGAATGCAAACATCCCTCATGGTCCGGAGGGGACGAATCTCATCCTTGCGGAGGGGATCAAGAGGGATTATGCCCTTCATCATGTTTTTTCACGAGATATTGCCGATGCCCATGCCATAGGCGATATTCACCTTCATGGCCTCGGTTTTATCGACCGTGCTTTCAGTGTCTATCAATCCCTGACTTATCTTAAGCGATTCGGCCTCAATCTGCCCCATTCCCTGACGGTAGCAAAACCGGCCAAGCACGCCGAGGTTCTCCTGGCCCATATGGTCCGTTTCGGCGCTATCCTTCAAGGATATGTCGCCGGTGTTATCGGTTGGGCTGGTGTCAATTTTGCTTTTGCCCCTTATCTGACGGATATGAACGACCGGGAGATCACACAGTTTGCCCAGATGCTCATTTACGAGTTTTCCCAGTTGACGTCGGCACGGGGAGGGCAGGCCATGTTTACGGATATTCATCTGTACTGGGATTTGCCGTCCCATTTGGCCGATCTGCCGGCCATCGGTCCAGAGGGCAAACCGACGGGTAAGACGGCCCGGATGTATGAGCGGGAGGCCCGGAAGTTTGCGTGGGCCCTCTTCGAGGTTTACAAAAAAGGCGATGGAACGGGAAAGCCCTTTATCTTTCCACGGCCCATCCTCCATATCACTTCCGATTTTTTTAGCAGCCCCGGGCACGAAGAGTTTCTTCTGCATGTCTGCCAGGTGTCGATCGAGAAAGGAAGTCCCTGTTTTGTGTTCGATCGTTCGTCATCAACTACCGGATCGGTCTTCGGTCATCAGTATCCCGGTGAGGAGAACGAGACGGCTCCATGGATTCCCCGTTATTTTGCCATTCATAATGTTTCCCTGAATATGCCGCGCCTAGCTTATCGGGCCGGCGGGGACGAAAAAGCCCTCTTTGGCCTCATCGACGAAGCCATGGAACGGGCCGTGAAGGCCCACGTCCAGAAACGTCAGTTTATAGAGAATCTTTTGTCCTACGGCGACGAAGGGCCTCTTTCCATGCTGGCCATGAACCGGGACGATTATCCTTATTTGCGTATGAATCTGGCGAGCTATCTTATCGGTATGGTCGGATTGAATGAACTGATTCATATCCATACTGGAAAACCCCTCCACGGCTCCGAGCAATCCCTTCAATTCGGCCTGAAGGTCGTCGAGGCCATGAAGACTCATACTGAACGCCTAAGCATTGAAAACGGTATGAAGATCGCTCTGGATCAATCCCACGCAGAGACGACGGGACACCGTTTTGCCAGGTTGGACCTCAAATATTTCTCACCCATGTCGGGACGCTTTGTGCGTGGCGATTTGGCGCGGGGTGAAGTCTATTATACGAATTCAACTCAGATTTGTGCATCTGCCCCGGTATCGCCGATGATGCGGGCCCTTGTGGAAGGACGTTTTCATAGTATGATTCAAGGCGGAACTGCAACTCACCTGTGGCTGGCCGCGCAGGGTCCGTCGTCGGAGGATCTGGCTGCCTTCCTTAAAAAAGTTTTCTATGAAACAGACAATCGGCAAATTATCCTTGCTCCCGATTTCACAACATGCCAGGCCTGCGGTTCGACCAGTCGTGATCTTGGGGACACATGCCCGTCCTGCGGGTCAGAATCGGTCGAACAGATTTCCATGATCACCCAGTATTTCAGCCGTGTATCCGGCTGGAACAAAGGGAAATTGGCCGAACTGCGCGACAGGCTCCGCATATCATCGCTGTAATTTCCGTTTGTTGAAAAATGCCCATCCCACGCTTTCGCGGGGACAGCGTCTGCTGCGTTGCGCTGCAAGCCTCCCCGGCTTTCGCCGGGCAGGCTACATCGACGTACTTCTCTGTACGCCTCTTTCCTCGACTTTTGCGCGCCTTGCATCTGAACATCCCGGATCAGGTCCGGGGCAAGCTTTTGAACAGACTGACCCAGATTGAGTATTTCAACTGCCTGCTAAGAAAAGCTTGATCTAAGCCCTCCTTATCTTTATTTCCCCCCTTAAATCCTCGCCATCTGTTACCAAAAAATGGGCCACAGTCTTGACAGGGAGAAGAGGGATAAATATATTATGGCCACTTTTAAGGCGGAACAGACGAAGATGGAAGATATTATTATAAAAATTTTTAAAGAGAGCGCCCAGCTCAAAGAAAGCTTCGTCAATGAGAATCTGACACGAATCGTGAGCGTTGTCGAGGCGATAACGGGTGCTCTGAAATCGGGTAATAAGATTTTGCTGTTTGGCAACGGTGGAAGCGCTGCCGATGCCCAACATCTGGCCGGTGAGTTTGTGAACAGGTTTCTGATTGAAAGGCCTCCGTTGCCTGCCATTGCCCTGACGACAGACACATCGGTGATCACAAGCATTGGCAATGACTATGATTTTCAGGAGATATTCAGTAAGCAGATCCGGGCTCTCGGCCATGCCGGAGATATTGCCTGGGGAATAAGCACAAGCGGAACCTCGAAAAATGTGGTCAAGGGCTTGGAGCAAGCCAAGAAGATGGGCCTTGTGACCATCGGTATGACGGGACGGGACGGCGGAAATATTGCCGGGATCGTGGATCATTCCCTAAACGTTTCTTCAACATCGACGCCGCGTGTGCAGGAAGTTCATATTACCCTTGGACATGTGATTTGCCAGATGGTGGATTTGAAGCTTTTTCAACGGCCTGACATGAAATAGACGTTTTTCTTTCAAATAAGACATAATACCCTGAGGTTTATAATAAAGTATGTTGAAGAAAACTAAGTATGACGGAGATATCGCCCATGAAAACAAAGCGCCGAGTGGGACTGAACATAAAGAAAACCCTGTAAACCAGGATCCAAAAGAGGACCTGGAGGAGCGGCTGAAAGAAAAAGAGAAAGAGGCTGCCGATAATTACGACAAGTATGTTCGAGTGATGGCGGAGCTTGATAATTTCAGGAAGCGAACGGCGAAGGAAAAAACGGATCTTTTAAAGTACGGTAATGAGAATCTGCTGCGGGATATCTTACCCGTGGTGGACAATCTGGATCGTGCATTGAAACATGCGGAAGATTCCTGCGATTTTGATGCCTTTAAGAAGGGATTGGAACTTTTGCGTACCCAGTTGGTTGGTTCATTGGAGAAACATGGCCTCGAACCCATTGACTGCTCGAAGGTCTGTTTTGATCCCAATTATCATGAAGCCATGCTTCAGGTGTCCAGTGAGACCCATGAAGACAACGAGGTCGTAGACGAACTGGAAAAAGGGTACAAGCTCCACGGCCGGCTGCTTCGGCCCGCCAAGGTTTCCGTATGCAAAAAAAATAAAACGAAAGACTGTGTGTAACCGTCCGGCGGTTACCGATACCCACAGAAGGAGGAGAAATAGATATGGGAAAGATTATTGGAATCGATTTGGGGACCACCAACTCATGCGTGGCCGTAATGGAAGGGGGAGATCCGGTGGTGATCGCCAATGTGGAAGGCAATAGGACGACACCATCTATAGTTGCCTTTACAGAAAGCGGCGAACGGCTGGTCGGTCAGGTGGCAAAACGACAGGCCATCACCAACCCTGAAAATACAGTGTATGCCATTAAGAGGCTTATCGGAAGAAAATATTCCTCGAAAGAGGTGCAATATGACAAATCCATCAGTCCGTATAAGATTACTGAAGCGGCTAATGGAGACGCCCAGATAACGGTTCGGGACCGGAGTTATAGCCCTGCTGAAATTTCGTCTATGATTTTGGGAAAGATGAAACAGACGGCGGAGGATTACCTGGGCCAGAAAGTGACCGATGCGGTCATTACAGTTCCCGCATATTTCAACGATTCTCAGCGTCAGGCGACAAAGGATGCCGGTAAGGTAGCAGGACTGAACGTGCTTCGGATCATAAACGAACCTACGGCGGCAGCCCTGGCTTATGGTCTTGACAAGAAGAAAGATGAAAAAATCGCAGTTTTTGACCTCGGTGGCGGTACCTTCGATATTTCGATCCTGGAGTTGGGCGACGGCGTCTTTGAAGTGAAATCGACGAATGGCGATACCCATCTGGGCGGGGAAGATTTTGACCAGCGTCTTATCGATTTTCTGGCCACGGAATTCAAGAAGGATCAGGGGATTGACATACGCAGTGACCGGATGGCTCTTCAGAGACTGAAGGAAGCGGCGGAAAAGGCGAAAATGGAACTGTCTACGGCGATGGAGACGGATATTAATCTGCCCTTTATTACTGCCGATGCATCAGGTCCGAAGCATTTGAATATCAAACTGACACGGGCAAAGTTGGAAGCCCTTGTGGAAGAACTCATTGCAAAACTGGAAGCTCCGTGCCGGACAGCCTTGAAAGATGCGAATATGACCCCGAAAGATATAGACGAGGTCATCCTTGTCGGTGGCATGACCCGTATGCCCAGGGTCCAGCAGAAGGTAAAGGAACTCTTTGGCAAAGACCCCCATAAGGGCGTGAATCCGGATGAGGTCGTAGCCGTTGGCGCAGCCATTCAGGGCGGCGTCCTTGCAGGAGATGTAAAGGATGTCCTGCTTCTTGACGTAACGCCTCTGTCTCTTGGTATTGAAACCCTGGGCGGTGTTATGACTAAATTGATTGATAAGAACACGACCATCCCGACAAAGAAGAGCCAGATCTTCTCGACGGCAGCGGACAATCAGCCGGCGGTCAGCATTCACGTTCTCCAGGGTGAGCGACCCATGGCAGCGGACAACAGGACACTCGGCCGTTTCGAGTTGGTCGGTATTCCTGCAGCGCCACGGGGAATCCCGCAGATTGAAGTTACCTTTGATATTGACGCCAACGGGATCGTCCATGTGGCAGCCAAGGATCTCGGCACCGGCAAGGAACAGAGCATCAAGATTACGGCATCGAGCGGCCTGAACGATGAAGAGATTCAGAAGCTTGTTCGGGAAGCGGAACTCCATGCCGATGACGACAAGCGGAAGAAAGACATCATCGAAGCTAGAAACCATGCAGATGCGTTGGCCTATAGCGTCGAGAAGAATATCAAGGAATTCGGTGACAAGGTTGATGCCGCAGAGAAGGAGAAAATCGAGGCCGCTATTGCCCGGGTGAAAAAGGCCATCGAGGGTGATGATCTGGCGGAAATCAACGCTGCTCAGGAGGCTTTGACCAATGCCTCACACAAGCTGGCCGAAGCCATGTACGCCAAGTCGGCAGGCCCGGAAGCGGGTGCGGGAGCCCAGGGAGCAGCCCATGGCGGTCAGCAGGCAGCCGGTGGTAAAAAAGACGACGATGTCGTCGATGCCGATTTCGAAGAGGTGAAATGAGATACAACTCAAGGGTAAGTGGCAAAAGCTGAAATAAGAAAAAGGGTGGGGTGGCGAGAGCATGACCCACCCTTTTCATTGTATACGGTATCAGGCTGTTGAAAAACGCCCATCTGCTGCGTTGCGCTGCAAGCCTCGTCATTCGACGTACTTCTATGTACGCCTCATTCCTCGGCTTTTGCGCGCCTTGCATCTGGACATTTTTGAACAGCCTGCCTCCAAAAACTTTTTTCAACTTTTTTAATAACTAATGATGCGATTTCTATTAACCAATGATGACGGGATTCATGCCAGGGGCCTGACAGCTCTTTACGATGAATTATCGAAGGATGCGGACTGCCTGGTTGTGGCCCCTGAGGTTGAACAAAGCGCCGTAGGCCACGCCATCACGATCTCACGGCCACTTATGGTGCGGGAAACCCGGAAGAACGGCCATTTTAAAGGATACGCCGTGATGGGAACACCGGCCGACTGCGTGAAGATCGGTCTCAAAGCCCTATCTGAGAAGCCTGTAAATATGGTTGTTTCCGGGATTAATCGTGGGGCCAATGTAGGGATGAATGTCCTCTATTCGGGGACCGTGTCGGCTGCCACAGAGGCAGTCATCCTCGGCGTGCCGTCCATCGCTGTTTCGCTCGATTCCCACCGGGAAGCTGATTATACCTTCGCGGCCCGCTTTACTCGTAAGATGGCGGCATTTCTTATTAAAAATCCACTGAAGGATACGGCAATCAACGTCAATGTACCGGCCATCCCGGAAGAGGAAATAAAGGGGGTTGTCGTCGTACGCCAGGGGAAGGCGCGTCTTTTGGAAAGCTTTGAAAAACGAGTCGATCCACGGGATAATATTTACTATTGGCTGGCGGGGGAGACTCAATTACCCGAGAAAGAAGTTGCCGATTCGGACGCTGTAGCTCTCCGGGGGGGATTCATAACCCTGACGCCCCTATACTGCGATTTGACACGCTATGACGCTTTGGAGGATCTGGCGGCTAAGATTCGTGAAGAAAACTTTCTGTAATCCAATCATGCCCTTCTATGTTTGCTAAGTACCGTGTAACGCTTATTTCTTTGTAGGGTGGAACAAACGAAGCGGTTCCACCGGCGGATGGTGGATGCGCTTCGCTTCATCCACTCTACAGTTTCGCGAAAAGTATGATGTAAAGTGAACTAAACCGTTCGCTTACCGTGTCAAAAGAACGGGGATGGGGCTGTTTTTGATTATATACGATGTCGTGCTGCCCAAGAGGAGTTCCCGAAGGCGGTTGTTGCCGTATGCCCCCATTACCATGAGTTCGATAGACCCATCCTGCATGAATCGGACGAGTTCCTTATTTTCTTTGCCGGGGATAACAATAGTTTCGCTGTTGATTTCAAACGCTTCAAGATAAGCCTCCAGCTTTTTGATGAGTTTGGCGCCCTGTTTCTGGTCGTCTGTAACCATGACAATGGAGAGGGGCCAGGCGGCCTTATCCGACAGGAAGACTGCCAGTTTAAGGGCATTATCCGCCGATGGGCTCCCATCATAGGCCAGGCCGATGCTTTCAATCTCAGTGAAATTTTGCGGCGTCACCATGACGGGTTTTCCCGAATTGCGTACTACCAATTCCGCCGTTGAGCCGACCAGACCACCTTTAGCGAGATGGAAATGCTCACCTCTCTTCGCCAGGATAATCCAGTCCGTCGCCTTTCCTTCTTCGATGATCATTTCATCGATGATGCCTACAGTTTTTTTGACGTCGGGAATGATATTCGCCGCCTTGCACTTATCCTGGAAGGCCTTTAATATGATGTCTGCGTGTTCCTCCAGCCCCTTTTCCAACATGGGGAAATATTCCTGACAGGCCGGGATATCGATGGATCCTGAAATATCCGTAATAACCGGTCCCTGAATCAACCGGATATCGATGACATGGAGGCCTTTTAGCGTGGCGTCCAGTTTTTTTGCCATCGTGATGCCGTAAGCAATGGCAGTTTCTCCGTAGCTTGATCCATCCGTCGGGATTAGAATCGTTTTTACCATGTGCTTTTCCTCCTGCCTTAAATCCGGTATTTCAGCGACTGTCAGGGCTGCTTTTCCGATTCTTTTTTGTCGTCGGTGTGGAAATTGCCGAACCCTTTGAGCAGATCGTCTACCATTCGCTCCCTGTCCTGAATGCTTTCTTCGTCGTCGGGACCGGGGCCGTCCGTCACGTACCGATCTTTGAGGCTGACGGGGTTGCCCTTTTCATCGAAAGCGAGGAATTTTCCCACGAGCTTCCCGTTTTTATATTGGGCCCGTTCCTTGATGCGGCCATTTTTATAATATGCGACATACTCCCCTTCGCGCTTGTCGTTACGAAAACTGCCTTTTTCCTTGAGACTGCCGTCTTTGTAATAGGAGACATAATCGCCGTCGAATTTTCCATTCTTGAAATTTTCTTCGTCCTTGATTTGACCATTTCTGTAGTAGAGGTGATAGATGCCGTCCAGAAGTCCCTCGTCCGTATAATGCTCCGCCTCTCGGACCTGTCCGTTTTCATAATAGCATTCGTAGTCGCCTACAAGCTTATTGTTGCGGAAAGTGCCTTTTTCCCGCAGGTTTCCGTCATGGTAATAGGAGATGGCCTCTCCCTCTTTCAAGCCATTGCGATAAAAGAGTTTCACCATAACCTGGCCGTTGCCAAAGAAGGATGTATATTCTCCCTCGGGCTTGCCGTCCAGGGAAAAACCTTTGGCGATGATTTCGCCGTCTTCATTACGATGGATCTCCTCTTTCAGGGTTGCCTTTTGAGGCATAGATGTCTATCCTTTCACTTTCAGGCTGTTGAAAAACGTCCATCTGCTGCGTTGCACTGTAAGCTTCGTCAGTGGCCTTTCCGGGGACACGTTCCGATCCCTTCGGGGGGCTTTCCGGAACGTGTCCCCGAGGCTCTTTCCTCAGCTTTTGCGCGCCTTGCATCTGGATATTTTTGAACAGCCTGCACAAAATCGAGTTTTTCAAAACTTGTTTTTAGAAGATTACTCCACTTATGATTATTCCCCAAAACTTTCAACGAGTTTTCCATATTTTTCGTGAATCATCTTGCCGTCAAAGGCTCTGAATTCGGCCAACATGGCCTGCTGTTCATCGTCGCTGAAGTATTTCATACAGGGAAAGAAGAAGTGTTTGTCTTCCTTTTCAATATGTTTGGGATAAAATTCGGTCAATTCCGTCAAGAGATCAATCATATCGCTTACAGCCTTCTCCGCACCGGTACGGATGTAGTCCTTCTTAGCTGCAACTAACTTTTTCACGGTTTTCCTGGCATAGGAATGTTCTTCCAGGAGTTCACCCATGATTAGCGCGTGTTCTTTTGTCAGGTGCTTTTGGGCAAGGTCCCGGAAAAGAATGTCTTCTTCTTTGCCATGATGGGTTCGATCGGCGTAGGTTCCGATGAAATCGACGACGGTATCGATCAGGATTGGATCGGCACTATGACCGCATTGCATCCGTTTGATCTCCGTTCCGACAAGGCGGAGCATCTTTTCAATAAGCCGGTGTTCCCACATTAAAGGTCCGATCGGTTTCATGATGTGATTCCTCTTTGTTTTATCAATTGTTGCCACCGGCTGTAGGCGAATATCTGTTCTATGAATCTATCCAGGAGAATGTGATCATTAAGACGTTCCTCATCCGCGACGGGAATCCTGGGAAAGTGGTCCATGAAGGCCTTAGCGAATATCCCCGATCCATTCCGGAACGGCGTTCCCGGCGTTTCCGTTGCTGTTTCGTAGACCTTGACGTCGGACATGCCGGAACTTGGGGACTTGCTTTTAAAGACGAACCCGCAAAGATCGTCTTTTTCAAGAGCCTTTAAACGTGCTTTGGCCCATTGCGACATGCCCTCAGTATGGTCTATACCGGTTACAACGGTCACGAGCCGGGGTGTTGCGGGGTCGCCGACCAGACGCATAGGCTCGCGGGGAACGGGAAGACCGTATTCCACCTCGGGACAGACGGGAATCCAGTCGACATAATGCTTCAGGGCTTCTGTCATATCATGGTCCCACTTATGACCGCCGTCATACCGAACAGCATGGCCCAATAGGCAGGCGCTAATACCAATTCTAATCTTCTTCATTTATTAATTATCGATGAGCCCTGCAGGATTGTCAATACTATTTACGGTAAGTCTGTCTTTCCCAAACCTGAATTTGATTCCGTCCATTATCTTTGGCTCGATAGAGGGCGTTGTCGGCGTTTTTCAGCAGTTCCTGTCCTGTTACAAAACCTTGTTGGTCCGTGAAGGCGACTCCGCCGCTCAGGGTAACATGAATCGGCCCCTCTGCTGTTTTGAAAATATGGTTCTGGATACTATGCCGGATACGTTCGGCAACAATCAGCGCACCAGCCAAATCCGTATCCGTCATAATGACAACGAATTCCTCGCCGCCGTATCGGCACGGCATGTCCAGGTTGTGCCGTATGGATGACAGAATGATATTGGCGACCTGGCATAAAACGGTGTCGCCTTCCTGGTGGCCGTGGCGGTCATTGATGCTTTTAAAATGATCGATATCAAGCATGAGAAGCGCCATCCTGCCTCCATAGCGCTTGATGCGGTTTTCTTCTTCGGCCAGTCGAAGATCGAAGTATCGGCGAACGTAAAGACCCGTCAATCCGTCATACACGGCTTGCTGAAAAAGGCGGGCTGTTTCCAACGCTACCGCGATAATTGTAAGCAGCAACAGTAGTGACTGTATCATGATCAGCGGCAGGGTAAAATCGGTGGTATAATCAAAACTAACCAAGCCGATGACCCGGTTATTGGCTGCAATCAGAGGTGCACACAGGCATTTTCTGTCCTGGATGCCGCCTTCGTTTACCGGGATGGGGATATCTTCAACATATTTTACATTAAAGTAGTCGTAACTTTTGTCGGCCATTATCTTTGACCATGGCGCCCCTTCCAGCTCCAATGAGAAAAAGCGTCTTTCAGTGTTGCTATGAATAAATCCTCCCACGCATTGAAGATCACCTTCGGTATTATAAAGAAACAAGCCCACCCGGTTACTGATGCCGAAATCGGCCATTCTCTCGATTGCTCTGTTAATGATAATATCACGGTCAAGGTTTGTTAAAAGCAACCGGGCGGCAAAACCGAGAGTGATAATATCATCCGCAACATCATGATTTCCAAGCTCGTCCATGGAACTTCTCCTTTGTATTACGTAGCTCGATTTTGATGATATACGATGTTATTTATTTCAAGTTATGATAAAAAACAACAGATAACTTTACAAATCGTGATTGTTGCCGTATAGATAGCTCAAGATTGATAAATATTGACCGTTAAACAATGTTTAGAAAAATTGGAGGTTACCCTAAATGCCCCGAATAATCATTGTCGTTTTATTGATAGGGGTCAGTGCCTTTATGGTCTCGCCCTGCCTCAGTCAAACCAAATGTGTCGATGCCGAGGGGGAGGCTGTCATCGTCAACAATGATTTGCCCTCCGCTCGTTTGGAGGCTACAGCACGGGCCAAGTGGCAGGCTATTGAAAAAACGGTTGGGGTTGACGTCAAGGCCGGGAGCCTCGTATCTAATTTTGCGCTTGTCGAAGATATTATTAAAACCCAGGTCGGCGGATCTGTAAAAAGCTTTACAAAAAAGGGAGAACGGCGGAAGGATGGGAGCCTGATCCTTTCTATCAATGCCTGCGTGGAGCCTCAGAAGGCTCAGGAAGCTATTGCCTCCGAGCTTTCCCTCAATAACGGCGTTGCCGTCTTTATCCCTGCGCGGAGGCCCACGGCGTCGGGTGCCCGCGTGACTTACGAAGAAACGAATATCCTGTCGGAGAACTTAATCGGCAAGCTTCTGGATCAGAACTACAAGGTCGTCGATGTAGCCCCGACCCGTGCCGTAGATGCCGCGGAAATTGAAAACGCCGTCCGAAGCGGCAGCACTCTGGCTGTCCGGAGCATGATGTATAAATTCCTGTCCAACATCATCATTATCGGTAAGACTGACTATACCGTCTCTACACGGAAAGGGGAAGACATCGGATACGGGCTTTCCATGCCCTTTAACAACGTGACCGTGAGGTTGACCTATCGGATCACGGCCAGGAACAACAAAACCGGACAGATGGAAATTCTAGATGCCCGGACGGAACAGGGCAAGGGACTCAAGAACAATGTGGAGGATGCCGCTGCTGAGGCCCTACAGGATGTTGCAGAGAAAATCTACCCGAAGATTCTCGACAAGATTGCCCAATATGTTCGCGGCAACGCCAAACAGATTCGTATCAAGGTGAACGGCGTCAATGATTTGGACACCAATATGGAAGTTAAGGGCATGCTACAGAATACCGTATGGGTCACCGGCGTGGAAGATAAGTCCATGGGCGAATTTACAGTTGGTTATCCGGAAAATACGCTTTACCTGGCCAACAGCATCCAGCAGAAAGGGCCTTTCCGTGTCGTCAATTTTTCAACCTATTCCCTGACGCTTACGTACAATAAATAGGGTTGAAAGGTAACTGCATAAGGTTGTTCAATGCTTTTCAGAAGTCTTCCTTCCCGTCATTATCCGGCTTGACCGGATAATCCAGCATCCTCTCCGTCATTGTCGGACTTGATCCGACAATCCGTAATACACTACAAGTACCCTAAAACCACTGGATTCCCGTTTTCACGGGAATGACGCTTCTGCTGTGTCATTCCGAGGAACATCAATGATGAGGAATCCTTGTCCCGAACTGCAGGGAGAGATATTTAAATTCCTCACATTCGCTCGAAATAACATATCGGTTTTCAATGCAAGTTCAACTTGCCGTCTCGGCAGGACGGCGTTTTCGCTTTCGGTGACGCCGTTTTCGCTTTGGGGGTGGCTCCGCCCCGACGGGAACAGCAATCGTCTCGGGAGGCTGTCCGTTTAAAAAGGCATTCCACCAATTACGGGCGGGAATGTTTTCTCCTGTTATTTCAGTCATCATTCTCATATAGGACATGGCGTCGTCGAAATGCTGGCGACCGGCGACGGAAAGAGGCCGCCGGGGCGGAACCTTGTGAAGGGAAGGTTGCATGACGAGAATGGCACGCATTTGGCTGCCGATTCTGGCGGGAACGGACACGGTCTTGCAAAGCTCTTCAAGAAATGTGTTGTAAACGGCGTGGAGGGCCTGTTGATATGGCACTCCGGTGCGGTGAACACGGATGGCCCGTTCTTCCAGCGAAGGTCCGAAAAGGGCGGCCATCATCAGGGCAGGTGAGGGGGTGTCTCATCGCCAACGAGTGCATCTATCCGCTCCAGTGTTGAATGGATAATGGCCGATGCCCCTGCGTGTTCATGGAGCCACCGGTCCAGCCAGGGAAGCAGGGCTGCCAGGAGCCCGCTCCTATCCAACAATATGAAGATGGGGCGTGCCGAGCCGAGGAGGAAAAGCTTGAGGATTTCCTCGTAGAGCCGCGCCGGTGCCGCACGTGTTATGGTTGAGGAGCGGCTGCAGAGGATCTCCCAAGTTTCCCGTTCTATGGTGAATCTCAATGTGGCGGCGAAGCGGACGGCACGGATCATTCTTACGGGATCTTCAATAAAACGAACAGTGGGATCGCCGATGGGGCGGATGATCCGTTGTTTGAGGTCCGCAATCCCATTCGTTACGTCAATGACAGAAAAATCGGCGATATTGTAGGCCAGGGCATTGATGGTAAAATCACGACGAAGGGCGTCTTCCATGGGTGTTCCGAAGATGTTATCCCTGAGCACCATACCGTCTTCGTCTTTGAGATGACGGATTGGGCCGCTCTGGCGTTCTGACTCTCCGACGCCGTCTTCCTCGGAAGTGGCGGCGGAACGGAAAGTGGATACTTCGATGGTTTCATCCCGAAATTGAAGGTGGGCGAGACGAAATCGGCGGCCAATGAGGCGGCAGTTGCGAAACAGCCTTTTGATCTGTTCCGGCGTGGCGTTCGTTGCGATGTCGAAATCCTTCGGTGTTCGCGAAAGCAGCAGATCGCGGACGCATCCCCCGACCAGATAGGCAATGTATCCATGGTCTCGAAGTCTGTAGAGGGCGAATATTGCGTTACGACTAAGCTGCTTGCGGGAAACGTTGTGTTCTCCTCGGGGGATGACGCTCGTGTTTATAGCTTTTATCATTTGTCTTTCTTGATGCATCGTGACTTAATTGAAACAGGCTCTTCTATTTCGCAGGTCAGGCGTGATGCCTGCCTGCGGAATAGAAAGCATGGGCGGGTTCGGGTTGGTTCAGTTGTCCTTCATCTGTTCTTTTAGTTTTTTCTGAGTGCTCAATGCCTTGTTAACGCGAGCGAGAGCCAGGGTGATATCGTCGTCTGGCTTCCCGATCAAGCGATCCGCCTGCTTGTAGAGTTTATAAGCGTTTTCGACGTCGGCCACACTTTCTGCGCAAACTCCCAGGTTGTAAAGGATGGATGGAGAATTGGGAGCCAGTTGCCTGGCAGTGCCCCATTGCTCGCAGGCGGCATCCAGTCTCTTTTTATCTGCATAGTTGATGCCTTGGGACAGTAATGCCTTTGCCTCCTTGGAATCGATGCCATCAGTGGAGTCCTTAAGGGTAATCATAACCGTCAGGTAATAGGGTGCTACGTCTTTACGGATGCCGTTTTTTACTGTTTCTCTGGCTTTATCGAGTAATTCCTGTTCGCTTTTGGGCGGTGTACCGTCTACGCAGCCCGATGAATCGGCGGCGCCGGAACGGTTGGCCGAGTATACAATCTTTGCCGTTGCCACCTCGATCAGTTTCGGTGTTGCCGCAAAATTGGCATTGCGCTTCGTGCAATTGACATAAAACTTTCTATACTGGAGACAGTTGCTGCTTTGGTAAAGGTTGCCCTTATCGTCCCGCTTTATCTGATACTGGGTGCATTCCGATCTCTGGGCTTTATAGGCGCTGTCACGGGTGCTGTTTGCCGTAACGGTTCCTGTATAAATGCCCTGGGCGCCGACGAGCTTTCCTAATTTTGCCGCCGTGCCCTGGTCGACAAGGGCGCTTTGGGAAAGTTTCATCTCCGACATGACCTTGTCGATAGAGGCGCGATCGACAAGCGTAAAATAGGGCTTGCCGTTAATATCGATGCTGCCGAGAAGTCCTTCCAGCTCCGACGCGAAATCAGCCCCGCCGGGACCGCTGAAGGGCAGTACGGCGACTGTTCTCGTAAGTGATGCCTGATGAAATTCCGCAGGTTGCATCATATTGACTGGAATCTTTGTCGCGCAGCCCATGGGGATTAATAAGAAAAATGCGATGATAAAAATTTCAAGGACTGGCGCTGAATGCTTCTTGTGAATATTTTCCATTGTTCCTCCTTGCGTGAATGGTCTTACGTTTGTCCCGCATCTTAACGGTTTAATGGTTGGTAAATCTCAAATCGGAAACCTGAACGCTTCGTATTACCATGATGAAGGCAAATTGTAATAGTTTTTTTATGCGCTTTGCAATCTGGGCATTCCGCATCAAGTACTGGACAAGATTTTAAATAGTAGCCAAGCATCGTGTTTTTCAAGAACTTGTTAAGCCTTCCAGAAGGGCCAAAACATTTTGCCCAAGGACCTTGTGATTGTACCCGCCCTCCAGGATGGCAAAACAGCCCCCCTGGTTGCGCCCGGCCGCATCTTTCACCATTTTCCCCATTTCACGATAGTCCTCCGTGTCCAAAAGACCCCCCCAGTCTTCAAGGTGATTATCAAAACCGGCGGAGATGCCGATAATGTCCACCTGCCGGCTCGCAAGGAAAGTCTCGACCTCCCTAAGATAGTCATTTCTGTTCGATGCGATGGGGTTCAAGATGTCAACGTATCCCTTGGCGCCCAAGATGTTGACGTTACCGTCGCCAAAGTGAAGGTCGAAATCGAGAATCTGGGCTGTTTTGATCAAATCGTCCCTTTTCAGCCGTTCCAGGGCGATGGCCATGTTATTGAAATAGCAGAATCCCCAGGCGCTCCCCGATGAGGCGTGGTGTCCCGGCGGTCGGATCAGGGCAAAACAGGGCTCGGTCATGCCGATCGTGGCGGCTTGAATGGCCCCGCCCGCCGCAAGGGCGGCGATGTCATATACGCCTTCCCTTCTGACCCCGGCGATATGAGTACCTGTGTGGACAGCAGCTATATCCTCTTCCGTTGCCGGAATGGCCTCGACGAAAGTGACATGTTTCTCGATGGCCCGGACCACCGCTTCTATCCGGCCTGTGGCAGCGGCCGGGTCATAGGTGTAGGACTGATTAAAATCGGTGTGATAAATGACTTTCATGTGTCTCCTCCCTCAATTCCAATGACTTTACAGTCTGTTGAAAAACGCCCATCCCACGCTTTCGCGGGGACGGCGTCTGCTGCGCTGTGCTGCAAGTCTCGTCAATCGACGTACTCCAAGTACGACTCATTCCTCGGCTTTTGCGCGCCTGGCATCTGGACATTTTTGAACAGACTGACCCAAACCGAGTATGCCAGCAACCTATTTATGTCATAAAATGGAGATCCTGAAGTATCTTTAAAGTGTTCTTCGAGAGGGGCCGGCACAGGCAATCTTCCGGTGACATCCAGCAGGCGTCCAGGGCGTCATCGGCTGGGGTGATTTCCCCACCCAGATAGGTGGCCTCCACGTCGATGATAATGTAATGAAAATGGATTTGCCCATCGGTGTCATATTCCATAAAGTCGAAGGTGTAAATGGGTTTGCCCGCCTTGATCCGTATTCCCGTTTCCTCGAATATCTCCCGTTCGGCCCCTTCCTGCAGGGTTTCTCCCAACTCCAGCATGCCTCCGGGAATGGCCCACAGATTCTGATTGGGCTTTGCAGCCCGTTTGATCATCAGGACCTTTCCCTCCTTGATGACGATAGCGCCGACGCCAACCCTTGGGAAGTCCGGGTATTCCCGTTTGCTCATGAGAACACCTCTCCGATGGTGAATTCGAAACGGGCTGTTGTCCATGGGAATGGCTGCCCCTGAAAGGTTCTTTCCTCAAAGATGACTCGGCCTTGATCATCGGCCAACACCACTGTGGATGATCGTGTCCCATAAATTGGGCTTGTGATGAACATGGGCGAGAGAATGCGTTCCCATTCTATGCCGACGCCTGTTTCCGGTAGTTCGTCATCATGGGGATGCGATTGATTGGTCAGCAATCCGAAGAGGGCATCCAAATCGGGCTTGGCTTCGCTGAAGGTTAGAGCCTTCAGCCCCCTTTTCCCCTGTTCCACCTTCGGCCATGGCGTATCGATAATGGCATTGCTCAACCCGTAAATGCCCGCAGACATTGGTTTACAACTGCCCTTGTTGCAGTAGTAATATAGAGAATCAATGGTGCCAAACAGGAGACTGAAGCCGTTATATCTTTCGCCGCAATCTTCGAGGTAATGAAGGTAATCGGCCGGATTCTCCATATCTGTGAGGAATCTGCTGACCAGTTTGCCCCGTGATGGGGCATTTTCCTTCAGCGTCCTGGGATCACGATAATTGGTCAAGGCCGCAAACCGTCCTTGCCTGGTTATGCCGAGCCACGTGCCGCCTTCCTGAAGGTCGCGGCCGCCAATGATATCGGTATGGTCGGTCCATATCTCGGCGGCCCTTGTTGGGCGGCTGTAAAATTCATCACGGTTGGCCGCCAGAATGAGAGGATATGACGGATGTACCTTGAAGGCCAGAAGAATCAAACACATGGTCAGGATAACCTCTTCTTGACCAATGTCATGATATCGTTCATGACTTCTCCGGCGCCACCGCGGATAAGGACATCGGCGTCGGCGTCATATGGTGTTTCCGACTGGTTGATGATAACCAGGGCGGCCCCACTGTTTTTGGCGTACAGGGGCATATAGGCGGCTGGATAAACAACGAGGGAAGAACCAATTACAATGAGCAACTCACAGGTGCTGGCATTTTGTGTGGCTTCATGAAGCGTTCTTTCCGGTAGGGCCTCGCCGAAAAAGACAACCTCTGCCTTCAGGATCCCCTGGCATTTTTCACAGAGTGGGGCAGTCGAAGACGATGCATAACGGATGAACAGGTCGTCCAGGGCATAGCGCTCGTTGCATTCCAGACATTGCATCCATTTCATGTTGCCGTGAAGCTCCAGCACCTGAGCGGGATCGCTCCCCCCTTTCTGGTGAAGGTCGTCGACGTTTTGGGTTATTATGCAGGCCAATTTGCCGATTGTCGAAAGCCATGCAAGGGCTTTGTGGGCATCGTTGGGCTGGGCCTGGTTGAACAAGCCATTCTGGCATAGAAATTTCCACTGCCGGTTCCTGTTATCGGCACTTTCTAGAAACTTGTCGATTGTAAAATCATCGGGATCGAATCGGGACCAAATACCGCCGGGGCTTCGGAAATCCGGGATGCCCGATTCCGTGCTGACACCGGCCCCTGTGAAGGCAACAGTTTTGCGGCTCTTCATGATGAGGTCGGTTACCATTTTGATTTTTTCGCGAAGGGTATAGTCTTGCATGAATTTTTTTACCTATATGAAAATTGATCCCCTTTCGGCAATCAAGGGATACGCAAGAAAAGGACCGAGCTTGCCTCAGCGTCTGAGATGGAGAGACAGGCTTGCATATCACATTTTTATTTCTTGATGTTATAAACCACGACTGCTTCCACCCGACGGTTCTTCTTCCGTCCGTCGGCTGTCTTGTTGGTGGCAATCGGCCGGGACAGACCAAATCCTTTGGCCTTCAGGCTGGCCGCCGGGATGCCGAATCTTGTCACCAGGGTATTCCGGACGCTTTCTGCCCTCTTTAAAGATAACTTCTGATTGTAGTCTTTTGTGCCGATATTGTCCGTATGGCCTTCGATAGAGACCACGATGCCCGGATTTGCTTTGATGACATCGGCAAACTTCTTTATTTCCGGGTAGTATTGGGGCTTTACAATTGCTTTGTTATAATCGAACTCGATGTCGATTGTGGCCCGTCCCTTTCCAAGCATTTCTTTTTGGACGCTAGCCGATGCGGCAGCTTCCGCCCGGCGCTTTTGCTCTTCCGTGGAGTACAGTGTCGTGGCGCAGGCCTCTTTGCTGCGATCCGTTTCCCGCCCTGCGTCATCAACGGCAGAGACGACGTAACAATAGGCCGTACTGGATTTCAGCCCCGTATCGGACAAGGACGGCGTCTTTGAGGCCGTCAGATATGTACCGTCACGGTAGATCTTGTAGCTTTTAGCGCCGACCACTTCGGTCCAGGCGACATTGATTTGAAATTCGGAGACTGCCGATGCCGTAATATCGTTGATCGCCGACAGAGCGGGCGATGGCGACAAGGTTGTAGCGCAAGCCTGATTGGTACGTTCCGATTCTCTTCCATCTTTGTCGACAGCCGTCACCATGTAACAATATTGAGTGCTGGATTTCAGTCCTGCATCATCCAGGGAAGGCGATGATGCTGATTTCAAATAAAGACCGTCTCTATAGATGCGATAATTCGATGCACCGGGGACGTCTTTCCATGATACTTTGTTCTGTGATTCGGAGATGGCTGTTGCCGACAGATCTATGGGCGCCTGAAGGCCAGTGCCGGCGGGCAACGAAGGTGACGCCTTTGACCCACCGATCAGGAAGCTCAGCCCGAGGCCGTATTCGATGTCTTTCTTGGCATTGTCGAACACATACATCTGCCGGATGTCGGCGCTCAGGACCAGCCAATCGGTCATGAAGAACTTGACGCCCCCGCCGTAATCAACTGCGAATGCCGTCGTATTCTGCATGCCCCTGGGGTAATTGATGGATTGCCCCCCTACACCAGCTGTCAGGAATGGTGTGAAGCGATACCGGGGTAAGAGATGGAATATACCGTCCAGGCGATAGTTCAGTCCGTTGCTCCCCTGATCGACGTTTGCAACGGCTTGGTCATATTGAGTAAAAAAACCATTTCCCGATGCCTCAATACCGAAATACCGGGTAAAATCATAGCCAACTTTAAGACCATATATTGGAGTATTGTTGAGATGATGTTCTTTATCGAAAATAATGCCGCCCACATACGGAGTAACGGATACAGCGCCCGGCTTTACCTGGGCAAAAGATGAACTGCAATAAATTAATATGAATAAGAGTATATTAATCATTATAGCGGTTCTTTTCATGGGCAAACCCCTCTTTCTATCTATATTTTCCATTTATTATAAAGGAAATCTTCTGTAAATGCAATGGACGATTAGGGTTTTCACCGATCTTCCCTTGACATCGGGTGCGCCCGCCGTTATAAATTTGATAAAGAATTATTATGAGGAAAACTATGAAGAAAACACCCAGGCGTTTTAAGACAAGGGTAAAGAAGATCGGGCAGCCGCCCGGAGCCCTTATCCATGTTGGCGAGAAACTCAGTGAAAAGATCAAAATCACCCTCATGGAATACGACGGAAGCAACTTACGGGAAAAGATTGTCGAGCACGCAGGCGAAATTGCAGAGTATAGGAATGAACAGACGGTGACATGGGTCCATGTGGACGGTCTCCATGACACTGCATTTCTGGAATGTCTCGGTGCCGACTTCGGGCTCCATCCCCTGACCGTGGAGGATATCCTCAATACGGACCAACGCCCCAAAGCTGATGATTACAGTGATTATCTCTTTGTGGTCCTGAAGGCATTTTCACTTCCGGATGCCGTTTTTGAAGAGATCCAATCGGAACAGATCAGTATTGTCTTCGGTAATCGTTTTCTCTTGTCTTTTGCAGAGAAGGAAAGCTCGCTACTTGACCCCATTCGGACGAGAATCCGTAACAATGAGGGACACATTCGCCGGTCCGGGCCGGATTATCTGGCCTATAGAATTATTGACGCTGTAGTGGATCAGTATTTTATCGTCCTCGAAAAACTGGGAGAGGACATCGAGGTGGCGGAGGAGAATCTGATCGCCCGGCCTGTGCCCGAGACACTTCAGTCTATCCAGCATCTAAAAAGGGAAATGCTTTATCTGCGAAAATCCGTCTGGCCCCTGAGGGAGGCCGTCAATTGTCTGGAGCGTCGTGAATCGACCCTCGTCTCTGGGCAGACTGTTCCATATCTCAAAGATGTCTACGACCATACGATCCAGGTGATCGATACAATCGAGACCTACCGGGACATGCTGTCGGCCATGCTGGATATCTATCTGTCGAGCCTCAGCAACCGATTGAACGAAGTCATGAAGGTTCTGACGATTATCGCCACGATATTTATGCCCCTGACGTTTATCGCCGGCGTCTATGGCATGAATTTCAAGAACATGCCGGAACTCAACTGGCAATGGGGATATTATGGAATTTGGTGCGTCATGATTACCATTGCTTTGTCCATGATAGCCTATTTTAAGAAAAAAAAGTGGTTGTGAAAGGTGGAGAATTTTTCTATAAAGGTTATTCCAATTGAAAATACCCTGTAAGGAGGCCCTAGATGAGTGTATTTAAAGGTAGCGATATTGTGGAATTTGCAGTCAGGATTGAAGAAAACGGTGAAAATTTTTACCGCTTTGCCGTCCAGTTGGCCAAGGATGAAGAGACCAAGCAGATCTTCATGAACCTTGCTCAAGCTGAAGCCAATCATAAAAGAACCTTCGAAAAAATCTTTGCGTCCATGGAAAAAGATATTCCCGCCGAGTCTTATGACGGTGAATATATGGCCTATATTCATAATTACGTGGACAACAACATTATTTTCAATAAAGAAATCATGGATAAGGAACTGGCCAATGTAAAAGACTCCCTGTCCGCCATCGATTTTGCCTTGAGACGAGAACTCGATTCCATTCTTTACTACCATGAAATAAAGCGTCTTGTTGCGGCGACTGAACATGGCGCCATCGAAGAGATCATCGAAGAGGAACGGAAACACTTCAACGGCCTGTCAAATCTGAGAAGCCGTCACACGAAATAACACTAACGGTCCTGATGGGGTTCCCCATCGGGACCGTTCACTGTATAATCCCTCGTTTTCATAATCAACTGATTCTTCAAAGCAGAATTATATGAACTTGTTTCCACCAGCGTGACCATAACCGACAGGCCTTTTGGCAACCGATGAAGACTATTTTTACTACCTGGATAATCTCAGAATCAGATGATCGGTTTTTTATATTTGTTTAAACTACCTGCTTCCAGCACCGGGGTTCCTCTTCAAGGAAATCCCCGAAGGCATGGGCGGCCCCTCTGCATCCCCCGCACGCGAATTTAAACTCGCATTTCCCGCATTTTCCTTTAAGCAAATACCTGTGGCGGCGAAATGAATTGAAAGTCTCATTCTCAAACCATATCTTTTTTAAATCGCCGGTGCTTGAATCGGCTACATACACGGGGAAATACGGACAAAAATATACGTGCCCCTTGGGATTTATGTAAAGAAGGGTGAAAGCAATAGAACAGCCTGTAACAGATGTCCCGTTCAACAAATCGGAATCGTCCATTATCTCCTGTTCACGTTCTTTATTAATAAGTAGTTCCGGGAACGGATCACTGAATCCTACTCTCACACCCAATTCTTTCCCCAAATGCCAGATCCTTTCGCATAGCCTTTTATATTGATCAGAACTTATCGATTGGTTGCAAGCTCTCCCAACCGGAACAAGATATCGGAAATTAAATCCTTTTATTCCCATTTCTGCAATGAAACGCATTAATTTTTCAGGCTCGTCCTCATGCTGGTGGAAGAAGGTCATTCTTACAGATACGCTGGCGTTCTTTTCAAGCAGCATTATAAGCCCCTGGACGGTTTTATCGAATGCCCCTTTGCCCCTTATGGAATCGTTTATTTCCGCACTGGCTCCTTCAAGACTGATATTAAAACCGTTTACCGTTTCGGTTAGCCACCCTATATTATCCGGATTTATCAATGTCCCGTTGCTTAGAATCTCAGTATTCATTTCCGGAATATTATTCTTGACATAATACAATATATCCTTCAGATCCTTCCTGAACATCGGCTCGCCTCCTGCCAGCGCGAGAGTTGCTTGCGGCGAAAGAGCTTTTATCTGCTCCAGGATTCCCGCTATCTGCTCAAAGCTCAAATCATCTCCCTTTATCTCTTCAAGATTTGTAGCCCTGCAGTGAAGGCACGCCAAATTACACCGGCTTGTAATATCCCATTGAATAAGTTGTGGTACATGTTCCCATGCCATAGTATTTAACTTCTTTCTCCCAAATAAAAGGGGTATACATTTTTGAAAGGGATTTTTAAAATTTTAGGTAAAAGATTGAGGGACAACAAAACAATAGAACCTGGTTTTAATCCAAGTTATTTTTTATCAGGACGAAACATAAAAATACCAAAACCTGCTACTTGCTTGATTGACCTTTAAGCAAATCAGGTGTCAATGATTTTATTGAAAAATATCTGTTTAAAATCTCGAAATTATTATTTAAATTGCAACTTAACCGTCTTACTCTTTCTTCTGTGGAGCTAGCATCAGGTCGCATCCCCCGCAGTTGCCTTTTGCAGGATATACGGGTGCATGCAAATCGCATCTACCGCATGGACCATCAGCTACATAAAGCGGATGTTGCTTCTGCACGGCTGCGTGAATTACTTTGTTTAGCTCATCTGCCGTGATTTGTTTAAACATATTTCCCTCCTTATCTATATTTATTATAAATGAGAAAAATACCATATAGGATATTGGAACGAACTATATATATTTCCCCATTTTACGTTCAACTTTGGAAAATAATTAGACCAACCCCGGATAATATGCAATGCGGCGATGTCTGGTTTATTGTATGATATTTTGTCCTATATGATGTCTGTGTATTGGTGTATTCGGCGGACACCTTACTGGTTTTTCGTGCTGAAGATTGCCGTCCCCGAAATATATGCGTAATATGGTCTTACCCTCTGTTATGACTGAAACGAAGATTGCGATTGCGGCTTTCAAAGACGGTTACCTGAAAATTACCTTTGAATGAAAGTAAAAAATCAACTACTCCCGCCCAGGTATGCATTCTGCACAGCCGGATTTGACAGGAGGGTTGATGCGATGCCTTCAAGGACGATGCGGCCGTTTTCCATGATATAGCCGCGATGGGCCAGTTTCAGGGCGGCTTTGGCGTTTTGTTCGACGATGAGGACAGTAAGGCCTGCCTCGTTGATTTCTCTTATGGTATGAAAAATGGTCTTGACGAACAATGGCGCGAGGCCAAGCGATGGTTCGTCAAGCAGCAGCAATTCCGGATTTGCCATAAGTGCCCGGCCTATGCAAAGCATTTGCTGCTCGCCACCGCTCAGGGTTCCGCCAAACTGGTGCTTGCGCTCAGCCAGAACGGGAAAGAGTTCATAAACCCATTTGCGAGTCTTTTCGATTTCCGAATCCTTCCGGACAAAAGCACCCATATTCAGGTTTTCTTCAACAGTGAGTGTGCCGAATATTCGTCTTCCCTCCGGGGCATGGATTATGCCTTTCTTGACGATTGCATGGGCAGGGAGTTTGGAGGTTTCATCACCTTTAAAGGAGATCGATCCTTCCCTCTTTATTATGCCGCTGATCGCCAAAAGCGTGGTGGACTTGCCCGCACCGTTGGCCCCCAGGATAGACACTATTTCACCCTCACGGACGGATAAACTGATGCCATGTATTGCTTCGACATTGCCGTATTTGACGCGGAGATCCTTTATTTGGAGCATAAATTAATCCTCCGTCCCCAGATACGCCTCAATTACCTTGGGGTCGGACTTGATGCTCTCCGGAGGCCCTTCGGCTATTTTTTCCCCGTTTTCCAGGACAATAATCCTCTCGCATGCCTTCATAACAAGCGGCATATCGTGCTCTATCAGGAGTATCGTAATGCCGCGTTCCCGAATTTTGGCGATCAACTCGATCAGCATTGCCGTTTCCTGCTCGTTCATTCCGCCCGCCGGTTCATCCAGGATCAAAAAGCGCGGCTCTGTCGCCAGAGCGCGGGCAATTTCCAGCAGCCGTTGATTGCCATATGAAAGATTTTTTGCAGGCATCGTTTCACTGCCGGTAAGTCCCACGAATTTCAACTCTTTTACGGCAAACTCCACTGCCTCCCTTTCCTCCCGTTGTTGAAACGGAAGGCGTAACATTCCCGAAATAAAACCCGTCTTCATCCGGCAGTGGCGGCCTGCCAGAACGTTCTCCAGGACGGAGAGATTCTGAAACAGGCGGATCGTCTGGAAAGTCCGGGCGATTCCCGCCTCGACTAATTTATGGGTAAGCTTGCCGTTGAGAATCCTGTTTTCAAGAATTATCTGGCCATTATCCGGCTTGTAATTACCGGTTATCAGGTTAAAGATGGTTGTCTTGCCCGCGCCGTTCGGCCCGATGAGGCCGACAACCTCGCCCTGGGCTATCTCGAAGGACACATTGCTCACCGCGGTGAGTCCACCAAACCTTTTTGTCAGATTCCGAACCGAGAAAATGCTGCTCATGATGATACATTCTCCACGGTATTTTCCAGTCGGTAGCGGCGCGCGCGTTGCGGCAGGATCCCTTCCGTCCGGAAGATCATCATAATGATCATGGCAAAGCCGAAAAAGAGCATCCGCATATCGGCCAGATCGCGGAAGACTTCCGGTATGCCGATGATCAGCACTGCGCCGAGCAAAACACCCGCGATGTTTCCGGAACCGCCCAGGATTATAAGCGTAAACATCAGTACTGAATCCCAGAAAGTAAACGATTCCGGCGAAATGATCGTCATTTTTGCGGCAAAGACGACGCCGACCATCCCGGCCCAGGCCGCGCCAATGATGAAGACTGCCAGCTTGTAGTGCGCCGTGTCGATGCCGCTACCCTCCGCGGCGACTTCGTCCTCGCGCAGATAGTTCAAGGCGCGGCCGAAGCGGGAATTTTCCAGAAAATAAAACAGGATGATCGTAATAACGAGGAAAATTCCAATCATGTAATAGAAGTGAAATGGAGTTCGTACAGTAAAACCGAAAATCACGGGGCGCGCTATATCGAAAATACCGTTGGCGCCGCCTGTAATGCCGTAAACGTCGTTGATCAAGGCAATGCGGACGATCTCGCCGATGCCTATTGTAACGATACAGAGATAATCGCCGCGCAGGTGGATAATAGGGCGGATGACCAGAAATGCAAACAAGGCAGCCGTCAGGGCGGCAAAGGGAAACAGGTGCAGGATAGGAATGCCGAAAGTGGTATTGAGGATTGCCGTCGTGTATGCCCCAATGGCGAAAAAAGCGGCGTGGCCGAGGTTGAATAGCCCCGCATGGCCGACGATCAGGTTGAGGCTCACCCCGAGTATTGCATACATCCAGATATTATTGAGGACATCTATCCAGTATGCATTCAGGAATTTCGGTACAACGGCCGCAATCAATACGCCTGCGAAAAATATGGATATGGTCCTGCTCGTCAGCAATCAAAACCTCGCAAAAAAACTTGCAGTCGGGGTTGGAAAACCCCGACTATCGACTTGGAAATGGTACGGCATCGCAAAAAGTTCGCAGGCAAGGAGCGCGAATCCTAAGGAGCGAGGCGTACTTTTGGCGTACGTCGTAGCGACGAAGGATAAAGCGCAAAGCAGCATCCGGACTTTTTCCGATGCCGCCTCAAATTTTCTCCGCCACGCGCTCGCCTAATATCCCCGTTGGGCGAATGATCAATATCAATATCAGGACAAAAAAGACGATGGCGTCCTTCCAGGCAATGGAAAAGTAAGCCGCCCCCAGCGCTTCGATGATTCCCAAAAGCAGGCCACCCAGCATGGCGCCCGGGATTTTGCCGATGCCGCCGAGAATCGCTGCGGTAAATGCCTTCAAACCGTAAACCCATCCCATTGTAAAATTGATCTGGCCGTAAAGGAGGCCAACCATGAGTCCCGCCACACCGCCCAGGGCCGGGCCGATCAGGAAAACGATCATGATGACGAAATTAACATCGATTCCCATCAGCCGTGCCGCGTCCTGATCAATTGCCGCCGCGCGAATCGCGGTTCCCATTTTTGTTTTCTGGATAAAGAGGTAGAGTCCCGCCATGATCAGCAGGGATGAAAATAGAACGATGATCTTAATAACCGGGATGCTGACGTCGAAAATGTTGATGGTTGTCGAAGGAATGATGTTTTCCGGATAAACCTGAAAACGTGCCCCGTAGATTAGCATAATGGTGTTTTGCAGGAAGATAGACGCGCCTAGTGCGGAAACCACCGCGGATAGTCGCGGCGATTCCCGCAAAGGCCGGTACGCCGCCCGGTCAAGAACCGCGCCTATCAGGGCCAGTGATGCCATTATTATTACGGCTGTAATAAGTATGCCGATCAACAGCCCATAGAATTCCGTAAGTCCGAAAGTGGCAATAATCGTGAGACCAAGATATGCGCCGATAGTAAAGAGATCGCCGTGAGCGAAGTTGATCAACTTCAGGACGCCATAGACCATCGTATAGCCTAGGGCGATCAGGGCGTATATACCGCCCACGGCCAGCCCGTTGGCAAATTGTTGAAAAAATTCCTCCATTATCCTAAAACTTAATTATCTCTTTGGGATTGGCACTTGTTTTCATTGTCCAGAAGAAGGCTTCGCCGTGAGCCACCCGGAAAATGATCAGAGCCGTACTTTCTGCTGAAAGGCCGAACTGTTTGAGGAAAGGTCTTTCTTCCATAACCCGTTTTTTCAGTTCCAAATCATCCAAAAATTCCGCGGTTCCGGCAACCCGAAGCACCGTACCGGCAAAATCATCGGGCATATGAATCGCAAATTCCACCTTCGGATTTTTAAGAAGCTGACGATATGAATCCCTTATTGAACTGATTTGAAAATAAAAACCGGTACTGTCGGCAAACCAGATCCCCAAGGCCCTTACCCTGGGTTGATCACCTTCCATCGTTGCAAACCATGAAACTGGATTTTCTTTGGCAAACTTAACACAATCATCGAAATTCATAATCTGCCTCCTATCTTATGTTTATTTCTGCAAGACAAAAACACCCTGCAGATTGACTTTGTATACCTTGTATACCTCGCCAACCCTGTCCCCTTTGGCATTAAAGGAAATCGCCCCGGTCAGGCCATTGGCGTCTTTGTATCCTTTATGTAGATAAGCAGCCATCTTGTTCGGATCTGTCGATTTGGCCTGTGCAATTGCAGCAGTAACAGCTTTGAAGCCATCTCCTGCCAAGGTGGAATAGATAGAATTTGGGGGATGTCCGTATTTCTTCGCAAATGTTGTAAGGAAAGCCTTTGCCGGTTTCGAGGGCAAATCCTTCGGCAGTGGCGAACTGACAAAAAAGAAGCCGCTCGCAGCTTCTTTTCCGGTGATCTTTACCAAGTCAGGATTATTCTGCGCATCGCCTCCCATGAACGGAACGTTCCATTTCATCTGATATTTTTGGCGCAGCAGCATCCCGGCTTCCGGATAGTAACCAGTAAAGAATACGAGATCGGGTTTGGCGGCTTTCAGCTTCGTGAGAATTGACGTATAATCGCGCTCACCAGGGGTGAGGGCGTCAAAGAATACAATTTTTACCCCTTTGAGAACGGCCTTTGCTTCCTGGGCAAGTCCCTTGGCATAAGTTGTGTTGTCATGGAGAATAGCGACATTCTTGACATTCATTTTCATGATTGCCTGGGCGGAAACCCTGCCCTGTTCGTCATCACGGGGACAGGTGCGGAAGAAATAAGGCATGCCTTTTTCCGTGAGACGTACCGCTGTCGAGCCATTGGCAATCTGGATTATCTTTGATTCGTTATAAATATTCTGAGACGCCTCAGTTATTGAGGAGCCATATGTCCCGACTACCGCAACAATTCCTTTCGTGACCAGACGTTGCGCAGCCAGTGCCGATGTCTTGGGGTCTCCGCCATCATCTTCCACAACGACCTCGACCTTCCTTCCGAGCAGGCCGCCTTTATCATTCAACTGATCCGCCAGAAGATTGACCACTTGTTTCATTTCCTGCCCTTCGCTTGCCCAAGGCCCGGTCAGCGGCCCCATCAAACCGATTTTTATCGGCTCCGCCGCACAAGAAATCGATGCAAACAGCAACATGAAAACTGAAAGTAACAGATACTTTTTCATCCTCATCCCCTTTTTTTTGTTATGCGTTTTGATGATTGCGGCAGGTAATTTGGAACCGCGGATTAATAACAGAGATTAGGGGTCCTGTCAATAAACTGCGGGCAAACCGTGTCTACAAGTATTAACATGGGATTGCTTGCTGAATAGGCTGTACGTATCTGAAATCAATATTTTTGAATTTCACTCTTTCTGGCCGTTGCCCATGATTTAATTCTTCTATCAGGACATTTTCGTGACCTTAAAAACAAGATTGACTTTGATGCCGTACCCGCTTGCCTTTCTTTTCGGGGTCGCTGCTTTATATTGACCGGGGATTTTAAAGACGCGTTCCTGACCATCCCAAAGCATAGTTTGTGCCGTGACGAATCTTCTGGAGACTTTATGCTCGATATTGGCATCTTCCAATACGGTCTCCTGATTAAAAAAATGGATTACGGCTTTCCTTGCCGTTACTGCCATGGTCATTTGATCACCATGATAAATGTGAATGGAAAGATTATTGATCACTCCTCTGGTTATGAGGCCGATGCCTTCAATGGCCCGATGGCTTTCTGCTTCCGTCTGGTAGGAATTTGGCATTGATGGGAAGATATCCAACTTTCCTGATCCGTCTTTATCGTGTGAAAACGGCAGGTAAATATCAATTATGGCATCAGCCAGCAGGGTTTCCTTGATAGGTTGGATCGAGAAGATACCGAAATCCCTCGGTTTAATCTTAAATACCGACGCCTTCAGGGCATAGAGTGTTCCATCGTTTTTGGATTCTCGATAAGATATTCCACGGATGACGACGGGGCTGGTCGGGTCAAGTTCTTTTTCAACCCTCGCCGATACCCTTGAACCCGGATTTTGTTGCTGTTCCATGCCCCAGAGTAAAAGACCGGCAATAAGCGACAATGCGCCTGCCATTAACCAGTGAAGCTTGCCAGATAGATGGGTCATGACTTTCTATTCCAATATATCCGGTATCCCGTTGCTGTTTAAATCCTCGTTAAGATTTGCTCCCTGGATAATTATCCCTCCCATGGTGGGATCCGGGAAAGGGCCGGAGCCTTTATTGCCGGTGATAGGCGGCAAAAGACCCCGCAATGGCATGCCAACGAAAAAGGGACTCATGTCGATCGTAACATTCGTATAGGTTTTACTCCTGAATCCAACGCTGCTGAAGGTTGCCGATCCGGTCAACGAATCCTTAAGCCGGTTGATATCCGCTTTGCCGTCGTTGACCTCCTGGCTGGTCTTATTGACAAAGTTGAGCAGATAATCTGCCGTATGCAGTTGGATAAGATTCGAGGCGGCAATGAGGTGGTCAGCCGATGAACTAAGGAGGGTCTTAGCTGTTTGTAAGGTCGTGGAATAGCCGCTTCCGCTTGCCAGTTTGAGAAAATCCGGATTGTTCATGAGGAAGAGTTCGGCGGTACTGGAAGACGAAGCATCGGTTGCGATATTTGCGCTCAGGTTGTAGGTGGATTGGATAAGCACGGATGCCAGGGCGGTCTTAACCTGGGCTTTAAAGAAAAGTACGTCTCCAAAGTCGCTTTTATAATACTTCCCCGAGACGGGTTCTTTCCATGTTCTGTTGAAGGAAGTGGATACCGAATCCAGATTGACGATTGCATTCTCGAGTTCAGGTTTTACCACATTCAATAAAAAAGTTTGAAGTTCCGTGCCTGTAGGAAAAGTAGTCGCTACATCATTGGAGCAAACCATTTTCGATTCGATAAGGTTTCTGCCACCGGGACTGCAACCCTGACGGTCCAGAATATCTCCGATGCTCTGCAGTGTCCCGGCATTAGAGCCGGAGTAAATATAGAGGTTGATGCCCAGGACTCGTGTCAATGCGTAGAGGAATCTGGCCGTATCTCCGTCATTGGTCGTATCACCCGGATATCCGTCGACGGCGGCCTTGAAGTAGGCTTTGGCCTTGAGAACCTGGCTTCTGCCCAGGAGATCAAGACCGCTGCTGACCAGGGAGGCCAAACTGGCGCCTGTCGGGGGTGTCGTAAAGATAAGGATTTCCGGGATGGCCTTGTCTTCCCCTGCGGAGGTAACACCCGTTACCGAAAGGGCATCATTAGTTGGCCTCGCTACCCCTGTGGTGGTTCCGACGAAACCAAAGTCGATGGTCACTTTTGAGGCAATGGAAAATTTGTTTGTAGTACCCTGATAAAGGGGAAAAATTTTTTCATATATGGTGCCTTCGTTTTCAAACAGGTAGAAACGGTACGTCCCTCCGATCGGGACGGACAGAGCGAAAGTCTTCGGGGTACCGTTGGCGCCAGCCCTTTGTACAACTTGATTATTCTGGTCGACGGCGACAAAAACCGATCCGGAAACCGCTGAGGAAACCGTCCCCGTTATGGCTGCGCTCTTGTCATCGCACCCCGGAATAATCAATCCCGAGATGAGGCAAAAGGCTATTAACATGACGGTTCTTATATGTTTTTTCACATTGCCATGTCTTCTCATAACATACCCTCCTCGGCGATCGGTTGATTGATATGGCACATTTGATCGTTTCATTCAGGCAACCGATAAACATCATCCTATTTTGCTACACCGGCTGCGGTACCGGAAAAAGTATTTGAGCTGATCGTCCCCGCCGCGGCACCCCGAAAGTTGAGGTTCGAGACGTTGGTCCCGCCACCCGTTATGCTGCCAGCGCCGTTGTTCACCGTTGCGGCCCATTTATTATTGCTTGATGCATTCCAGCTATTGAAGGTGAAATTGGCGGTCAATCCGTTTCCGGCGAGGGAAATATTCGTCCCTGACGTGGGTGCCGTGCTGGAGTATGAACCTCTCAAATTGGGCTGGCCGTTCAGGTTTTGCCCTCCCACGGCCCAAACTGGAGGACGCTGACCTGTGCTATTGGCAAAGAATCTCATGTTTTCCATGGTGACGCTCACATTCCCATCAGTTCCACTGAGGGTGGCGTTGCCCACCTCTACGCAAGGGATCTGAACCTTCGCGAGCTGTTCCCGTCCGGCCTGGCTGCTTGCAAGTTGGAGGAATTTCGTTGTTTCCAGGCCAATGCCGGCAGCAACGGCTTGAAATCTGTAGCTCTGGGCCGGGTCATAGGTTCCCAGCAATCTGCCGAACATAAGGCCGGTGGTTACATCAGCGATATTGGCCCAGTAGCCGCCAATAGTGCCGCTGATACGGTTATCCCTCCACTGTTCGCCCCATACGGTCATGCCGGCCATCTGTCCCGATGTGTCCGTTGCAGTGGTTGCCCATTCACCCATCCAGTGATTAGCCGTCGTCGGATTGAAGGTGGTGGGATTCGACGTTGTCCCGCCGAAAATCGTGGTCCAAAGGTTCAGCTTCCCGTTGACGTTGGCATCGTTAATCGTTGAGGTTGTGATATTGTTTGTCAATGAGCTGAGAGACATGTACTCGGTCAGCCCCGTGGTTGTTGAATAGAACTGACCTATTGTATCAGGACCAGCGGGAGCGGGGATAAGACCACCTTTGTAACAATAGGACGGGCCGGCAATGATAGCATTGTAGAGGGAGGAGGCGTTCACTGTGGCCGTCGTGCCGAAAGAGATCAGAGTGAAGGGGCTCTCATCCAGCGTTGCCGTTCTAAAGCTTAGACTGTTGATATCGAATCCATAGTAGCTGCCCGTTTGCCATGCTTCGGGGCCGCCCAACTGACCACGCATAACACCCAAATTACCGCTTTTATCGACAAAGAAGGCACACAAGCGGGCTTCCAGGCCGTCTTGAATGTAGCTTGTCTTCTGATGGATGCCGATGAGGTTGCCCCAGAAGGAGGCCTTTTGGGTCGGGTCTGTGGCACTCGTCGTGTATGTGTTGTCGATGTAATTATAGGGGTAGATAGTCGTCTGAAAGACATGACTCAACGCAGTGTTCGATCCACCCTGCCAGATGCCGGCGCCTCTGATCTGCAGGCCCGTTGGCAGAGGATAGATTACCGAATCCAGTGGCGTGGCCGATCCCAGGAGACCCTTTAGAATCCCATCGCTCTGGAAGCTTGCGCCATCGAAATATAAGAGCGCTGTACTGCGGTTTGCATCGGAGAGGGGGGTGAGAAAGGTCGACTCGTACCACAGCCCGGCGCCCGTACCGGTAAACCCGCCTGCTGTGTAAGTGCCGGCGGCGCTGCCGTAAAATCCACCCTGTTTTAAGGTTGAGGCGCCGTTTAAAGTTAAGTTAAAGACACCGAGTCCGTCGAAATTGCCCAGCCACGTAGAGGGCTGGGTCGGATCGGTATATTTGAAGACTATACCCAGCACTCCGTAAAGGGGCTGGGTGCTTTCGGAACCGGAGGCACCTGTGATGGGGTATGCAGCCCCTTGCGTCATGGGGCTGGAGATGGTAATGGAGCGAGCCGCCCACAGTTTCAAAATATCCAGATCAGGTAGGTTAACAATACGGAAATCGCTTACCACGGCGGCTTTTGTTGGATCTATCGCCAGGGTTCCGGGCATTGTGGGCACCGTGGCCGCTACGCTCGTGGGGAACCCCAGGGCATCGAGCTGATTCGACTTGCCGCCGTCGATCATATTGAGGTAGGTCTTCGTCTCGATCCAGGATCCCGTCGTCGTTATCCCAAAGGTTTTGAACTGATAGCCGGCTTCCGTTGCAGTTGTGTCATCGTTGTAGGTTCCCACCGCATCTCCCGCGCGAATATTCGTTCCACCCATGATGCCGCTTCCTGAGGTGGCAAAGGCACGACCGCTGATCCGTCCGTTGGACCACCCACCTGAACCATAGGCAAAAGCATTTTCTCGCCAATAGGTGTAATTGGCAGGCGACCTGATCTCGGGAGCCGCTGTCAGGAGCCACCGTTGAGTGCCCAGGGTGGTATAATTCCCCTCGGCCAGCCAGCTCCAGACACCGAAGTGCAGAAAGCTTGCTAGGTTATTGGGATCCCTAAGCAGGTAAGTATCAAAATAATCATTTCGCCAGGTACTGTATTGCCGGTTTTCGAAGTTGTTGTCGGCAAAGTAGAACTTAGTATTTTTCCATTCCAGGAGGTCCTGCTGATAGGTCGTGGCATGGGATCGTGATATATAGCCGCTGACTCCGGTAGCCATCCAGCCCTGCATTTTGGGATCGGTGACCGCTGGGGGGGGATCGACGCGCCACCATTGGCCGGTCAGATTTGCCGGGATAAGGTATGAAGTGTTCATATCGGTCCGGTTGACGCTCCCGTCGGCGTCCCACATGCCCTGTGTTGCGGATATAAGCTGAGGGTAGAGGACACCCTGCTGGGTGCCGTTAGCGCCGAAACTGCCCCGGAGGAGCCCCACATTCCCCGACTCGTTGATGTAGTATGCGGCGATCCGGCCTTCGACGGTTTGGTTGCTCTCCATCAGGGTACCGCCGAGGACACCGAAGTAGGTGCCAGGGTTGTTACCAACGTTCTCAAGGGAAACATATCGGCTGAACTTCTGGTTGTAGGCAATCAGTGGCTGCAACCAGTAGCGGTTGATTTTCAATGCTTGAACAGTGTCATAAGTGTAAGTCCCCATGAACCGCAGGGGAACATTTGTCAGATCCCCCGTACCGGTGACGAGCGTATTGGTACCGCCCATGACCCCTGTGATTGTGGCGTCGCTTACCGCTGTTATGGAGTGGGAACTTGTAGCACCCGTAGCATCCAGGATGGACAGTGTCGCCGGCGCAGCCGGATCGTCGGGTGCAGTTATCAGGTACGTGTTCCAGAAGTTGTCCGTAAACTGTTTTGTGATAGTCGTTCCGGCGATGGCATTTCCGCTTCCATCGAGTATTTTGACGGTGGCATTCACATAATTACCTGTGCCGGAAAGATTATTATGGACGGAAAAGAATGAAGTACCAGGATTGAAGCGGCTCATATAGATATTCTGTGTATTGGCGTCGGGGCTATAATATAGAACGGCATAGGGATATAAGCTCTTGGACCAAGTCTGCAACCCCCAATTGACTGATGGGAACAATAGAACCCCTCCCCAACCGGTGTGGCTTGGTGAAATCCAAGCCCCAGAGCTGAATGGTGCCGGCGATGTGTTTCCGGTGACGCTGATCGTGATTGGTCCCGTAATGGAGATGGTCGAAACGGGCGTGTAATCCTGCTTCTTCATATACTGCAGCCTGGCGCCGGCCTGAGTACCGTCAGCGTTCCAGAGGCCGATTAGGCTCGCATACTTCAAGGCCGATTCCTTTAAAATACCCGTACCCGAGTCTGTCGCCTGCCAGCTCCCGCCGCTGTATGAACCGGTTAAAGTACCGCTTTGTGTATTCAGGCCGAGTAGGCTGCCCGACATGTAGGCAAATTTAGAGGACTGACCGGAAAGGATTCCGTTTGCAGCCGTTCCCGACACCTGGCCAATAAAATACATCCCGTGGGTGCTATCGGCATTGCCGTAGTAGGCCGTCCAGGAGGAATTAGGTGTTCCCGTGCCGCTCATCGCCGTTTTCCAGCCTCCCCAATCCTGCCCGGTAATGCTGGAAATCTGAGACTGGACGTTCGCGATACCAAGGCCTGCAGTGCTGAATAATTTTCCAGGACCATCGTAATTGTTGAGGTTGAAGGATAAAGAGTATGGATCGCTTTTATTTCCATCCGTATCTGTACCCACTACTGTAATGGTGTGGCTGCCTGATGGGAGCCCCGTGATGCTGAGGGAGGCACCCGTTGCCTGATAGGCTGTTTGATCGAGCATATATTGAAAAGTCGTGCCGGCTTTTGTACTGGCCAGATTCATGGTGATAGTGGCCTTGCCGGTATCGGCGGGGGTCGCCTGGGATGACGAGATTGTGACAATGGGTAGAACAACGGGCACTACAAGATTCGTTGTCCAGGTGAAGGTTGTTGTCGTCGTATTGCCTGCATCATCAGTAGCCATAAGATCGAATGTATGCTGTCCGGAGGCAAGGTTTGTTAACGTCGTGGTTCCGTTTAGCGTGTCGGTCTGCCCCGTCTGCCAATTGCCGTTATCCAGGCGATATTGGTAGGCGGCTTTTTCACTGAAACTGAAGCCGAAGCTTGCCGTATTTTTGTTGGTCACTGTGGTGGGCGCAGAGGTAAAGTTGATTGTTGGCGGCGCGTAGTCCGTTTTCCATGTGTAGGACTGGGTTGAGGCATTACCGGCAATATCGGTGGCCTTTATGTCCAGGGTGTGCTGTCCTTCCGTAAGGTTGGATAAGGTCGCTGCGCCGCTTAATGCGGCGGCCGCACCAGTCTGCCAGGCACGGTTATCCAGGCGGTATGAATAATCGGCCTTCTCGTTGAAAGTGAAGCCGAAGTTTGCAGTGTTTTTGTTGTTCAATGTCATAGGCGTAGAGGTCAGGTTTATTGTTGGCGGTGTATAGTCCGTTGTCCATGTGTAGGACTGGGTTGAGGCTTTGCCGGTGGCGTTCATGGCCTTTACGTCCAGCGTGTGCTGTCCTTCCGAAAGGTTGGATAAGGTTGCTGCACCGCTTAATGCAGCGGCTGCACCCGCCTGCCAGGCACCGTTATCCAGGCGGTATGAATAATCGGCCTTTTCGTTGAAATTGAAGCCGAAGCTTGCCGTGTTTTTGTTGGTCAATGAAATGGGCGTTGAAGTAAAGTTGATTGTTGGGGGCATATATGCCGTTGTCCATGTGTATGACTGGGTTGAGGCGTTGCCGGCGGCGTCCACGGCCTTTACGTCCAGAGTGTGCTCTCCTTCCGTAAGGTTGGATAAGGTTGCCGCACCGCTTAATGCGCCTGCCGCTCCCGTTTGCCAGGCACCGTTATCCAGGCGATATTGATAATTAGCCTTTTCGCTGAAGCTGAAACTGAAGTCTGCGGTTGTCTTATTGGTCAATGTTGAAGGCTTTGAGACAAAAGTGGTTGCCGGCGGCATAGAGTCCGTTGTCCATGTGTAGGACTGGGTTGAGGCATTGCCTGCGGTATCGGTTGCCTTTATGTCCAGGGTGTGCTGTCCTTCCGTAAGGTTGGAAAGTGTTGTCGTGCCGTTTTGCACGGCAGCCTGTCCCGATTGCCAGGCGCCGTTATCCAGTCGGTATTGATATGTTACGGTTTCATTGGCTGTGTATGTGAATGTGGCTTGAGTCGTTTTGGACAAAGAGTCCGGACCAGAAACAAGACTGATCGTTGGTGGCGTAGTATCTATGGGGATCTGCGGCATTATCGGTACGGTAATTATCGGCACGGTTGTTGGTGGCACGGTTGTTGGCGTCTGCTGTGCCGTCACCGATGACGATGAGGCATACTGTGTGGAATCAAGGGTTGTTGTTGTGGTTGAGGAAGTGAAAGGTGTTGTAACCGATGATGTTCCGGAGGCTGACACCGAAGCCTGCGTTATGGTTGAAGCGGTTGTCGCAGTAGAGGAGGTGGAAGTCGTTGCAGCCGATGAGGTTCCAGAAGTCGATTCTGAAGTTGTCGTCGCACTCGGCGTTGTTGTCCCTGAAGAGGAAGAAGATGACGTAGGTGTCGCAGCGGTTCCTGATCCCGTTCCGGTGGGTTTGCCTGAGCTATCCTCACCGGCCTTTGCATCCTTTTTACCCTCGTCCTTCTTTGCCGTTTCACCTGTCTTGGTTGCGCTATCGGACGTATTTTTATCGTCTTTGCGTTCTTTATCCTTGGAATCTCCCGGCTTTCCCGATGGAGTGGTATCCTTGACATGTTTATCTATTTCCGTATCGCTGAGTATCCTGAGTATTGGCCGTTGATCAGGGCGGGAAACGATCATCATGTTTTTTACGGGGATTAGCAGGATCTCCTTGGGGGTGTTTATGTTATAACCATATCCGGAACCGTGCGTGAAGATGAAACCGCTCTGGCCGTTTTGGAAGTAACCGATGAAGATCGTGCCGCGAACACCGCAGACTGCCGTCGGGGTTTTAATCTCAAAGGTCGATCCCCTCCCCAGTTTATTGATAAAAGCCTGAACCTTTCCCCGGAAAAGATTGACATGGCTTGCTTTTTCGGTGTCCGGTCGGTAATGGGTCACCCGTAGTCGTGTATTTTCCGCTAATCGCAGGATATTCCCATCCAAGAATGTGATCTCCGCTTTCGATTTGCTCTTTACACGTAGAATATTGCCGTCACTGACCGGATCACCCATGACTAGAGGTTTTGCCGGTGATGTGCCGACTGTAATATCAACATTTCCTTCCAGTGCCGTGATCTTTCCCACGGGAGCCGAAAAGGCCGGAAGCGGATAAATCATAATGACTATCAAGAGAACTACGAATGTGACAGTGGGCTTTCTCATAAATACCTCACTTAAAATCTAAGTTCGAGGCCGATCGACCAGAGGGACCGGGTGTAGTCATAAAGCATAATATTGGAATTGGCTATCGTTCCCGTATATTGGATAATTGCGGTGGTATATCTGTTGAAGTTCCAGTTAAATCCAATAGTTCCTGTGTAAATTTTATCATCCCGAGCCGTGTTGTTAAAGAATTCGTTATTATTTTTGTAGGGCGCAAAATTGATTTCGCCGCCCAATTGGAGATTGAGTTTTTGCCAAATGGGGTAAATGGCATTGATGGAGAATTTGTAGGAATTGTTGTCATAGTGGAATCCATCGGCGTTATCGATGCTGAATCCGATACGTGTATTGATAAGCCCGCCGTTTTGTAACAACCACATCCAACTCAGATAGCTGTCTATACCGCAGGCGGTCATATCATCACCTGGATTGCCCACCGGGGCCGTCTTGAAATAATTCTTCTTGGCATAGCCCGCATAGGCCTCAATAATATGGTTCTGATTGGCCAGGAAACGCAAAAGAGGCCCGACAGTGAAGTTTTCCGAGTAACGCCTGTAGCCTCCACCGTTGTTTTCATAATCGCCGCGCTTTAAAACATAGGTATAATTCCCCGACAGATTGAAGGCAAAACGACTGAAGCCTAAACCGGCGGCCGCAGAAAAGGTGTTGCTCAAGACATCATATCGCGTGGAATTGTTTTCATTAACCCTGCTTGAGGCGGCATAGCCGGCGTTAAACAGCCATGGACCTGACAGGGTAGGTATATAATCGAGCCGCAGACCGGAGGTCAGGGCCAGACTCTGTTCCTTCCCGGAATCAGGGAGTCCGCTGAAGGTCTTGGGTTCAGCAAGCATGTTCGTATCGTATTGCCCCATGACGCTTGCCACTATGCGCAAGGGGCGCTGAAGAAAACTTTGTTCCTCGACAATATCCTGGTAGCGCCGTGCAAAAGAGGCCAAATCCGATTGGGGATCCTGTGTGATGGCAGCCTGGAAACGATCTTTTGCTTTACCGAATTTCCGCCCGGACATGAGGGCAATGCCGATTTGGAAATCCGCTGCCTGGGTATAGCTTGTTTCCAGTTTTTTTGATTTTTCAAACATGGCGATCGCATCGTCGTATCTGCCCTGTTTTGAAAGAATCATTCCCTTTAAAAAAGCCGCCTTTGCCGGAGCGACGCCAATCTTTTCCGCCGTGACCACCCATTTCATGGCTTCATCATACTTTTCGATCTGAAACAGGACATCGGCAAGTTCCAGCGTAGCTTCCTTGATTGCCGGCCGAAGATTGACAGCATCCTGGAACTGTTTTAGGGCGCTTTGAATATCATTGGTTTGCTTGTAGGCAAGGCCCAGAAAGAAAGCGGCGGCAGATGAAGACTTGTCCTGCTCGCGTACTTTTGTAAGAATATCTATGGCCTCTTCATAGTTTTCCTGCTGATAGAGCTTGATTGCGGTTTCAAGAGAGGTCGTTGTTTGACACCAACCGGAGGGTGTCAGCGTCCACCATCCGATAAGGGAAGCAATGAATACAAAAGTTAAAATTTTTATATTCATGTTTATCCTCAAGAAAGTCGTCCCATGCGAATACCTGCAAATTGTCGAAAACCGCCGGAAAGTTTGGTTTTCTTCTCACAGAGAAACTTTTACCTGAGCCAGTGCACACTTCTCTATTTCGATGAAATCTATTTCGGAAAGGAGTGTTTATAAATTCAAATCGAATGTATTAATAAAAACATAAATCACTTGAATTTCAATATTGAATTTTAGACGAAATAATATGGATATAAATTAAGTATATGAATTGATTAGATGCAACCAATGCTCGGGGCAGGACTATGTTAGTCAAGTCGAGTATGCTTCATTTCTCTTGAAATATAACAGGTCATGCTATACCATGCATACATCAAATCTGTATGACAATCTGAATTTCAAGAGGATGCTGATTATGGCAACGATTATGCCCGAGGGAGAAAATATTCAAAGGGCCATTAAGTGGATCTCAATGAGTATCGAAGAAGATGCAACCCAGTCTATTGCCAAACTGGTCGAAAAGGCTGTTTTCAAATTTGATCTGTCTCCTGTGGATTCGGAATTTCTGATCGGATTTTTCCGCAAGCGCAAGGCGTAAAAGCAGTACCACTGAAAATGCCGGTACTTCCTTTCTTCCGGATTCGGACTGTCATATGAATGCCGACAAAGACTTTCGTTCCGTAATCTTACAGCGCCATGCGGCAATGCTGTCCATTATCCTCAACCGGCCGCATGCTATAAACAGCCTCAATAACGAAATGGTATGTCTCATTGCTAAGGGCTTGAAAGAGGCATTTGCAGATGAAACATGCAGGTTCGTCATGTTTACCGGGGCCGGAACGAAAGGGTTCTGCGCAGGTGGGGATATCCAGGAATTGGCACGCGCCGCAAAGGCAAACGACCAGGAATTGCTGAAGCGCTTTTTTGAAGAAGAGTTCAGCATGGACCTGATGATTCATGAAGCGCCGAAACCCGTAGTTGTAATAGCCGACGGTGTGACAATGGGTGGCGGTCTCGGCATTGCGGCCGGTGCGGATATCATCATCGCCACGGAAAGATCACGCATGGCCATGCCGGAATCGAGAATCGGTTTTTTCCCGGATGTAGGTTCAACAGGCTGGCTGTTCCGGCGCTGCCGTAAAGGATATCCTGAATATCTGGCGCTGACGGGTTATTACATGACGGGAAGCGAATGTGTGCGCCTCGGATTGGCAACGCACCTTGTCGACTCCGGCAGAGTTCCGGAGATAGTCAGCATACTTCAGTCGTTCAAACCTGCGGCGGCGGGCAATGACGGCCTGTTGGCAGAGATATTGAACAAACTCGACGAATTCATCATTCGGGATATCCCGCAAAACAAGGCTATGGATGAGTGGGTGGCTGAATACTTTGCCGGTAAATCATCCCTCAATGACATCCTGGTTCCCTTGATGCAATGCAGTACTGAAAAAAATCTCTGCGACGAAGTCTTCGCGAGCATTTCAGAACGGTCTCCGACCTCACTCAGCGCTACCCTGAAGTTGCTTCGTTACAATGAGGGGAAGCCTATGAAGGAGGTGTTCGCAAAAGAGCTGAAAGCAGCTCTTTTTTTAACCCGGTATCCTGATTTTGCGGAAGGAGTCCGGGCGCGCCTCATCGACAAGGACGACAAGCCGCGGTGGCAACCGGAAAGGCTCGAACTGGTCGATCCCGATAGTCTCGATTTTTAATTTGGCTGATCAAAGATTAAAATGATGCCGTCAACTGATATTTTTCCAGTTTGCGGTAGAGTGTGCTCCGTGAAATATTGAGTTTTTCCGCAATCTTGTTTTTTTTCATCTTCATTCGAATCATTTGCATTATCATTGCTTTTTCCGTTTCCTCACCGGATTCCATCTGCACGATTGAACCCCATGGAGCAGGCGGCTCAATTATTTCACGTGGAATGATGTCCGCTGTGAGTTCATGGGTTTGGACAACATTCATCATCCGTTCAATGACGTTTTGCAACTCCCGGACATTGCCGGGCCAGGCGTAATTCATCAGGATGTCGATAACCAGAGGATCGATCTTATTGATTCTTTTCCCCATGGCGTTGCCATATTTCTTGACGAAGACCTCGGTAAGGAGGGAAATATCTCCCCTCCGTTCGCTCAGGGGCACCATGTGGATGGCAAAGACATTCAAACGATAATAGAGATCTTCCCGGAAGTTGCCGCGGCGGACCTCTTCCTGCAGGTCCTTGTTTGTGGCGGCGACAATGCGCACATTTACGGGCCGCACTCTTGTGCCGCCGATACGGGTTACTGTTCTTTCCTCAATGACCCTCAGGAGCGCCGTTTGAAACTCAAGGGGAGTTTCTGCGATTTCATCGAGAAAGATGGTGCCGCCATCGGCAAGTTCGAATTTTCCCTGACTGCCTCCCCGCCGGGAGCCGGTAAACGCCCCTTCCGAATAGCCGAAGAGTTCGCTTAAAATCAGGTCTCTTGGGATGGCACCGCAGTTGATAGCCACATAAGGCCCGTTCCTCCGGTCGCCGCCGTTGTGGATTGCCTGGGCAAAGATGTCTTTGCCTGTCCCGCTTTTGCCGAGAAGCAAGACATTGGAGTTGCTTTGCGATACCATCCGGGCCTGCTCAACCGTCCTCAAGAATTTGATATCCTGACCCTGGATATCATTAAAATGAAACTTAGCTTTTGCTCCGATCATCTTGGTGACCAGTGTTTTCAGCCGGTTTATTTCGTTCATGATCAGGATTTTTCCGATGGTAAGTCCTTTTGGAGAGAAAATGGGATTTATGGTGAGGGCATAATCATTGCTGCCCGTTTTTGAAAAGATCCGTACTTCGACGTCGGTGGCCGCTTGATTCTGCTCAATGATATCGAGAAAATGGCGATTCCTCATGCCGAAAAGTCTCTGGATCGGTTCGCCTTCAATGCGATCTTTGGTAAGATAAAGGAGCTTTCGCGCATTATCGTTGAGCAGGGTGATGCAGCCCTTGTTATCGATGGTGATAAGGGCCTCGGGGATGGAGCCGATGACGGTCTTTTGAAAACTGAAGGCCAGTTCGTTTTCAGCGAAGGCTTCCCGGATGCGGAGCTCATTTTCAATGGCGTGGGCGGCGGCGACGGTCATGCCGAGGGTGTGCGGGTTGGCGCGGTAGTATCGCCCCGTCAGGGAGATACCGCCGATGAATTCTCCCTGGGGGTTGAAAATGGGAGCTCCGGAGGCCGTTTCCTGGTGATAGTGCCTGTTGTAGTGCTGGCATCCGAATACCTGGACCGGTTTCTTTAGAATCACGACCAGGCCCGAGGCGTTGGTCCCGGAATTGGCTTCATCCCACAAGGCGCCGGCGATGACGTTCGACTTCTGAAGCAGACGCAATATGTCATGATCACCAATAATTTCCAGGATATAACCTTTCCGGTCAAACAGGCCGACAAGAAAACCGGACCCTTCCAGGAAACGGTAGAGATTTTTCATGAAAGGCCTGCTGATGGTAATAAAATCTTCATTTTGCGAGAGCAGGATGTCGAGGTTCTGGCCTGTGAGGACTTCGTGGACAGGCAACACGCCGGGGTCAAGACCCCTGTTCCTGCTCCGGACCCAGGATGCCAGGATGTCCGATGGGACAATGGATTCGTCCACCGTTCCCTGTCCATTTATGAATTTCTTCCATTCAGCCAGAATCTTATTAAATTCATCCTCATAATACTCCCTTCCCATAAGCTTAGGACTGCTCGGGATGCCTGCATTCCGCCTGGGGTCATGTGAAAGCTGGTCCATCATTGTATCTCCGCTGATACAGTAAAGTGTTCCAAAAGTGTCCCAATTTGTTTCTCAAATGGGACATCTTTTGAATCATATCTTAAGAAAAATTGCGAGAAAAATATGTCATATCCTCCGAATAGTATTTAATATTATTAACTTATGAATTTATGAAGTTTATGGCATGAATAGTGCCATACGGGTATTTGTCTGTGATGGTTGTTCCCGTTTGTTTCATCGCATGGTTGAATATCTATAAGAAGGAGGTAATACGTGTTGGAAACAAAACCCTGGCTGCAGAATTATGATTATAATGTCCCGAAAACCATTCAATATCCAAAAATCCCGGTGCAGAATCTGGTCCATATCGCCGCTGCTACATACCCGCATAAGGCCTCAACAAGTTTCTACGGTTCGGAGATGACCTTCCGGCAGATCCGGTCCCAGATGTTGCGTATGGGCAATGCCCTGATAAAACTCGGCGTCAAGAAAGGAGATCGTGTCGGTATTGCCCTTCCCAACTGTCCCCAGTATGTAATTGCCTATTACGGCATCTTGTCGGCCGGGGCTGTCGTTGTGAATATGAACCCCCTGTATACCTTCGATGAGCTTAAATTCATGATGGAAAACTCCGGCCTGGAGACCCTGATCACCTTTGACGGCGCACTGCCAGTCATGCGTCCTCTGGTCAAGGCATTGGAACTGAAAAATGTTATTATCACCAAAGTGACGGATTATATTCAAGGGTTGCCCATCAGCACCGCCAAGAGTCTTGAACTGGATGAAGGCTGGTTGCATTTCTCGGAACTTCTTGCTGGTTGTACCGATGAAAGCATGCCCAAGATCGACGTCAACTCGGGAGATGCCGCTTTGATTCAGTTTACGGGTGGTACAACGGGTTTGCCGAAAGGGGCTCTGCTTACCCATTCAAATGTTGTGGCCGCCACATTTCAAGGCACCTTGTGGGGAAATTCCATTACGACTTTTGTTCCCCATGCCGAACGGTCAGTTATCGGCGTGATCCCTTATTTTCACATTTACGGCAATACCTTCTCACTGAACTGGTCAATGCTCAATGCCGCGACTCAAATCCTCTTCCCACGATTTGAGATTGAAGAGTTCCTGGCAATTCTTGCCAATTTCGAAAAGATCACCTATTTCCCCACAGTGCCGACAATGGTTATGGCCATCATCAGCCATCCAAAAGCTGCAGAACTTGATCTGGGCGCCCGCATCCGCCTGATTACAACGGGAGGCGCTCCAATGCCTTTTGAGCTTATTGCCAAAGTCAAAGACATGGGTATCTTCTTCGGTGAAGGCTGGGGTATGAGCGAAACGGGGTCTGTGGGTATCAGCACGCCCCTGCTTTGTCACAAGGTCGGCGCCATTGGATGTCCCGTTTCGGACAACCAGATCCGTCTCGTAGATGTTGAAACCGGCCTCAAAGATGTAAAACCGGGCGAACCGGGTGAAATTTTGCTCAAAGGTCCTTCGGTCATGCAGGGCTATTGGAACAATCCTGAGGAAACGGCCAACCAGCTCAAAGACGGCTGGCTCAGCACGGGAGACATCGCCCGGATGGATGAGGACGGCTATTTCTATATCGTGGACCGGAAGAAGGACATGATCATTGCCGGCGGTTTCAACATCTATCCGCGGGAGGTCGATGAGGTCCTGTTCCAACATCCAAAGATCGCCGAGGCCGTTTCTGCCGGTGTTCCGGATGCCTATCGCGGCGAGACCGTAAAGGCTTTCATTGTCCTTAAACCGGGTGAAGAAGCGACGGACAAAGAGATTATCGCTTTCTGCAAAGAAAAACTCGCCCCTTATAAAGTGCCGAAAATAATTGAATTCCGCACTGAGCTTCCGAAGTCGGCCGTGGGTAAGATACTGCGCAAGATTCTGCGGGAAGAGGAAATCGCCAAGAGCAAAAAGTAATCAAGATTGTTATTGGACGGTGGGATATGGTCAGAAATTAAAAGGAGGATATTTTTATGTCGTTAAATCCATTGGTAGATTCACGTGATGTAAGGTTTGTATTGTTTGAGATGCTGGGGCTTGACAAGATCAGCCGCTTTGAAGCCTTTGAAGGCCTGGATCGGGACGTTTTCGAGGACACGCTTAATCTCGCCGAGAAAATTGCGATGGACCAGTTCTATTCAACCTATGCCGAGGGGGATAAGATCGGTTTGAAATTCAATCCCGATACCAACGAAGTCAAGGTTCCCGAATCCTTTCACAAGGGGTTCAATGCCTATACGGAGGCGGGTTTCCATGTCCTGTCCTTTCCCCAGGACGAAGGCGGCATGGGGATGCCTACGGCCCTGTCTTTTTCCGCTCAAGAATATTTCAATGCCGGCAACACGTCATTGGGGATGTATTGCTCGTCCCTGACGGGTACGGCGCATTTATTGATCGCCCAGGGCTCCGAAGAAATCAAGAAGATGTTTCTGGGGCCTATGATTTCCGGTGAATGGGGCGGGACCATGTGCCTTACCGAACCGAGCGCCGGGTCTGATGTGGGCGCCCTTAAGTCGAAGGCCGTCAGGCAGGCTGACGGCACGTATCTGATTTCTGGGCAGAAGATATTCATCAGCAATGGTGAACACGATATGTGTACAAATATCATTCATCCCGTTTTGGCCAGAATCGAAGGAGATCCTCCGGGAACAAAAGGCATTTCCATCTTCATCGTGCCGAAATTCCTGGTCAATCCCGACGGATCTCTTGGTGCGCGCAATGATATGGCCTGCACCGGCGTGGAGCACAAGATGGGCTTGAAGGCTAATGCCACATCGACTTTGAATTTCGGTGAAAATGGCAAGTGCGTAGGATACCTGCTGGGCAAGGAACGGGAAGGCATGAAGATCATGTTCCAACTCATGAACGAGGCCCGTACATTTACGGGATTACAGTCGCTGGCCGTCTCCAGCGCCGCTTACATGCACGCCGTTACCTATGCCAGGACCAGGGTTCAGGGCGAGATACTTCCCGGAATGCCGAAGGTTCCCATCATTGAACATACGGATGTCAAGCGTATGCTGCTCTATATGAAGAGCATGGTGGAAGGCATGCGGATGTTGACCTACTATTTATGCTACAACCAGGATGTTATGCATGCCTCGAAAGACGCCGCAGAGTGTGAAGAAGCCACGGCCTTTGTTGAACTGCTGACACCCATCGCCAAGGCGGGTAATTCGGACGCCGGCTGGCTCGTCACTGCTGAGGCCATTCAGGTCTATGGCGGTTACGGCTATTGCCAGGAATACCCCGTTGAACAATACGCCCGTGATGTGAAGGTCTTCTCCGTATATGAAGGAACCAATGCCATTCAGTCCCTCGATCTGACCATGCGGAAGATTTTGATGAATCCAAATTACCGCAATTACACGGTCTTCAAAAACCGTCTTGCAGCGACGGCGGCAAAAGCCAGGGGTATTGTTGATGAGAAATACATTGCGCCTGTGGAACTGGGCCTGCAGAAGCTCGATGAAGTCATCGAAACGATGAAGGCCCAGCTTGCGGGACAGAAGATATTTGCCATCTTTGCCAACGCAACGATGCTGCAACAATCCATTTTCATGCTGGTTTTGGCCTGGCTGCATCTTGAGAGCCTGACCATTACCATTCCCAAGAGAAATGCCCTTGTAGGAGACCTGAAAGGAGCGGAACGCAACAAGTTCCTGGCCGATAACCAGGAGGCCGCCTACTATGCGGGACGTGTCTTGTCATCGCAGTTCTACATCGCAGCGGAATTTCCCAAATTCTTCGGAAAGATCGGCTGTATCGTAAACAATGATGCAGCACCGATCGTGGCCACGTCCGACATCTTTACTGGCGCCCTTCGCGGTGAATAGCTCAAGATTATCCTGATTGTGAATCAGAATTCTCAGTTCCCACTTTCCCGGCCCGGGAAGGTGGGAACTGAATTAAGGGGGTGGCAATCTACCGAGAATACTTCACTAAAACCTCTGGATTCCCGTTTTCACGGGAATGACACCCTCTGCACTCCGTCATTGTCCGGCGTAACCATACTGTAGGGTGGATGAAGCGAAGCGCATCCACCATTCGCCGTTGGAACCGCTTCGCTTGTTCCACCCTACAAAAGATTCTATTTTCGTGGTAATGACACCCTCTACACTCCGTCATTGTCCGGCGTAACCAGACTGTAGAGTGGATGAAGCGAAGTGCATCCACCCTTCGCCGTTGGAACCGCTTCGCATGTTCCACCCTACAAAAGATTCTATTGTCGTGGTAATGACACCCTCTGCACTCCGTCATTGTCAGACGTAACCAGACTGTAGGGTGGATGAAGCGAAGCGCATCCACCATTCGCCTTTGGATGCAGGGTATTTTTTATGTGCGGTCTTTGCTACCTATGCATTTTTGAGCGTACCTGCACCACCGCAGACAGGAGACGATGTCGTTGAAAATCGTAAAGCCGCATCGGGGGCAGGGGCATTCCTTATCCGTAGAAAATATTTCCACCGATTCGCCACATTCGGGACATGTCTTGACATCCAGGGTCGGTGTTCCTTTGATATTGGCAGCGCCAGGGCAGAAACGATTATCCATGAGATTTCTAGCCTATTCAAAACGAGAGACCGTAATCACGTCCAGGCGTTATCGGTGGGGAAACAATTTTTATATTCAATGAGATAACGGTCTTCGGCCTGCATGGCATTCACGTTGTCACGCCATTTCGTGTAATAAGGCATTTCCCTGTGATAGGCGCGAGCCTCGGCTGAACGGTAGGCTTCGTAGAAGCAGAAGCGGGTCGGATCGTCAGCTTGTTGAATGACGTCGAAACGGGCGCATCCCGGCTCTTTGACGGCATTGGAGGCATTCTCAAGGGATAAGGCCTTGAAAGCTTCGATCATGTCCGGCTTAACGTGGATAAAAACCTGTACGACGATCATAGAGTTCTCCTTCAATAAAGTGACACTGATTTTAGCAATTTGCAAAGATAAATTCAATCCCTTCCGTTCATCCCTTCCGTTCATCCCTTCCATTCGCTTCCATTTATCGTCATGGTCTTGGACCTTGAATTTAACTCGGCAACCTTATATAGTCTCGGTATGGAGACTTTATTTATCGGCATCAATCCCCGTCTTGAGGCGATCCGCGAGGGTAATGGGTCCCGATGCGCGGTCATTACCCATCCCCATCCTCTATATGGCGGCGATATGCATAATAATGTCGTCCTGGCGGCCCGTGATATGGCGCTGGAACGGGGACTTTCATCCCTGCGGTTTAATTTTCGTGGCGTCGGCCGGAGCGAGGGTGTGTACGACAATGGGATTGGCGAACGCAAAGACCTGGAGATAGCGCTTCGGGAGGCAGGCGACAATTCGTTGGTCATCGCCTATTCGTTCGGTGCCTGGGTGGCCTCATCAATCGCAGCGGCGACACCCCAGCCGTGCATCCTTATCGCACCACCCACAGCCATGCTGCCCTTCCCCCCATTGAAAGAGGCGGATGTCCGGGTTGTTGTCGGATCCAGGGACCAGTTTTGCGACCGAACGCTTCTGGATGCGGTTATCGATCCTGAAAAGCTGACGGTCATCGACGGCGCCGATCACTTCTGGTACGGCAACGAATCTACATTGAAGACCTATCTTGACGATGTCCTCAAATCCATGATGGACAAATAATTACGGTTCCAAACCGAAAGGGTTCCAGTAAACCCGTCGCTTTTGCCGTTTTTATTTTTTTCCGGAATGTGTCATGTGAAGACCGACAAGGCGGGCAACCAGGACGGTCAGATAAATCTGGCCGGTCATAGCCTGAAGCATCGCCGCAATTTTCGCCGCCTGGCTGATGGGGAGGATGTCTCCGTATCCCAGAGTCGTCATTGTTGTGAAGCTGAAGTAAAAAAAATCGGGCACACTCCTTATTTGCTGGTTCAGACTAAAGGAATCGCGGTTGAGGAGCCAGATCATGCTGTAGAGAAGCTGCCACAGAACGCCGATCAGGACATAGATGGAAAGGCTTCCCATGATGGTGTCCGCCGTTACTTTTTCTTCAGAGAAAATTTTCCTGATCAAAAACAACGTGGCAACACCGATGAACAAAAGGTAAGCCAAAGTGGCCATTACTTCCAACTGTGTGCTTTTTGTGACGAAAGATGCCATATAATGGAGAATGAAGGAAAATATTGCCGCCGATAAGCAGAATGAGAACAGAAGCCTTCCCGCACCCAGAATGATCAGCATGAACGTTATAATGGCCAGAAATAAACCGGAATTAATGGCCAGATTAATCCGGGCATTTTCGATCAGAGGCGACATGACTATGAGCAAGATCAGCGCCGTCAGGAGCAGGAAGTACTTATTTTCGATAAAGCGTGGGATTTCCGACAGGTTCATGGCGTAAGTAAATGGTTTCGATGCAACATGAGGAATCTCGCACCTTCTTTATTTTCTTTGATATTGACCCATTTTATTATACTATTTGGCTACAATAAACGGTCTTTTGGCAGAAATACCGTCTGATTTGCAGATTGTCAATACATATGTTCTTTACGTAACCTGAAGCTACATCTCATTTATTATGCGTAGAAAAGACAAAGAAGTCACGGATATGAATATAATCCAGGAGTTGCTATCCAGGGCGGAGATTTGTCGTTTAGCGATGGTTGATGAGGGGGAACCTTACATCGTGCCCTTGAATTATGGCTTTTGCGATAACGCTCTTTATGTGCATTCCGCGGCGGAAGGCCGGAAGATCGACATATTAAAACGGAACAGCCGTGTCTGTTTTGAGATCGAGAGTGACAGTGTTATTGTCCGTCACGAAGAGCCTTGTCGCTGGGATACTAAGTCACTGTCCATTATCGGTTATGGGCGCGTTGAGATTCTCACGGGCTATGAGGAGAAGAAGCGGGGTTTGGATATTATTCTTAAGCATTACGGCAAGGAAGGCCAGAATGTGTACAAAGAAAAGCATGTGCACGCCATCGTCATACTTCGTATTGTGATTGAGAGCATCGCCTGCAAACAACTCGCTTAGCCTGTAGTCCAGCCTTTTAGGACTGCAATAGACAGACACAGGGCTGAAGCCCTGCACTACAATTGATTCAAGAAAAGAACTGAAGCTACATTATCCCTCAACTTGTTAAATGAAAAGAGATAAGGGTTTTATTTTCATTGCTGTTCTGTACTTATCCATCTTATCCGCCACTTCCGGTTTTTGTGAAATATATAAATGGATAGGCGAAGACGGGATAGTTGTTTTCAGTGACAATCCCGCAAATGTTCCGGAGGCGCAGCGAAGCAAGATTGAAAAAGTGCGCATCCGGGGCGAATCGGGAGGTACGGAAGAAAATCAAAAGACGATCTCAACGGAGACGGACACTCGGGCTAATAATAATATTACGGGCTTTTCCGCTGCCCAAACAAGGGTCATTGCAGCTACCATGAAGGAATGGGATGCGGTTTATACTTGCGGACGCGAGGTCAAGGTGCGGCCATTCGAAGGCTTTTACCGGGACTTGGAAAACGGCGCTCGGGAAAGCGTCGTAGAAACGGCAGGGCCGGGATGGATGAATATAGATCCGCAGACCAGGATCAGCCTGCGCCATATTGTCCTCCATGCAATGACCCATTCATGCCAACCGGATGAGCCCTATATCCTGCCCAGCCCAATACCTTTTCGTGGTGTGGTCATCCTTGGGTATCACGGGGCATCGGTGATTGTCAGGCTGAGGGACGGCCGGCAAACCTTCTTCAGGAAAATGGAGGAAGGTTTGTGTGAACGCAATGCCTCGTTTTTCCCAGGCTATCGCACTTACCATCCCAGCTATGCAGCGGCGGGAAAACTTGCGCGTCAGCAATTCCCTGCCGGGGAAGACCCCATGCCCCTGATTCGCAAGAACGATGTGCCGGGACTAATCGCCAAAATTGTCAACAAGACCGAGGCGTCTCTCGCTGATGTGCAAAAAGTGATGAACATGTATCAGGAAGCCTGGACTGATTGGAAATAGCTTCCGTAGAATGCTGTTTCAACAGTTGTAGAAAACCTCGATTTTGTGCAGGCTGTTCAAAAGCTTGTCCCGGACCTGATCCGGGATGCCCAGATGCAAGGCGCGCAAAAGCTGAGGAATGAGGCATCGGGGACATGTTCCGGAAGCCCGAAGGGATCGGAACGTGTCCCCGGAAAGGCCTTGACGAAGCTTGCAGCGTAACGCAGCAGATGGTCGTTTTTCAACAGCCTTTAAATATGTCATCTCAAGTAAAGCGGCATCAGGTTAAATGTGCCATCAAGACGATCGGGCACATCGCGCAATGTTTGCTCTTTCCATAGGGATTGGCTCCAGATGAAAGGTTTGCCGTTCACATGCGACGTTCCAAAGAGCATCCAGAAGCCGGGAATCGGAGACGTCGGGTCCAAGGCACCACTCAGCGTCATGAAGGAACGGACCATGGCAGTGGTGCCAACCTTGGCGTCAGTGGAGCCGTCCGGGATCTGCTTTGGATAGGCAGTTTCTCCGTAGCCAAGATCCCACCGGCCGAATATAGAGAGCGGGTTGGTGGGATCGATGTAGGTAATAACCCTCTTGGCGCTTTCCACATCAGTTACGTTGGGCAGCAGTTGAATGAACTGATGACGCCTTGACGGCCGGTTGTCAGTTGAAAGCAGATCGCTGCGTATCTGCAACGAGGCCGGATAATTAATTCCCATCTGGTAGGCCGGAGTGATCATTTCCGTATCATATTCTGTTGAGCAGGTATCACCGTCAAGCGTCTTACTCGTGACAGAATAGGGCCCGCCGCTGGAGCGGTAATATACGAAGCAGCGGTAGGACATTTCAACAAGGCCGGTTTCGTTGTTCTTGGCATCAACCAGCATATAGCCGTTCAGGTAAGTGCCGGTGTTGTCCAATGAAATGTATCGGAAGAAATCGTCGATGGAGGCCGCGAAGTGTTCCGCAACGGCGGCCCGCCAGAAAATCCAGACTCCGTCGGTCTTGACCTGTCCCTTGGACATCCGGTGCGTTGTCTCGTTGAACAGCATTCCCTTGTTGTTGAAACCGAAATCGGCGCTTGATACGATCAGGCCCGGGGTTGGCGCGTTCATGGTCAATAGATCGCTGTTGACAGCCATGGTTTGAACCAAAGTTTGGGCAAGGAATCCTTGCCATGTATTGTGGGCGAGGATGACTTCGTCACCGATACGCTTCAGGAAGGCGGAACATTTATTCGGACGATCGACCTTGCTTATCCCGTCAGGCGCCGATTTGGGGGAGAAAGAGATCACGTCCATCATGTCGTTATAAGCGTTTAAGAAATACACATCCATGAAAGTGAGCCTGGAAGTTTCGTAACCAAGAGCAAGTTCCGCGGTCTTCAGGTAAGTGTTGTCGGGCAGCCAGGCACCGGAGAAATCGAGGTTTGCCGGCTGGGCGAGGGTTGCTCCGTGGTAGATTCCCAGCATTCTGAAGAGCATCCGTTTCAGGCGGTTGGACACTTCGGCATCCGTTGCCGGATTTCTCAAATACTGCAGAAAGAATGCGTAATTGTTGTTCAGGATGCCTGCCGCCATGTTCAGCTCCGCGCGGGTCGGGCCAAGTTGTTTGGGAAATGAATGGGACGGATCAAGAAGATAGGAGTGGTCCCAGGAGTTGTCGCGAGCCGATATTATGGTTTTCCCCTGCAGTTTTCCCTGCACGAATCCGGCCCGGTATTCGGCTTTCAGGTCATTGGCATCATTTGACACCACTGTCAGGTTAACGATATTGTCAATGGTCTCGACCAGCCCGGACGCGCTGGCGTCCAGAACATAAACGACCCGGTTGTTGGGAGTTGATGACTCACTGTTGGAACAGGCCAATATCATAGCAGGAAGCAGTATGCACAATAATAAACCTTTTTTTACGTTCATGAACCTCCAGTACAAGGCCGGTGAAAGGCCTTTGGTCTTTTTTTGAAGTGGTGAGCGGACCTCTTGTTCAGTCCGCTTTCCTCAGTCTTTTCGAACAAGATAGAGTGCGGTTCCCCAAGGCTTCGTATGTCAGCGGCGTCGCCGGAAAAAGGCCCAGGCGTAAACGGACAAATTGAATGCCACGACGGCCAGCCCGAGAAAGACTTGGCAGCGGCGGGTCAGGCTGTCCGGATAGAGGACAGGCACCACATAGTGGTCGATGAAATCTGTCCTGTAAGCCACCATTCCGCTTTTTTCCCTGAAAAAGTTTTCCAGGGGCGTCAGGGGGCAGGTCCAATCCATAAGTTCCACCACGGCAGCCCACAGAGCAGCCGGGATGTGTATCCATGCCCACTTTACCCTATAGACAACGGCAATCCCGCCGAAGACGGCAAACACGACAAAGGCCACGTGAACAATGACGGTTGCGTTTGCGAGAAATGTGTACATCTGGATCATCCTCGGAGGAGATCGCCCTTCGTCCTATTTTCTGGGGTATCCTACCGTCTGGGCCAGGATGATCTGTTGCTCAGGTCCCAACTTCATGATCTGGGCCAGGTGTTCCCTTTTGATCATGCCCCGGATGACGGTTGCCAGACCTTCTGAAGCGCAGTAGAGATTTACGTTCTGTGCAATGACGCCTGTGTCGACAGCGGAATAGAAGTCCTTCGATTCCTTGGCGATGTTGCCCATTTTGTTCAGGTTGGCCACATAGATCAGGTTTATGGGAGCATCAGCGACAAAGGGTTGTGTGCCGGTATGAACGCGGATATCCAGTGCGAGAACGGGGATCAACCGGTGATACTGGGCGTCATACAGATAAAGGCCTTGTTCTGCGGCCACATAGACGTCGATTTCCTGCCAGTTCATGGCTGAGGGGGCAGTCCGTTTCCCGGAGGAGGGCCGGTTGATACCGCAGGCCGCCCACAAGAGATTCGAAAGAACGCGGATGGGTAATTTTTTGTTGCTGAAATCCCTTGATGATTTGCGTTCCTTCAGGACGTTCATCAGCAGGCGGCCGCTGTCCATTTGGGGCTTGATCAATGGAATGGGTTTCATCTGGTCGACGGCGTTTCCGGAAACCGTGGTCCAGAAAAAAACGCTGATTGTCATGACTATGGTAATTAAACGGTTATTGTTCATCAATTTTTTCCTTTCTGGCTCTTCCTTTCTGGCTATCTCATACAGACGCTCAGAACTTCCACCAAATCTGTCTCTCCTTGGACGATTTTTCGTATACCATCCTGCAGGAGTGTCCTCATCCCTTCGGCTATGGCCGTTTTTCGCAGAATGGGGATGGATTTGCGGTTGATGATCAACTGCTTTATCGTATCGGATACCATTAGGAGTTCAAAGATGCCCATGCGGCCCCGATAACCTGTCTTGCTGCATTCCCGGCATCCGACGGGATGATAAAGGGTAAACTGCGGATCATAGGCAACCTGAAGGTCGGTATGAAACTTTTCCCCGTAATGCCTGGCCAGTTCATCGAATTCAGAGCGTTCGGGATGATAGGCCGCCCGGCAATGGGGGCAGAGGCTCCGGACGAGGCGCTGGGAAAGTACGCAAAGCAAAGAGTCAGCGAAGGCGAAGGGATCGATTCCCATATCGAGGAGACGAACAATGGTCTCCGGGGCGTTGTTCGTGTGGAGAGTGCTTAGGACCAAGTGCCCCGTCAGGGATGCTTCGATGCCCATCTTGGCTGTCTCATAGTCCCGCATTTCGCCGACCATGATGACGTCCGGGTCCGCCCGGAGAAAAGCGCGCATGGCATGGCTGAAGTCGTACCCGATCTTGTGGTGGACCTGGACCTGACGGATGCCCTGCTGAGCTATTTCGACGGGGTCCTCGGCAGTCCATATCTTTGTATTTGGTTTGTTGAGGATGTGGAGGGCTGCGTGGGCCGTCGTAGTTTTGCCCGACCCCGTAGGACCGACAATCAGGATCAAGCCGTAGGGTTTCTTCAGTGTATCGCGGAAATGGCCGTAATCGGCCGGTGTCATCCGGAGTTCTTCCAGGAGCATGATGCGTCCCCGGGTCAGTATCCTCAGGACTACATCCTCGACTGAGCCATGGGTTGGAATGGTGGCCACGCGCAGTTCGATCTCTTCCCTATTGGGACGTGTGAGGTGAATCTTCCCATCCTGGGGAAGGCGCCGTTCCGTGATGTCGAGATTCGACATGATCTTGATCCGGGAAACGATGGGAGAACGGTAATTGAAGGGCAGGGTCTTGTAGGGGATACACTCTCCATCGATTCTGAAACGTACTTTCACGTCCTGGCCTTTCGTATCGGGCTCGATGTGGATATCCGATGCATTCCGCTCGCAGGCCTCGTTGATGATCTTGTTGACGAGCTTGACAATGACGCTGTCCGATTCGGTGATGACGGCTGTTTTGTCTGCGCCGTTTTCGCCGTTGGCCAGAGAGGAGTCGGGGCGAACCTGTCCCACCGATTCCTCCAGCCTGAAGAAGTGATCGAGGAAACGGATGATGTCGGCTTCTGAGGCTGTGCGATAGATGATCGCCTTGGTCTTTAAAATCTGTTCGATCATGTCCCGTTTAGGGAGATTGTGTGGATTGTCAACCAGGACGATGATTCTGTCCGCACTCCTTCCGAGGGGGAGCCATAATTCCCGCCGAAGATATTCGTATTTCAGGTTTTTCAAGAGGTCTTCGGGGGGCAGACATTTGTCATCGAATTCGACCACATGGGACGGCACAGCCGTTTCGGGTAAGTCTGGCGCCTTCGTTGATACATTCATGGCCATTTTATATCGCAGAGGTGTTTTTCGCGCAATATGAAAATTCATTATTATCATCGCATTTGACTTTCCGTGTCCTGGAGCTTAAAATAAGATATATGATCATAGATTGCGGGTATTGAAGGCCGCTTTTTTGTGTAAACAAAGTATGCCGGTTTACCAATCGCAAGAGAAGCGAATTGTTGACCGCGTGGGGATGACATGGATAGCCATCATAAAGGGACATATTGGGGACAATATGCGACTGTTTACGACGATGGTGTCGATTATGTCGTCGGCAGGGAATTGCGCTTGGCGGCAGTGACAAAACTTTCCCACGAACGCCGCCTTGGGGAGGTTCTCGAATGTGGATGCGGAACGGGGTTCTACACGAAAGTCATAGCGCTCCATGCTGACCGCGTGACAGCGACGGATATCTCTGAGGAAATGCTGGGCATCGCAGTTCGTCAATTGGCGTCTTATCCCAATGTGCGCCTTCAGAAGGCCGATGCGGAAAAGATGCCTTTCCATTCCCTTGCTTTCGATACGGTTCTGTTGGCAAATATCCTCAACACTGTGGAACATCCGGAGCAAGTCGTCAAAGAGTGTTTCCGGGTACTCCGGTACGGCGGACTGCTCATCGCAATTGCCTACACGGATGACGGCATGGAAGGCGAAGAAAGAAATGCCCTTGGGCTTCGCTATTTTCAGAAATTCGGTATGCCGCCCTCCTGGGGTTTAAATAATTTCAGTCCCGATAATCTCCGATCGCTTGTCAGTCAGGGAGGGTTTCGCGTCAAGTCTGTCGCGGCCCTTGGAAAAGAGCCGAAGGCCCTTTTTCTGCGTGCTGTTAAGTCTATACCCATCATGCCACTCAGCCACTGACAGGCTGTTGAAAACCGCCCATCTGCTGCATTAAGCCGCAAGCATTCCCGACCTTCACCGAGGCATTTCCTGTCATTTCTAAGAAAACGGAAATCCAGAGGTCTTGGTTGGGCCGGAACTCCTGAGAAACATGAAGAGTCATTGCGAGCGAAGCGCGGCAATCTTGCTTTTAGATCGCCACGCGGTCCGAGGGACCGCTCGCGATGACAAGACTGATGTTTCTTGACTCAATAACCCCGAAGTGAAGCGACCGGAATCAGTTGCTCGCAATTACAAACTGAATTATGACCCTGCCTCCCTTTTTCAAAGGGGACTGAAAGAAATCCCTCCCTTGACAAAGTGAGGGCTGTATGGATTATCAACAACCTGCTAACGGTTTCCGCGTCCCCCGGTCGTTCTTCTTAATCCCCTTCCCCGTTGCCTCAGATTAAAATGTTACCGAAAGTGTAGTGACAAGAGGTAACGTTGCCTCATAAAGAAAGTTACCCCGGTTTGATGTGTGAGAAGATCGTTTTGAGTTTCTTTTCCATAGCCTTTCTTAGCAGGAATGGG
>CAZYDG010000062.1:0-14391 GCA_964645835.1 uncultured Syntrophaceae bacterium
CATCCCGATATCGAGGCTTTTTCCGAGCACATTCCTCAGACCTGCCTTGAAGTCCCCGATCTGAAGATTATCGCCAAGGCCGGTTTTGGATTCGGCGATGTCAATAGTTGTTTAATATTTAAAAAATGGGAAGGAGTATAAGGAACATGGAAGAAAAACAGATTTTTGATAAAATGGTCGAAATTCTGAAACTATACACCCAGGATGCGAAACTGCTCGAAGGTGCGACTTTGAAAACCCACATCCTAGACGACCTGAAAGTCAACTCAGCCCGTCTGATTGACATCATCATTAAGTGCGAGGACGTTTTCGAGATAACAGTCTCGGACGATGAAGCTGACAAGCTTAGCACCATAGGTGATGCCGTCGCGCTCATTCAGCAGAAGCTGGGATGAACCCGCAGAAGTTAAAGAGATGGGCCAGCAGGGCAGTGCCCTTTGCCATCCCACCTCTTTATTTCATATATCCGGAAGTACAGGGTTCGGGACATCGATAGGCTGCTCCGGCAGTGGTGGGACATGCTTCAAGATCATCCGGGGCCGTGGATGATTTGTGCCAATCATCTGGTAATGATCGATTAGTTGATCCTGACTTGTGGGTTGTGAAAATGCATATAGCCAGCTCTTTCTTTAAGGTAGGACGTAGAGGGCTCGTCTAGCCGCCGTCATTTCACTATTTAGTGGACCCTCGTCTTCCAACGCCAAAGGGTATTTCGTCGGTAGACCAAAACCCTTTTTCCTAATGATAAGTGCCACGCCCGTCCATTCCTGATCGAAACGTTCAATGGGCATAGAAACATTTCCCAGACTCGGATCCGCCAAGAACACTCGATCGCCATGCACACCTTTCAAAACAGCAAAATGTTTATATTCATCCCGCTGAACGTGAATGATTACCGGGCCTTTTAGCTTAGGTAAGTATGAGTACCTTACTCTCCTCAAGACTGCTGTCTGATACCCCAATTCCTCAGCGCCCCGTATTAAATCCAATAAGGAAAGGCCGTTCTTCTCTCTTTCAAGAACCTCCTCAGGCGATAGTTTGCTGTCAGCAAGAAATACTTTGTTTTGGCGGGTTCACTGCTGGTTATCGGCGCCCTAGTTGTCTCTCCACAGATCACTGATATAGGCCCTGTGTTGCGAGTGACCATCGAGACTACATCGCCATTTTGCTTTAAGATCTCTCGTAGGACAATACCTTATAGGTGAAATCAGACGTCACCGCATTTCTTATTGTCCGGGATTCTTCTATCTTGTGGGCATAAGCACAGTGAACAGTGCAGAATGGATCATAACCAAATATGAATTTGAATGATTTAAGAGACAATGAGTATAAATTAAAGCTATATGAAGCCACCCTGAACATTCTTTTAAGTGGTCTTATTATAACCGACCCCGACGGATATATCCTTTTTTTCAGCGAAACTTATGGCAAATATCTGGGCATGGATCCCAAGGAGATAATCGGCAGACACTGTACCGAAGTTATTGAGAACACAAGAATGCACATTGTCGCCAAAACGGGAGAGACGGAAGTCAATCAGCCTCACGCCATTAAAGGGCGAAATATGATCGTGCAACGGCTACCTATTCAAATTGATGGCAAACTGGAAGCTGTTGTAGGGCGGGTTATGTTCGAGGATGTAGAGGATGTCCATTCACTGGCAAAAAAATTGAGCCACCTGGAATCAAAAGTTCAACTTTATAAGAAAGAATTGGAAACCCTTCGGTCAGCCAAGTACACATTTAATAATATAATAGGACTATGCCCCGGCATGGTGCAAATCAAAGATTATGCCGGCAAGGCAGCTCGGAAAAATGCCCCTGTTCTTCTGATGGGAGAGAGCGGAACCGGTAAGGAACTCTTTGCACATGCAATTCATCAAGCAAGCCCTAGAAGGCTTTTCCCCTTTGTCCGGATCAATTGCGCGGCAATTCCCAAGGATCTCCTGGAAGCCGAACTATTCGGCTATGAGCCCGGCGCTTACACTGGAGCGGGCACCAAGGCGAAGCCGGGCAAGTTTGAACTTGCCCATCGTGGAACCATCTTCCTGGATGAAATAAGTGAACTTCCACTTGATATGCAGCCAAAACTACTTCGTGTCCTTGAAGAAAAAGAAGTGGAGCGGATCGGGGGGACAAGTCTTCTCGCATGTGATTATCGATTGATTGCTGCAACTCAGGAAAATTTGGAAGCTTGTGTGGAGCAAGGCAAATTCAGAAGGGATCTGTATTACCGCCTCAACGTAATTCCAATCCAGATTCCGCCCCTGCGAGAGAGAAAACAGGATATTCCCATTCTCGCAGAGCATCTCGTTCAAATACATGGCAAGGAATTTGGTACGAACATAAACAAAATCGATCCAGAAGTTATAAAGATATTCATGAACTATAAGTGGCCAGGTAATGTTAGAGAACTTTCCAACATTATCGAGAGAAGTCTTTATTCCATAGAAGGTAAGGATGATATGATTCGCCCGAAGCATCTACCTCTATTCTTCCGCAATCTCACCAAAGACATAGATAGCGAATCCAAAGTCTCTTTAAGAAAATTAAAGGAATTCTCGGAAAAGGAAATTCTCCTCCATGCCCTTGGCAAATCCGGGTACAACATAAATAGGGCATCAGAGATTCTTGGCATTCACCGTACGGCCCTTTACCGGAAAATGAAAAAGTATAATCTTCCTAATTGCTGAACCGGAGGTTGTCACGAGCTTTTGTAGCTGGTCGTCTACATAGGTATAACCATATAATATCTCTTGTATTCTAAGTATGATTTTACCTTATGTCCTGTAACACTTTCTCGACATTATTTACCAACTACCTAAATCAACATTTAATAATAACTAACAATTACAGATAGATGCTTAAATTGTGATTATTGGCATTCCTCTTGCTAGGTGTCAAATTGTCTCAAATCAACTAAGGAGGAACACCATGGAAGTATTGGGAATTATACTCAGTCTATTTGGGCTGATGTACATGGCTTATCGGGGGTTCTCAGTTATTTTGTTTGCCCCGGTATTTGCTCTGCTCGCTGCCGCCCTTCAGGGGTTGCCCGTCATGCCCGGTTATACGGAATTATTTATGGCCAAGACAGTAGGTTATATCAAGGCATTCTTTCCCGTCTTCATGCTTGGGGCGGTCTTCGGCAAAGTTATGGAAGACACGCTGTTGGCCAAGGGAATCTCTTCATTCATCATGCAGAAGCTTGGCATGAAACGGGCGATGCTTGCCGTTGTTCTTTCCTGTGCTATTCTGACTTATGGCGGTGTGAGCCTTTTCGTCGTCGTGTTTGCCGTTTATCCTTTCGGTGCCGCCTTGTATAAGGAAGCCAATATCCCGAAACGGCTTCTTCCCGGAACCATTGCTCTGGGCGCGTTTACCTTCACAATGGATGCCTTTCCCGGCTCACCTCAGATTCAGAATCTCATCCCGACAAACTTCTACGGTACCACCGGATATGCCGCTCCGATCGCCGGTCTTTTCGGTGGAACGCTTATCTTTATCGTCGGTATGCTGTGGCTGGAATGGCGCCGCAAGCAGGCGTTTGCGAAGGGGGAAGGCTATGGCGACCATACCTTGAACGAACCCCTCGTTTCGGAAGTCCAGGTATTGCCTAAATGGTACATCGGCATCTTGCCACTGGTGGCGGTTCTCGTAATCAATTACTTTCTGTCGCGGGTCTACACATGGGATCCCCAGGTGATGGATGTCTTCGCAGGCATGAAGCTGCCTTTGTTTGCCGGAACAGTGAAAAAGGTTATCAGCATCTGGTCTCTGATCATTGCCTTGATTGTGGGCATCGTCATGGCAGTTGTCTTGGGGTTCAAGAACTTGCCCAAGGGCGGTGGCCTGCAGAAGGCCCTCAATGCAGGAGCCATAGGATCACTGCTTGCGATTCTGAATACGGCCTCTGAAGTAGGATATGGGAATGTTATCGCTGCCCTGCCTGGCTTCAAAGCAATTGCCAGTTCCCTGCTGGCCATCAAGATCGGTGGAACGCCCCTCGTATCGGAGGTTGTTTCCGTTACAACATTGGCGGGTATAACCGGTTCCGCGTCCGGTGGCATGTCCATAGCTCTCGATCTCATGTCCAAGGATTGGCTGGCTTGGGCTAACACGATTGGCATGTCGCCCGAAATCCTTCATCGAGTTGCCTCGATGGCCTCCGGTGGTTGTGATACTTTGCCCCACAATGGGGCGGTAATCACACTACTTGCCGTCTGTGGCCTGACCCATAAACTGTCATACCCGGACATTGGGATGATCACTATCATCAAGACAACAGGGGTGCTCGCCATCATCCTGCTATACCATTTGACGGGACTCTACTAATCAGGAAGTCCGGAAAGGAGAAAAAACATGCAAGAAATAGAGATCGGTAGTGAATTTGAACAATCCCTTGAGGTTGGTAACGCTATTGCACATCACATCATCGAAGAAATCCGTGCGAATGTTCGCTGTAAGGGAAAGGTTATTACAGGGGAGCAGGCGGCTGCCATTATCAGGGATGGAGATGTCATAACAACCGGTGGCTTCGTTGGCGCCTGTGTTCCCGAGGATATCTTGATTCATGTTAAAGAGAGATTTCTGAAAGATGGACACCCAAAAAATCTAACACTCATCTACGCCGGAGGTCAGGGTGACGGCAAGACGCGGGGGCTGAATCAACTTGGGCAAAAAGGCCTCGTCGGCCGGGTCATCGGTGGGCATATAGGCCTTGTTCCGAAAATCCAGAAACTCATCCGGGAGGATGATATTCTGGCCTATAGCTTCCCTCAAGGGGTTATCAGCACGCTCTTCCGCAACATGGCAGCGCGGAAGCCAGGTCTCATATCCTACGTGGGACTTGGTACTTTTGTTGATCCCCGTATTGATGGCGGGAAGTTAAATCAAAAAACCAAGAAGGAGGGGGAAGACCTTGTCAAGCTCATGGAAATTGAGGGCCGGGAGATTCTTTTCTACAAGTTGCCGACCGTGAAAGTGGCCATTATCCGTGGAACGACAGCCGATGCGGATGGCAATATCACCATGGAGAAAGAGGCCCTCACGGTTGAAGTCCTGGCACAGGCCATGGCGGCGAAAAACAACAACGGGTTTGTCATTGCCCAGGTTGAGAGGATTGCTGAACGTCATTCGATGAACCCGAAACATGTCAAGGTCCCCGGCATCTTTGTGGATTACGTTGTCGTTGCCAGGCAGGAACATCACATGATGACATTTTTGGAACAGTACAACCCCGGCTATACCGGCGAACTCCGCCTGCCTATGACTTCAATCCCGCCCATGGATCCAGGTCAGCGAAAGGTTATTGCGCGGCGCGCGGCTTTCGAGCTCCGTCCCAGCCAGATCGTTAATCTTGGTATAGGCATGCCGGAAGGTGTGGCTCGCATAGCAAATGAGGAAGGTGTTCTGGACCTGCTCACCTTGACAGCCGAACCGGGTGTGATCGGCGGTATGCCGAACGACGGTCTTAATTTCGGCACGGGTACTAACATCGATGCTATAATCGATCAGCCATACCAGTTTGATTTCTATGACGGAGGAGGCCTGGATATTGCCTTTCTCGGTTCCGCGGAAGTGGACCGATTGGGTAATGTCAATGTTAGTAAATTCGGTTCTCGTTTTGTAGGCCCCGGTGGGTTCATCAATATCAGTCAGAATGCGAAAAAAATCGTTTTTCTAGGTACATTCACGGCAGGAGGGCTGGCAGTATCGGTCGCCGATGACAAACTTCAGATTGAACAGGAAGGTCGGGAACAGAAATTCGTCAATCAAGTAGAGCAGATCACGTTCAGCGGCAAGTATGCCATCGAGCAGCGACAGCCTGTTTTGTACGTTACAGAGAGATGCGTCTTCCGTCTCGGCAAGGAGGGAATGGAGCTTATTGAGATTGCCCCAGGTGTTGATCTGGAAAAGGATATTCTTGCCAAGATGGAATTCGTGCCTGTAATGAACAGGCCACCGAAGCTTATGGATGAGAGGATCTTTAAAACACAACCGATGGACCTTAAACGGGACATACTTGAAATTCCTGTTGAAGACAGGTTGATTGGTGTTGTGGAAAGACAGCGTGAGGAAATAGTATCTCGTCCCCGTCAGAAATTTTACCGCTTTCCGGCCGGGCAATGGAGATGAATTCGTATTAACGAAGTGGGCGCATTATTCGGTACGGTTGTTGAGTGCTTAGCCAACAATATTTCCCGTTTTGTGAGCTGACCCCATAAATAATCTTGTTTTCTAACGAGCTGAGCCTTTTCTGTCTAACAGAGCTTCAGTAGGATAAAAAACTATGGAATAAATCAGACGTCGTCGTATTTTTTTTTATCATGAGGTCCTCTATCTAACACCCAGAATTTAACTTATGGTGGTTGATGGGGGATCATCTCGAATATGCAAAGAACCCAATGGTTCGACTTTTCTTTAGGTGGCCACTATTGACGATCGATTCAATTTTGGATAGAGAATTATTGCATGCCAATCATTTAAAAATCATTTGTCTAATCTTTCTTGTTTTGTCCTGCACTGGATGCACAGTGGTTGGCATAGATTATGTTCGTCCCAACCTGCCTCTTCCCTCAAAATGGCATAATCGTCTGGTGGGAGGGCTCGCTTCCCAAGATTCCCCGCGTAACTTAAGCGAATGGTGGAAGACTCTTAATGATGAGGATTTGACCAGATTGATTAATATTGCCATCGAGGGAAATCTCGATATCAAAACGGCCAAGGCCGCTGTCCGCCAATATCGTGCCGCACGCAACGTGGCGAGCGCCAATCTTCTTCCCAACTTCAGCCTGTCCGGATCCGCCACGCAGTCTCGAATCAGTGAAAATCTGGATAATGAAAATACAACCACTGATTTTAACTCAGGATTGGACGCATCGTGGGAGTTGGACTTATTTGGCGGCAAACGTCGGTCCCTGGAAGCAGCTGAGGCAGATTTTCAGACGGGAGAAGAAAAACTGCGAGATGTGCTTGTATCTCTTATCGCCGATGTAGCTTCCTGTTACATAGATTTGAGGACTTCCCAGGCTCGATTGGAAGTAGCTGAAAATAACATTAAAATACAAGAAGATACGTACAATCTAAACCTTTGCAGGTACGAAGCGGGCCTTATTGATCAACTGGCAGTGCAACAGGCGTTGTATAACCTTGAAAGCACACGTTCACAGTTGCCCAGGATGCGCGTCGAGATCGAAAAAGCAAAGAACAATCTCGCTTTTCTCCTGGGGAAACAACCGGGCACTCTTCAGAAGGAACTAACGGACCGTAAACCCTTGCCCCTCATTCCTGTGGAGGTCGCCATCGGCATACCTGCGGACATATTACGACAAAGGCCCGATATCCGGAAAGCGGAACGCTCTCTTGCTGCGGCAACGGCCCGCGTTGGAGTGGCGGAAGCGGAACTCTATCCCAAATTAACGCTGAGTGGGTCCATTGGTTTGACGGCGGCAACTTTGGGGGGATTATTTTCTTTAAATAATGCAGGACTTAGCGGTACGTCCTCTGTTATGTGGCCGCTTTTTGATTTCGGAAGGGTGCGACAGAATATCGAGATTCAATCGGCCCAGCAGGAACAGAGTCTTTTTGAATACGAGAAAACTGTTTTATCGGCCTTGAAGGAGGTGGAAGAGGCCTTGTCGTCTTATGCCGAGGAACAAAAAAGCAGGCGTAGCTTAGATGTGGCCGCAAAAGCAGCAGCTCAAGCCGTGGAACTGGCCCAGTACAATTATGAGTCCGGGCTGATCGATTTTAACAGCGTGCTTCTGGCTCAGGCATCGCTTTTGACCTACCAGGAGCAACTTACCAGTAGTGGCGGACGGATAATTTCTTGCCTGATCTCAATTTACAAAAGACTCGGCGGTGGCTGGGAACACTTAATGCCCGCTAAAAAAACGGGATGACGAAAATTAATGAATAAAGAAATGAATCTTTCAGAAATCAAAAAAAGCCCCAGATTCCTTCTGGGTGGCAAAAAACTGAAAATTGCCTTAGGCATAATGATATTACTGCTAGTGAGTGTTGCGTTGGCCCTTGGATTAGGTTGGGCAAAGAGCTCTAAGAACGCACGGTACAAGACAGAGAAAATCCGGCGGGGCGATCTGGAAATAATAGTATCTGCGACGGGAACCTTGCAACCCACAAACTCGGTCATTATAGGAAGTGAATTGTCGGGAACAATAAAGTCCGTTGAGGTGGATCACAACAGCAGGATAAAATCAGGACAGGTCCTGGCACGACTCTGCACGGAAAAAATCGAGGCGGAAGTAACCCAGCTGAAAGCAGGACTGCAATCTGCCGAGGCAAGGGCCCTTGAGGCACAGGCCACTGTTTCCGAAAAAAAGGCAAAACTGGCCCAGCTTCAGCAAGTGAGACAATTAAGTAAGGGCAGAACGCCGTCACAATCCGAGATGAACGTAGCGGAAGCAGATCTTGAAAGGGCAAAAGCACATGCATTGAATTGTGCGGCGGATGTCGCCACCGCCTGGGCAAACCTTCAAGTCAAAGAAACAGAGAAGTCAAAGTCTATTATCCGCTCCCCGATCAATGGTATCGTACTGTACCGCAAAATCGAGCCGGGACAAACAGTTGCTGCCTCAATGACCACGCCGGAGCTGTTCACTTTGGCCGAGGATCTGACAAAAATGGACCTTCAGATAGATGTGGATGAAGCGGATGTCGGAAAAGTTGCCGAGGGGCAGCAAGCAACTTTCAGTGTGGCCGCATATCCGAACCGCCTGTATAAAGCCAAAGTCGTCCAGACCCGCAATTTTGCGACAACAACTTCAGGAGTGGTGACATATAAGGCCGTCTTGAAGCTCGACAATTTCGATTTATCCTTACGGCCGGGCATGACCGCAACCGCGGATATTATTACCAGGCGCATTGACAACGCATTGCTGGTTCCCAGCCGCGCATTACGCTTTGAACCTCCTCCAAAGGAAAAATCGAAATCATCAGGCTTCATGAATATTTTAGTACCCTGGTATCGATCCGGCGATCAAAAGAAAGTCGAGGATATAAATAAAGGCAACAGGATATGGCTTGTTCAGAATAATGAGCTCTCGGAAGTTCCCGTAAAAATTGGGATGAGCCAAGGAGGATTCACGGAGGTTATCGAAGGGGATATTAAACCTGGAATGGCTGTGGCGGTTGATCTCATTATGGAGGACAAATAATGACCCTCCCGGTTACGGGAATGGAATCTAATACTCCTGGAACCCGCCTGATTTCTTTGCGGGAAGTGACAAAAACATATGGTGAAGGCCATGCCGGAATGCAGGCGCTCCGAGGCTTAGATTTGCAGATAAAGCAGGGTGAATTCGTAGCGATCATGGGTCCAAGCGGGTCGGGCAAGTCCACTTGTCTTAATATTATCGGCTGCCTGGATACCCCTACATCCGGTAGCTACTCCTTTATGGGAATCGATATTGGACAACATGGGCGAAACCAGCGTGCCCTGATTCGCAGACATTTCCAGGGCTTTGTGTTCCAGGGCTATAATCTTCTGAACCGCACGAGCGCCCTCGAAAATGTCGAATTGCCTCTGCTTTACAGAGGAGTAAGTGCCGGCCAGCGCCGCGAGCTGGCTCTCCAGGCACTAGAAACAGTGGGGCTCAAAGGGTGGGAATCACATATGCCCAGTGAGCTTTCAGGAGGAGAGCAGCAGCGGGTTGCCATAGCCAGAGCCATAGTAACAGAGCCGAAAATACTGCTGGCCGATGAGCCAACAGGGAATCTGGATACGGTCCGTAGTCGTGAAATTATGGAATTGCTCACCTGGCTCAACAAATCCCGGGGTATCACAGTCATTATGATCACCCATGAACCTGAAATGGCTAAATATTCCGAACGCGTAGTCAGGTTTCTGGATGGATTGATTGCTTCGGACCAGAATAACGGCAGGCCCCAATAATGATCTGGAATGCCGTTTTACTTTCGCTTCGCGGTATTAGGCGCAATCCCATGCGATCCGTGCTGACCCTTATAGGGATCATTGTCGGCGTAGCCGCTGTCATAACAATGGTAAATACAGGTAGTGGGGCAGCTCTCAAGATTAAAATGGACATCAGCAGTATGGGGAGCAGACTGTTGATGATCTGGCCAAGTCATACAAGTCATAGAATGGTGTCAGGCAAAGCGTCTGAGTTAATCAGTTTCAAGGCGGAAGATGCTGAAGCCATCATTTCGAACATCACATCGGTTGAAGCTGCGTCTCCGGAAATCTCCTCCTCCGGAAAAGCCATTTACGGAAACAGGAACTGGAAAACCCATTACGTTGGAACAACCAATGATTATTTCAGAGTGAATAATTATTCAATGTTAGCGGGTCGGGAATTCACGGATGGTGAAGTGCGCCATGGAGACCCCGTCTGCATACTGGGGGGGACGGTTTGCAAAAATCTCTTTGGATCCCAGAATCCACTGGGTGAAAGAATTCGCCTGGAAAAAGTATCCTGTGAAATAATTGGAATTCTGGAAATAAAAGGGCGAAACACTCTCATGAGCGACCCGGACGATGTTGTGATTTTACCCATGCGTACATTCCAGCGGCGGATTTCCGGGAATCAAAGTGTTCATTCCTTAGAGGTTTCCATAAAAGAGGGGATGTCCATGAAGACAGCGCAAGCTGACATAAGGCAATTATTACGGGATAGACGTCATGTGCGCGGATCCGATAAGGATAATTTCGAAATAATGGATTTCAAGGAAATAACCGGTATGCTTACAAAGAGCTCCGGTACACTCACCTCGTTACTTGGCGCAGTGGCCGCCATCAGTCTCCTTATCGGAGGGATAGGGATTATGAACATCATGCTCGCATCTGTAACGGAGCGTACTCGCGAGATTGGGATCCGCCTCGCTATAGGTGCTTTTCCCTGGGAAGTCATGATCCAATTTCTCATAGAGGCAATTACTCTTTCCGTCCTTGGCGGGAGCATGGGTATTGTTGTGGCGTTAGCCTCCACCCTCTGGCTCTCCACAATAATGCATGTTCCTTTTGTGTTCAGTAAGGGCATATTGTTACTTTCCGTTCTTTTCTCAGTGGGTATAGGGGTAATATTCGGGTTTTTCCCGGCCCTCAAGGCCGCACGAATGGACCCTGTAGAGGCTATACAGGGCAAATGAATAGCGGCAATCACTCACTCTCGCTGAGGGTTCACCGCAAAAATAACCGTTTTGGAATGTGAGAATCCGCAATGTTTTGGAATGCCATATTGCTGTCCATGAGAGAGATCCGCCGCAATGCCCTGCGCTCTTTCTTAACCATTTTAGGTGTCGTACTGGGAATCGCCGCCGTTGTCACAATGGTAAATGTCGGCGAAGGTGCAACGGCCCGGATAAACCTAGATATTGAAAGCCTTGGCAGTAATGCTCTGGGCATATACAACACTTACGATTCTGCGAGTACCCGCCCAGTGTTTTTCACAGTTTCAGACATCGATGCCATAGCGGGAATAAGTTCGGTTACCGCAGCTGCCCCGCTCGAACGCTCCATTGGTCAAAATATGATCGTGAGGAATGAAAATTGGGAAACGATGTTAATAGGAAGCAATAACGAATATCTCGATGTTAATAATCGAACGATCGCATCAGGACGACAATTCACGGAAACAGAAATTCAAGCCGGGTCATGTAGCTGCATTCTAGGGGAAACAGTGTACCGCAAACTCTTCGGTAGTCAAAAGGCATTGGGAGAGAAAATCCGTTTGAATATGACATCGCTTGAGGTCGTCGGCATATTGAGAGAAAAGGGCGAATCGTCTTTCGGAAGAGATCAGGACGATATGGTATTGATTCCATTGCGCACGTATCAGCGGCGCATTTCCGGAAATCAGCGCATAGGTTTTATCCAGGTTGCAACCCGCAAAGGGGCCCCAATTGAAAAAGCTAAACAGGATATCAGCTCGTTAATACGGGAAAGACGGCATCTGCGGGTCACCGAAGAGGATAACTTCAAGGTTTTCGATTTAAGTGAATATAAAAAAAAGTTGGCGAGCAATTCCCGTATGCTTACGACACTCTTGAGCATCGTTGCTATAATAGGTTTATTCGTGGGCGGGGTCGGGATAATGAATATAATGCTGGTATCAGTAACAGAGCGTACACGCGAGATCGGAATCCGACTCGCAATAGGCGCTCTTGACCGGGAAGTCCTAATTCAGTTCCTGGTTGAGGCAGTTACGATGTCGAGCCTGGGGGGATTTATTGGCCTGGCCTTGGCCTTCGGGGCGACCTTCTGGATAGCCAAGCTTATGCAGGTGCCCTTCATCTTTAATATAGGAATTGGCTTACTGTCGCTTCTGTTTTCTGCGGCAATCGGAATAATATTTGGAATATTTCCCGCTCTGAAAGCGTCACATTTGGATCCTATAGAAGCGTTGCGCTACGAATAAGGGTCGATATTTTATTCCTCTAGCTCATCAGCGTTTATATCGACTTGCACCTGGGTATCATTCCGCATATCAGAAGTATGGTTACCTTTGTGAAAATGCCAGCTGCCATCGTCATGCTGGACAATAGTCCATTCAGAATTAAAACAATTTGCAGCGCAATGTTCAATATTTTCCACATCTTCTCTTTGTGGACCTAGGCAGGTAAGACTTATATTCTTCTTTTCTTCATACCCGGGCCCGACATTGACTGTATTTTTCCGCTCCAGAATAGCGCCTGTAAGTGTGACTGGACACCATGCCCCGGTTTTAAAAGTGTAACTTGAATGGGGGGGAATAGTTGCCTCTATGGAGCCATTACATAGGAAAAAGTTAACACATAAGCGTTGATCGTAACACTTTACAGTTGATTCAAAATCAGTCGTATTATATACTTTTACATGCCAAGCCCCTGCTTGGGGAACAGAGACAAAAATAGAAAAGAATCCTAATGCCATTGCACCCAAAAATATCAATCTTATCATCTTCATAATTTACCCCTTTATCTCATTGCAATATTCAACTCCTTCTGTTCAGTGTCCTTATTATTGGTATAATTCCCCAAAATGCCAGTCGCCATCATAACGCTGAAATATCACCCAGCTGGACTTTTGACAATTGGGCCAACAGGAATGAATGGAAGATATATCTTCCGCTTGTGGACCCATACAGGTCGGCCTTATAACGTGTCCCTGGATGCGTCCCTCAAGGGCAAAAGGGCACTGCATGCCTGTTTTAAAAACATGAAAGGTGTGGGGGCTTATTGTGGCTTCTCTAATCTCCATTTCTCCATACATGTTTACAACGACATAAAGGCCAACTTCAACGGTATGATCTGTGGGATTTCTAACCTCTACCCGATATGCGCTGGCCTGAGAAATAAAACAAAAAAGAAAAAGAATCACAATCGCAAAACCAAGCCTGGCAAACTTCATTTCTATCCACCTCCTATCGATAGGATATTAATAGAACTCCTTATTTCTTATTGGAATAATAGTAAACGGGAAGAACTCGGGACACGAGTTTCTCACCTTAAGTTAAAGACTGAAGAGTAGATAGAGGAATCCCTCATAATAAGAAATACGATGATGTCTGATTATTTCTATGAGTATTAGTCCTATGATAGATCTGTAAAGCAGGTTAGAAGAATGAGCACTTTCCAAAATTCTTCGATACTTTCTTTCAGCTAACGGTGACAGCCCTCATTACCCTCAGTGGTTTAGGAAGAATTGTGTGATCTCCTCTCCTTTTACAACTACCTTATAGGTCATTTCAGGTAATAATAAAGCAATACAGGGCACCTGACATAACGGCGATCGGTGTATTTATCGGCGACCATATCCAACCAAGAGATGCGTAAACCGCCTGAATCTAGATTACATAATAATGCTCTTTTAATGCCGTATATTGAAATAATATTATATTTTTAACATCAAAAACAATGTTTCCTTAAAATCCCGCCTGACCCATGGGTCAAATCATGGTACAAAAAGTTTTTTCGGCAAATAATCATTGATTAAAATGACGAAAAATGTGATTATGAAAACCGAGAGAAATCAGAGATAAATTAATGCAATCCGTATGTTAAGAGAATCACTTGGTCGGTCGCCGTTGCTCCGTCACACCGTAGGGCAAGGGTTCAAATCCCTTCGTCACCGCCATAAAATCAGTGGGTTAGCAATCATGCTGCCCCCCTTGTTTTTTGCAGACATCACATCAAACCCGAACATCACTGTTTACACTCTGACGATAATCCTATCCACGATGGAAAGGCCGATGCCCGGCCCTTCAAATTTACTTTATCGCCCTGTATTTCATGTTGGGCGTGAAATACGCCTTGAATTGGTATGAAGGGATACTCGGGCGTTTCTGATCGGCTTGCTCATATGGTGGTAATCGTGATAATAAAAAATAGAAAGTTGGAGATATGCTTATTACGGGTATCACCATATTGTGCA
>CAZYDG010000063.1:0-37873 GCA_964645835.1 uncultured Syntrophaceae bacterium
CCCATTCCTGCTAAGAAAGGCTATGGAAAAGAAACTCAAAACGATCTTCTCACACATCAAACCGGGGTAACTTTCTTTATGAGGCAACGTTACCTCTTGTCACTACACTTTCGGTAACATTTTAATCTGAGGCAACGGGGAGTACAGTTTATTAAGAGATAGTTGTGATGTTATTGAAGGCTACTGGTTTATCATATCTTTCTTCTCCACCAGTTTTCTTTATCGGGTTGCCGGGTCTTTTACTTCATTTGATCGGCAATAAATATATACTTCGGCCAGTGGGCCGGGAATATTCCGTCCGATCTGGTTCCATTCAATAGATAAGAAATCCAGCCCCCATAACGTGAGTACACTGTCGCGCGGGCCAGTGCTTCCCTGGATTGTATACCTTTCAAGCTTTTAACATCCTTCAAAATTGAGGAAATGGCCTTCTCAAAATGGAACATTTTAATTAAAACCAAATGTTTGCCGTAATCCAGAAGCGACCGCTACGATCAACGTCTGAGGTTGATTCTTCATGGCCAAGTTTCCATGCGTAGCTCATCTTCAAGGAAAAATGTTCCTTCGCCATCAAATTGAAGCCGACTCCTGCACCGGATAAATGACGTGTGTTGGTGTTTCCCGTCCCCAACGCCCCCGGCCAAAGATCATTGTTGATGCGCACTTCTCCGTAATCTATAAATCCAGTAAATTGCATGTCCCAAGGCTGCTTCTCCCAAAAACGTGGTGCAATATAAATCAACTCCCCCGTCACCGTATAGCCCCTGTCGCCGGATGCCTCATTGACGGGATAGGAACGTACGGCATTCGGACCGCCCAATGGAAACTTCTCCGATGAATCCAGGTTAGTTGTGGAATATTGTCCGTTAAACAACATAGATAAGGAAAAAGGACCGAACAATTGCTGGCGTCGGGAAAACATCAGCAACGCCTTTTCATAGAAACCGTCCGTGCGCGCCGTCAAAGAGTCGTTCGCCAGAACGGAGTCGGGCTGGAGGTTCAATTTGCCGTAGACACCGCTCAGATTCAGATTAGTGACACCTCCACCCCAAAATTCATCCATGGCGTCCAACGACAAAGATAGGGTACCGACGTGTAAGGTCTTCTCCGTAATCGAGCTAGACACATCTACCTTATCCTCCATTGTTTTGTAGTCATACTGAAGCTGCGTGTACAAATTGAATCTCCGTGAACGGATCAAGGGGTGGAACATGTATAAGCTCGTAACCTTTGCGTTTCCACTGGCATCCAAATTACTGAAGTCATCTCCCAGTTTATATTTCATCTGTGAATATGAAGCACCGATACGGCTGCCCCAATAGCCCACAGGAAAAGATGCGTTGACCCGTCCATACAGCATCCCCTCACCGGAGGTCATCCCCCGCACACTCATGGATTCCCCGAGGCCGCTTAAATTGTTTGCCGTAGCCTGTAAACTGCTTCGATAGTAGCCCGTATAACGATTGCCTTGATTGTCGCCATCTAAACTCACAGAAAAGGGTGGTTTCCTGCTTAGCTCTAGAAGCAGGTCGGTAGTCCCGATTGTTGTTCCAGGTTTCAACGTGGCTTGCACATCCAGAGCCAGTATGTCTCTCAGAAGAAGTATCGTCTTTTCGAGTCCCTTTTCATTAATAACGTCGCCTTCCCTGATGGCACCCTTAATGACACGTTGAGCAGACAACTGGGCGAGGGGAGGCACCTTATCCATTCTCAACTCAACCAGTCCAAGCTTGCCCTCCAGGACAGCGATTTCGACAACGCCATCTTTAATTTTCTGGGCAGGCAGGTAGGCACGGGCAAGCAAATATCCGCGTATTTGATAATACTCAGTTATCTTTCTTATGGATTTTTGCAACCCGGCAAGGGATATCTCCTTGCCGATATTTTCAGCAACGAGCGGCAGCAGGTCATCCTTCTTAAACACCGTGTTGCCGGTAATGCGGAAGCTGTTGATCTTGATCTTAATACCCGTGTCCCTTATGGTCTCCGCTTGCAGCTCTGCCTCGGGGAGATTTATCACGGGTTTTGCAGGCGGCAGCGGTTGCTGTTTTTCCCTGATGGAGTCCATCAGAATACCGGCGTCAGGTATTTCAGTTGGCGCAGCATGGCTGACACCGCAGATAGCAAGGAAAATAAGCACAGCAAATGGAATGTTGTGTTTAAGGCGCTCCAAGCCAAACGGGTCAATGCAAATGGCCCGGCAATGATTCAAAACAGCCTCTTTCGAATGATCGTTCCGTTGGTCCGTTTGCAATACGTCAGTCAGGAGCCATGACCCCGACTTCCTGGCCTTCTTCATGATACTTCCCAGGCCCTTTCCATCTGAGAAAGATCCATAATAATAATCCGTTACTTTATCTTAAATAGCCCTTGTTGACACGACTGCCGTGTCGTATCCCATATACGAAACCATCCTGTTGAGTTTTGTCGCTTGTCATAATTGGTGTCATGCTATAATTTATTAGCGATATTACCGTCGTTAATAACCACCACCGGCTTCAATATCCTTTTAACACTATCTGTAAGGTCAAAGAGCTGGTACGGCACAGTAAATGAGTCACCCGTCATCAAACCGGGGTTACCAGTTCTCGGTATGACGCTGGACACCATAGAGCCATCATAAGATTTTGAATCGGACTTCGCAGAAATAATCGGAAGCGCATTACTTACCGTCAACGGTCCATTCACATATTTGTAGCCGCCGGAACAGGCATAACCGTCATATGTTTTGCTCCTGTTATCGGCAGTAACGGTAAGTGGCATCAAAAAGCTCTTTAGCAAAGGATAAGAGTTGTTCTCAAAGATACGCCAGATTGCAGAGCTACCATCGGTACCGGCAATGTCCCAGCCACTGAAACTTGCCTGCCGCTTCATCTTGGCGGTTGACAGACCTGTAACGCCATTGGCATTGGAACTGCCATAACCCACGCCTACAGTTTGTCCGGATGACTGTTTGTCCCAGTAGGAATTGCTTATGCTGCCATCATTTGACCCCACCAGGCCGGCAACATAATTGCTGCCGGTTACCATCCCCGTGCTATACGAATTGCTGATGATGCCTTCATTACACCCCAGCAGACGGCCGTTAGCATTACCGCCATTATACCCCACCAGGCCACCGACATTGCTACTGCCGGTCACTGCCCCGGTGCTGTACGAATCGGTGATGCCCTGCAAAGACCTGCCCACCACTCCACCGGTATTAGCCCCTACCAGGCCGCCTACACTGTCACCGCCGGTTACCGCCCCCGTGCTGTATGAATTGCTGATGATGCCCCTATTCCACCCCACCAGGCCGCCGGCATCGCCACCGCCGGTTATGGTTCCCGTGCTGTATGAATTGTGGATGCCCTGCAAAGTAAACTCCAGCAAACTCTCCCGCCCCCATCCACCGAGGTCACCATCATTCCACCCCACCAGGCCACCGACGGAGCCGCTGCCGGTTACCGCCCCTGTGCTGTATGAATTGCTGATGCTGCCATTACTCCACCCAACAAGGCCGCCAACATTTTTTTGTCCTGTAATGTTCATGTTCACCAGCCCGACATTGCGAATTGTTGAACCATTCGCAACGTATCCGAATAGACCGACAACAGTCGTAATGGGCCGATTAATATAAAGCCCCGTGATGGTATGCCCCAATCCATCAAAACCACCCGTGAAGTACGTTTTGTTGTTGCCAATAGGCATAAACCCCGCCCCGCCGTTCCACCCCGATGTCGCGCTTGCATCAACGTTCGCGACAAGGGCATAATTGCCGGCAAGGCTGGAATTCATGTTCTGCAAATCCGATAATGCATTAATTGCAGTATAGCCTTTGGTGTTAATGGTAAGGAAACCGGCTCCTGAACGAGGCGTAACACCATCTGCCTGAAAGAAATCCACACGCCCCATGAATGTGCCGTCGGAGTTAAATCCGACCTTGATGTTTCCGCCCGGCATTATGACATCGCTTCCATTGGCCGTGGCGGCATTCATCACTAAAGCCGATGTGCCTTTTGCCGTCATCACCGAGTTGATATTGATGTCGTGCGCAGCGGTGAGGGTAAGGGTGTTGGCGCTCCAGGAGACGGCATCGTTCACATTGATATCGCCGCTACCGCTCGTTTTGCCGCTGCTGCTCAATATGGTTACATTGCCTCCGCGAAGATTACCGCTCAGGGCGGCGCCCGTCATATCCCCGCCGCTTGCCGCTATCGTGAAGTCCTGTGGATCAAGAAGCCATTTTCCGCTTCTTCCCAGCAGCGCCCTCGTATCCACAAACGCCGTATTGCCGATGGTGAGCTTATGCCCGGAAGCCTCTACAAAGCCTCCATCACCACCTTGTAGTCCGCCTTTCGCGCTGATCGTTCCTTCAAAGTTTGTTTTATCATCCGACCAGACAATCACTTTGCCGCCGTTGCCGGTGTTGATCGCATCGGCATTTATCTTTACATCCTTGCCGACAGCCGTTGCCTTTGCGCTTTGTTCCGGCCCCTTGCCCTGATAATTACCGCCGATCAGCGCCGTCCCGCCACCCGCATCGCCGGAAACATCTATCCCCGCGTTGCCGGTTAACGCTACCAGAGCGCCCAGAACCTTGACAGTTCCTCCCTTCTGCCCGTTTTCCCTTCCGGAGGCATCCACCCTGCCGCTTACATTCACCACGCCGTTCTCGCTCCCGGTAAGATATATCTCACCATTCTTGTCGACGACGCTTTTAGCCTCAATCACGCCTTCGTTGTTTATCACCGTATTCATCAAGGAATCTGCAGCCCTGGCCGTCATCATCACTTGACCGCCATCGGCCTTGATAAACCCCCTGTTGTTTATCTGGGCGTTTACGACAGTCTCATCCACCGCCATCTTGATAAATCCATCACCTGCAAAATCCAATGTAACCTTGTTCCCCGCAGCAAGGGCGACGGTCCCTAATTTCGCCGTGACGATCCCCTCATTCCTGATCTCGGGGGATAAAAGTGCAATGTATCCGCCGTCTGCAGCGGTAAGCTGTCCCTGATTGACAATCGAACCGGCGGCTCCGCTTTTGGTGAATTGGTATTTACCCGACATAAAATCACCGTCGGAGATGCTCATAGTCGATGCAACCAAACCGCCCGTGTTAACGCTTGAACCTTGACCAAAGAGTATTCCGTTGGGATTAATCAGAAACACCTGCCCGTTGGCCGTCAATCGGCCGAAGATGCTGGAAGGGTCACTCCCCAATACCCTGTTCAGGACAATCGCACTGCTGTTGGGCTGACGGAAATCAACCCAGGCATTTGAGCCGATGCTGAAGCTTTGCCAGTTGGCAACCATTTTCTGGGTGGTTTGCGTCACTGTCATCTTGCTGCCCGACTGGGCAATGCCACCCATCCCCTGGGTAATGGTTCCACCTGTAGGCAGTTTGCCGGGATCTGGTGAAGCGCCATAAAGAAACACCGGAATGATGAAAACAAGTAGGATTACCATCAGTTCAACAAGATAACGCTTGCCGTAACAGCACGGTAGGAAAGGTCGATGAACTGCATTATTTTCCATCATCTGATAATCCTCCATTATCTGTTTGCTATAATTAGGATATCCCGCTTTCCGATTTATACTCATTGACGACCTCTTTCTTCTCGCGCCTTATGGCACCTTTAAAATGGGCGCCGGGGAACGCTTTTCCTGGTACTTATCTATGATAACGTTATCACGCTGTCCTTCCAGTATGGCAATTTCGACAACGCCGTTTTTGATCTCCTGTGCCGGCAGATAGGCACGGGCCATGACAAAACCGTTTTTATGATAGTAATCTTCCACGCTGAGGGCGGCTCTGTTCAATTCCACAATAGTGAGTTCCCGTCCTACGTATGAGGCGACGAGCGTAGATAACCGCTTTTCATCAAATACGATATTGCCGGAAAATCGAAAGATGGTGACTTTGACCTTTACCCCGGCCTGCATTTGAAGCCTGGGCTTCATCGTTTCTTCTCCCGGCAAGTTTATTTGGGATGGCTCACCTTGGGGAATGCTGGATTGTTCCTTGATGCTGGTCATAATACTGCCTGCGTCGGGACGATTGACACAGGAAGAGCTTACCGGCAGGCAAAGCAAAAAATAAACAGGAATCAATATGACCCCAAAAACATTATTCTCTTCAAAACCAGAGACGGGGCAGCGAAATAACTTTATGAAGAAAGTCATTATCCGTGATGCTTTATAATTACACATTAATTCTCCGGGAATACTTATTTCCTTCGTTTAGTAATTATGCTGACAACTCAGGCTACAGCATATCAATAAGCGTGCCAAGACAACGGACCTGGCCGCCATACATTAATTGCTTAAACATATCTTCATATTAGGAGATTATACAGGGGTGATGATGACTCAGGTGTGAGTGAATAAGAGACCCAAAATAAGGCGCTAGTCCGTGATTTCCGGACTAGTTGCAATCCATAAATTCCGGACAACCAGACGACCGGCGAATAAGAAGAGCTTGTCTTTGTGCAGGAGAGGAGCGGGGATCCATTGTAACGACTGGATGCCGGATCAAGTCCGGCATGAGAATCTTTGTTTTGTTTATTGCCAATGCAATAAAACATATTGACCGGAACGTTGACCGGGCTTCTCCAAAAAGAAAGAGGGCTGACCGGTCACTCAGTCAACCCTCTGTTTTTCTTAATGGTGCCGAAGGCGGGATTTGAACCCGCACAGGCTAGCCTACTACCCCCTCAAGATAGCGTGTCTACCAGATTCCACCACTTCGGCTATGATCATCTGTAATAACGGCCCTTCTTCTACATGGTCGTGTTTTTTTTGTCAACCTCAAATAACGCCCAATTTGTCTATTTTGCCGGTGCCTGCGGCACTGTCGGCTGGACAGGCTTCACGGGGGCCGGGGGCATGGCTGGTTTGGCAGCGCCCGGCGCCGGGACGGCTTGAGGGCCGGACGGCACAGCTGCAACAGGCGCGGCAGGCTGTGTCACAGGTTGCTGAATCGGCGCTGTAGGACGGACTTGCTTCATCATTGTCCCACCCTTCTGGGTCGTAAAATACGAAAGCCCCAGTGATGTAATCATGAATACAATGGCAATGCCCGTCGTCATCTTGCTGAGGAAAGTGCCCGGCCCGCTGCTGCCGAAAATCGTCTGGCTGGACCCGCCAAAAACTGCGCCCATATTGGCGCCCTTGCCGGCCTGAAGGAGAACAACAAGAATTAATCCGATACAGACCAGAATGTGAAGAATTGTTACTGCAATATGCATATGCTATCCCTCTTCGTTTAGTATTTAACTATCTTGTAAAAAGACGCCGGCTCAAGACTGGCCCCGCCGACCAAAGCCCCGTCAATGTCTCCCTCACCCATCAGAGTGGCGATATTGCCTGCATTGACGCTCCCGCCATAGATGATTCTAAGAGCCCGCGCCGTATCAGGCGTGTAAATGCTTTCAATCAGGTTTCGTATAAAGGCGTGGACTTCCTGTGCCTGTACAGACGATGCCGTCCTGCCTGTACCGATGGCCCAGACAGGCTCATAAGCAATCGTAATTCTCCGTATATCATCAGCGGCCAAATTATTCAATCCTTCCCTGACCTGCCGTTCCAGAATTGAAAAGGTTATGTCTCCTTCGCGCTCTTCCAGGGTTTCTCCAATACAGAAGATTGGAAGGACATTGCACGACAAGGCAGCCGCAATCTTACGGTTGATCATTCCATTTGTCTCACCGAAGAGGGTACGCCGCTCGGAATGACCGATAATGACATACCGGCAACCGATATCGGCCAGCATCCCGGCGGATATCTCTCCTGTATAGGCGCCCTGAGGTTGGTCGTGAACGTTCTGGGCTGCCAGACCGATGGCCGATCCGAGCAACACCTTCGAAACGGCGTACAGAGCCGTAAAAGCCGGTGCAATGACAACCTCACGGCCGGACGGAAGTGGGGATGAGGGAGAAAAACAATCAACAAGCTGACGGGCAAAGTCAACGGCCTCGCCCACAGTCTTATGCATCTTCCAATTTCCGGCGATCAGGGGGGGTCTCATCCGCCTCCATCCGCAGTTTACAGCTTGTTTCCCATATAAATGGCCAAGTCACGCATCCGGCAGGCGTAACCGCTCTCATTGTCGTACCAGGCAAAAACCTTGACAAAGTTCCCATCTACAACATTGGTCAATGGTGCATCCACGATCGCCGAATAGGGGCTGCTCGTGAAATCAATGGAGACCAGTTCTTCGTCGCAATAGATCATGATATCCTTTAATATGCCTTCCGCCGCCTCTTTCAGGGCGCCGTTGATATCCTGGATTGTTACCGGACAGGCCACCTCGGCGGCCAGATCGATGATGGAAACGTTGGGCGTAGGAACCCGCAGGGCCACACCATCGAGCTTTCCCTTCAGATCCGGGATGACTTCCGTAACAGCCTTTGCTGCACCCGTCGACGTCGGCACAATGGACATAGACGCCGCTCTGCCTCGCCTGAGATCTTTATGGGAACCGTCCAGTAAACGCTGATCCATCGTATAAGCGTGAACTGTTGTCACAAGGCCGCGGGTGATCTTGAATCGGTCGTGAAGCACTTTTACCACCGGTGCCAGGCAATTCGTCGTACAAGAGGCGTTGGAGACAATGTGATGCTTCTGGGGATCGTATTGATCCTCGTTGACGCCCATGACAAACGTCCCATCCACCCCTTTTCCCGGGGCGGCAATGATTACTTTCTTAGCCCCTGCCGCTATGTGCCCGATGACCTCATCCTTTTTACGGAAAGTCCCTGTCGATTCCAGAACGATATCAACACCGAGTTCCTTCCATGGCAAGTTTGAGAGCCCTAATTCATGTGTAATTTTTATTCTCTTCCCAGCGACAATCAGATAATTACCTTCCGCCTTCACATCGGCATTGAACCGGCCATGGACAGAATCATAACGCAGGAGATGGGCCAATACATCCGGCTTTGCCCTGGAATTGATGGCTACGATCTCGATTCCATCATATCCCATGCACGCCCTGACGAGGTATCTACCGACTCTTCCGAACCCGTTGATTGCCACTCGAATATCCATAACGTTCCTCCAATGATATCTTATAACCGCGCCCGTGTTTTCGCCTGTGCGTCCTCATGATAACGCAAAAAAACAAGATCGAGGCGCGGTGAGTTTTATAAGGCCTTAAGCCAGCTGTTGTAAACTCGATTATGGACAGGCTGTTTAAAAAAGCCCATATGCAAGGCGCGCAAACGCCGCGGAATGAGGCGCACATAGACGTACATCGATGTAGCCTGCCCCCGCGAAAGCGCGGGAGGCATTGCGGCGCAATGCGGCAGATGGACATTTTTCAACAGCCTGTTAAGCCAGCGCTTCTATAGCCGGATGTAGAGAATTAGTCAACATTTTTTTGCCCTTAGGAGTAGTGTAAAGGGCTGGGGTTGTTGGTGGACAGCATCGCTACCAGGTTGTTGAAAAACTCGATTTGGAGCAGGCAGTTCAAAAGCTTGTCCCGGACCTGATCCGGGATGTCCAGATGCAAGGCGCGCAAAAGCTGAGGAATAATTCCGGTTCCAAATCAAAGATGATATCAAGGCGGCGAAAAAGAGGTGACGCAGGCGTATACAGAAATAGGCCGAGGAGCCGATGACGAAGACAACGAAGATAGCGCTTTGATTTAGAATTGGAAAGGCGTACATAGAAGTACGTCGGTGCAGCCTGCCCAGGCAAAAGACCGGAGAAGCTTGCGGCGCAACGCAGCAGACGCCGTCCCCGCGAAAGCGCGGGATGGACGTTTTTCAACAGTCTCCATTTTATCGGCTTTTATGTACACCCACTCTGTCACAGAAGGCCTTGATAGGACAGATACTGCAAAAGGGGGAAATGGGGCGGCACGTCTGCCTGCCGAAGGCAACCATCAAGGTGTTATAGTTCTTCCAAAAACGCTTGGGCAGTTTTTCCCGAAGGGCAAACTCCGTCGCATCCGGTGTCTTTGTCCGCACATAGCCCAAACGATTAGAGATGCGGTGGACATGAGTATCAACACAGATGCCTTCCTTGTTGAAACCCAGGGTCATGACGAGGTTCGCCGTTTTACGGCCAATCCCCTTGATTGTAAGTAGCGTATCGAAATCGTCCGGCACCTGACCATTATACCGGTCTACAAGAAGATGGCAGATATCGAGAATGGTCTTGGCTTTCGTGTGATAGAACCCTACGGGATAGATAGCCCCGGCTATCGTTTCTTCTGAAAGGCCAAGCATCTCTTCAGGTGTCTTGGCAATGGAAAAGAGCCGGTCCGTGGCCTCCTCCGTCACCTCATCCTTTGTACGAAGGCTAAGGAGCGTGGAAATGAGGATCAGAAAAGGATCGTAACGGGTTTCCGCAAGATGGGACACAATAGGCAGGTCCACCTCCCGGAGGTGCTCCTCCAGGAGATGCACGACTTCCTCGATCTGGCTATCTTTCATAGATGGACATAGGCGACGGTCGTATTAGAGTGCCGGATTATTCGTATCCTTCTTCGTTGGCCAGGATATCCAGATGCAGAGTGGCGATATCCTCGACATCCAGATTGGCCTCTTCCTTCGTCTGACGGAAATCGACGATCTTAATATACCGTTTGCATTCATTACATACATCAACCCGGTACCGTTCATCTTCTTCGACAGTGAAATAGGCCAGTGTCTGCTGTTCTTCATTGCCGCAGAAGGGACACTTTATCCGCTGATAGGCCCATTCGACGCCGCACTGGTTGCAGAAGAGATAACGCATGCCCTCTTCTTCCTTGATTTCACCTATCTTCGGCTCTTTACCGCAAACGGGGCAATAGCCTTCATCCCATTTGTACTTGGCAATCATGCTCCCATATTTTTCAACGACCATCTCCAGGGCGGGGCGCAGGCTCTCTTCGAGGAACATATCGATAAGGTCGAAGGCCTCTTCATTAGCATCTTCCTCGCCTTCATAGCTGCCGTAAAAGGCACTCAGGAGCATCTCTTTGAAATCGACGACGCCTTCACGAATCTCCCGGGCCAGTTCGGCGGTCTCCCCAGGAACCCTTTTTTCCGCAATCTTTAAAAGGGCGAGGAAATAAGCTTCCGGCTGTTCAATGTTAAAATCACCCGTTGAAAAATCTACAAGAGGAAGACCCCCTTCCATCTTGGTTGGAATCAACCGTTCATCCACTGGAAAGATCGGCTCTGTGAGCTTTCGTCGATACTCTTCCCTCAAGATCAATATCTCCTCAAGGATATCCAGCAACTCCTCATAATGGGGACTCTGTATTTTATAGTACTCGATAGTCTTTAATGTATCTTTCAATAATTTAGCCATATGGGCCTATTTCTCCTTGTGAGGTTTGACGTTGTATATCCACTTTACAGATCAACATCAAGCAATTTATTCTTCATAATATACAAATCATGGCCTTCGGCGTCAACACAATCGTATTCTCAATTTGTGGTATCGTCCATTTACAGCGTATCTTTATATAAATATTGCTCCAGATTTTAATCAAAAAATAAGATTACGGCTTTAAAACCGATGGATTCCCGTTTCCTCGGGAAACCTTCATGTCCCGTGCGACGCCACGTGGGCATGAAAAATTGGGTTGAAACTGTAGACTGTAGGGTGGATGAAGCGAAGCGCATCCACCATTCGCCGGTGGAACCGCTTCGCTTGTTCCACCCTGCAAAAATTCTATTTTCGTAGTAATGACATTTAGATGAAGAGGAAATAGAGTTTTCAAAAGCATGGACAGCCCGGTTGCAGCTTTTTGCACTTGCAACCGGGCCAAAAAGGTTAGAACTTAAGGTTGACGCTCAGAAGGACCACATTGGTGTGATAGGATTGGTTGTTATAAGCACCCGTCAAATACCCCGTCGCCCCAGGCACATATTGGTAGTTATAGTATTGGTTATCATCATAGGTGAATTGTTCATAGGCATAGGCTGCTGTCAGGGCCGCCATCTTTGTCATCTGATAGGTCGCCTTGACGACAAAATTACTCAGACGATAGTTATCCCTTGCGTTAAGATCGATATTATCCTGATTCTGTCCGGCGGGCAGGGCCACCGTCCCTAAGAGGTAGGTATAATCCACCGTCCCGTCCGATTTGACGAAATTATGGACAAGTTTCAAGCTCAGCTTATCCATTATGATGGAGATATCGGCTCCGACGCCATAGCCGTATGTGTTTTCCGTCGTATTGGCCGTCCAGTTGAAAGCCGTTGCTGTCGGTGCTGTGGCCGGATCATTGGCCACCGTGGTTTGTCGCTGATACTGGTTCAGTACACGCTGTTCGAAATCGAAATAACCGAAAAGGCGCACACGTTTGTGGACCTGCCAGTCGATATCGGCATTGACTTCGTCCGCCTTGCTGTCCGTCAGACCCAGAATCGTGTCGTTGTAATTATTTTTTTTGTGCTTGTAACCTACATTGAAGCTCAGATTGGCCAGAGGGAAAAATTCCAGAGACGCCTTGTAAGTATCCCTGACTTGGGCCGCCGCGTCAAACCTCCGGACCCAGGGTTCCAGATCAACAACAGGGCTCATGGGAACGGCAAATTCGGCCGCCCGGTCGAGATGTTCATAGCCTACCTTGGCGGCCATGAATTTCAAACCATTCCATTTCAGTCCCACGTCAAAGAGGTTATCGCGATTTTTTGGAATGTCTTCCCGAGCGCGCTCTGTCTTCGTGTAGCTATAGGCGGCTGTCAGGCGCAGGTGAGCCGGAAGCTTGATGCCCGCCTCGACGCCGTAAATATTTTTTCGGTAATCAAAGAGATTGTTAGTCAGCACCGTTGCCCCATCGGTCGTGGTAATAACATCGGACGTATTGTTTTTATTGTAATACTTATAAAAGATCTTCGCATTGAAGAACGGTTTCGGATTCGTCGTAAAGGCAACATTGTAATTGTCCGTATTTGTTTTCCCATTAAAATAAGGGTTGCTCAACCCGATACCCGTGCGGCCGCGAATGCCGATGTTGGATGCAGCCGCCGTCGTGTCGGTAACATAGGAATTGGCCAGCAAGGCCGATGAGGAACCCTGCGACGAGGACAGATCAACGCTTAATTTGCTATGCAAAGGCAGCGTGAGACCACCCTTAACATTGAACTTCCGATAGTTGTTCTCGGGAGGAAGGTACAATGTATCCGTCGTGGCCGCCGTATTCGCCGAAGCGGGGTTACGAAAGTTCTGAATACCATCGCCGTTCTCAAAGCGGCTGTATAGATAGCTCATGGATAAAAAAAGTGGTTTCGTTGTATATCCCGCGTCAACCTTGAGGTTGTCCGTTTGATAATCGATATTCGTGGGCAATTCAATGGCTATTCCCCCCGGCGACGTCCCCGCCACCCCAATGGGATAAGTCCCCGCCTTTTTCTGCTGATCGACGGAAAAGTCAACATAGAAGGGATTCAGAAAATCGAGTTTGAGGCTGCCTCCCAGATTCTTTCGCTTTATCGCATAATCGAAGGTGTTCCAGCTGGCGGGGTTTGCCGGAGGCGTTGCACCGGCATAAGTCAGATCCCTCGTTCCCACACCCGAATAGAAACTTCGCGCATCATAGGTGTAATTATGGGGAATCTCGTCGTAATTGAACTTCATACGGAAGACATCCCAGCGGCCGCCATCCAGTATATAGCTCTGGGTCCGATAACCGATATCTTTGGCTTCGAATGAGACGTGATCTTTCTCAGCATCATACCTCAGATCCGTACTGCCATATACCCCGTCCCGGCTATCCCGATATTCATTGAATTTTGCAGCCTGGTCCTTCCCGTCCCGGATAACACCCGTCACGGTTACTTCCCCGGCAAATTTTCCCTCTTCCCCACAGGCGGTTCCCCAGAGCACTAGAATGGCCAGCATCGCGAAGATCGTTTTGAATCCTTTCATAGGATCACCTCCTATCTAACCAGGACTTTCCCTCGTGTTGAGGGACCCATGCTGCCGTGGACTTCGGAATGGCAGTTAAGGCAGGAACGGCCATACATCCTGTTGTTCGGAGCCGAACCCCCAAAGGTGTTGAATCGTGTGTAGAGCGTCCCGGGATGACGTGTTGCATCATGGCAGCTCTGGCAAAGCTGTGGCACGCGGTTTGTCAGGAGTTTCCCCTGATTGCTGCCGTGGACCGAATGACAAGTCTGACAGTTCTCCTCCACAGGAGGATGCTCCCAGAAAAACGGTCCCCGTTTTTCCGCATGGCATTTATAACAGAGCTCGTTGATCGATCCGGCCCTGATGAGCTTCTTTCCGAACCCGCCGTGATGGTCATGACAATCCGTGCATTTGATCTTGCCCTCGCGAAGAGGATGATGGGACTGTTTGGCGATCTGGCCGCGTATATCCCGATGGCAGGAAAGACAGAGATCGGGCTGAGGCGTTTTCAGATTCATCCGTTTACCGGAATGAACCGTGTGGCAATTGTCGCAAGAAATACCGGCCGCTTTGTGCGCTCCCATATCCCATTGGGCAAGGCTCCGGGTATCGCTGTGACAGTCGAGGCATTTGGCGGATTTTGCAACCCCATCGATTTTCTTATCCCTGAAAATGAAGATGTCAACACCGCCACCGCCGCCTTTCTGGATATGGGATTTTCCATCGCCATGGCAGGATTCGCACCCTTCCGCATTTGCAGGACTTTTGCGAATAGCTTTTTTTGCGTGGGTAGAATTGATATAGGTGTTGTAATGACCCTGGTGGCAGAGCTTACAAGTCTCCGCCTTCCCTCCTTTTTCGGCGCCTGTGGCCATCCATGGCGCGGTTATCCAAAGAATCAAGATCATGATGGGGAATAAGGAAAACCATATGATTTTTCTTTGCATTGCACCCCCTTGCTATTCTGCACCAAATGTCCCTTTCATATTGCCCCGCTTCCGCCCATCGCAATCAATACACAAAAACGGGAAACTTAAATTAGCAAAGAGACAAGCCTGTAAATAGTGTGCAGGAAAGAATTAATTCGTTAAGATTTGTTGACCAAAACACGAAGTCAATCCGCTGCAAAAAATAACAAATAATAAAGATAACAATTATGTACCTGAAAAACCGAAAGACCGCAAAATTGCCCCATTAATTCTGCTTATAATAAAATCTAATGACGACAAAAGGATTGTCAAGTGCATTTATTCTGTTTATTTTCGGTTTTTTTTTGTTGAAAACGGTAACCGTTAGTGCTAAAGAAACAACCCGAAACCATGAAGCAACCAACATGGTGATGAACGAAACAGATCGACCGGTTACTGGGGGATCGTTCAATGGTAGGACAACGGACTCTGACTCCGTGAATTGGGGTTCAAATCCCTATCCCTCAGCCAAATAAATCAAGGGCTTACAGATGTAAGCCCTTGATTTTGGTCTCTACGGTCTCTACACTTTTATTTACTCCGTTGTCCTGTTAAATTTTTAAACTTTTTTCATAATAATGATGATCTTTTGAGCTTCATTTTTCGACAAAGCAAGAGGCGCCGATATATTCTTTATTGATCGTTCCCGTTCATTCGAATGGGTCACTTCCACAAATTGTAAATAATGTATATTAAATATCAGGTAACACTACTTATATTGATGTACAGGCAGCATCTGACGAGTTATGTTCCGCTTGACAGCTTAATGGGTATCCATTATGCTTATAAAAGCATAAATTATTAATAATACTAATTACTTTTCCGGTATGTTTTAAATTGTTCGGAGCAAAATGAGCGACCTAATCAAAACAAATCAAGAGCTGAACGCAGAAATATCTGCCTTAAAGCAAAGAATCCAGGAATTAGAAATATCCGAAGTAGAGCGCAAACGAACGGAAGATGCTCTTCGGGATTCCGAACTCAGATATCAGACTATTTTCGAAACAACAGGGACGACCATGCTGATCGTTGAGGAAGATATGACGATTATTCTTGCAAACCATGGATTTGAAAGTCTGACTGGGTACACACGGGAGGAAGTTGAAGGGAAAAGAAAGTGGACGGAATTTGTTGAAAAGAGCGATTTAGAAAAGATGATAACCCAGCATCAGTTGCGGAGGGCAGATCCGGCGTGTGCGACGAAAAGCTATGAGTTTCGACTTGTCCACAGAGACGGTTACAAAAAGAATATAATATTAACCGTTGATTTAATACCGGGGACAAAGAAAAGTGTTGCTTCTCTTATGGACATCACTGACCGCAAGCAGGCTGAAGAGGCTCTCGGCGAATCGAGAAGGAAGCTTGAGGAGATTATCGATTTTCTTCCCGACGCCACCTTCGTTATCGATAAGGAAGGCAAAATCATCGCCTGGAACAAGGCAATCGAAGATATGACCGGCTACCGGGCCCAGGAGATGCTCGGAAAGAATGACCATGAGTATGCTATTCCGTTTTATGGTGAAAGAAGACTGATTCTCATCGACTTGGTAAATGTGCCCGACGAGGTCTTTGAGAAACAGTATTTGAGTATTCACCGTGAGACAAATATTCTAATAGGTGAAGGCGACTGTCCCATGGTACGCCGTGAAAGGCGTTTCCTGTCCGGATGGGCAACATCCATCGCCAACGTGCAAGGAGAAATAGTTGGCGCCATAGAATCCATCAGGGATATTACTGATCAGATACGTGCGGAAAAGGCACTACGCGAGAGCGAGGCGCGTTTCCGAGATCTTGCAGAGCTTCATCCCGCGGTTATCTTTGAAACAGACCAAAACTTTAGATTGACATTCACCAACCGTAAAGCACCAGGTCTATTTGGGTATTCTCAAGAAGACCTAGCGGCCGGGCTGGATGCCTTCAGCATGATCGTTCCTGAGGACCGCTCACGAATGATGGAAAACTTCATTCGGCGAGTGCAAGGTGAGGAACTTGGCGCGATTGAGTATACAGGATTGAAGAAGGATGGTTCCACGTTTCCGTTACTCCTGCAAGCAATTCCTGTTATGAGAGAAGATAAACTGGTAGGCGGCAGGGGCATCGTAATCGACATTACAGAACGCAAGAAAGCAGAAGAAGAAAGGCATTATTATGAAAAATTTCATGGCGTCCTGGAAATGGCAGGGGCTATTTGTCATGAATTGAATCAACCAATGCAGATCATTTCCGGATATTCGGAAATGATATTAAAGAATTCTACGGAAGATGATCCAATCCATATAAAACTTAATAAGATAAATCATCAAATTCAAAGGATGGGGACCATCACGAAAAAGCTTATGAGTATTGAAAATTATGAGACCGAAGATTATGCCGGATTAAGCCACATTATCAATATAAATAAGAGTTCTGCTAAAGAAATTGAATAGTCTGAGAGACAGTTGCCATGAAAAAAATTTTAGTCGTAGATGACGAAGTTTCCATATTGGAAATGGTAAAGGAAGTTTTTGAATCAGCCGGCTATACAGTGTTGACTGCAGAAAGTGCAGAAGAAGCCCTGAAGATCCTCAAGGATGATATTATCCTGGTTATGTTCCTGGATATTAGACTTCCTGGCATGAGTGGTGTTGAGCTCTGTAAAAGAATCCGGATGAAAGATCAAGTTAGTATCATCCATGCGTTTACCGGCTACAGCAATATTTTCGGTCTTTTGGAATGTCGGGCCGTTGGGTTTGACGATTTCTTTGTCAAGCCGGTTAAACTGGATATACTCTTAAAGGCAGCTCAAGATTCATTCGAAAAACTTGAAAGATGGAAAATCAGCGAATTAATGTAACATAATATCAAGGCAATCATTTTGAGCTGAAGAAGAGGGTCGATAATTGATCGATGAGAAGTGATTATGAAAGTGAAGAAAACATCATTTCATCTTCAAGGAGGTATTGGTTATGCAGTTTTTGGTAATCGCTTATGACGGCAATGATGATAAGGCCATGGAAAGACGTTTGGCGGCGAGAGAGGCCCATCTTGCCGGGATACAGAAGATGAAAGCGGACGGGAGAGCTGTATATGGTGTAGCTATTCTGGATGATCAGGAAAGGATGATCGGATCATCCATGGTAGTTGATTTCCCATCCAGGGCCGATGTTGATGCCTGGTTGAAGGTGGAACCCTATGTCACAGGTAATGTCTGGCAGAAAATCGAAGTGCTACCGGCCAAGGTACCGCCAATATTCATGCAGAGCTCTTAAGAGTTTGGATAAACAGGAATCTGAACCAGAATACTGGAATCCTATTTGCCGCTAAAAATTGAATTTCGTGTTTTCGGTTTTGCATTATAAAATGGATAAAAAAACAAGGAGGTAATCTCAATGAGGATCAATTGGTATGGACATGCGGCATTTCATATTCTTACTGATCAAGGAACAAGGATAATCATTGATCCCTACGAATTCGAAGCTTATGACGGGGCTTTGACATATGCTCCTATCAAAGATAAAGCCGACATCGTGATTACCAGCCATGATCATGCCGACCATAACTGCACGAAAGAGATTCAAGGCAGATATACCCTTATCAACAAAGCCGGTGCCTTTGAGATAAAGGACGTTAAGATCAAGACAATACCATCTTTCCATGACTCATCCGGAGGGAAAGAAAGAGGCCGTAACCTGATCTCCATGATCAAGACTGACAATATGGACCTGGTCCACCTTGGCGATCTTGGGCATGCGCTTGATCCTGCAATACTAAAAGAAATCGGGAAAGTGGATATATTGCTTATCCCGGTTGGCGGCTTTTTTACAATTGACGCAGCCGTGGCCACAAAAGTCATGAATGATATCAAACCCAATATTACGATCCCTATGCATTACAAAACTACGAAGTGCAGCTTTCCCATTACGCCTGTAGAGGACTTTACCAAGGACAAGATGAACGTTCGTATTATGAAACAATACGATGTGACAATAACGAAGGAGACGTTACCGAATAAACCGGAGATAATCGTTCTGGATCATTCCTTATAGCAGGTTATTGATATGGATGATAGAAGCTAATACCAACTGCTCAAAGATCAGGATTCACGCGCATTCTGGAAGAAAGCCGTTTGATCCTGAAATATCGGATAATTATTCAAATGACATTGAAAATTGTTGTCATTTATTTGTTTGTTTACTCAAGTCAATAGGGATTTCTTTATCAAGTTCCCTTATCATGGTTCGAAGGACAGTACCTGCCTTTAACTTGGCGTCGGTCATCGTATCAGAACTGCTTAAACCCCACAAAATTTCCCCGGAGGTAACGTCAATCATTGTCGACGAGAAAGAGGCCTGGCAAACCTGGCTGGCCCCATCTTCGGTTAAACGGATCATAGGAAACCTGGGTGAACATCGGAATTCCGTAATAGTCCCAAAAAGGACGGCAGTAATACCATAGTTCTTCAACTTTGCCTTAGCCTCGGCGGACAAACCAGTATCATATATCTGACTTTGCTCTACCGGGCTTAATACCTGATTCATATCGACGACATCGAATCCTTTTTTAAAAAAGGCCATCGCCATCAAATCAGCCGCTTCCTGACCTATCTCCTGTTGCGGCGTGATTTTAAATTTTGCAACTGCAATTTTCATAGGTTTTGTAAAACCGACGCCAGGTTTGTACAAACTTCCCGCCATGTTTCCACCACACCCCATAAAGCATAAAACAAAGGCAAAGATAGCAATATCTCTAACTTTCATCATAATTACCCCCAAAAAATAAATTGCTCAATTGCAACTGCATTGCACTTTATATCTACACAAACGCTATATGTCAATTTACTTATTGTCGAGCCCTTGTCAACGGGTGTTGAAATACTCGATCCCGGAGAATGGAAGGGGCGGCTCTTTTTTGTTTGAGGAGCCGCTCCTATTTGGTGGTTTCAGGTTAACCGAGGATTGTCTTAAGGTCTTCGTCCGGCGTCGTGATCGGCTTAATGGCAAAGTTCTTCACGAGAACGTCGAGTACATTGGGCGATACGAAGGCAGGTAGCGACGGCCCCAGGCGGATATCCTTAATACCAAGGTACAGCAGGGTCAGAAGGATAGCCACGGCCTTCTGCTCATACCAGGACAAGACCATGGACAGAGGCAGATCGTTCACACCGCACTCGAAGGCGTTCGCCAGGGCCACGGCAATCTGGATTGCTGAATAGGTGTCGTTGCACTGACCGATATCGAGGAGCCTCGGGATGCCGCCGATGGCTCCCAGTTCCTTATCGAAAAACCGGAACTTCCCGCAGGCAAGGGTTAAGACAACACAATCGGCGGGTACCTTCTCAACAAATTCCGTGTAGTAGTTCCGCCCCGGTTTGGCCCCGTCACAACCAGCTACTAGGAAAAAGTGGCGGATGTTCTTTTCCTTTACGGCCTGGATGACCGGACCGGCTACACCCATAACGGCATTTCTCGCAAATCCCGTCGTAACCGTCTTGCCCGGCTTATCTTCGGTAAATCCGGGTAGGCTCATGGCCTTGTCGATAACGGGGGTAAAAGAGCCGTCCATTACATGGGTGACGCCCGGCCAACCGACGAGACCTGTCGTGAAGATGTTGTCTTTGTATGTATCGAGAGGCCTTTGTATGCAGTTGGTCGTCATGAGGATGGCCCCGGGAAAAGCGGCAAATTCCGTATGCTGGTTCTGCCAAGCCGTCCCGTAATGGCCATACAGATGGGTGTATTTCTTCAAAGCCGGATAGCCGTGGGCAGGCAGCATTTCCCCATGGGTGTAGACATTGATCCCCTTTCCTTCCGTCTGTTTCAGGATCGTCTCCAGATCCTTCAGATCATGGCCCGATACCAGTACGGCCTTGCCTTTCTTGACACCCAGAGGAACAGACGTAGGGACGGGATGGCCGTAAGCTCCGGTGTTTCCCGCATCAAGAAGTTCCATGGTCCGCAGGTTGATTTCTCCGCACTTGAGGACTAGACCGACCCAGTCATTCAAGGGGATGTCATTTTTTAATGTCGCCGCCAGTCCTTCCTGACAGAAAGCATAAACGGCGTCGTCTTCCTGACCCAGGATCTGGGCATGGTCCGCATAGGCGGCAACGCCTTTGATGCCATAGATTAGAAGCTGCTGCAGAGAATGGATATCGGCATCGAGGGACGGGACGGATCGGACTGGACACCCACGGCTTCACCCTGGGCGATCAACCCTTCCCGTTCACCGGCGGGGTCAAATGTGGCAGGCCCGTCGGGAAATGGAACGGACCCTGCGACGGTGCGGATCTTGTCTTTCAAAGCCTCCCGTTTCGCCACACACTCCGTGATTAATGGAATAAAACGGTCAAAATCGAAATTCACATTCGTCAGGGTTGAAAAGAGGGCCTTGACGGTAAAGATATTGACGGCCTTGTCGTTGATTCCCACTTTCCGCCCTTCGACGGCAACCTGGGAAAGCCCCTTCAGGGCATAAACCAGAAGATCCTGGAGAGCAGCCACATCGGACGATTTGCCGCACACGCCTGCCTTTATACATCCTATACCCCTTAACGTCTGTTCGCACTGAAAACAAAACATATTGTCCTCCTGAAATTGAATTTGCGCCATCCCGGATCTGTTCATGGAAACGGATGGTCAATGTGAGGCCAATCTACAGAAACACGAAAACCTATTCCTTGACTTAAATCAAATTGGGTAAACAGAGTGGATTTATATCTTCCATCAATCGGCAGGAAAAGAAAAACCGGGAGAGACAGTCACCCCTTTGCAGGGTGATATAATGGCGTTTCTCAGATGATCGTCGGCAGCTGCCCGGAGGGAAATCGTCTCACCCAGGGATGGGGCGACGGCATCAAACCCCAGATTTTCCCGAATGATGCGGGCCAGACCCAGGGCATTCTTTTCTTCCCCATGGACGACCATCACCTTCTTCGTGCGGCGGAAATGGGCCAGCCAGGTCAAAAGGCCACAACCGTCAGCATGTCCGGAGAAGATATCAAAGGTTTTTACCCGTATCTTTACGGACCGTTCCGGAGGCAACTCCGCGCCACCAGGTTCATCGCCGGGAATAGCGATTGTCTTTACGCCCTGTTGAAGCTTCGCTCCTATCGTTCCCGGCGCTTGCCAACTGACGATGGCCAGCAGGTTCCGCTCATCCCCGATCATTCTGGACAAATGCCTGGGTGCCTGTCCGTGATCGAGCATCCCGCTCGAAGTGACATAAACGGCAGGACGGCCGACGTCATGGGCCGCCAGCGAAGCGGCGCCCCGCACCTGGCGGAACCCGGGAAATGACAGGGGATCGGCCTCGGCTTTCCGGTACTGGGCGTGATAGGTTCCATATCTCCGATACACCCGCGTGATGGCGTCGGCGCTGGAGCTGTCCCCATAAACGGGAGTATCTGCCGGAATGATGCCGGCTTTTTTCAGATTCCCCAGGACATAGAGGACCTTTTGGGTCCGGTCAAGCGTGAAGGCTGGGATAAGGACACTGCCGCCCATTGCCAAGGTCCGTGCGATGTACTCCCCAAATGCCTTCTCATTAAGCTCACTTCGCTTCATAGGCCCGTAGGTGGACTCGATGAGAACATAGTCTCCATCCTCTATGATGGTAGGGGGAGGAAGGAGGGGAATGATGCCGCTCCCCATGTCGCCCGTGGCGACGATCTTGATGGGTCCCGTCTTGTCTCTGATCCACAACTCCACCATAGCCGACCCGAGGATATGACCGGCGTCACGGAATCTCAGACTTACCTGGGGCGACAGGACAATCTTTTTATTGTACGGCAGGCCGGTAAAACGACTCAATACACCATCGATATCTTCCCGGCTATAGTCGTATTCGCCCTTCTCTTCCATAATCTTCCGGGACTGCTCCAGAGTAATACCGAGGAGGGCCTTGGTGGCATTCGTGGCGAACACCTTGCCCCGGAATCCCTGCCGATGGAGAATGGGCAAATGTCCGGCGTGATCGGCGTGGGCATGGGTTAAGATGATGATATCGATTCCGGCAGGATCAATGTCCGGGCGGTTGCTCTTTCCGCCGCCCGCCCCTTCCATAAAAGACCCGCAATCGATGAGTATTCGCAGACTGCCCGTATTGACCAGATAAGATGAGCCGCTCACCATCCGGGCCGCCCCAAGGAACTTAATGAACGGGGGAGAGACCGGATCGGTCGCCCAAGCACCAAATGGCCACAAAAGTAAAAGAAAGCAGGCCATCATCCATGAATAGCCTGCTTTTCTTTTACTCCATAAATATGCTCTCATGTTCGTTAAGGCACTTTGAAATCAAATTTATGACACTGATTGCAATAATTTTCCGACTTGGCATGCTGTTTGTGGCATAAGGTACAGTCCAGCGTTGTCCCGTAATGAGGAGAGGTATGGGGATTTTCGGGCTTCACCTTCGATGTTTTCTCTGCCAGCTTGTCCGTACTGCCGTGACAAGCAATGCATTTGTCCATCGCTACGGCTTCAGGCTTTTTCACCTTCCCGTGGCATGAAGCGCAAGTAATGTCTGAGAGCCGATGGACATGGCCGCCCGGCATCTTGCCCGCCAGCGACGTCTTCTCTTCCTTATGGCAGGCCAGGCAGCTTTTCGCGTTCATGGCCTTTGTATAGGGATGGCCTTCAGGCAAGACCTTTTCATTGCCATGACAGGCTGCGCAATCGCCACCTTTTGCCTTGAGATTTTGTTTTGGCGCTGCCGATGCAACCTGAACCAGCGACAACGCACATAAAAAACAGATTAAGACAATGAAGATCGGCCCGACATATCGCGGTTTTATTCTTATCCCCATAATCATCCTCCGCTAAAATCAGCATGGAATAGAAGGAGGTCGCAACTGGGCGGCCTCCTTCCGATTACTTCAGGCAGGTTATCCCAAATGGCTATCCCCAGGCCTTTTCTTTCACCGCATTCTGGCCGGCGATACGACCGAAGATCAGACAATCAAGGGTCGCGCAACTGCCCAGGCGAACGGCCCCATGGACGCCGCCTGTGACTTCACCGGCTGCATAGAGGCCGGGAATTGGTTTGTCCGTACTGACATCGGTGGCCTGGGCCTTCGTGTTGATGTTGATGCCCCCCATGGTATGGTGAACCTTTGGCGTCAGGCGCAGGGCATAATAGGGACCTGCATCGAGAGGTTTTTGATTCTTCTGGAGATAACGACCCCATTCTTCGTCCTTTCCGGCTAAAACCCCCTTGTTGAACTTATCAATGGTGGCCTTCAAAGGTTCAATCGGACAATTATAAGCCGCGGCCATCTCTTCCAGGGTTTTGTAGGATTTGACAACGCCTCTTTCAATAATTTTCGGCATTATGTCTCCCAGGAGCTTCTGACCAATGGCATAGCCACCGGCATCGGTGAAGGCGATACATTTATTTCCCACTTTAATGATGGCATCGGCACGGATCTTCCGGTCCGCCAATTCGTTCACGAAACGCTTGCCTGTCTTCGTGTCGATCCACAAACCATACATGGCGCAACACAACTGGGCAAAGAACGGCGCCAACCCCATGCCTTTCTCATCAGGGCTGCCCCAAGGGCCCAATTGAATCCAGGAGAGCTGAATAGGCATGCATCCGATGCGCAAGGCCTCGCGGATTGCTTCTGATGTGGCACCTGGTTGATTCGTCGAGGGGAAGTCAGCGACCAGTCGCGGGTCCTGGAGCGTCCGGAATGCCACGTCATTGCCGAAGCCGCCCGTACCAAGAACAACGGCCTTGCGTGCCTTAATGTTTTTTACCTTTCCGCTTGTCGCGTTTGGGAAGGCATATCCTTCGCGAATCTCGACACCCTTCACCCTGCCGTCATCATCACGGTAGATCTTGGTCAGTAAGCTCTTCAACCTGGGCTGGACGCCTATTTCCTTGAGCTTCAAGAGCTGCTGCGTCACAATGGCCGAACCGCTCTGGTTGTAGGTGCTGTACATTCTGGGCACGCTGTGGCCGCCCTCCTGAGTCAACTTATCCTTATACTTGACGCCCAGTTCATCGATGGTCCACTGGACCGTTGCAGTGGAGTTGTAGGCAACCATCTTGACCAACTCGACATGGTTGAGATTAAGGCCGGCAGTCAACATGTCTTGAATCAGCAGTTCCGGCGAGTCCTTGATGCCTTCCTGCGCTTCTTTGGGCGAACCCGCTGCCGACACAACGCCACCGTTGATGATGGAATTGCCACCCGGAGTCGGCATTTTTTCCAGAACCACCACCGACGCGCCGGCTTTCTTGGCCTCATAGGCGGCAGCCAGACCCGCAAACCCGCTTCCGATAACGACAACATCAAAGGTTTCGTGCCATTTCTTCGGAATGGGCGCCGCTTCCACCGTCGCCGAACCCATGGGGATGCCGGTCGAAGCCATACCCGCCACCGCTACGGCCCCGCCTGTCGCTTTCAGAAAATTTCGTCTTGTTACGGTCTTTGTCGCTTTTTCATTTTTATCCATAATTAACCTCCCATAAAAGACTTTCGTTTAAATACACAGGATAATGATTATTTTGCCGATTATCCTAATCTGTTCCAAAATGTGCATTTATATTTATCTTGACGCACTTTATGCAAAATACGCTTTCCGCCTATCCCTGTCAATCTCTATCAGGCAGCCAAATATCCATTGAATAAATCAGCTAATTTTTATAGCCTGTAAAAGCTATTCAACTAGCAGGGGTGCTTAATGATGGTTGCAAAAAGGAATCTGGATAGAGGTGCTATATTTAAGCACCTGCTTTTCTTAGATTGCCAAAATGAAGAAAATAATAATTGTTAAAACAATTTCACATGAACTGGAGACCGGCTTTTCATGATCGAAAAACCATCCTATGAGGAACTGGAACAGAGGGTAAGATTCCTGGAAGAGGAATTAAACAGTTTCAAGAAACTAAGAGAAGAAAATTCTTTTGAGGATGAAGCTTCATGTTCAGGCATCATCAATTCATCCGAAAATCAGTCGAAGCTTTCTGAACAAAGATTAAGAGAGATTCTCGATAACCTGCCCGTAGGAATTTTTCAGACATCTCTTGAGGGACGTTATCTATATGCCAATCCTTATACCGCAAACATGCTCGGGTATGATTCTCCTGAAGATCTTATTCAATCGATTACTGATATAGGCACGCAAATATACAAGAATCCGGAAGACAGATCTGAGGTAATAAGCCTTTTGAACCGACAGGGCTTTGTAAAAGATTTTGAGCTTCAATCAATATGTAAGGATGGCAGCATTATATGGTGTTCAATAAGCATCAGGTCGGTTAACAAAAGCAATGGAAAGACCCTGTATTTCGAAGGTACGAGTCAGAACATTACCGACCGCAAGATGGTGGAAATGGCGCTCAAGGAAAGCGAAGATCGTTACAAGAACTACGTCGGAAAATCCTTCGCAGGTGTCTATGTCGTGCAGGATGGCCGGTTCGTTTTTCTTAACGATAACGCAGCCTCCTTTGCCGGATATAGACCGGAAGAGCTGATTGGCAGGCCATCCAATAGCATCGTCCATCCGGAAGACTTAAACAGTACACTTGAAAATTCTCACAAGATGCTGCGGGGAGATGTCTTGTCGCCGCATGAATTCAGGATTGTCACAAAAGAAGGGCAGATTCGCTGGATCATGGAAACGGTTACCTACATTACCTACGAAGGCAGGCGCGCCATCCTGGGAAATTCCATGGACATCACCGAGCGCAAGCTATCTGATGAGGCGCGGCGCAAATCTGAACGGCGCCTCAACGAAATGATTGATTTTCTGCCTGATGCAACACTGGCGATTGACGCAGAAAAGAAGATAACTATATGGAACAAAGCCATTGAGAGAATGACTGGGTTAAAAGCGGAAGAAATGATCGGCAAGGGCGATTATGAGTATACTATCCCCTTTTATGGAGTGAGACGCCCGCAACTCATGGATCTTGTGTGGGAAAATAATGATACTATTATCGAGAAATATCCCTTTGTAAACCGCGAAGGAGATTATCTCAGCGCAGAAGTATTCTGCAACGCCCTGTACAACGGAAATGGAACCTATGTTTTTGCCAAAGTTGCTCCACTTTACGACTTGGATGGAAACATAGTTGGGGCGATAGAATCAATCAAGGACATTTCCGAACGTAAGAAGGCCGAGGAGAACCTTAACAACGCCCTTCTTTTCAACAAGCACATTATCGACAGCGCCCAGGAAGGCATCATTGTCTATGATCATGAAATGCGCTATCAGCTTTGGAACCCCTATATGGAAAAGCTTACGGGGTTAAACTTCTCTGAGGTAGAGGGTAAAACCCCAACTGAACTGTTTCATTTCATGGTGGAAAGCGGCGCTGTCGACGATCTCCAAAGAATCCTGAACGGTGAGGCTTTCAATTCCAGGACATTCCATCACAACATTCCCCAATCCGGCCGTGCAGGTTGGGTCGTACAAACAAATGCCCCTTTACGGAATGCCGCCGGAGAGATCATTGGCATCCTGGGAATCGTTCGGGATATAACCGAAGAAAAGAGAATGCAGGAACAACTCGCTCATGCCCAGAAGATGGAATCCATTGGCCGTTTGGCAGGTGGTGTGGCCCATGACTTCAACAACATGCTGGGGGTGATTATTGGCCGTACGGAAATGGCCATGGAGCAGTTTGATGCCTCCCAGCCTATTCACAGAGATCTGATGGAAATCCATAAAGCTGCTCAACGTTCAGCAGTCCTTACGGGGCAGCTTCTGGCCTTTGCCCGCAAGCAGACGATTTCACCACGGGTTCTTGATTTAAATAAGGCGATCGGGAACATGTCAAATTTGCTAAAAAGGATCATAGGTGAGGATATCGACCTGGCATGGTTGCCAAGTGCCGACCTATGGCCGGTGAATATTGATCCCTCACAGATTGACCAGATACTTGCTAATCTTTGCGTCAATGCCCGGGATGCCATAGCAGAAATTGGCAAGATCACCATTGAAACAGCCAACATCACTTTTGATGATTCCTATTGCAGAGATCATGCGGAATTTATTCCCGGAGACTATGTCTTGCTGGCAATCAGCGATGATGGCTGCGGTATGGACAAAGAGATTCTCTCTAATATTTTTGAGCCTTTCTTCACAACGAAGGAATTGGGAAAGGGCACGGGTCTTGGGTTGGCAACAGTATATGGAATCGTAAAACAGAATAAAGGATTCATCAATTTATACAGTGAACCGGGTCACGGGACGACCGTTAAAATCTATCTTCCGCGGCATGTTGGCAAGGGTGCATCAAAAAGCATTGAACGGGCACAGATTGCCCGCGGCAGCTAAGGGCCGGGAAACCATGCTGGTCGTAGAGGATGAACCGTCATTGTTACATATTAGCAGACTGATGCTTGAGATGCTGGGATATAATGTACTATCTGCGACAACACCAGTAGAGGCACTCTCTCTCGCCCGTGAGCACCACGGTAATATAGATCTCTTAATGACCGATGTGGTCATGCCAGAAATGAATGGCCGGGATTTGGCAAAAAACATTATTGGCCTGTACCCGGATATCAAGTGTCTATTTACATCAGGATACACGGCCAATGTCATTGCTCACCATGGCGTTCTGGATGAGGGGGTCCACTTCATCCAGAAACCATTTTCAAAAGATGCCCTGGCCGCAAAGATCAGGGAAGTTCTGGATGGTAATTCTTGATTCGCATGATTTATAAAAGTACGAAGATTATTCATAACCTTTCATAATTTCGATGAATTTAACATCTCTAGCAGGTTGTTGAAAAACTTGATTTTGGCAGGCTTTTCAAAAGCTTGTCCCGTACTTGATACGGGATGTCCAGATGCAAGGCGCGCAAAATCGAGGAAAGAGGCGTAAATAGAAGTACGTCGATGTAGCCTGCCCCCGCGAAAGCGGGGGATCCTTGCAGCGCAACGAAGCAGACGCCGTCCCCGTGAAAGCGCGGGATGGGCGTTTTTCAACATCCTGCTAGGATGCCTCAATCGTTTGGGTTGAAACATTCACTGACATGGCTCAATTGATTTGGGGCATCTGACATGAAAGTTTTCCTGCCGGCGAGTATTTGATAAATTCAATGGACATCCTTCCTTTCAAATGATAGTCAATAGTTTACAGTAGTTGGCCTCTTTCTTAGAAACTGATCAATAGTCTGAATTAACCGGACGAGGTTATCTTATGACCTTTTTTTCCAGGTGGTCCGTCAGAACACAGTTAATATCTCTGGTAGTCATCTCTATTATTCCTGCACTCGGCATCATATTATATTCCGGAATTGAGCAAAGGCGCCTTAAGGAATATGCCGTAACCCGGTCGAACTTCAGCATAATGCAGGCCATATCAAACCGGCAACAGGTGATTACTGAAAGCAGTCGCCAATTCCTCATTACACTGTCTGGAATGCCGGAAATACGGCAGATGGACGCTCGAGCCTGCAATGCCCTTTTCAGGCGCCTGCTTCCCGAGAACCCCGTTTATGCAAACATATTTTTAATCGGCAGCAATGGCATTGTTCACTCCTCGTCGATTCCAGCAAAACCCTGGAATTTCAAAGACCAAAAGTATTTCAGAGATGCACTGTCAACCCGTAAATTTTCAACCGGCGAATACATGTTGACGATGATAACGGAGAGACCGGTGTTTGCTTTCAGCTACCCGGTTTTGGGAAACGATGGCAAAGTGAAAGGGGTCCTCGCGGTTAATCTGGATTTATCACGATATGATCACATCATTTCTGATGTCAGGTTACCGGAGAAGTCGGTACTGGTTCTTGAAGATCATAAAGGGACACGTCTTTATCGTTATCCGGAAGGAGATAAATATATCGGTCTTCAGGTTTCATCACAACTGCATTTTCCGATGACCGGAGAATCTGACGAGGGTAATTTCACTGAAAAGGGAGTTGACGGTGTCAAGAGGATATATGCCTACAAGAAGTTCCGACTCACAAAAGACTCCCCACCCTATCTGTATTTACGGGTGGGCATACCGGAAGAAAGCGCTATGGCTGAAGTCTTGGCTGTTACCAAAAGGAATCTTTTTTCCCTGGGGATCGTTTTTGTTTTTGCCCTTATATCGGCTGTGTATTTAGGAAGCCAATTGATTGCCAATCCTCTAAACAAGTTGGTTGCCGTCACTAACAGGTTCAAACATGGCGAAAGGGATGTTGTGTCGGATATTCCTCACACTGATAATGAACTCGGGCGGCTTGCTGAGGCCTTTGATGAGATGGCCGAATCACTTTCTGAAAGAGAAAGGGCTCTACGGGAGAAAACAGAAGAACTTGATAGTTACTTTACAAATGCACTGGATCTCTTCTGCATTGCGGATAAGAAAGGGTACTTCCTGCGCCTGAACCAGCAATGGGAATTGACACTCGGTTACCCATTGGCCGAACTGGAAGGGCAGCGTTTTGTGGATCTTGTACATCCTGAAGATATTGAGCCGACGCTTAATGCCATATCTCAACTGGATCGAAACGAATCTGTCATGAATTTTGTCAATCGCAATAGATGCAAAGATGGATCCTATCGATGGCTTGAGTGGCGCTCCTATCCCGGGAGAGAACTCATTTACGCTGCTGCCAGAGATGTCACAGACCGGAAGAAGGCGGAGAAGGCGTTGAAGCTGAGTGAGGAGAGATACCGATTTCTTGTTGATGCCGCGCCAATTGGCATGACGATCTCATCAAACAAGGATTCCGTTCTGGCTTTCAATAAGGTTGCAAGAGAGTTGACAGGTTATTCAGAAGAGGAATTGAGGACCATAAAAGCTCGAGATATTTTCGCTCATCCTGATAAGCGGAAACATGTTTTGAAGACCATATCGGATTATGGGTACTTACGAAATTATGAAGTTGAATTGAAGCGAAAGGACGGTTCAACCTTCTGGGCTCTTCTCAATATCGACATGATAAGATTGGAGAATGAGAATGCTTTTTTTTCAACATGGAGAGACATCACCGAGCGTAAGGAGTCCGAGCAGGCTCTCCGTAAAAGTGAAGAAAATTACCGCGCTATTTTCGAAAATGCAGTAATGGGCATTTTTCAAACTACACCCGGTGGCAGATATTTAAAGGCAAACCCTGCAGGAGCCAGAATGTACGGCTATGAATCACCGGATGATATAATACAGTCTGTAATGGACATGTCCAATCAAATATATGTACACCGAGAAGATAGGGAAAGATTTAAGGAAATCATGGAAATAGAGGGCCATGTTGAATGCTTTGAAGCAGAGAACTATCGCAAGGATGGAAGCAAAATATGGACTGTCTTAAATTCTCGCGCAGTGCTTGATGATTCAGGCGGTACGCTATACTACGAAACAACCATTGAAGACATTACCGAACGCAAGAAGGCTATAAATGACTTGAAGGACTCGCAACGGAAACTCGCCGATATAATAGACTTTCTCCCGGATGCTACCTTTGTCATCAACGATTCTAACGAGGTCATTGCGTGGAACCGTTCAATCGAACTTATGACGGGGGTCAAGGCAGAGGATATGATCGGCAAGAGTGATTACGAATATGCCATTCCTTTTTACGGTGAAAGACGGCCCATTCTCATCGACTTCGTCTTATCGCCAATAGAGGAAGAAATCGAGAAAAGGTATCGGAAAGTCAAGCGGCAAGAGGAAATGCTCATTGGGGAATCTTATATCAATAATCTAAAAGGAAAAGCTGCTTATCTGCTAGGAACGGCATCACTTCTTTATGACAATAAAGGAGCAGTCGTTGGAGCTATTGAAACGATTCGGGACATTACCGACAGAAAGCAGATGGAGAATACGTTATTGGCAGAGAGGCAGAGGCTGGCATCGATTTTGGACGGCACACCGGTACCCGCCTTCATGATTGATCAGGACAAGAATGTCATTCTTTGGAACAGGAGTAACGAGATATATACCGGAAGAACCAAGGAGGCAATGCTGGGGAAAAAACTGGACCTGAGATTTCTTCATGAGGGTAAAGAAACTCCCTCGATTGCCGAATTGATGATGGAAATGACAGATGACGACATCATAAAAAAATTCAGTCACAGGGGTCTCAAACGAAGCGAATTCTCAACAGATGCATTAAATGTGATTGGAAGCATTTTCCTCCATGATGAAGAGCGAACGATGTCAATACAGGCAAAAAGGATTTTTGGAACAAATGGAGAAATTATCGGCGTGATTCAAACGGCACAAGATATCACGGAACGCATCAATCTTGAATCACAGTTGCGCCAGTCCCAGAAAATGGAGGCCATAGGAACGTTAGCTGGCGGAATAGCTCACGATTTTAATAATATCCTCAGTGCGGTTTTGGGATATTCAGAAATTGCGATGGGGAAAATTGATAACGACAGCCCCATACGTCATTATCTTGAACAGGTATTCAGCGCCGGCGAGCGGGCAAGGGATCTCGTAAAACAAATTCTGGCATTCAGCCGTCAGAATGATGAAAAACTGCTCCCGATGAGAGTCAGCCCCATCATCAAGGAAGTATTGAAGCTCATGAGGTCCTCTTTGCCTTCCACAATCAATATACGTCAGGAAATACATACCGAGCCGGATCTTATTCTCGCTGCGCCAACGCACATCCACCAGATAATGATGAACCTCTGTACGAACGCAGCTCACGCCATGAAAGGGAAAAAAGGCACGCTCAAGGTTTCTCTGATTCCGGAGGAAATAACATCGGGAAATTCTTCACTGGCACAGAGTCTTGCGCCAGGCATGTATCTCAAATTGACGGTAAGTGACACTGGCGTTGGAATTGATCCCATAAACTTAAGAAGGATCTTTGATCCTTTCTTCACAACCAAGAAACCGGGAGAAGGAACAGGTTTGGGATTATCCGTGGTCTATGGAATAGTGAAAAACTATGGTGGTGAAATAACTGTACAAAGCGTGTTGGGAAAGGGCACTGATGTAAATGTTTATTTGTCTTTGCTTTCTGATATTGCTGACAATGGTGCGCAACATCATGAAGGATCACTCCCGCATGGTAAGGAACGCATTCTTTTTGTGGACGATGATGAAGAACTTGTTAAAATTGGTAAAATTACGCTTATTTCTCTTGGCTATGAAGTGACAGGAGCAAGAAGCAGTATTGAAGCATGGAATCTTTTTAAATCTAATCCTGGTATCTTTGACCTGATCATAACCGACATGACGATGCCTGAAATGACCGGCCTGGAGTTGGCGAAAGATATAATGAGAATCAAGCCGGAAATACCTATAATTCTCTGCACAGGTTTCAGCGAATCAGTAACGCCGGAAAATGTCAAGGCTCTAGGATTTAGTTCTCTTATTATGAAACCCATGATAAGACAGCAACTGGCCGTTGCTGTTCGGGCGGCGTTGGATCATGATTAATGAGGGGTGAAAGTTTCTGTGGGAAAAGTCCTGATAATTGATGACGATCCGCTTAATTCTGCAATGCTTACCGAAATGATCAGGGATATGGGGCATGAGGTCATCTGCGCTCAGACGGCGGAACAGGGGCTGAGGGAAGCCTGGTCGTATTCCTTCGATGTAGTATTTCTTGACATACAGCTTCCTGACGGCAATGGTTTGATGCTGCTCCCGGAAATCCAGGCAGTTCCTTCTAATCCCGAGGTAATAATCATAACCGGATACGGAAGTCCCGATAGCGCTGAGTTGGCCATCAAAAACGGGGCATGGGATTTTATTGAAAAGCCATTGGTGAAGAAGTTGATTGAACTTCCCCTTATGCGTGTTCTGCAATACAGGGAAGCAAAGGAGAGCAGAAAAGAACCTCTGCTGCTGAAGCGCGAAGGGATAGTGGGAAGCAGTCAAATCATGGAATCATGTCTGAAGCTGGTAGCACAGGCCGCTGCAAGCAACGCTCCGGTGGTAATATACGGAGAAACAGGCACAGGAAAAGAGCTGTTTGCACGGGCCATACATAATAATAGCGCGAGATCGGATGGTGCATTTGTAACGGTAGACTGTGCATCCCTTCCGCCAACAATAATAGAAAGCGTGCTCTTCGGCCATGAGAAAGGTGCTTTTACAGGCGCGGACAGATCCCATACCGGCTTGATAAAGCAGGCAGATGGTGGAACCCTCTTCCTGGATGAAGTTGGAGAGCTTCCTTTATCTGCTCAAAGGGCATTTCTCAGGGTCTTGCAGGAACGGCATTTCCGCACAGTTGGCGGTCAAAAGGAAATAATGAGCGACTTCCGGCTGGTTGCTGCAACAAACCGGAATCTTGAAGGAATGGTCAAGGATCGTAAATTCAGGCAGGATCTTCTATTTCGTTTACGCGCTATGGTAATTGACTTACCCCCTTTGAGAGAGCATCCTAGTGATATTCGGGAGATATGTTTTTATTATGTCAACAAATTATGCGCATTATACGGTAAGGAAACAAAGGGCTTTTCACCAGAATTTTTTGATGTCCTCTGTTCCTACGAATGGCCGGGAAATATCCGTGAGCAGGTCAATGCTATTGAAAGCTGCCTGGCCGTGGCAGATGCAGAGCCCATATTGTATCCCAAGCACTTGCCGGTGAATATTCGTGTCCAAATAGCCCGTGAATCAGTACAAGACAAAAAGAATGAGAATTTATTAAACAAACAATTTGGAACACTGAAAGAACGCAGGGAAGCGGCCGCCTCTAACGAAGAGAAGAAATATCTTCAGGATCTCATGGAGTCAGTTGAAGGCAACATAAATGAGGCATGCAAGATATCAGGACTCTCGCGAGTCAGGTTGTATGTTCTTTTGAATAAGCACAACATCAAGAAAAATGCACCATCGATTGTTTCGTAAAACAAAACTAGTTTCATTCCGCAAAACAATAAGTAACTCTTCAATATATAACGATTTATAATAATCTTGTTTAAAATCACTTCTTATGAGGAAAACTCAGATTAAAAGTTTTCCTCCCCCCATAAACACCAGTCGCCTTTTTTATTTCCGTAACCGTTTTAAATTATAAAGCAAAAATCAGCAGGTACCTAAAAGGGCATCCTGGCACATATCTTGATCTTTACTGCAGACAAATCTAACGATTGGAATTGGAGATGATGATAATAATTTATTCAAAAGTCCATACCGGGTACTATGAGGAACTCCTATGTTCCGCAAAAAATATGGTTCCCACAGAAAATCTGAAAGTATGTACAAGCATCCATGAGCTTTCAGGTGAAATCTGCCGTCCGGGAATCCGCAATGCGATAGTGATCCTGCTGGCATCTGATCAGAATGATTATGATAATATTCTATCCCTTCGCGATCTACTCTGGGGGGTGAGAATCATTTTAATAATGCACAGCAGCAACCCTGACATTATCTTGCAGGGTCATCTTTTAAATCCGCGTTTTCTTAGTGCATGCGACAGCAGCTACCGCGAGGCTGTTTCCGTACTCCAGAGGATGATTAATAAAGCATCCACAGGCAATCCAATTAGAAAAAGATCTCCTGTCAAGAAGAGTTCAATGGAGATTTAACTATAATGAGGAGGAGATGAAAATGAAAAAGACAACTCTGGGAATTAAATTGGTTACAGGAGGAATAGTGGCGGTTATGGTACCGCTTTTAATTGTTGGACTTTTTGCCGTTATCAAGTCTTCTTCTGCTCTCGAATCTGCTGCAGAGGAACGGGCAGGTGCTGATGCCGCAAAACTTGCAAACCTTGTCCAGGGAGTTCTTGCAGCGGAATTTAAAATGGCGGCTGAGATTGCCGCGAGCAGAGATACCGTTAATGCCGCCGAAAATAGTTCACCCAATGCTGCGGAGGACATGGCTAAAATACTCTCAAATACAATGGCACGGAGTATAAATGATTATGAAATCGTTGTTGTGACCGATGTAAACGGCACCATAGTGGCCGACGGTACAAACAATTCTATGAAAGGCATATCACTCGGTGACCGTGAATACTTCAAGATAGCAAAAGCAGGGAAGTCAAATTTTTCAAATGCAGTTAAATCGAAGAAATCAGGCAATCCGGTAGTGACAGTCTGTTCACCTGTCTCAAATAACGGACAATTCATAGGTGCGGTTGTTGTGGTGCTTAAACTGGAATATTTTGCAGAGAAAGTGACAGCTAAAATAGGAAAGACCGGCTATGGCTATATACTTGATCAGACTGGGACCGTTATTGCCCACCCTGACAAGTCTAAGATCATGGTTGTCGATGTGACGAAGACAAAAGGCATGGAAGAGATTTCTAAACGACTGATGGCAAAGCAAACAGGAGTTCAAGGCTATATTTATAATGGAGTAAATAAAATAGCCGGATTTGCGCCCATTCCCATAACAGGATGGTATGTCATTATCACACAGGATACTGATGAATTCTTATCAACAGGCCGTTCAATCCGTAACTTCATCATCATTATCGGTGTTGTTTTCCTCATAATAACAACAGCGGTTGTCGTTTATTTTGCCAGGAGCATTTCCGTTCCAATTACAAAAGCTGTGGAAGAACTGAGCGAAGGGGCGACCCAGGTGGCATCTGCATCCAGCCAGTCATTGGCCGAAGGTGCATCGGAACAGGCGTCGGCACTGGAAGAGACATCTTCTTCTCTTGAGGAGATGGCTTCCATGACAAAACAAAATGCCGAGCATGCCGCCCAGGCTGATGGCCTGATGAAACAGGCGAACCGGATTGTACAAAAGGCCAAGTCATCCATGGATGAGCTGACCAGCTCCATGAGTGAGATAACGGCAGCCAGTGATGAGACATCAAAGATCATTAAGACAATAGACGAGATAGCATTCCAGACAAATTTGCTGGCCCTCAATGCGGCAGTTGAAGCGGCCCGTGCAGGAGAAGCGGGAGCCGGATTTGCCGTTGTGGCGGAGGAAGTGAGAAACCTCGCCCGTCGGGCATCGGAGGCAGCTAAAAACACATCAAATTTGATTGAAATATCAGTTATGAAGATACGTAAAGGCTCAAGTGTAGTTGTAGACACGAACACAGCGTTTACTGAAGTTTCTGAAAATGCGACAAAAGTTGGGGCTCTGGTTAGTGAAATAGCAGCGGCGTCACACGAACAGTCAAGCGGCATAGATCAGATAAACAGAGCCGTAGCGGAAATGGATAAAGTCATTCAGTCAACTGCTGCCAGCGCTGAGGAATCAGCCGCCGCTTCGGAAGAGATGAATGCCCAGGCTGAGCAGATTAAGCAGGTATCGATGATATTGGTTGGGATTATCGGCCGAACCAACTCTGGCATAGAGCAAAAAAATCTTAGAGGAAAATATATGCTAAAATTCTCATCTGGTTCTTCAGGACAGGTAACAAATTGTGAATCCTATACTTAAACTGTCAAGCATGGCGAAACAGAAATATAGATCAAGATACATAGAGATGATTTATGTGTTTAACAGTTGTCGTTTTTATATTAACCAGCTGCACATCTTTTATTTCAATTTAGGATGATCAGATGAATGACGAATGCAGAAACAATCAAGAACTCCAGGATGAGAATCTTGCATTAAAAAGAAGAATTCAAGAACTGGAACAATTGGATAGCAAGAGGCAGAAAGTAGAACGATCATTACGTGATATTGAATCTCGCTACCGGTTGTTGTTCGAATATTCACCTGTCGGTATTGTGATTATTGACCCATCAACAGCAAGGATTCTAGAGTTTAATGAAACTGCACATCGGCAACTCGGATACTCCAGAAATGAATTTTCTCATCTAAAAATCTTTGATTTGGAAATTGAAGAAACACCGGAAGAAACCCAGTTACATATATCACAGGTAATCCGCGAGGGAAGAGCTGATTTTGAAACCCGACACCGGACCAAGCAAGGTGAAATCAGAAATGTTTATGTAACTGCAAAATACATCGAATTCTCTGAAAAACCAATCTATCACTGCATATGGCGAGACATCACGGAATGGAAGCGAAGTGAAGAAGCACTACGCAAGTCAGAATGGGAAAAGGCAGCAATTCTGGATGCTATGTCAGAAATGGTTATTTATTTAGATACACATCTGTCCAAGATAGTTATTAGCAATTGAAAAGGGTGCACAGATTCAGGTAGAAGTTTTCTTCGCCAAAAGAAAAAACAAAACCTGGAAAGGATGCACCCCGATGAATAGATTTAACAGCATTTTCGGTCAAATTCT